>ONAJ01000025.1 GCA_900315775.1 uncultured Prevotella sp.
TTTAGGGTGATTGTCTTGTTGATGCTGATTGGTGTGTCAAGGTTGTGGGTTAAGGTGTTCTCTAATAGGATTGTTGCTTCATTATTTGCTAATTGTATTGCTTCCCTTAATTCTGATGTGGTGTTTATCCCATCTCCTCCATCGACAAGGTTTATGTATGGTGAATCATACCTTATATCTATAGTGAACTGGTTGGGAACTATGGTTTCGTTCTCAAAGTAGGATAAGTCCACAAGTATTTCATTGTTCTTGTTGCTCACGAACTCCTTATCAAGGAATGATAATATGAAATAGCAGTTGACATCAGAATTACATGACACTTTAAGGATGTTGTCATTATCCTTTATCACAAAATCCTCATCACGATAATCAATGACACCTTCCTCAAAGGTTGTGGAGTATGAAGCGAAAGCCCCCTTGTATTCTCCTTCGCTAAAGAGCATTATGTTTTCATGTATCCTTGTGTTCTCATGGAGGAGTATTGTTGCCAATGCATTGAACTCATCAACCCTTGCAATGTCGCCTAAACCGAAATATTTTAATCTCATATTTATGCTATGTCCTCCTCACTACCATAATTATTTATAACATCGATGGTAGCCTTGTTGCCTTTTGTTTCGGAACTTACTATGCACCAGGTGGTTCCACACTGGTCGCTGGCTATATAACCGTCAAGCTCGCCAAGAACTTCCTGCATAGGTATTACAACGTTATGGTCATACAGGTTGATGTCGATATAGATCTTGTGCTCGTCATTATAAAAACGTCCTTTGAATGGTTTTTCCGGTGTATCGTCGGAGGCAGAAATGATGCTGCCAGCATTTGTCAGCGCTAATAAAAGTATTGTAGTGAGTATTTTTCTCATAGTTGTGAATTGATTTATGATGTTGCAAAGGTACAACTTAAAATCAATAAATTGGCCGATTTATGAAAAATATGCTATATAAAGTTGGTAATAAACGAAAAAAATATTAACTTTGCGGCAAATTAATCAAGATGGATAAAGGTATGTTGTTCCCAGACTATATTTTCGAATCGAGTTGGGAAGTATGCAATAAGGTAGGAGGAATTTATACTGTTCTATCAACGCGTGCGAAGACATTGCAGGACAGGTTAAAAGATAGAACGATATTCATTGGTCCAGACTGCTGGGGCGAAAAGACGTGTCCCTATTTCAAAGAAGAAAAGAAACTTTTCTCAGAGTGGAAAGATGCTGCTAAAGAGGACGGCTTGTCTGTAAAGGTGGGACGTTGGGATATTCCTGGTAAGCCTATTGCAATATTAGTTGATTTCAGTCCGTTCTTTGAAAAGAAGAACGAAATATATGCAAAACTTTGGGAGGACTATAAGGTAGATTCTCTTCATGCCTATGGCGATTATGACGAGGCGTCAATGTTCTCGTATGCCGCAGCAAAGGTTGTTGAGAGTTTTTACAATCGTGTCATCTGTGGTTCAAAGGAATCGGAAGGGGCTCGTGTGGTATATCACGGCAACGAATGGATGACGGGTCTAGGTGTCCTTTATGTTAATAAGAACCTTCCACAGATAGGAACAATCTTTACAACACATGCAACGAGTATAGGTAGAAGTATCGCTGGAAATAACAAACCACTTTACGACTATCTATTTGCGTATAATGGAGACCAGATGTCAGGGGAGCTCAATGTGCAGTCGAAGCATTCTATAGAGAAGCAGACAGCACACTTCGTTGATTGTTTCACAACGGTTAGCGATATTACTGCCAACGAGTGTAAGGAGTTGCTTGACAAGCCTGTTGACTTCGTGCTGCCAAATGGCTTTGACAATAGTTTTGTACCAAAGGGAGCCACATTCACGAAAAAACGCAAGCTCGCACGTGAACGACTGTTGAAGGTTGCTAACGCACTGTTAGGAACTGATCTTGACGACGACACATTGATAGTATCTACAAGTGGTCGCTACGAGTTCCGTAATAAAGGAGTGGACGTATATATTGAGGCAATGAACCGACTGCTGCGCGACAAAAACCTAAATAAGAATGTTCTGGCATTCATTGAAGTGCCAGGATGGGTCGGAGAGCCTCGTCCAGATCTTATTGAGCGTCTGAATAGTGAGAAAAAGTTTGACACTCCTCTTGAAGTGCCAGAGATTACCCACTGGTTGCACAACATGACTCAAGACAACGTGCTTGGTATGTTGAAACATCTGGATATGCATAACAGAAAAGATGATAAGGTGAAGCTGATTTTCCTTCCTTGTTATCTTACTGGTGATGATGGAATCATAAACATGACATATTATGATGTCGTTTTAGGTAATGACCTTTGCATTTATCCTTCTTACTACGAGCCGTGGGGTTATACTCCATTAGAGGCTGTAGCCTTCAAGGTACCATGTATCACCACCGATTTGGCAGGTTTCGGTCTCTGGGCAAACAGCGTGAAAGGCGGCTATAGTGAGATAGATGACGGTGTGAAGGTAATTCACCGTACAGACTATAATTACTCTGAGGTTGCCGACATGATTAAGGAAACAGTTTCGCAATACTCTAATTTTAGTGCTGAAGAGATAAAGAAATCACGCGATAACGCAGACAAGCTGTCAAAACTTGCGCTTTGGAGTAACTTTATAAAGTACTACGAGCAGGCGTACGACATGGCTTTGCGTAAAGCAGAAGAGAGAATGAAGAAATAAATTATTTACGAAAAGAATATACATTTATGAAGATTAAAGCAGATTATTCCAACGTTCCTCAGTGGAAAAACGTGACTGTAAAGTCAAGTCTTCCAGAGCAGTTGAAATGTTTGGACGAGATTGCCCACAACATGTGGTGGGTATGGAACTTCGAGGCTCGTGATTTGTTCCGCGACTTAGATCCTGAACTCTATCACGAGGTGAAGCATAACCCAGTGATGCTCTTGGAGCGTCTGACACTTGCCCGCAAGGCTGAAATCGTTAAGGACAAATCACTGATGAAGCGCATCAAGGATGTTTACGCCCTGTTCCGCAAGTATATGGACGTGAAACCTAACAGCAAGCGCCCTTCAGTAGCTTACTTCTCTATGGAATACGGTATCCACTCCGCACTTAAGATTTACTCTGGCGGTCTGGGAATGCTTGCAGGTGACTACCTGAAAGAGGCTTCCGACTCTAATGTGAATATGTGTGCTGTTGGTTTCCTTTATCGTTTTGGATACTTTACACAGAGCCTGTCAATGGACGGACAACAGGTAGCTAACTACGAGGCACAGAACTTCAACTCTCTGCCTATCGTACGTCAGTTGGACGAGAACGGAGAGCCTGTAGTGGTTGACGTTCCTTATATGAACTATCAGGTGCACGCATATGTATGGCGTGTTAATGTAGGTCGTATTCCTCTGTACTTGCTGGATACCGACAATGAGATGAACTCAGAGTTCGACAAGCCAATAACACACGCCCTCTACGGTGGTGATTGGGAAAACCGTCTGAAGCAGGAGATACTGCTCGGTATCGGTGGTATGCTGACACTGAAGAAACTCGGTATAAAGAAAGATATCTACCATTGTAATGAGGGTCACGCAGCATTGTGTAACCTGCAGCGTCTGGTAGATTACATCCAGGAGGGTCTCACTTTCAACCAGGCTATTGAGCTTGTACGTGCAAGTGGTCTGTACACCTGTCACACTCCGGTGCCAGCAGGTCACGACTACTTCGAGGAAGGACTGTTCGGTAAGTACATGGGGGGCTATCCAACTCTGTTAGGCATCACATGGGACGAGTTCATCGGTATGGGTCGTACCAACCCAGACGACCACGATGAGAAGTTCTCAATGTCAACATTCGCTATTAACACCTGTCAGGAGGTTAATGGTGTAAGTAAGTTGCACGGATGGGTAAGTCAGAAGATGTTCGCTCCGATATGGAAGGGTTACTTCCCAGAGGAGAACCACGTAGGATATGTGACCAATGGTGTACACTTCCCAACATGGGCTGCTGCTGAGTGGCGTAAGGTTTATGCAAAGTACTTTGACGAGAAGTTCATGAGCGACCAGTCTAACGAAGAGATTTGGCATGGTATCTACAATTGTCCTGACAGCGAAATATGGAATACACGTATGGCTTTGAAGGCAAAGCTATTCGACTATATTGCAGTACAGTTCCAGGAGACATGGTTGAAGAATCAGGGTGACCCTGCACGTGTGGTGAAACTCTTGGAGCGCTTTGACCCCAACGCATTGGTTATCGGTTTCTGTCGTCGTTTCGCTACCTACAAGCGTGCTCACCTGTTGTTTACCGACCTTGAGCGTCTTTCTAAGATTGTCAACAATCCTGAACGTCCTGTAGTATTCCTCTTTGCAGGTAAGGCACACCCAGCAGACGGTGCTGGACAGGGCTTGATAAAGAGAATTTTCGAGATTTCACAGATGCCAGAGTTCCAGGGCAGAATTATCTTCCTTGAGGACTATGACTTCCTGCTTGCTCGTCGTCTTGTTTCAGGTGTGGACATCTGGATGAATACTCCTACACGTCCTCTTGAGGCATCAGGTACCAGTGGTGAGAAGGCTGAGATGAACGGTGTTGTAAACCTCTCAGTACTCGACGGCTGGTGGCTTGAGGGCTATCGTGAGGGTGCAGGATGGGCACTTACAGAGAAGCGCACATACCAGAACCAGGCATATCAGGATCAGCTTGATGCTGCCACTATCTACAGCCTGTTGGAGAACGAAATTGTTCCTCTCTATTATAAGAAGGACAAGAAGGGTTATAGCGAGGGCTGGATAAAGGTTATCAAAAACTCTATCGCACAGATTGCTCCTCATTACACCATGAAGCGTCAGTTGGACGACTACTATGAGAAGTTCTATAATAAGGAAGCAAAGCGTTTCAAGGAACTTTCAGCTAATGACAATCGTCTTGCTAAGGAAATTGCATTATGGAAGGAAACAGTTGCAGAGCGCTGGGATTCTATCCGCGTAGTTTCTACCTCACATCAGTTGCCAGCTGTTCCTGAGAGTGGCGTTGACTATCCTGTGCAGATCGTCATTGACGAGCAGGGTCTGGACGACGCATTAGGCATGGAATTCGTAGCTATTGCTAAGAACAAGAATGGCGAAGATTATGTTGCCGAGGTACGTCCGTTCAAGGTTATCAAGAAAGAGGGTAACCTCTACACCTTTGAGGGACACCTTAATCCTCTTAAGGCTGGTGACTACCACACTTCAGTACGTATCTTCCCGAAGCATGACAAGTTGCCACATCGTATGGACTTCGCATACGTTAAGTGGATACAATACTAAAAAAGAAAGGCGAGAGGAAAACCTCTCGCCTTATTTTTTGAAATAATATTATTTTTAAATTAGATACTGATCGCTGATACTCTTGTTTGCCAGTACTCGGCGTATTGTCTCGGCAAACATATCTGCTACGCTAAGTTGCTTTACTTTTGGACAATCCTTTGTGTAAGGGATTGAGTTAGTAAATACAATTTCGTCGAGTGCAGAGTCTATCACGCGTTGTGTAGCAGGTCCGCTCATCACACAATGGCTGGCACATGCTCTTACGCTTTTAGCTCCGGCTTCCTTCATTATATCGGCAGCCTTGGTTATTGTTCCTGCGGTGTCAACCATGTCGTCAACAATTATGACATTTTTATCTTTTACGTCACCAATAATCTGCATTGACGCTACAACATTTGCACGTGCGCGGGTTTTGTTGCACAATACCAGTGGGCATCCAAGATATTTTGCATAGGTGTTGGCGCGCTTTGAACCTCCCATATCGGGGCTTGCAATAACAAGGTTGTCGAGTTTCAGGCTCTGAAGATATGGAATGATAACTCCCGAAGCGTATAAATGGTCAACGGGAACGTTGAAGAATCCTTGTATTTGGTCAGCGTGCAAATCCATAGTTATCACTCTGTCTATACCGGCCGACATAAGCAGATCAGCAACGAGTTTAGCTCCGAGACTTACACGTGGTTTGTCTTTACGGTCCTGTCGTGCCCATCCGAAATAAGGAATGACAGCGTTAATGGTTTTTGCTGATGCTCTTTTTGCTGCGTCAATCATTAACAAGAGCTCCATCAAGTTGTCCGATGGAGGAAATGTACTCTGCACGAGGAAGACATCGCGTCCTCTAATTGACTGCTCATAGCTTACAGCAAATTCACCATCGGAGAATTTTGTCATGACCATTTCGCCCATAGTACATCCCAAACTCTTACAAATTTCTTCGGTCAGATATTTTGTACATGTACCTGAGAACACCATAAAAGAATTAGAATCAATCATTGTTGAGTATGAATTTATTTTGGTTATTTTTATCCAATAGCTTTTCGAATAGTCTGGAAGTGATTTACCAAATCTTTGTAGTCCTGCTGATAGTGTATGTCAAACCTATTCCACAGGTCTCCACATATTACAATTCCTCCGAAGCCGAGATCTTTTGCAATCTTTATTGTGTCGAGGTTCATTCCTCCAAGAGCATAGACGTGCTTGTCGATGAGTCCATTCTTGGCTGCTGCTTGTAGGTCACTCATGTTGAAAGTACTCTTTGCTTCCGGTTCGGATTGTGAATCGAAGATATATTTCAAGAAAACGTATTCCGACTTTTTCTTTGCCTCTTTCAGCAGGGATAAATCCATACATGTCCTACTAAACTTTCCTTTGTATTTTTCTGGAAGCGGTTCGTTAGGCGACTCTATATGTATTCCGCCCAATCCGAATTCGTTCTTCAGGTAATAGTGCTCGTGAACTATTATTCTTTTATAAAAATCTTCTGGTAATAATCTGAGCAGTCGCTCCGCATACATAGGCGAAGAGTGGGGCTTGTACAGGTGCAGATTATCCATCCCCTCGTCTAAGAGCGTTGCTAATATCTTATCCTCTTCCACAAAAAATGTGGGCTTGGTCATTACAATGAGTTTCATTCTGGATGCAAAAGTATGAAATTTCTACAATATAAACAATTCTATTAGCAAATAATTTTTATAATCAAGGTAAATTCCTTATTTTTGCAAACATGAAAAAAGATATTTATTCTGGAATTCACCGTCCTATGTATGTTATGGAGGAGGAGCTTCTCCGTAGAAATCTTACGACAATAAGTAATGTTGCAAAAGAGTCAGGCGTAGAGATAATACTTGCTTTTAAGGCTTTTGCTCTGTGGAAGTCTTTCCCTATATTCAGAGAGTATATCTCCGCTACTACAGCTAGCTCTCTATCGGAGGCTCGGCTTGCTGCGGAAGAGTTTGGCGCTCCTGCTCACACCTATTCGCCGGCCTATACTGATGACGAAATTGATGATATAGTACGCTGTTCCAGTCATCTTACGTTTAACTCGCTAACACAGTATGAACGTTTCTGCAGGCGTGCCAAAGCACAAAAGCCGGAATTGTCGTTGGGACTGCGTGTTAATCCGGAATATTCTGAGGTAGAAACGGAACTGTATAATCCGTGTGCTCCAGGCACTCGTTTTGGCATTTCTGCCGATAGAATGCCCAAACAGTTGCCTGCCGACATGGAAGGGTTCCATTGTCATTGTCATTGTGAGAGCGGGGCAGATGTTTTTGAACGCACTCTGGCACACATAGAAAAGAAGTTCTCTCTGTGGTTCCCGCAGCTTAAGTGGATAAACTTCGGTGGCGGTCACCTTATGACACGTAAGGACTATGACATTCCCCTCCTTATATTTATATTAAAGGAGTTCAAAAAACGCTATCCGTGGTTACACGTTATACTGGAGCCAGGAAGCGCCTTTGCCTGGCAAACGGGTCCGTTAGTCTCTCAAGTCGTTGATGTCGTAGAAGACAAGGGAATAAAGACTGCCATTCTTAATGTCAGTTTTACCTGTCATATGCCGGACTGTTTGGAGATGCCGTACACACCGTCGGTTCGTGGAGCACGAATTGTTACCGATTGGGTTCCCACAGCAGAACGCAGCTTGTTTCCCGTTTATCGTCTTGGAGGCAATAGCTGTCTTAGTGGTGACTATATGGGGTATTGGGAATTTGATCACGAGTTGCAGGTCGGAGAGAATGTTATCTTCGAGGATATGATACACTATACAACCGTTAAGACTAATATGTTCAATGGTATTATGCATCCTTCGTTGGCGTTATTACATGAAAACGGAGAGTTGGAAGTGTTGCGCCAATATACCTACGAAGATTACAAAAATCGTATGGATTAAATAAAAAACTTCAAAAAAAGTTTGTGGATTAAGAAAAAAGCATTACCTTTGCAACCGCATTTAGAGAAATGCGACCAAAAATGTTTGTTTTTTGGTTATTGATTATGCGGAAATAGCTCAGTTGGTAGAGCACAACCTTGCCAAGGTTGGGGTCGCGGGTCCGAGTCCCGTTTTCCGCTCAACATTCTGAACAAAATCCAAGAGCCCAGGTGGCGGAATTGGTAGACGCGCACGTTTCAGGTGCGTGTGCCGCGAGGCGTGCAGGTTCGAGTCCTGTTCTGGGCACGATATTTGTTCAGGATGAAATAATGGAGAGGTGGCGGAATTGGTAGACGCGCTACTTTGAGGGGGTAGTGTCAATTGCGACGTGGGAGTTCGAGTCTCCTCCTCTTCACTTTTTTGAAGAAAAATTTGCGGAAATAGCTCAGTTGGTAGAGCACAACCTTGCCAAGGTTGGGGTCGCGGGTCCGAGTCCCGTTTTCCGCTCTTTTTTCAAAAAATTATAGAAAAATACATTAAGCTTTCATGAATTTATATTTGCGGTATTTCGATAACGAAACACTTGTTCATCATGTTGATGAAGCAATAGATTTCTTACGCTCCATAGACGAGATAGGTATGACGCCAGAACTTGAAGCTGACGTGCGTTCGTATTGTGATAGTGACATCTACTATCCCAAGCGTTATAAGATTCGTCCTCGCGTGTACTTTATTATTATAAAGACAGAGGCCGAGACGATGTTAGACTTCAAGCAGAAGAAAGCAGTCCGTTCTATTGTTGATGAAGGAGAACGTCCTGTCGCTGTTCCTGTAGTAGCGAAACTTAACGAAGAGTGTTTCGGATGGTATGAAGGTGCGCTGGATTTCAAGCGTGTTGTCCTTTCTCCGTCAACGGGAAAACATGAATATCGTGACACACACTTTGTTGCTCAGGTGAAGGCAGAGAGCGGTCTTGACTGTTACAATCGTATTGTGGAAAGTCTGCGTTCTCGAGTTGATAGTCGTAGCCAGTTTCCCTCAGCAAAGGGTAAGAGTTTTAAGTTCAGGTATTTAGGTAGATGTAAGTAAGGGATACGTATGAACAAGGTAATGCTTATTGGTAATGTTGGCAAAGAGCCTGAGGTACGTTATTACGATCAGGATCAGGCCGTAGCACAAGTACGTCTTGCCACAACAGAGCGGGGATATACCCTTCAGAATGGTACTCAGGTACCAGACCATACAGACTGGCACAATCTTGTATTCTATCGTAACTTGGCAAAGATTGTTGAGCAGTATGTTCACAAAGGAGACAAATTATATATAGAAGGTAGAATACGTTACCGTAGTTATGACGACCAGAAAGGTCAGCGCCGTTATGTTACGGAGATATATGTTGACAACATGGAGATGTTGACGCCAAAACCCACAGAACAGGATGGACATAACGTACCTACAACAGACGCTGAGTAACGTTCAACTCATTGCTCCCACCTTTGGTGTCTTGGTGGCAATAGCGTTGACCATTATATTATTGATAGCTTCAGGTATAGCAAGCGGTTCCGAGATAGCCTTTTTCAGTCTGTCTCCATCCGATTTAAATGAACTTGATGCCGACCGTAGCGAAGCCGACCGTAGTATTGTGGATCTTCGTGATGACAACGAGCGTACGTTAGCAACAATACTCATTACAAATAACTTTGTCAATGTAACCATCATTATGCTGTGCAACTATATCTTTTCAAGTATAGTTGACTTCGGCGATGCTTACTGGTTAGAGTTTCTTAGTATAACCGTATTGTTGACATTCCTTTTGCTACTTTTCGGAGAGATAATGCCAAAGATATTTGCCCGTCAGAACCCATTGAATTTCTGTCGCCATCTTGCAGGCACCATCTTGGTGTTGCGTAGGCTCTTCTGGCCCCTTTCCTCTGTTTTAATACGCAGTGGTATCTGGGCTTCGAAGGTAGTGCAAAAGGAGGCCCACGTCCTCAGCGTTGATGATCTGGAGCAGGCGCTGGAGCTGACAGACAAGGAAGATATCAAGGAAGAGCAGCGTATGTTGCAGGGTATCATACGTTTCAGCGACGAGACGGCAAAAGAGGTTATGACGAGTCGTCAGGATGTTGTTGACATAGATATAAAGAGTTCTTTTGCCGAAGTTTTGAAATGTATTGTCGATAACAACTACAGTCGTATTCCCGTATATCAGGATAATAGTGATAACATTCGTGGAATTTTGTATATCAAGGACTTGTTACCTCATCTTAGCAAGCCATCGACATTCCGTTGGCAGAGTCTTATCCGCCCTCCATACTTTGTTCCTGAGACAAAGAAGATAGATGATCTGCTTCGTGAATTCCAGGAGAATAAGGTTCACATTGCCGTTGTGGTTGATGAGTTCGGAGGCACCAGCGGTATTGTTACTCTCGAAGATATTCTTGAGGAGATAGTAGGCGAGATAAACGATGAGTACGATGACGAAGAGAAGACATATAGTCGTCTGAACCGTAATACTTATGTGTTTGAGGGAAAGGCTCTCCTTAGCGACTTCTGCAGAGTTCTTGAAATAGAAGACGATGCTTTTGAGGATGTTCAAGGTGACGCAGATACTATTGCCGGTTTGATGTTGGAGTTGAAGGGTGACTTCCCGGAAGTTCACGAGAAGATAGAATACCAGAATTTCCAGTTCGAGATATTGGAGCTTGAGGGTCGTCGTATCTCACGTGTAAAAGTCGTTGTTCGCGACAACTCCTAATCCTTCTTTTTCGGCTTTCTTCTTCCCGCAGGTTTTCCGTTCCTGTGCGGTCTTCTATGTCCTTTTCCTCCTTTGTGTTTGCTTTCTTTCCTTATAGGTTTATACTCAGGACCTTCACCGACACCTTCCGGTAGCGGAGTCTTTTCTATTGTCTTTTCCAGAAATTTCTCTATCTGCATAAAGGCGGCGATGTCGTATCCTCTGACGAGTGTTATTGCCTTTCCGTCCCTGTCGGCACGTGCTGTACGTCCTATGCGGTGAACATAGTCTTCTACATCGTGCGGAACGTCATAGTTGATGACAACGGCAATGTCGTCAATGTCAATACCTCTCGCCACTATGTCCGTTGCTATCAGTACGTCCACCTGTCCGCTCTTAAACCTGTACATCACGTCGTCTCGTTCCGCTTGTGTCAGGTCGCTGTGCATCTCGTCGCAGTTAACCTTTATTCGTTTCAGTTCACGTGTAATTTCCTTGACACCCTGTTTCTTTGCTGCAAAGACGATAACCCTTTTCATTTCCTGATCTTTAAACAGGAATCGCATGATAGCCAGTTTTTGGTTTTCGTGACAGATGTATGCCGTCTGTCTTATCTTTTCTGCGGGCTTGCTGACAGCCAGTTTCACCATCGCGGGATTTTTAAGAAGAGTCTTTGCAAGTTTTTCTATGTCGTTAGGCATAGTAGCCGAGAACATTATTGTCTGACACTCTTTAGGCAATAGTTTCGCTATGGAAAGAATGTCGTCGGAGAAACCCATATCGAGCATTCTGTCTGCCTCGTCGAGGACGAAGAACGATACTTTGGAGAGATCAATATTACCCATGCTGATATGACTCTTCAGGCGTCCTGGTGTTGCTATTATTACATCGGCACCGAGTCGCATAGCCTGATATTCCTGGTCATATCTGTTGCCGTCGTTACCACCATATACAGCTACGCTGCTCACCTCCGGCATATAATATGAGAAGCCCTGCATAGCCTGGTCTATCTGTTGTGCCAGCTCTCTTGTAGGACTCATAATGATACAGTTTATAGCATCTTTCGGAAATCCTCCGTCGTCCAGCTTGCTCAATATCGGCAGCAGGTATGCGGCAGTCTTTCCTGTTCCTGTCTGTGCTACGCCAAGAACGTCTCTGCCGTCAAGAATATATGGAATACATTGCTCCTGTATTGGCGTACATGTTGTAAAGTGCATGTCGTCAAGAGCATCAAGGGCGTTATCGTTGAGATATGTCTCTTCAAATGTCATAATGTAGAATTAGTTTGGTGCGTGCCTATATAGGTAGTATGCTACAAAGGCAAAGATAATGTTTGGCATCCATGCTGCCAGCATAGGCGGTGTATTGGCATTGATGGCAAACGTTGCGCTTACGGTCTGCAGCATGATATATCCGAAACTCAGCGCCAGTCCTATACCGAGATAAAGTCCCATGCCTCCTTTCCTCTTCCTTGACGAAAGTGATACACCTATAATAGTAAGTATAAACGAGGCAAACGATGATGCTATTCTCTTGTGGTATTCTACCTCATACTGCACCACGTTGCTCGATCCTCGGTCAATCTGTTTGCTGATATAATCACGCAGCTGTGAACTGGTGAACGTCTCCTGCTGTCCTCTTGAGAATACCAGGTCCGTAGGTTCCATCTGTATCACGGTATCCCTGCTCAGTCCGCTGATGATATGTTCTTTCATACCGCGGAGTTCTCTTATTCTCCATCCCGACATCTTCCAATGATATTTTGACTCCGATATGGTGTCGTACTGGATTTCGTTAGCTGTCAGGTGACTGACGAGTTTTTTGTTTTCGAACTTGTCAAGACAGAATCCGTATCCCCTTTTCAGGTTGTTGTCGTAGAATTGTATATATGCTATGACACCCTTTCCAACCTGCAGTTGTACATTCTCTGCGGACGTGTTTTTCTTGTTGTTCTTATACATCGATTCAAAGTTCTGCCTTATCACCGTTCCCTTTGGTATTACGAATGAGCCCAAGTAGAACGTCATTACCGATATGAAGGCAGCTGATATCATATATGGTCTTAGGAGTCGTTTGAAACTAACTCCTGCTGCGAGCATAGATATTATCTCGGAGTCGCCTGCAAGTTTCGATGTGAAGAAGATAACAGCGATGAATACGAACAGCGGACTAAAGAGGTTCGAGAAGTAAGGTACGAAGTTTGCGTAGTAATCGAAGACGATAGCTTTCAGCGGGGCGTTGTACTGTGTGAACTTCGACAGGTTCTCGTTAACGTCGAAGACGATAGAGATACTGATGATAAGTGCTATGGCGAAGAAGTACGTTCCTATGAACTTCTTAATAATATACCAGTCGAGACGCTTTATGTAGCGCTTCAACGTTATTATGTTCCACAGTTTTCTCAGTACACTTTTCATCGTCTAACTCCTAATTGTTCTATAACACTCTTTTTCCATGTTACGAAGTCGCCCTGCTCAATGTGCTGGCGTGCGTCGCCTACCAGTCGCAGGTAGAATGCCAAATTGTGAATACTTGCTATCTGCATAGCCAGTAGCTCCTGTGCTTTGAATAGGTGGTGAAGGTATGCCTTAGTGTGTATTCTGTCAATGTCGCACCCGTCGGGGTCTATTGGCGAGAAGTCCATTTCCCACTTCTTGTTTCTCATGTTCATTGTACCTTCGTAGGTGAAGAGCATAGCATTACGCCCATTTCGTGTCGGCATAACGCAGTCAAACATGTCAACGCCTCGTTCTATTGCCTCCAGGATGTTCTGTGGTGTTCCCACTCCCATAAGGTAGCGTGGTTTGTCTTTTGGCAGTATTTCGTTAACCACCTCAATCATGTCGTACATCACTTCCGTAGGTTCTCCTACCGCGAGTCCGCCGATAGCATTACCGTCAGCGCCTTTGTCTGCGATATATTTTGCCGCTTCCCGTCTTAGCTCTTTGAACGTACAGCCTTGAACAATTGGGAAGAGGCTTTGACGGTGTCCGTACAACGGTTCCGTTTCGTTGAAACGTTTGAAACATCTGTCCAGCCAGCGCTGTGTCAGTCCCAGACTTTTCTTGGCATATTCGAAGTCACTCTGTCCAGGAGGACATTCGTCGAGTGCCATCATGATGTCTGCGCCAATGATGCGCTGTGTGTCCATAACGTTCTCCGGTGTGAAGATATGTTTTGAGCCGTCTATGTGCGACCTGAACTCGCAACCTTCTTCGCGCAACTTCCTTATTCCTGTCAGCGAGAACACCTGAAAGCCACCGCTGTCGGTGAGTATAGGACGGTCCCACGTATTGAAACCGTGGAGTCCGCCAGCCTTACGAAGCACTTCAAGTCCTGGTCGCAGATACAGGTGATACGTGTTGCCGAGTATTATCTGTGCCTTCACCTGCTCGCGCAGCTCACTGAAGTGCACACCCTTTACGCTTCCCACCGTTCCCACAGGCATAAAGATAGGAGTCTTTATCTGTCCGTGGTCGGTAGTTATTATACCTGTACGTGCATCGCTAGCGTTGTCGCTATGTTGAACTTCGAAGGTCATGCTGTAGGCTGTTGAATGTTAACGGACTGTGGTCCCATGAACTGCTGCTGAGGCTCCTCAACGACGGTAAGGTCTATAGGGTCCTTCACCAGTTCCTTCGTGAGAGCAAACTTCCAGACGTCCTGTACATTTTCTACATAATGGAAGGAAACCCCCTTGCGGTATATCTCTGGAATCTCCAGGATATCCTTTTCGTTTTCCTTGCACATTACGATGTCTGTTATTCCAGCACGCTTAGCAGCAAGAATCTTTTCTTTTATTCCTCCTACCGGGAGCACCTTGCCTCGCAGTGTTATCTCTCCCGTCATAGCGGTGTTCTTGCGCACCTTACGTTGTGTCAGCGCTGATGCTATTGACGTTGCTATTGTTATTCCTGCCGACGGTCCGTCTTTTGGAGTAGCTCCTTCGGGCACGTGGATGTGTATGTTCCATTGGTCAAACAGTCTGTAGTCTATGTTAAGCACATCAGCGTGAGCCTTCACATATTCCAATGCCAGGACAGCACTCTCTTTCATTACGTCGCCAAGGTTTCCTGTCAGCGTCAGTTTCGACCCCTTTCCTTTGCTGAGGCTTGTCTCGATAAATAATATTTCTCCGCCTACACTTGTCCACGCCAGTCCCGTAACCACTCCGGCGTAGTCGTTGCCTTGATATATGTCGCGATAGAATGGTGGTTTGCCCAACAAATCTTCAATTTCGTTAGGAGTGATCTTTTCGAAAGGTAGTGCCCCATCCTGTGCTTTGGCGAGGGCGAGTTTTCTCATTGCCTTGTTTATCTGTTTCTCCAGCTGTCTTACTCCGCTCTCACGGGTATATTGCTCGATAATCTTCTCTGTTGCCGCCTTGTTGAACGACAGTTTCTTCTCGTCAGCGAGTCCAGTATTGTCCTTTTCTTTCGGCAACAGGTGTCTTTTGGCAATCTCTATTTTTTCCTCTGTGATATATCCGCTGACCTCAATAATCTCCATACGGTCGAGTAGTGGACGCGGTATGGTGTTAAGGTCATTGGCGGTAGCGATGAACAGCACCTTCGACAGGTCGTAGTCCACGTCAAGATAGTTGTCGTGGAAGGCACCGTTCTGCTCTGGGTCGAGTACTTCGAGGAGAGCTGATGACGGGTCGCCGTTGATGTTGTTCTGTGAAACCTTGTCTATCTCGTCGAGAATGAATACGGGGTTGCTGGAGCCAGCCTTCTGTATGCTCTTAACTATTCGTCCAGGCATAGCACCTACGTAGGTACGTCTGTGTCCGCGAATCTCCGACTCGTCGTGCACACCACCAAGACTGACGCGTACATACTTCCTCTTCAAAGCCTCTGCGATACTCTTTCCAAGACTTGTCTTTCCTACTCCCGGAGGGCCATAGAGACAAAGTATCGGCGACTTCAGGTCGTGACGCAGCGAGAGCACAGCGATGTACTCCAGTATGCGCTCCTTAACCTTCTCCATTCCGTAGTGGTCCTGGTCGAGAATTCTCTGTGCCCTCTTCAGGTCGAGGTCATCTTCGGTATATTCTCCCCAAGGCAGACTTACGAGTGTCTGCAGATAGTTCATCTGTACGCTGTAGTCAGAGCCTTGCGGGTTAAGGATGTCCAGTTTGTCCACCTCCTTCATGAAGGTGTTCTTCACCTCTTCGCTCCACTTCTTGTTCTTCGCCTTCTTCATGAGTTCCTTGCGCTCCGGTGAACCTTCGCCATTGCCCAATTCCTCTTTGATGTTTCTTATCTGCTGTTGCAGGAAGTATTCTCGTTGTTGTTCGTCAATGTCCTCTCTTGTCTTTGAGCGGATATTTTCTTTCAGCGTCAGCAGCTGAATGTCCCTGTTAAGTATCTTGAGCAGTAGGAACACCCTTTCTTTATACGATGTGGTCATCAGCAACTGCATCTTGTCTTCCACAGAGAAAGGCAGGTTGGCAGCCACAAAGTTTACGAAGATGTCGGGCTGTGTAATGTTGCTCAGCGCAAATTGCGATTCGTCAGACATCTCGTCGTTCTTCTTGATATATTCGGAACAGGTGTTTCTGAGGTCCTCAACGGCAGTCATATACTCCTTGTCGTTATATGGGAACAGCACTTCGTAGTCCTGCTGTACCTCACCGACGAGGAACGGATTCTTCTTCAGCAACGCTGTCAGTCTGCAACGTCCCAAACCCTGTACTATTGCGGTGATGTTCTCCGATGAACCGGGGAAGTCGAGCGCCCTGATAAAACGTGCACATACTCCGTACTCGTAGATGTCCGAGAATGACGGGTTTTCAACCCTTTGTGACTTCTGCGAGAATACGGCAAAGATATTGTCTTTGCTCTTCTCCAGATGTTTTATGAGGTTAAGACTTTGTTTTCTGCCAATGATTATGGGTGTTATCACTCCTGGAAAGAGCACCAGGTTGCGTGTTGCAAGGATAGGCATCACGCCACTTTGTCCTTCATGAATCAGTTTTACTATGTCGCCTTCGTAGTCCGCTATCATAGAAATTCCGCCACTTTGATTTTTACTTCTCATATATCTTTTTTACCTCTTTCTATATAAATTGAACTGCAAAGGTACACATTTTCCCTCTAATATCTTTAACTTCCCTAACTTCTTTAACTTCTTTAACTTCTTTAACTTCTTTAACTTCTTTAACTTCTTAATTCTCAATTCTCAATTAAAATCACTACCTTTGCCGCCGTATATGGAAAAAAACATCTTTCGTTTCCGTCGTTTCGATATCCGTCAGGACCTTTGTGCGATGAAGGTAGGTACCGATGGAGTGCTACTTGGCGCGTGGGCAAGGGTAGGAGGTAGTGTGCTTGATGTAGGTACGGGAACTGGCATTATCGCACTTATGGCAGCGCAGCGTGGCGCCCAAAGTGTCTGTGCCATCGATGTTGACTCTGATGCCTGTCGTCAGGCTTCGGAAAATGTTGCAGCATCGCCTTTCGCAAGTGCTATCGTCGTCGAGAATATTCCGTTGCAGGATTATCCAGCTTCCGCCTTCGATGCTGTTGTCAGCAATCCTCCGTTTTTTTCTAATTCCCTCCTTCCACCTGATGCTAAGCGCTCTGTGGCGCGCCACACCCGGACGCTTTCTTTCGCTGACCTCTGTCGTCATGCTGCCCGACTGCTTGCCGCTGATGGTGAGTTTTCTGTCGTGGTGCCCTTTGACTATCGTAGTGCTATGGATATGGAGGCATCCTTTGTTGGTCTTTTCCCGTCGCGTGTCTGTGGTGTTCGCACCACACCCGTAAAACCTGTTCGGCGCTATCTGCTTGCCTATCGTCTTTCGCCTTCAGCACACGTTGAGCAGTCGGAACTTGTCATTGGTTCCGAGGAATATAAAACTATGGTTGGGGACTTCTATTTAAAAGTTTAGTTTTCTGAGTATCTTGTTGTTCAGCGCCTGTATCTTGCGTCCCTGCTGCGAGATGTCTTCACGCACCACATTGATATCGTTAAAGAACTCGCTGAAAACCGTCTGCACTACGTTAGGCTTTCTCTTGCGTTTGTCGGCATTAGGATTCACCACCATCTTGATACCCTGACTCACCAGCTTTACGTCAACGTCGGCATCCGTCATTATGGGGTCTCCGTCGTAGTGTATGTAGCCTGGTTTCTGGCGTTTTATGGTGATGTGCTTTGTTCGGAATGTCTTTATTTTCAGACTCTTGTCCAACGTTTTGTTCATCATCTCTATTGCTACCTGTGGTGCGTCGAGGATGTCGAATGGTTCCATGATGATAACATCCAGAAAACCGTCTTTCATCGATGCTTGGGGTGCTATGTATGCGTTGTTGCCATACTGTGAGGCGTTGGCACACGAAATGAGGAATGCTTTGTAGAGTCTTGCTCCGTCCTCGTCGATGATGTTGTACGTCTCGGGCTTGTATTTAAGTCCCTCTTTAAGCACGTTCTCCACATAGGTCACAGGTCCGCGCTTTCCTGCCTCCGAGAACTTCTGACTTATAAAAGCGTCGAAGCCCATTCCGCAGGTACAGAAGAACGGATGTCCGTTGATAATTCCGTAGTCCAGGTCGTGAATCTCGCCTTCGTTGATTATCTCGATAGACTTCTTTATATCTAACGGCAACATGAGGTGTCGAGCCAGTCCGTTGCCCGATCCGCAGGGTATTATTCCCAATGCTGTCTTCGAGTTTATGATGGCACGCGCTACCTCGTTTACTGTACCGTCGCCACCAACAGCCACAACAATGTCTATGTCGTGCTCCATAGCCTCTTTGGCAATTTTTGAGGCGTGACCAGCATACTCCGTTTTTATTATCTCGTATTCATAACGCTCCCTGTCAAGCGTATCTTCAATAATTTTTGGAATAGCGTTTTTCTTTGCCGTTCCTGAAATGGGGTTCATTATGAATACAATCTTTTTCATCGTTGCAAAGATAAAAAAAATGGCGTAATCATAGAAAAGAAATACGAAAAATATTCATTCAGATAAAAATTTTTCACTTTTCGTTCTTCCATATTAATTATTATTAGTACCTTTGCAGCCTAAAAAATATAATAAAAGTAGCAATACTACCAATAAAAATGGGACTATTACAAGAAAAGTACAAGTTATACCGTGAGCCTCAGAAGTTTATGGAGGCCGACGTATATCCTTATTTCCGTGAGATTACAGGAAAACAAGGAACAGAAGTGCAGATGGGCGGACACCATGTGCTAATGTTCGGTTCTAATGCATATACAGGACTGACTGGCGACCCCCGAGTAGAGGCAGCCGCAAAGGCAGCTATTGATAAGTACGGAACAGGATGTGCAGGAAGCCGTTTCCTTAACGGTACTCTCGACCTCCACGTACAACTGGAAAAAGAACTTGCAGAGTTTGAAGGCAAAGATGAGGCTTTGGTGTTCTCAACAGGTTTCTCGGTAAACTCTGGTGTGCTGGCAAATATCTGCGGCCGCGAGGACTACATCATCTGTGATGACCGTAACCACGCATCTATCGTAGATGGTCGTCGCCTGTCTTTCGCTACATGTCTGAAGTATAAGCACAACGATATGGAAGACCTCGAGAAGCAGCTCCAGAAGTGTCGTCCAGACGCTATCAAGATGATTGTTGTCGATGGAGTATTCTCTATGGAGGGCGACCTCGCAAATCTTCCCGCTATCGTAGAACTCAAGAAGAAGTACGATGCAAGTATCTATGTTGACGAAGCTCACGGTCTTGGCGTCTTTGGACGTGAGGGACGCGGCGTATGCGACCACTTCGGCGTTACCGACGACGTTGACCTTATCATGGGTACCTTCTCGAAGAGTCTTGCAAGTATCGGAGGTTTCGTTGCAGCCGACAAGGATACAATCAACTTCCTTCGTCACACCTGTCGCACATACATCTTCAGCGCATCAAACACACCAGCCGCAACAGCAGCAGCTATGGAGGCTCTCCACATCATTCGTCGTGAGCCAGAACGCATAGAGCGCCTGTGGAAGGTTACCAAGTATGCTCTGCGCCGCTTCCGCGAAGAAGGTTTCGAGATTGGCGAGACAGAAAGTCCTATCATACCACTTTACGTTCGTGACGTCGATAAGACGTTCCTCGTAACAAAACTCGCTTACGATGCCGGAGTATTCATCAATCCTGTAATACCTCCAGCATGTGCTCCTCAGGATACCCTCGTGCGTTTCGCACTTATGGCTACCCATACAGAGGAACAGGTAGAGCGCGGCGTGCAGGCTCTGAAAAAGATATTCGTAGAGCAAGGAATAATTAAGTAATGTTAATTATTTAAGGATAATTCTTTGTTTTACGAAATTATTCTTACCTTTGCACCCGCAAAACCATTCGGGGTGTAGCGCAGCCCGGTAGCGCTCCTGGTTTGGGACCAGGCGGCCGCAGGTTCGAATCCTGTCGCCCCGACGTAAAAATAGGATGAGTCATTTCGGACTCATCCTATTTTCTTTTTGCAGGAGTTTCAGAGAGTGAAACTATTGGTTTCATCGTTTGAAACTCAAAGTTTCACACGGAGAAACTAGTCGGAATACGAGAGTGGTAATTTAAACTTGCCACCAGTGTTTCTTCTTTGGACGCTCGCTGCTGTGGGTGTGTCCCAAGCGTTCGCGGGCGATGTCGGAGAGTGTTAGTTTCTCGTTTATCATTCGGTAGATAGTGCCCCAGTCTGGAATACCTCCGAGATTTCTGTCGTCGATAAACAGTTCGGCCTTCAGTTTGCGGCTGTAGTGTTTGTCCTGGCGTGTCTCCTCGGGGTAGTCTTTATTGCTGGCATAGAACTCAAGTCCTCGAGCGCGGCACCACTCTATGGCTTCTTCGAGGAGTTGTCCCTCGCGTACAGACCATAGTATTATTTTGTGTCCGTCACGCTGGAGCTGCCTCAACGTCTCAACGGCGAAGGGCAGTTCCTTTCCTATGTTAGGATATTCGTGAGTTACTATTGTTCCGTCAAAATCTACTGCTATGTTCATACTTTGATAGATTTGTCTTCCTTGTTGCCGTAGTGGCTGTTCTTGTAGTTGCCATAGTGGCTGTAGTGTCCGCTATACGAGCTGCTGCCGTAGCCAGTATATTTGCCGTACTTACCGTAGCGTCCGTAGCCGTAGTAGTAGCCGTACTTCTTCTTAGACATATCGATACCGTTGATGACGATAGCCATATTAGGCAGTTTCTTCTCTTCAGCAAGCGAGTTGATGAGGTCGAAGCTGCGCTTTGGTGTGTAGTCGGCACGACAGAGGTAAACGGTAGCGTCGCCGACGCGTCCTGCCATAAGGGTATCGGTAACAAGTCCTACAGGAGCAGTATCGATGAGCACGTAGTCGTAGTGGTCTCGCAGGTGGTTTACCACGATGTCGAGCGACGGACGAGCTATAAGCTCAGCGGGGTTAGGAGGAATAGGACCAGCCATAATGAGGTCGAGGTTCTTGTTGACACCTGATGGAACGATTTGTTCCTTTACGTCCTCCCATGTAGGATTAGCCTCTACCAACAGCGGGGTGATACCGTTGTGGTGGTTGTTTATCTCGAAGAGCTCAGCAAGACGAGGCTTACGGATATCGAGACCGATGAGGACAACCTTCTTGCCCAGCAGCGCAAAGCTGACGGCAAGGTTTGCTGTGGTAAACGTCTTACCCTCACCAGAGGTGGTAGAGGTGAAGAGCACCACTTTCTGGTCTTCCTTCATCATAAACTGCAGGTTGGTACGCATAGAGCGGAATATTTCTTCCATCTGGTTGTTCTCGTTCTCGTGAACCACGATGTCCGCCTTTGTCTTGGCAGCGTCGCTCGCCACAGCCACATCGGCAAGGATAGGCAGTTTGGTGAGTTTTGCTACTTCGTCGTGACCTTCTATGCGGTAGCGGAAGAAGTTCAGGAGGAACAGAGCCAATACTGGGAGTGCGAGTCCGAGGATGAGTCCTATAAGATATACAATAGATGTCTTAGGACTGATCTTGCCAGCATACTGTGGGTATTCCACCACCTTACCCTTGTCGGCTGTTGCTGCGAGCGAGATAGAGTTCTCCTCACGTTTCTGCAGCATCATGAGGTAGAGACCGCTCTTTACCTCCTGCTGACGACCAATCTGGGTAAGTATGCGTTCCTGTTCAGGAGTCTTGTTGATAGCACTTGTATACTGGTTAAGCTGTGTCACAATGGCGTTACGCTGTATCTCTACGTTGCGCTTTGCCTGCATCAGAGCCTGCTGTATGCTCTTTGACATCTCGTCCAACTGTGATGTCAGAGGCAGCACAGAGGGGCTGTTTTCCGATGCTGTGATAAGTATGCGGTTACGCTCAAGAGCTATCACGTTGTACTGGTTGATAAGTGCTGTTGACGTCATATCGTTAAGACCAACGTTAGAAGGCAGCACCTCGTGTTTGTTACCAGGACGGTTAGCAAACTGGATAAGACTGTTGATGAGGGCTATCTGTGTGTTGGCGTCTGTCAGTCGGCGCTCGAACTCGGTAACGTTGTCAACGGTACTCTTGGCGTCAATCTTAAGCTCAACAAGGTTGTTGTTCTTCTTGTAAGACTCCAGAGCGCCATCGGTGCTTCCCAGTTCGGCGTTGATTTTCTCCAGACGCTCGTTGATGAACTGTTCTGTCTTGTATGCCACCTGGTTTTTGTCTTCGTTAGCCTGACGGTTGTAGCAGACGATGAGTTGGTTAAGATAGTCCAGAGAACGCTTAACGTTCTGGTCGTTCAACTGGATGCTGATGACGTCAGCCATCTTTGTGGTAGGAGAAACGCTGAGTTTGTTGACATACCTTATGGCAGCGTACTTAGGAGCAGAAATGGTGATGCGCTCCGTCATGCCGTCCTTCATCTTCTCCTTTACCTTCGACGGGTTTGCTGTAAGGGTAATTGTTCCTGCACCAGTCTTGATGACAGCGGGCAGACGGTCGAAAGTCTTTTCGAACTCGTATTCGTCGCTTGACAATATCTCGTCAAGAGGAATACGGTATTTTCCCTCAACCTGGTACTTGCCGTCTTCGTAAGTTACTTCCAGCACGATAGGAACATTAAGTTTTGCGAGGTGTTCCTCGTCAACATCAGCGTTGATGGGCTGTGTGCAGTAAAGCATGTGACCCTTCACCGTTCCCTTCATCCAGTAGTCGACGTACAGTTTGAGGTCGCGAACGGCCTGCTCGGCGATGAGTGTGGAGGTGAGAATCTCCATCTCGTTGTCGATACCGAAACTGCTGGTGATAGAACCAATGTCGCTCATGTTCTGGAGTGACGCGAAGGCACCACGTGAGTTCTTGTTGCCCGTGTCAGGCTTAACGAGAATCTTTGCTGTAGCACTGTACGTCGGCGACTTATATCTAAGGTATAAGTGCGCAGTACCAAGACAAATGAGAATACTCAATACAAACCATTGCCAGTTAAGGATAATGGCAGTAAAAATAGTCTGGAAATTAAAGAACGATTCTTTCTCTTCAATCTCCTGCTCAATAACGCTGTTTTTTACTTCTTCAGCCATATATAATACTTTATTTTTTTATTCCAGTTTAAGAAATGCGCGGCAAAGGTACTAAAATAAAATGAAAAAGAACATTCATTTCACTTTTTTTTTGTACTTTTGCATCCGAAATTTATAAAAGTATAAAAAATAATGGGAATTTTTAGTAAAATATTTGGTAAGAAAAGTGCTACCGACGAGAAGGGCGGCGGCATGGAAAATTATATGACACTTGTGAGAGTTTACTTCCAGGCTGCAATAGCAGAGAGTGCAGGTATTACTAATCTCGCAATGTTGCCTGATTTAAGGATGTTTAAGTCAACATTCAAGGTTGCGACAGTTAACAACAAACTCGGTGTCGGCGAGAAGAAACAGTGTAAGAAACTTATGCAAAATCTTTACAAAGTAGAAGATAATTTCTTCGCTGAGACAGACGCAAGTATTAAGAAAAACTGTCGAAAGATGCAAGATGTGCAAACTTACCTCATCCAGTTCCAAAGTTTCACTCAGGACCTGATGATGCTTACCGGCAACCTCATGAAGTTCAAACTCCGCGTGCCTTCATTCTTCAAGAAGGCTATCTACACTATGACGGAGAAGACAGTCAATGATATTTTCAACAAAAACGACTTCTCTGATCCCAGCGTACTGAAAACAGTTGTGGCAATACGCCAGATAAACAAACGTCTTGGTTTTTCACAGAAGTGGATTACCGATTTTGTATATAACGTGGTGATGATGGCGAAGAAAGAACCTCGTCAAAAAGAAGAATAATGGACTAAATTGCAAATAATTATCATTTTTCGCTTGATAAATTTTGCAGAGTCAATCTTTCTTTTTATATTTGTGCCCGAATTACAAAATTTCAGATGAGTAAAGTAGAAGATTCCCTAACGCAATTTGCCTCGAAAGTGAGGCAGCTCATAGCTCGATATTCCGACGCTAAGAAGGAAATCGAGGAGCTCCGTGTCGCTGTAGAAAGCAGAGACAAGGAGGTTGAGAAGTTGCAGAAGCAGCTTGCACAGGCACATCAGGACTATGAAAGTCTGAAGATGGCACGAATGATTGAGGTCTCTGACGGTGATGTGGAAGTAGCAAAGAAGCGCATCGCAGGACTCATCCGTGAAGTAAACAAATGTATAACATTGCTCAGTGAGCAACAGTAGAAGCAATGGCAGAAGGAAAAGACAAACTCAGAATAAGACTGCATGTCTATGATACGGACATCCCCGTGAACATCCGTCGCGAGGATGAGTTCTACTATCGTGAGGCAGCAAAACTTATCTCAAATACAGTAAATACTTACGCTGACAGATATAAGTCAAGAAACAGCGATAAGGAAATAATGTATATGGCGATGATCGACATAGCACTTCGTCTGCAGCGACAGAAAGGCGACAGCGATACGAGCGAGCTTGATAAGATTCTTTCCGCCCTGACTTCAGAGATAGACGGAATCTTATAAATTCAATATATATATGTTTATTACAATTCTAATTATTGCCGCAGCGCTCATAGTGGGTGGATTGTGCGGATATCTTGTATTCCGTTATGTACTGACGGGAAAATACAAGGAGATGATAGACACAGCAACGAAAGAGGCTGATGTTATCAAGGAGAAAAAACTCCTTGAAGTGAAAGAGAAATTCCTTAACAAGAAGTCTGAACTTGAAAAGGAGGTCCAGCAGAGGAACCAGAAAATCCAGCAAGGAGAGAACAGACTTAAGCAGCGCGAGATAAGTCTTAATCAGCGCCAGGAAGAACTGGGACGCAGAAGACAAGACATTGATCAGCAGCAACAGCGCATCGACAACGAGAAGAAACTGCTCCAGATGAAGCAGGACGAACTCGAGAAGATGCAGCTCCAGGAGCGCGAAAAGCTTGAGGAACTTAGCGGACTTAGCGCCGACGAAGCAAAGGCTCGACTGATAGAAAGTCTTAAGGACGAGGCTCGCACAGATGCAGCAAGCTACATCAACGAGATAATGGACGAGGCAAAGCTGAATGCTAACCAGCAGGCTAAGAAACTCATCATCCAGACGATACAGCGTGTAGCTTCGGAAACAGCAATAGAGAACTCCGTAAGCGTGTTCCATATCGATAACGACGAAGTGAAAGGACGCATCATCGGTCGCGAAGGTCGTAATATCCGTACCCTCGAGGCTGCCTGCGGCGTGGAGATTGTTGTTGACGACACCCCTGAGGCTATCGTCATCTCTGCCTTCGACCCCATACGTCGTGAGATCTGTCGTCTGGCACTCCATCAGCTCGTTGCCGACGGACGTATTCACCCGGCACGTATCGAGGAGGTTGTCGCTAAGGTTAAGAAACAAGTTGAGAACGAAGTCATTGAGACAGGTAAGCGTACCGCCATAGACCTTGGTATTCACGGACTGCACCCAGAACTTGTTCGCATAGTAGGAAAGATGAAATATCGTTCCAGCTACGGACAGAACCTCTTGCAGCACGCACGCGAGACGGCAAACCTCTGTGCCGTTATGGCTGCCGAGTTAGGTCTGAACCCCAAGAAGGCAAAGCGCGCCGGACTGTTGCACGATATTGGTAAGGTGCCAGACGAGGAGAGCGAACTACCCCACGCACTTTACGGCGCAAAGATTGCCGAGAAGTACAAGGAGAAGGCAGACATCTGCAATGCTATCGGTGCCCACCACGACGAGATGGAGATGGAGACACTCCTGGCGCCCATCGTTCAGGTGTGCGACGCCATCAGTGGAGCCCGTCCTGGTGCCCGTCGTGAGATTGTTGAGGCATATATCAAGCGTCTCAACGACCTCGAGGCAATAGCAATGAGCTATCCTGGCGTTACCAAGACCTACGCTATCCAGGCTGGTCGTGAGTTGCGCGTAATCGTAGGTGCCGACAAGATGACTGACGCTGAGACAGAACAGCTCTCAGGCGAGATAGCAACAAAGATACAGAACGAGATGACTTATCCTGGACAGGTTAAGATAACCGTCATCCGCGAGACTCGTTCCGTAGCATACGCTAAGTAAAAAAGCAAGAGGGTAGGAGAATGTTCAACCAGAAGATATATGAGCCGAGTGACAAGATGATAAGCATCATCTCCGACAACTACAGTTTGTTGGAGAGTCTGGGACGCTTTGGTATCAATCTTGGATTTGGTGATAAGACGGTGCGTGAAGTGTGCGAAGAACAAGGTGTTGATTCGTACACTTTCCTCGCCATCGTAAACTATTCCGTCAACGGATACCGTCCTACAGAAGGACTCGAACGCATCTCTGTAGAAACAATTCTCCACTACCTCAAGGCTTCCCACGAATATTACCTTGACTTCCAACTGCCGCGAATAAGGAAGAATCTTAAAGAAGCTCTCGACGAGAACGACAATCTGGCACGACTCATTATGAAGATGTACGACCGCTATGCGCACGAGATACGTCAGCACATGAAGTTCGAAGAACAGACGGTCTTTCCGTACGTTGAGAAACTTCTAAAGGGCGAGGTGTCCGAGGATTACGACATACAGACATTCTCCAAGCATCACGGGCAGACTACCCAGAAACTCCACGAGTTGAAGGACATTATTATAAAATACCTGCCCTCAAACACTGAGCGCAACAACCGACTCACCTATACTCTCTACGACCTGTACAAGAACGAGGAGTGGCTCGGAGCGCATGCTGAGATAGAGGATAACATCTTCATTCCCGCCATCCAGCGCTTGGAGAGACAGCTCTCACAGAACGACGTTTCTGTGAAGATAAGTCAGATGATAAGCAAGAGTCCCGAGGGCAGCGACACTCTCAGCGACCGAGAGAAGGACGTCATTGTGGCGCTTGTTCAGGGAATGTCGAACAAGGAAATTGCCGACCACCTCTGTATCTCTACGAATACCGTCATTACGCATCGTAGGAACATTGCACGTAAGTTGCAAATCCATAGTCCTGCAGGACTGACAATCTATGCTATTGTGAATAATCTTGTAGATATCTCCTCAGTAAAGTTCTGAGGTCTTATATCTTGTTCATATCTACAAAGCCGTGAATAACGGCATACATGGTAAGGGCGCTGACACTCTTCACGCCCAGTTTCTCCATAATATTCTTTCTGTGTGTTATTACTGTCGATAGCTCAATGTTAAGCTTCGCAGCAATCTCTTTGTTTATGAAGCCCTGAACGATGAGCACCATCACCTCCGTCTCACGGGGTGTTAGCAGAGAGCCTTTGTTGTCGCCCTTCGCTGCCTCAGGGTGGTGCGGATGTCCTTTGTGCTCTAATGCCAGCAGACTGTGTACGAACTGTCGTTCGGGCTGGTTTACGCAGAGCGTGTTGAAGTCGGGCACGTATTGTTCCTCCGAAGTAGTAAGGACTATGGTCTTTCGACTGTTGTCGTTAAAAAACAGTCTGTTGGAGAGGAAGATATTCATCGTCACGAAGATGTGCACGTAGTTCTCGGGACCTTCATCAAGGAAACTCTCGAAATCCTCGAAACTGTCTATCTCGACCATCGGCATAGCACCTCCAATAAGCTGTTTAAGCCCCAACACCGCGAGGGTGTTGGGGTCTAATATAGCCATCTTTGGTTTATTCGAATTATGCATTATGAATTATGCATTATGAATTAGCTTAGGAATCCCAGCAGTGCACCAGCAGCAACGGCAGAGCCTATGACACCAGCCACGTTAGGACCCATAGCGTGCATCAGCAGGAAGTTATGGCGGTCGTACTCCAGACCCATGTTGTTAGAGATACGTGCCGACATAGGTACTGCGCTGACACCAGCATTACCAATCAGCGGGTTAATCTTCTTGTCTTTCGGGAGGAACAGGTTCATAAGCTTCACGAAGCATATACCGCTTGCAGAAGCCACGATAAATGCGCACGCTCCGAGGAAGAAGATGAATATAGTCTTCATTGTGAGGAACTCGCTCGCTTGTGTTGAGCATCCTACGGTAAGACCCAGCAGCATCACTACGATGTCGTTGAGAGCTGTTCCTGCTGTCTTTGCCAGACGTGTTGTCTTACCAGACTCCTTGAGGAGATTTCCGAAGAACAGCATTCCCAGGAGTGGCAGACCCGAAGGTACTATGAATGTAGTGAGCAACAAACCGATGATAGGGAAGAGTATGCGCTCTGTCTGACTAACGCTACGTGGCGCCTTCATCTTTATTACGCGCTCCTTCTTTGTGGTGAGCAGACGCATCAAAGGTGGCTGGATAACAGGAACCAGCGCCATATATGAGTATGCGCAGACAGCGATAGCACCCATGAGGTTCGGAGCCAGTTTCGACGACAGGAATATTGCCGTAGGACCGTCGGCACCACCGATGATGGCGATACCTGCTGCCTGGTTAGGTTCGAAACCTAAGGCAAGAGCTGTCATGTAAGCTCCGAAGATACCAAACTGTGCTGCCGCTCCGATAAGTATCAGTCGGGGGTTGGCAATAAGTGCCGAGAAGTCGGTCATAGCACCGATTCCCAGGAATACCAGCGGAGGATACCATCCCTGTCGAACGCCCTGATAGAAGATGTTCAGCACCGAGTTGTCCTCGTAGAGACCAATCTCCAGTCCTGCGTCAGCGCGGAAAGGAATGTTTCCAAGAATAATACCCAGTCCTATGGGCACAAGTAGCAGCGGCTCGAAATCCTTCTTTATGGCAAGCCAGATGAAGAATATGCCGACAACTATCATTATCAGGTTGCCCGACGTGGCGTTGGCAAATCCTGTATATGTCAGGAACTCATTAAAGTTCTGAACTATAAGTTCTGTAAAGCTCATCGAATTATTTACTATTTGACGATTTTCTATTTTTTCGAACAAGTTCTCAAGGAACTCCTATTTATCCTATTGTCACCAGTACAGAGCCCTCCATAACGGTGTCGCCCTGCTTTACCATTATAGAAGTGATGGTACCTGTTGTCTCTGCCTCGATGTTGTTCTGCATCTTCATTGCCTCGAGAATAACAACGGTCTGTCCTTCTTTAACCTGCTGTCCTACGGTAACGCACACTTCAGTGATAGTTCCTGGCAGTGGGGCGGTAACCTTTGTTCCTGCGCCGGCAGCAGCTGCGGGCTGTGCTGCAGGTTGTGGAGCGGGCTGTGCAGGAGCGGCTGCTGCTGGTTTTGGTGCTTCCACCTTAACCTTTGCCTTTGGTGCCGCCTTGATAGGCTGCTTTGTCTCTACTTCGAACGGAATGCCGTTAACTGTCACTTTTGCAACGTTGCCTTCAACGTTCTCTATCTCTACGTCGTAATCGACGCCCTGAACTGTATATTGAAATTTACTCATCTCCTTTATTTCTTTTAGTCGCTACGCTTTGTAAAAGCGCTAAAGCGATTTCTATTTGACGATTTATTTACTATTTTACTATTTCTATTTAGTGATTCCACGCACTGTGACGTGGTCTTATTGTGATGATACCACTCTCTGTGTCGTGTTCATTGTTCTGGTAGTCCTTCAGCGCCATAGCGATGACAGCCATATATACCTCGCGGTCTATGCCCTGTGTGTGCAGACCGTCCTTGAGCATTACCTTTGTCTTGTGAGCTCCCTCGTGGATAATCTCACTCGTTACTACGGCTGCCTTGATAGGCTGGATGTTCTTTGCTCTCTTCAGTGTGCGCTGGTGAACGATGATTACGCCCAGAATGCTGAAGAATGCGTATAGCAGTGTAAGACAGGTGAACACGATGCCCATAGAAAGCACTGTGATGACGATGCCGTGAGGGTCGTCGCGCTTCAGCTTGGCTATCTTGCTCTCGTTGACCTGTATGCTGTTGGCAATACCAGGAGTAACGTGCTCTGCATCCTTAACAACCCAGATCTCTGCACCGTCAGTCTTGCGGGCATAGGAGGTGTTCTCCTTCAGGGCAGGAATGCTGATAGAGTCGATGATGTCGATACCGTTAGCGTCGTAGAGAGCCACCCATGTAGGTTCTCCGGGCTTCACGGTTTGTGTCAGGTGGAGCGTTCCGTCGGTAGGGATAGAATTCAGGAAGAGTACCAGATGCTCCTGACCGCCCATCGATGTCCTTGTGTCGCCGTTGGGGATGATGCTCATCATCTTTATTCTCTCAGGTGCTGACAGCTGTTTGTTCAGCGTTGCTCTGTTTGTGGAAATGTACATGCCTCGGATGTTGTACGTAGAGAACGACTTGTTGGTCAGCTCTACCCAGGGCAGGTGTTTCCCGAACTCGTCCTGAATGCTGGCACTGTTGTTTGTCACCACCTCGTTAATCTTGATGTTCTTCGCTCCCTGTGCGAACATCGAAGTACATAGGGCGACAAGTGCCAATGACAGTAGAATTTTTTTCATTTATTTATAGTAGTTATATTGTTTTTGTTTATCCGCAGAAGAAGAGCACTATTACCTGTGCCGTAAATATCCTGAGGAACATTGACAGAGGATATACCGTAGAGTATCCCACCGCCGGTGCTTCCTTAGAGCATATGCTGTTGGCGTAGGCAAGTGCTGGCGGGTCGGTATATGTACCTGCTATCATACCCATTATCGTGAAGTAGTTGAACTTGTGTCTTATGCGTGCTACAGGACCTACGAGGAGTATAGGTATTATGGTAATGAGGAAACCGGTGAGCACGTACAACATTCCGTCGCCGTTGACGAGGGTGTTGTAGAACCCTGCTCCCGCCTTTATTCCCACGCTGGCAAGGAAGAGCACCAGTCCTATCTCGCGAAGCATCATGTTGGCACTCGTCGTAGTATAGGTAACCAACTTCACCTTGTAGCCGTAACGACCTATAAGGATGGCTATGATCAGCGGTCCGCCGGCAATACCCAGTTTCAAAGGCACGGGCATGCCTGGTATGGTGAGAGGCAGCGAACCGAAGACGATGCCCACGATGATACCAATGAATATGGTAGCTATGTTTGGCGCGTCAAGACGGCGTATGGAGTTACCCATCTTTGATGCTACCTGGTCAACAGCGTCCTCAGGACCTACCACCATAATCCTGTCGCCCACCTGCAGCGGCAGCGTAGGACTGGCGAAGATGTCCATTCCGTGACGTGTCAGACGGGTGACGTTAACGCCGTGAAGTCGTGACAGGTGCAACTCGCCGAGAGTTTTTCCGTTAACCCTTGGGTTAGTTACCAGAATACGTTTCGACACCATCGGCTGGTCTTGTTTCTCCCATTCTACTTCTATTACAGGACCTATGAATGCTGTTATCGCTTCGGCATCTGGAGCAGCGCAAACCACGTAGAGCTGGTCGCCAACGTGGAAGACGGTATCGCGGTTAGGGGTGCTGACGTGTCCGTCGTGCAGTATTCGTGAACATACGAAGTCGCGGTTAAGGAACTGATGAACCTGCATCAGCGTCTTGCCCTCGAGGTAAGTATTTGATACCTGCAGGTGCATGTGGTGAGGTTTTACTGCAGTGTTTTCCTCTGCCTCCTGGTTCATGCGTCTCTCCTCCTTTTGTAGGTCTATGTTACAGATGTACTTTATGGCTATGGTAGCACCGATGATACCCAGCACACCTAAGGGGTATGCACATGCATAACCGCTGGCTATCTGGGGAATGTCTGCCTCGTTTGCAAATACGCTTGTCAGCGCTCCGTTGGCAGCACCAAGACCTGGGGTATTGGTAACGGCTCCGTAGAGTGTACCCACCATCATCGGGAGGTTGTCGGTGTTGTTGGTGTCAAAGAAGATGTAGTAACAGGCGAACATCACCAGCACGTTAAGAAGAATACATGCCGTAGCAAGTCCGTTGAGTTTCATTCCCGCCTTTCCGAAGCTCTCAAAGAAACCCGGTCCTACCTGAAGACCAATCATAAAGACGAAAAGTACGAGTCCAAACTCCTGGATAAACGTCAATGTGGAGTCGGGAGCGGTAAAGCCTATGTGTCCCGCAAGGATTCCTGCGAAGAGCACAAAGGTGACGCCCAGCGAGATGCCGCCGATTTTCACTTTTCCAAGCAAAACGCCAATAGCAATTACTACGGAATAGAGCAGCACGATGTGTGCTACTGAGTCGGTAGTGGTAAACAAATCAATTAACCAACTTATAGAATTCATTGATTCCATTCTACACCTTCTTTATACCTATTTATATATTATGCTTTCTCTAAATTTGCTTGCAAAGGTACAAAGAAATTGCGCAACTCAATCATTTTTGTGCAACTATTTTCCATAAAAATGAAATATTTATAAAATATTTGTATGTTTGCGGAAAAAGTTTACTACCTTTGCAGCTAATTAGAAAAACAACTATAAATATAAAAAAACAATTATGTCAAACAAAGAAAAACTCTTTGCCGAGTTTGTTGCGCCCACCACTCAAGAGTGGCTGGACAAGATAGAAGTTGACCTGAAGGGGGCCGACTTCCAGAAAAGACTCGTGTGGAGAACAAACGAAGGGTTCAACGTACAGCCCTTCTATCGTCGTGAAGACCTGAAAGACCTCAAGGCTCCCGAGGCTATGCCGGGAGAGTTCCCCTTTGTACGTGGTAATCACAAGGACAACAACGAGTGGTACGTTCGTCAGAACATCGTCGTTGAAGACCCTAAAGAGGCCAATGCTAAGGCTCTCGACATCCTTAACAAGGGCGTTAACTCTATTGGCTTCCGCATCAAGGGTAAGGACGTTAGTGCCGAACTCGTAGAAACACTTCTCAAGGACATTCGTTTGGACATCGTCGAGGTAAGCTACCGCACCTGTCAGCACCACGCTCAGGAGCTGGCAGAAATCCTCGTGAAGTACTTCGAGAAGCAGGGCTACGACAAACGTAAGATTGTCGGTGGAGTAGGTTATGACCCCATCGACCAGATGCTCCAGAAGGGTAAGGACACTACCGACCTCATCGGTGCTATGCCCCGTCTGGTGGAGACTCTCAAGGACTATCCCAACCTGCGTTGCGTGATGGTACATACCGACACGCTCAACAATGCCGGTTCGTACATCGTACAGGAGCTGGGCTACGCCCTTGCCTGGGGTAATGAGTATATGCAGCAGCTCACCGATGCAGGTATCGACGCTGACCTCGCTGCTCAGAGCATTAAGTTCTACATGGGTATCTCCGAGAACTACTTCATGGAGATTGCCAAGTTCCGTGCCGCACGTATGCTGTGGGCACAGATTGTAAAGAAGTATGACGTCAAGGACGACAACTCTTGCAAGATGATTATCAACGCTTCCACCTCTACCTACAACCAGACTGTTTTCGACAGCTACGTAAACATGCTGCGTTCACAGACTGAGGCTATGAGTGCTGCCCTCGCAGGTATCCACTCTATGGTGGTAACTCCGTTCGACGCTGCCTACGAGAAACCGACAGACTTCTCCGAGCGCATTGCTCGCAACCAGCAGCTAATTATCAAGGAAGAGAGCCACTTCGACCGCATCGTGGACCCAGGTGCAGGCTCTTACTATATAGAGCACCTCACCGATGCCCTCGCACAGGAGGGATGGAAGCTGTTCCTCAAGGTTGAGGAAGAGGGTGGTTTCCTTGAGGCTGTTAAGAAGGGTACCGTTCAGGACGACATCAACGCAACAAACGTTAAGCGTCACGGTGACGCCGCTAAGCGCAAGGAGTTCATCCTGGGTACCAACCAGTTCCCTAACTTCACCGAGAAGAGCGAAGGCAAGCGTGCTGTTAGCAAGACTTGCTGCTGTGGCGACAAACAGGGCTGCGAGGCTCCTTTCAAGAAGCTCGAGAGCACACGTCTTGCTGCCGACTTCGAAGACCTCCGCATACATACCGAAGAGACAAAGGTTCCAACAGCCTTCATGCTCACCATCGGTAACCTCGCTATGCGTCAGGCTCGCGCCCAGTTCTCTTGTAACTTCCTTGCCTGCGCTGGCTACAAGGTTATCGACAACCTCGGCTTCAAGACCGTTGAAGAGGGTGTTGACGCAGCGCTCAAGGCAAAGGCTGATATCGTAGTCATCTGCTCATCAGACGACGAGTACGCAGAGTACGCCATCCCGGCATTCAAGTATCTGGATGGTCGCGCAATGTTCGTCGTAGCTGGTGCTCCAGCATGTATGGAGGACCTCAAGGCAGCAGGCATCGAGAACTTCATCCACGTAAAGTGTAATGTCCTCGAGACTTTGAAAGAATATAATGCTAAGTTAGGTATTTAGTTTAATTTACGATTTCACTATTTACGATTTACGATTTATTTTTCGATTTGACTATTTAGTTATTTATGAATAAGGAAGAGTTGCGTGAGAGGTTGACTGTATTCGCAGTAAGAATCGTGAAGATGGTCGATGCTATGCCTTCAAGTGTAGCGGGACAAGCCATTGCACGTCAGGTTATCCGCTCTGGCACTTCTCCTTCAGCCAATTACAGGGCTGCCTGTCTCGCAAAATCAGATAAGGATTTCATCAATAAGTTAAAGATGGTTGAGGAAGAACTTGATGAAACGTGTCACTGGCTTGAAATAATCATGCGTAGTGAATTGATGAAAGAATCACGTATGAAACCATTACATCAAGAATGTTCAGAGTTGTTAAATATCATTGCTAAGTCAATAATAACGACAAAAACAAGAGTGAACACCGATAAAATAGTAAAATAAATAAATCGTAAATAAATAGTAAATAGTAAATCGTCAAATAGTAAATAAAGAATATGAGAAAGAATTTCAATGACATAGATATCTATGCAGGCATCAAGGCTCAGGATGGTGCCAAGTGGGTTAAGGACAACGGTATCGTAGAGAACTGGCACACACCAGAACACATCGACGTTCGTCCTGTATATACCAAAGAAGACCTTGAAGGTATGGAGCACCTCGACTTCACAGCAGGTATTCCTCCTTATCTCCGCGGTCCTTATTCTATGATGTATCCCTTCCGTCCGTGGACAATCCGCCAGTACGCTGGTTTCTCTACGGCAGAGGAGTCAAACGCTTTCTATCGTCGTAACTTGGCATCGGGTCAGAAGGGTCTTTCTGTGGCATTCGACCTCCCTACGCACCGCGGTTACGACCCCGACAACGCTCGCGTAGTGGGCGACGTTGGTAAGGCTGGTGTAAGTATCTGTAACGAGGAGAATATGAAGGTGCTCTTCTCTGGCATCCCCTTGAACAAGATGTCCGTATCAATGACTATGAACGGTGCCGTACTGCCTATCCTGGCATTCTACATCGTGGCAGGTCTGGAGCAGGGCGCACAGCTCGAGGAAATGGCAGGAACAATCCAGAACGATATCCTCAAGGAGTTCATGGTGCGCAACACCTATATCTACCCACCAGCATTCTCAATGAAGATTATCGCTGACATCTTCGAGTACACATCACAGAAGATGCCTAAGTTCAACAGCATCTCTATCTCTGGTTACCACATGCAGGAGGCTGGTGCTACTGCAGACATCGAGCTTGCATACACCCTCGCCGATGGTATGGACTACCTGCGCACAGGTGTCAACGCCGGTATCGACGTCGATGCCTTCGCACCACGTCTTAGCTTCTTCTGGGCTATCGGTATGAACCACTTCATGGAGATAGCAAAGATGCGTGCAGGTCGTCTGCTCTGGGCTAAGATAGTAAAGAGCTTCGGCGCCAAGAACCCGAAGTCGCTCGCTCTGCGTACCCACTCACAGACCTCAGGATGGTCGCTCACCGAGCAGGACCCATTCAACAACGTAGGTCGTACGTGTATCGAGGCTATGGCAGCCGTACTGGGACATACCCAGTCACTCCACACCAACGCCCTCGACGAGGCTATCGCACTGCCTACAGACTTCTCGGCTCGTATTGCCCGTAACACTCAGATTTACATCCAGAACGAGACAAAGGTCTGCAAGCAGATTGACCCGTGGGCAGGTTCTTACTACGTAGAGACACTGACCAACGAACTCGTTCACAAGGCTTGGGAGCACATCCAGGAGATTGAGAAACTCGGCGGTATGGCAAAGGCTATCGAGACAGGTCTGCCAAAGATGCGTATCGAGGAGGCTGCAGCCCGCACTCAGGCACGTATCGACTCAGGCGTACAGACCATCGTAGGTACCAACAAGTACCGTCTGGAGCACGAAGATCCTATCGACATCCTCGAAGTTGACAATACTGCCGTTCGTAAGCAGCAGGAAGAGAGCCTTGCACAGGTTCGCGCTACCCGCGACGAGGCAGCATGCCAGGCAGCCCTCAAGGCTATCACCGAGTGCGTGCGCGACTTCAAGGAAGGTCGTAAGTCTGAGAATAACCTCCTCGACCTCGCTGTTAAAGCAGCCCAGCTGCGTTGTACCCTTGGCGAGATAAGTGATGCCTGCGAGGAAATCGTAGGTCGTTATAAAGCAGTAATTAGAACCATTTCAGGCGTGTATAGTTCAGAAAGTAAAAACGACAACGACTTCGAGTTGGCATGTCAGCTGACCGATGAGTTTGCAAAGAAAGAAGGTCGTCGTCCTCGTATCTTCGTTGCTAAGATGGGACAGGACGGTCACGACCGCGGTGCAAAAGTAGTAGCAACAGGTTATGCCGACTGTGGCTTCGACGTTGACATGGGACCGCTGTTCCAGACACCCGCCGAGGCTGCACGCGAGGCGGTGGAAAACGATGTGCACATCGTGGGAGCATCGTCACTGGCAGCAGGTCATAAGACACTTATCCCTCAGCTCATCGAAGAGCTCCACAAACTGGGACGCGACGACATCATGGTCATCGCCGGAGGTGTTATCCCTGCACAGGACTACGACTTCCTCTACAAAGCAGGCGTAGCCGCCATCTTCGGTCCTGGCACCAGCGTAGCTAAAGCCGCCGTAGAAATGATGAAGATTCTTCTCGACAAGTAATTGTATGAGAGTAAATAAGTAAAGCCTCGACCACTCGGTCGGGGCTTTTCTATTACCATATCACGTGCTTGTAGTTCAAGCCGAAGAACATTACAACGACAAATAATTATTTCTTGCTACAAACATCTCACAGAAACCAACTGGTACATTTACGACAAGTATTATCATAAAAAACGAGGACCGTTCTCGTTTGTGACGAGGCTGGCTCTCGTCTTAGCTCTTAGATGGTTTTTAGGATTTCCGAAATTTTAGTTTTCAGAAAAACATTACACATTACACTGTAAAATCTTTACACCTGGATTCTACGGTGCGTATATTTATACGGAGTATGCCGTAGGTTTACTCCGAGTACGGCTATGGTTTACTCTGAGTAAACCTATGGTTTGGTTGAAGAAAAGCTATGGTTTGGTCAGAGTAAGGCATAGGTTTGGTAAAAACGAGGCATAGGAATGATGAAAACAGGACATTTTCGAGCTCGGAAAACGAATATATATTCGCGATATGAGTTTATATGCATAAGCGGGTTTAGAAAATATTTTACAAACATAATTTAATAAAAATATGTAGCTAATGCATTGGTATTCAGTGTGTTACAAAGAAATTTTCCGACCTTTTTTGCGTTTTTTCCGCTTTTTACCCCCTTTTGTGCAGTCTTTTTCTCACGTTTTTTGTATCTTTATTGCCTCTATTTGGCTCTAAACTACTGATAATCAGCGCTGAGTGATGTGTCGGTTTTTTTCGGTGTAATGTGTAATGTTTTTCTGAAAACTAAAATTTCCATAATCCTAAAAAAGAAAAACCTTCTCTTTCTTTTGAAATTAAAATAAAATGATTATATTTGCAGCGAAATATCATATAAATACGTATTTATTATGGCAACGTTAGTATTACAAGTCCCCGACGAGAGCCTCGTTTCGAAGGTGAAGCAGGCCTGCAAGATGCTTATGGGCGTCGCCTCTGTCAAGGTACAGAAGGATGCCAAGCCCAAGGAGTACGACGTCACCAAGACCGCGGGCTACCGCGAGGCGATGGACGACGTGAAGCACGGCAGAGTAACACATTACGACTCGCTAAAGGACTTTTATAAGGAAATGGGCTTATAGCGATGGCATATACGGTATCACTTTCCAACCGCTTCAAGAAGGACTTCCGCCGTTGCATCAAGCGTGGGCTTAACATGAAGCACATCACTGACGCGATGGACTTGCTTGAAGCCACGGGCATGCTGCCTGCCAAGTATCGTCCGCACAAGCTGTCAGGCGACAAGGATGGCCAGTGGGAGTGCCACATCGAGCCCGACTGGTTGATGACATGGGAGCAGAGCGACACGCAGCTGACTCTTCTCTTCCTGCAGACCGGCACCCACTCAGACCTATTCTGACTGGGAGAAAGTCGAGTGGAACGACGAAGAAGAATAATAAGAACGAAAAGCGGAGCTTCGGCTCCGCTTTTTTAGTGGTTAGAGACAGCCTACCCCAAACCCCTCCCAAAAAGGAGGGGAGTACTGAAGGGCACAAAACATTTCTCTAACCTCTAACCTCTAACCCCTAACCACTAAAAAATTCATTTTTTTTACAGAAAAATCCACGAAATTAAAAAATAATCATTATATTTGCAGCGAAATTTCATATAAATACGTATTTATTATGGCAAGACCGATTAAAGAAACACCCGTACTGAAAGGTAAAGACGTGGAGCGCTTCAAATATAACCTTGAGCACCCTACGCCAGTGTCAGCCGAAGAAGTCACCAAGGCAAGGGAAACGTATGAGAAGTTTAAGCGCATAACCACCTTTGTCCTCTGATGATACGCATCGAAGATTTGGCACTGAGCATATTGACCAAGACCACGGTCATCCCGGAGTTCAAGAGCAAAGACGGCGACTTGAACGAATTTCTTATGCAGGAGGCCAAGGACTATCAGGAGCAGTTGCTGGCCGTCACCTATCTCTTGCAGAACCCCAAGACCGGCGAGGTCGTGGCTTATTTCTCCCTGCTCAACGATACCATCAAGTTTGAGGAGGACGACAAGAAGACGCGCAACCGCATCAACAGGAAGATTCCCTTCGTAAAGCAGCGCAACCATTATCCTGCCGTTAAGATTGGCCGTCTCGCCGTGAGCGAGAACTATGCGCACCAAGGCATAGGCGAACAGATTCTGCAGTATGTCAAGGCACTCTTTGCTTTCGGCAATCGCGCTGGCTGCCGTTTCCTTACCGTAGATGCATACGCCGATGCCGTCTCGTTCTATGAGAACAAGGGAGGCTTCAAATTCTTCACAGAGACGGACATCAATGATGACACCCGTTTGCTCTATTTTGACTTGAAACCATTCAAGGATGCTTTGGAAACCGTTGAAAAGCAGTCCTAAAAATTTCTAACATAACAACCCCACACTCATGCCCCGCTACCTCCACATACCCCACACTCCCGACACCGCCCGGACCCTGACTCTAAGCGGTCGTAACTGCTTGGTAGTGAGCGGCATAGTTACCCCCCCCTAAAACCGGCTACAGGCGCGGAAAAGGGCGCCGAGGCGAAATGTGTCCACAAGGCACGCAGAAGTCCCACAGCGGGGCTGCTGCGTGCCTTGTCGCGTATCTGTGCGTCTCCACCGACGACGTGGACGTGGACAAGGAGTACCAGCTCATCCCAATCGACAGTTTATAAACTTTAATTCATTTATTAACAAATTATATTTTTCAATTATGATTAAGAAAAGATTTATTTCAATGCTCGTGCTGCTCGCAGCAGTAGTCACGGGCGCAATGGCACAGACTACCTACAAAGTCTCTGTGAAGGATGCCACAAATTGGACTATCGCGCCCGCTGAAGCAACTACCACGGGCGTAGCAGCAGGCACCACCGTGACCGCCACCTACAACGGCACGAAGAAGGTGAAGAGCGTCAAGGCCGTGAAGAAAGCAGCAGCATCCACCCCGCTTGACAACACCACTACCGCATGGACGGCAGGCAGTTACGCAGTTCCCGCAGGTGGCCTGACCTACAGCGACGCCATCACCGTGAGCGGCGACGTGACGCTGACGCTGACCGACGGCGAGACACTCACCCTGAACAAGGGCATCAGCTTGGCCGAAGGCGCAACGCTCACTGTCCAGGGCAATGGTACGATGAATATCAACGGAACGAATGAAAGCACCGCATCGACTGTTGCAGGCAGCGGAACACTCGTCCTGACCAGCGGCACGCTGACAGCCACAGGAGGCAACGGCGGTAATGGTGCTTTTGAGTCTCATGGAGGCAACGGCGGCGATGCCATCAACGGCTCAGTGATCGTCAGCGGCGGCACACTGACAGCCACAGGAGGCAACGGCGGTAATACCGACTATGGTGATTATGATTCTCATGGAGGCAACGGCGGCGATGCCATCAACGGCTCAGTGATCGTCAGCGGCGGCACGCTGACAGCCACAGGAGGCAACGGCGGTAGTGTCGGCGATTATAATACCAGTTGTTCTGGAGGCAAAGGCGGCGATGCCATCAGCGGCACTCTGACCATAAACGGCGGCTCAACGTCAGTCAATGACGGCTCTAACGGTTCTATCGGCAGTGGTTGTGATTTTTCTACTGCAGGTACAGGCGGTAAAGGCCATAACTGACCATCGGCTCGGGCGGATTTGCCGCTCCAGCTCTGCTGGCTTGCTACCGAAGGGACGCAAGAATCCGACCGCAGTGAATATAAGCATTTGAAATGCGATTTGCGGACTGCAAGTCCTGATACTCGCAGCAGTCGGATTTCAAATCCGACTGAGCCAAACCCACAGAGAGGACGGCCTCCCCGCACGAAAGAACAACAGATTCAGAAAAAAGGACGACTCGGAAAACATGGACATACCCGTCATGCCACACCCAGGCACCGACACCCAGGC
>ONAJ01000017.1 GCA_900315775.1 uncultured Prevotella sp.
ACATCGATTTCTATACATCATGGCACTGCTGCTGACAGTGGCGACGGGCGCATGGGCACAAGACCCTGACCCCATCGACCTCACGCCCAGTGCCGACGGAACGGTGTGGACACTCAGCACGATGCCCGAATACGACGTCGAGCTGGAAGTGACATACTACACCGACGAGGAAATAGCCGCAATGGAAAAAATCGGCTACTACCTGGTAGGAAACATGAACAACTGGACTCCCGACAGCAAGTATAAGCTGGCGGAGAACCCAAATGCTGCAGGCGAATACATGATAACGCTGTATCTCGATGCTGATGATGAGTTTAAGATTGTTTATAGCGAGAACGGCACCACAGCCACGACTTGGTATCCCGGTGGCATAGACAACAATAAGTACATCGACGCAAGTGAGCGCTATACAGTATATTTCCGTCCCGACTACTCCGGTGGCGGCGACTGGCACTACAACTGCATCTACGTAGCTTCTGACCCGCTCTATGCTACACCGACAGGCAACAAGAACGAGTGGGCGTTTGAGATGCCCGACTGCGACGTAGAGTTAGAGATAGAGTACGAGACCGACCTGACACTCTCTGAGGCTACAGACAACACCGCCACTCTCGCCGACTGGGACGGATGTGATGCCAACGTCACCATGCAGCGCACGCTGAAGGCAGGCAGCTGGAACACCCTCACGATGCCGTACGACCTCAGCCCCCTCTTTCTCAACATAATGAAATCGTATTATGGCATAACAGCGGTGAAGGAACTCACCGACGCAACGCTCACCGACGGTACGCTGAACCTCACCTTTACCGACGCTACCAACATCGTGGCAGGCAAACCCTATCTGGTGATGGTAGAAAACGACTTTGACCTCTCCACACAAGCTATATCAAATGTCACCGTGGAAGCAACACTACACCCCTTCACCTCGGACAACGTGGACTTCATCCCCACGCTGGGCAAGACCCTCGTCACAGGTCCTGAGGGCGATGAGAGCAACGAGGACGCAGTACTCTTCATTGCTGCAGGCAACAAACTCGTTAACCCCTCTGTGGTCAACGACCCCGAGCAGGCTGCAAGCTACATAAAGGGATTCCGCGCCTACTTCCGACTGAAGGGCGACGCTGTCAACGCAGCCAGCTTCAACCTTGATATGGGCAACGGCGAGACTGACGGAATCCGCTCAATTGAGAATTCGGAGTTGAGAATTGAGAATTCTGATTACTTTAACCTCAGTGGTCAGCGCGTAGGCAAGGACTATAAGGGTATAGTAATTAAGAAGGGAAAGAAAATTGTAAAGTAAAGACCCCTCCCCAGCCCCTCCCGAGGGAGGGGTTACAGGGGACTTAATAGCAAAATAGCTAAATAGTAAATAAATAGTAATTTGTAAATCGTCAAATAGGAGTTCCTTGAGAACTTCGTTCGAAAAAATTATTATGATGAAAACATATATTAAGCCTACAATGCAGGTCGTTGAAGTGGAATCAAATCAACAGATACTGGCAGGATTGACAACGAGCGTTCAGACCACTGGTCTCGAGGAAAAACTTACCAAAGACAGCACCCCGTACGACAGCTGGGAAAGCGCAATGACTCGCCGCCACACCCTCTGGGAGAAAGACGAGTGGAACGAAGAAGAAGAATAAGAAAAAAAGCCTCTCCGGTGGGAGAGGCTTTTTTCTTTCGTTTACCATGGAATCATGTCTCGTTCATCTGGGCGGTGTGCCTTGCCGTCTTCACCGAGTTGGAAGACCTGGAGGTCGAAGAAGTATCCTGTTGTCTGCAGCTCTTTAAGGTCTGCGCGTGCAACATTCTCGTCTCTGTATTCCTTGGCAGTGGCCAGATGGTTGGTGAACTCAAGTTTCTTCTGTGCCGTATCGAGAACGGATATCCATTCGTCCTTAAAGCGGTCACCAATTACAAATTTCTTTTCCATAGTTTAGCGGTTTTATTTAGGTTATTTATTCATTGCAGCAACACCGGGAAGCTCCTTACCCTCGATAGCCTCAAGAAGAGCACCACCACCGGTAGAGATGTAGCTTACCTTGTCAGCCAGACCGAACTTGTTGACGCATGCCACTGAGTCGCCACCACCGATGAGTGAGAAAGCACCTTCGGCAGTTGCCTCAGCAATAGCGTCGCCAATAGCGCGGCTACCAGCTGTGAAGTCGTCGCACTCGAAGACTCCTGCAGGACCGTTCCACAGAATGGTCTTTGCGCCCTTGATGGCAGCCTTGAATGCCTTCTGGCTCTCTACGCCGGCATCAACACCTTCGAAGCCCTCGGGAACTTTGTTTGAAGGACATGTGATAATCTCAGAACCTGGCTTAACAGTCATTGTGCCGAAGTCGAGACCGTTTGTTGCTGTACAGTCTGTACCGAGAACGAGCTCTACGCCGTTCTTCTTTGCCAGTTCCTCAACGCCGAGTGCTACGTCCAGCTTGTCGAGCTCAACGATAGACTGACCAATCTCGCCACCGTGAGCCTTAGCGAAGGTGTAGGTCATACCACCACAGAGGATGAGCTTGTCAACCTTGCCCAGCAGGTTCTCGATGATACCAATCTTTGAAGATACCTTTGAGCCACCCATGATAGCAACGAATGGACGCTTGATGTTGCCAAGTACGGCGTCAACAGCCTTAACCTCTTTCTCCATGAGGTAACCCAGCATACGGTTGTCCTTGTCGAAATATTCGTCGATAACGGCTGTAGAAGCGTGCTTGCGGTGAGCAGTACCGAAGGCGTCCATAACGTAAGCGTCAGCGTAAGAAGCGAGCTTCTTAGCAAACTCCTTCTGTGACTCCTTCATAGCCTTCTTAGCCTCGTCGTACTCAGGAGTACCCTTCTCAATGCCAACGGGCTTGCCTTCCTCTTCAGGATAGTAACGAAGGTTCTCGAGCAGCAGTGCCTCGCCTGGTTTCAAAGCAGCAGCTTCAGCGGTAGCGTTAGCGCAGTCGGCAGCAAACTTAACCTCAACACCGAGAGCGTCGCTGACGGGCTTTACAATCTGTTTCAGAGAGAGCTTGGGATTAACCTTACCTTTTGGCTTACCCATGTGGCTCATCATGATTACAGCACCGCCGTCGTTGAGTATCTTCTTCAGTGTAGGAAGTGCACCACGAATACGTGTGTCGTCTGTTACGTTACCATTCTCGTCGAGGGGCACATTGAAGTCCACACGAACGATAGCCTTTTTACCAGCGAAATTAAATTTGTCGATTGTCATAATACCTTATATTTTTTATTTAGTTAATATTTTTCCGAATGCAAAGGTACAATATTAATTCATAATTCATAATTCATAATTCATATTTTTATACTTTTTTGCATATCTCCCGCATAAATGCTATGCCCGCATGACAAAAGAATGAGAAATAAATAGTACCTTTGCAGCGGAATACAAAAAAAAAGAAAGAGAAAATGATGAAAGACTCGATAATAATTCTTAGTGGGGGCATGGACTCCGTGACTCTGCTCTACGACCAGAAAGACAGAATTGCTGTGGCGCTGTCGTTCGACTACGGAAGCAAACATAACAGCAAGGAACTGCCGTTTGCAAAGTATCACTGCGACGTGCTTGGCATAGAACACATAGTGATAAAGATGGACTTCATGGAGAAACTCTTCAGGAGTTCGTTGCTCAACAATCAGGAGGAAATCCCCGAGGGACATTATGCCGACGAGAATATGAAGTCAACGGTGGTGCCCTTCCGTAACGGTATAATGCTGTCGATAGCAGTAGGACTGGCGGAGAGTCGTGACCTGAAGTATGTCATGATGGCTAATCACGGGGGCGACCACACTATCTATCCCGACTGTCGTCCAGAGTTCGTGAAGGCTATGAGCGAGGCGGCGCGTTACGGCACCTACCCGGGAATAGAGCTGCTCTGTCCGTTTACCAATATGACGAAGACGGACATAGCACGCAGAGGTGCTGAGCTGGGCATAGACTATTCGAAGACGTGGAGCTGCTATAAGGGAGGAGAAAAACACTGCGGCAAATGTGGTACGTGCGTGGAACGACGTGAGGCACTTGCCGCAGCGGGGATTGAGGATAAGACGATTTATTCTTAGTTGCGACAGAGTCGCAACGTACGGAGAAGGGTGAGGCGCTAACTGTCTTAGAGCTTTAGCCTTATGCCGCTGATGAACCACGTGCCGGGTTGTGGTACGTTGCCGTAATCGACGTAGTTGCGCTTGTTGAAGAGGTTGTTGAGTTCTCCGTATAGCTCTACGTCGGACAGCAGCCAGGACAGTCGGGTGTCAACGATGGAGTAGGGGTGGTAGCTCTCTATATTGTCGTTGACGGTGGTGTAGCTGCCTGTGCGGTCCTGAAAGCGGTAGTTTACGTCAAGCATCACATTCTTTATTATGCCAACGTGAAGACGGGCTACGAGTTTGTGGCGCAGGTACTCTAAGGAGTACTGCGACTGCAGGTTGTCATCGAGACGTTTGTCTTGGTGCATGTAGCAGTAGCTTATGTCGAGGTGCGAGGTGCGAGGTGCGAGGAACGAAAGACTGGTGGCGAGTTCCACACCTACGGTATTTACCTTGGTGTGGTTGACGCTCTGCCACGTATGGGTGGGGTCGTTGGTGTCCATAATCCAGTCTATCATATTCTTACAGTGATTGTAGAACACGCTGGCGGAGGCGGTGGCAACGGGTGTGGAGAGTTTTATGCCGCCCTCAAGACTACTCAGTTCTTCGGGTTTCAAGTGCTTGTCGGCTTTATGTCCGCCAACGCTGTAGTACAGCTCCGTGAACGACGGCATGCGCAGCGAGGTGTTGTACGACGCATAGACCTTCCAGTGACGTGCTATCTGGTAGCTGGCGTCGATGCCCGGATAGACCTTTATGGGCATCTCGCTCTGTGTGTTTTTGACGGCAATGATGCCTGCCGAGATGTTCAGACTGCTAAGCAGGATGTTATGTTCCAGGTGGAAGCTTATGTTTGAACGGTTCAGTCCTAAGGTGTAGTAACGGTCGGTGCCGTGAATATGCTTTGGCGTCTGCAGCGGTTCTCCCAGTGTGGTACTTATGATGTCCTCGTTGCGGAACTCCGCTCCCAAGGCTGTGCGTCCTAAGGTCCAGTCGAACCAGCTGTTGAGGTTTAAGCCGACGACGTCGGAACGATGGTAGTTGAACTTCACCTTATCCTCGGAGCCGCGAATAAGCTCGAAGCGATCGTGCGAACGGTTCCAGTAGATGCTGGGCAGGAGGTGCAACCACGTACTCTTGGTCTCGCCCTGCAGGGCAGTATAGATCTTCGTGGTGCGCTCAAACTGCTCGTCGTACTTGGCGCTGTAGAAAGTGTTGGAGCCGTAACCCTTGATGCTCAGTCCTGCATGCCAGCGGAGATCTGCTACCTCGCTGGAATATCCCCCCTGATAGAACGTCTTGAAGCCGGAATAGTCGGCATTGAGGCGTCCCGCCTTGGAGCGATTATAGCCGTCGGAGCGGGTGTAGTTAATGGATAATTGAGAATTTGGAACTGAGAATTTTGTTGCGGCGGAGAGGTAACCAAAGGAGCCACCCTCCAAGCGCATCTCGGTGGCGAGATGTTTGCTGTCCAGACACCCCTCGGAAGAGGGGCGGAGGGCGGACTCCTTAGTTACGATGTTTATGGCTCCCAGCAGCGAGGACGTTCCGTAGGCTCGTCCTGCAGGTCCTTCAAGTATTTCTATCCTTACGATGTCGCTGATATCTACGGGTACGTCGAAGGTGTTGTGACCTGTCTGCGGGTCACAAATATTGATACCGTTGAGTAAGATAGTGATTTGTTCCGATGTTCCTCCCCTGATGCTTATGTCGGTCTGCGCCCCGATAGGTCCGCGTTGTCTTACATCCACGCCTGCGGCGTATTTCAGTAAGTCGTTAACACTTTGTACTGGCGCCGCCTGAATGTCTTCGCGTGTCAGTACAGTTACCATTCTCACAGCCTGTCCGCTCGTCAGCGGAGCGCGTGTTGCCGTCACCTCTACCTCTTGTAGGGTAACGCTGTCGTCTTCAGCAGCAAGGACATTGCTGACGGGTGCTATGTTGTCGTTGGCGGGCATCTTACTGCCTGCATGGGCATAGGTCAGCGTTGCTACCGACAGTGTGCCCACAACAACTTCACGTCCCAAGACGGCAAACAGGCTGTATGACTTGCCCGAGAACCGCTTGAACTTAAAGACGTTACGCTTGTTAAAAACAGTTTTGTACATTTTGTTATTTAGAAGATATTCTTTATATATTGTATTGTCTCGCTAAGGAGTTTTACTTTAAGCACTTTCATTACGGCAACATAGAGCACAAAAGCGATGAAGACACGTGCTGCGAGGAGAAGTACGAGCGACGCTATGGGCTGGGTGAGGTAGTAGGTGACTGCCATAACAGCAGCGCTGACGAGGAAGAACGGTATAGTATCGATGACCGCCTGCCAGAAAGAGATGTGGACAAGACGGAGAGCATGATACTGCCATACTGCCAGATAGACGAGTGTGAGGAGAGTGTAGGCTGCCACCATTACTATGATGCCATGTTGTGCGAGCAGGAGGATGAGTGCTATTTGAATGACGAGAAACACCACATTAGTATATAAATAAATGTCGGAGCGTCCCTGTGTGATGATAAGGTTCTGATAAAGGGTGTAGAAAGGCATGAAGGCTCCACCGATGCAGAGTATCTGGAGCAGCGGAATACTGTCGAGCCACTGGGTGCCGATGGTGAGGATGATAAACTCACGTGCCACAAGAGCCAGACCGAACATTATGGGGAAACTGAGGAATGCCGTGAAACGGAGCATCTTGCGGAAGACGCGTAACTCGCGTTCGTCGTCGTCGGACACTTCGGCAAGTACAGGTTGTGCCACCTGTGCTACGGTGCCGCTGATGAAGGAGTGTGCCATAGTATTCCACTTTGATGCCTGACTGAAGTTTCCCACACTGCGTATGGGCAGCAGACGTCCGAAGATGAAGGTGAGGACGTTCTGCGAGAGGGTGTTAAGTATGTTCGTGATGAGTAACTTGACAGCAAAGGGGAACATAGTGCGCACAGGCTCGAAGTCGATGTGGAACGTAGGACGCCAGCGTGAGTAGTACAGACGCACAACGTTGGTAACGCTGATGTAAACTATCTGTTGCCACGCCAAACTCCAGTAGCCGTAACCCAAGAGGGCAAGGACGATGCCTACGGCGCCAGAACAGAGAAGGGCGATGAAGCCTATGATGGCAGTTTCGCGAATCATGAGGTTCTTGACGAGCCACGCATTATGGACGATGCCTAAGGAGGCGATAACAAACGACAAAAAGACGAAGCGCGAGACACTGATGAGACTCTCCTGGTGGAAGAAGTCGGCTATTAGCGGGGCGCAGAAGAAAAGGACAGCATAGAGAAGTAACGACGTGAGGACGTTGAACCAGAATACGGAGTTGTACTCGCGATGTGTGGGACGGTGGATGTTTATGAGTGCCTGTGTGAATCCCGCCGCCTGGATGTTGCCCGCTATGGCTGTGAAGATGGTGAGAACACCGACGATACCGTAGTCGGTAGGCGAGAGCAGGCGTCCGAGGAAGATGCCAAAGACGAGGTTGAGTAACTGTGTGGAACCGTTACTCATCATGCCCCAGAAGAGCCCTTTCGCTGTTTTTTCCTTTAGTCCTGCTGCCATTTCTTTTTGTTTTTGGTTGCGACGGAGTCGCAACGTACGGAGAAAGCTAACCCCTAACCTCTAATCCCTAACCTCTAACCTCTTAAGGAACCTCTCTACCACAGGGATGTCCTCCTGGTAGGTGAGCTTAATGTTTATTCCTTCCCCCTCCACTACATATATAGGTACGTGCGGGAGGTATTTCAGTACTACGCCGCAGTCGTCGGTAGCCTTGAAGTCGGGGTCGTTGACAGCAAGGTTGTAGGCATCACGTATCGTCTCAAGGCGGAAGCCCTGAGGGGTCTGACAGCGACGCAGACGGGAGCGGTCAGGGATGGACTTTATGAAATTATCCTCCACTTCGAGGATAGTGTCCGACGAGGGGATAGCTACGTTGACGGCATCGTAGGTATCGAGGGCGTGGACAACATCGCTGATGATGCGCTGACTGACGAGAGGACGTACTCCGTCGTGGAAGATAAGACGTACGTCGTGCTCATCCTCGTAAGCCCTTATGGCAGAGAGGCTGGAGTCGTAACGCTCCTTGCCGCCAAGGAGAATGCGACGAACCTTCTTCCAGGCATTACGACGCACCATCTCCTGAAACTCGCCGACGTAGTCCGCGTGACTCACTATGGCTATCTCGTCAATGTCGGGATTCTTCTCGAAGGCTTCAATGGAATACTCGATAACCATCCTGCCCGAAACCTTCATAAACTGTTTCGGCATAGAAAGACCAAGTCTCTTTCCAACTCCTCCTGCTAATACTACTGCTATGTTCATTTATGGTTATATTTTGGCGCAAAAGTACATAATTTTGGTGAAAGGCGATAGGGGTTGAGAAGAGGATAGTGTTAAAAAAACGTAAAAGGTAGTGTCTTGCGTTATTAAGGTTAAGAGTTTTCGAAGAAAAAGCAGTACTTTTGCAACCCGATTGTTGAGGGGCCATAAAAGAACCCCCGAGGGCGGAGTGTAAATAGCAGCCTACCGAAAGGTCGTTGCGGTTTGTGAATCTCCTGCTCACTGGCAGACGGAGAGTCTGCTCGTTTCCAGGTACGTAAAGCCAGGCGCGCTCGGATGGCGACATATCCGCAGTATAAATAAAACGTTTTAAGTAACAATTAAAATTTTATGAACACTTTAAGTTACAAGACTATTTCCGCTAACAAGGAAACAGCAAAGAAGGAGTGGGTCGTTATTGATGCCACTGACCAGGTTGTTGGTCGTCTGTGCTCAAAAGTAGCAAAGCTGATTCGCGGAAAGTACAAGCCAAACTTCACTCCTCACGTAGATTGTGGAGACAATGTGATTATTATCAATGCTGCCAAGGTGGTTTTCACAGGCAAGAAGGAAACCGACAAGGTTTACACTCGTTACACTGGTTATCCAGGTGGACAGCGCTTTAACACTCCTGCAGAGTTGCGTCGTCGTCCAGACGGTATGGACAAGATTCTGCGTCACGCTGTTAAGGGTATGTTACCAAAGGGTCGCCTCGGTCGTCAGCTCATTGACAACCTTTATGTTTACAATGGTACAGAGCATCCACATGAGGCTCAGAAGCCAAAGGCAATTGATATTAACCAGTATAAATAATAAGTAAGACAATGAACGAAGTAATTAACGCAATAGGTCGCCGTAAGAGTTCTGTAGCTCGTGTATATGTGAGCGAGGGAAACGGCAAGATTGTCATCAATAAGAAAGAGCTGACAGAGTATTTCCCATCAGCTATTCTGCAGTACGTTGTTAAGCAGCCTCTGAATCTGCTCGAGGTAGCAGAGAAGTACGACATCCACGCAAACCTCGATGGTGGTGGTTTCACAGGTCAGAGTCAGGCATTGCGCCTCGCTATCGCACGTGCTTTAGTAAAGATTAACCCAGAAGATAAGAAAACGTTGAAGGTACAGGGCTTCCTCACACGTGACCGTCGTGAGGTTGAGCGTAAGAAGCCAGGACAGCCAAAGGCACGTCGTCGCTTCCAGTTCAGTAAGCGTTAATGTCTGGGCGCGTTTAGTATCTAAACTGGGTGGACTCCTTAGGATTACCACTCGGTTGATTCTAAGAAAGAATTAAAAAGAAAGTAAACAATAAAAAAGAATAAAACAAAATGGCAAGAACAAATTTTGATCAGTTGCTTCAGGCAGGATGTCACTTCGGACACCTGAAGCGCAAGTGGAATCCAGCTATGGCTCCTTATATCTTCATGGAGCGTAACGGTATTCATATTATTGACCTTCACAAGACCGTAGAGATGGTTGAGGTAGCTGCTAACGCACTCAAGCAGATTGCAAAGAGCGGTAAGAAGGTACTCTTCGTTGGTACTAAGAAGCAGGCTAAGGACATCATCGCAGAGAAGGCTACTTCTGTAGGTATGCCTTACGTTACAGAGCGTTGGCCTGGAGGTATGCTCACTAACTTCCCAACAATCCGCAAGGCTGTGAAGAAGATGGCAAGCATTGACAAGATGATGAGCGACGGTACATACTCAAACCTCTCAAAGCGTGAGATTCTGCAGATTAGCCGTCAGCGTGCAAAGTTGGAGAAGAACCTCGGTTCTATCGCTGACTTGACACGTCTGCCAAGTGCACTCTTCGTTGTTGACGTAATGAAGGAGCACATCGCTGTCAAGGAGGCTCTCCGTCTGGGTATTCCTGTATTCGCTATCGTTGATACAAACTCAGATCCTAAGGACATCGACTTCATGATTCCTGCTAACGACGATGCAAAAGACTCTATCGCTACTATCCTTGGTGCTTGCTGCGACGCTATCAACGAGGGTCTCGAAGAGCGTAAGGTAGAGAAGGCTGACGAGAAGGCTGCTAAAGAGCAGGCTGAAGTTGCCGACGAGCCAAAGAAGCGCGCTCGTAAGACACGCAAAGAGGCTGACGCAGAGGAAGCTCCTGCAGCAGAAGAGGCTCCTAAGGCAGAGGAAGCTCCTAAGGCAGAGGAAGCTCCTAAGGCAGAAGAAGCTCCTGCAGAAGAAGCACCTAAGGCTAAGAAGCCTGCTGCTAAGAAGCCAGCCGCAAAGAAGGCAACAAAGAAAGCTGCTGAGGAAGAGGCTGCTGAGTAATAAAAAAGTAAATAGTAAATAGTAAAATAGTAAACACAATGGCAATTTCAATTGACGATATCAAAAAGCTTCGCGCAATGACTGGCGCAGGTCTTGCTGACGTAAAGAAGGCACTGACAGAGGCTGAGGGCGACTTCGACAAGGCTAAGGAGCTCCTCCGTGAGCGCGGACTGGCTATCGCAGCAAAGCGCTCTGACCGCGAGACAGCTAATGGTTGCGTTCTCGTAAAGGTAGAGAATGGTTTCGGAGCTACTATCGCTCTGAAGTGTGAGACAGACTTCGTTGCTAACGGTGCTGACTTCATAGCACTCACACAGAACATCCTCGATGCTGCTGTTGCTAACAAGTGCAAGAGCCTTGACGAGGTTAACGAGCTTACACTCGCTGACGGTCAGAAAGTTAAGGACGCAGTAACACAGCGTTCAGGTATCACCGGTGAGAAGATGGAGCTCGACGGCTACAACGTTCTCGAAGGTGAGAACATCGAGGCTTATGACCACATGGGTAAGCACACCCTCGCTACAATGGTTCAGCTCAACAAGGCTAACGCAGAGGTAGGTCACAAACTGGCTATGCAGGTTGCTGCTATGAAACCAGTTGCTCTCGACGAGAAGAGTGTTCCTCAGGCAGTTATCGACGAGGAGTACAAGACAGCCGTTGAGAAGACAAAGCTCGAGCAGGTTGAGAAGTATGTTGACTCTGTCCTGAAGAAGGCAGGCATCAATCCTAACCTCGTTGACAGCGAAGATCACATCGAGTCAAACATCAAGAAGGGATGGCTCACAGAGGAAGAGGCTCAGAAGGCACGCGAACTCAAAGAGAAGGCTGCTGCTGAAAAGGCTGCTAACCTCCCTGCACAGATGATTGAGAACATCGCTAAGGGTCGTGTTGCTAAGTTCCTGAAGGAGAACTGTCTGGTTGACCAGGAGTTCCAGTTCGGCGACGGCGACAAGGCTACTGTAACTGCTTGGATGCAGACACAGGATAAGGAACTCAAGATTGTTGACTTCAAGCGCTTCACATTGGCTGCTGAATAACAACAATAGCAGAGATAAAAAAGGAGCAGCACGCTGCTCCTTTTTTTATTATCACCTTTTTAATATATAATTACTATCCACCCAATATGAAAATATTCGCTATCGGCATGAATTACATCCAGCACAATAAAGAGCTGGAAGGTGCGTTATATAAACCAGAGGAGCCAGTAATATTCACAAAGGTTGACTCGTCGCTGTTAAAGGACCGTAAGCCCTTCTTCCTGCCAACAGAGTTAGGACAGGTAGATTACGAAACAGAGCTGGTGGTGCGTATCTGTCGATTGGGAAAGAGTATCCCAGAACGCTTCGCACATAGATACTACGATGCTGTTACATGTGGAATAGACTTCACAGCACGAGAGCTGCAGCGTCGTTTGCGCGAGAAAGGACAGCCGTGGGACCTCTGTAAAGGTTTCGACGGAGCAGCAGCAATAGGAGAGTGGGTGCCGATAGAGAAGTTTCGCGACATACAGGCAATACACTTCCACCTCGACATCAACGGTAATACAGTACAAGAGGGGTGCACGAGTGATATGCTGTATAAGGTTGACGAACTGATAGCCTACATAAGTCGTTTCTTCACCCTGAAGACAGGCGACATACTGTACACAGGAACACCCGCAGGCGTAGGTCCTGTAAAGATTGACGACCATCTGGAAGGATGGCTCGAAGACAGAAAGGTTTTAGAGTTTAATGTTAAATAGACATAAGATAATACTGATATGCACGCTGCTGCTGACAAGCCTTGCGGGGTTTGCTCAGCAACGCTTCTTTAACCTTACAGCAGAGGATGTGAGGATAGACTCTCTGTTGCCGGAATTTGTATGTGCTATTCCCGTCACAGGTAACTATCAGGACTCTATTTATCATGTAACAATAAAATACCCAGAATTCATTGATATGGGCGAGGCGGACATCGCACGTTGTAAGAAGATTACGAAAGGACAGTTGCCCGAGATGCCCGCTGTAACACAGAGAATGGTGGTGGAACGCAGAAAAGCACGTCTTGAGGTGTTCCTGACACCAGTAACACTGAGAAAGGGGAAATACAAAAAGCTGGTGAGCTTCATGCTCGACGTAACTGCAACGCCGAAACAGGAGGCAAGGAGCAAGGGGCAAGGTGCAAAGATGCAGAAAAGAAATGCCAGCAGAGCAAAAGACGCAACAGGACGTTATGCTGAGAAGTCGGTACTTGCCGAAGGTACTTGGGCAAAGATAAGAGTACCGGTGACAGGCATATACCAGCTTACAAGCAACGTGATAGCAAAAGCAGGTTTCACAGATCTGTCAAAGGTGCACGTCTATGGCTACGGAGGAGCATTACAACAGGAGGAGTTAGACCCTGAATACCTTACTGAAACCGACGACCTCGATGAGGTGCCGTTGTGTATTGATGGCGACAAACGTTTCTTCTTTGCCCAAGGACCTGTAACTTGGGGTGATGACGGTGTAAGAGTGCGTAACCCGTATTCCGACTACGGATACTATTTCATAACACAGAACGACCAGACTGTAGAAACAATAGAGAAAGAAGCTTTTCTAAAGGAGAACTTCCCTGCGACATACCAGCAGCACACACTATACGAGATAGATGACTATGCATGGTTCGAGGGAGGACGTAACCTCTTTGAGGACTCCCCGATAGCAGCGGGAGCATCGAAGACATATGCTATCACTTTGCAAGAGGGCAAGGCGTCGAGTGGTACGATGCGTGTGAAGGTGTCGGCAGGCTCAAAGACTGTCGCCTCGGTAAGTATAAATGGTACTGAGGTGGGAAAACTGTCGATGTCACTTGGCTCCTACGATCATGGTGCTGAGGCTACAGGAGAGTATGCTGTTCAGGAAAGTAAAGCAACGCACGAGGTTAAGATAACTACCGTGTCAGGAGGACCTGTACGACTTGACTACATAGATTTTATAAGTTCCGAGACTCCTTCGGCACCTTCACTCGAAGGAACATTCCCAGAACCGGAATATGTACATAACATTACCAATCAGAACCTTCATGCTGATGAGGACATACAGATGGTGATAGTCATCCCTACATCGGGAAAACTGAGAACACAGGCAGAGAGACTTAAAGAGATTCACGAGAAGAAGGACGAAATGACGGTGAAAATAGTACCTGCCGACGAACTCTACAACGAATTCTCAAGTGGTACTCCTGACGTAAATGCCTATCGTCGTTATATGAAGATGCTCTACGACCGCGCAGAGACAGACGAAGAGATGCCCCGATACATAGTTCTCTTCGGTGACTGTGCCTGGGACAACCGTATGAAAAGCGTTTACTGGAAGAACTACTCCGTTGACGACTTCCTGCTCTGCTACGAGAGCGAGAACTCATTCAGTAAGGTCTATAGCTACGTAGATGATGGTTTCTTCTGCTCACTTGACGACGGCGAGGGTGGTAAGGCAACGACAAGTGATAAACACGATATTGCCGTAGGTAGATTCCCCGTGCGTGATGCTGACCAGGCAAAAATAATGATTGACAAGACCGAGAACTACATCAATAATGCTAATGCAGGCTCTTGGCAGAATATCGTTATGGCAATGGGCGACGACGGAAATAACAACCTCCACATGAAGGATGCCGACGTTATGGCAGGATGCGTAGAAGAGTTGAACAGCGGTATGTATGTGAAACGTGTGATGTGGGATGCATACACCAGAGTGACATCATCAACAGGTGCCCGCTATCCTGAGGTGACAAACATAGTAAAGCAACAGCAACAGAGCGGAGCACTGATAATGAACTACAGCGGTCACGGCTCAGAGACGGCAATATCGCACGAGATAGTACTAAGAGTAGCAGACTTCCAGAACTTTACGAATAACAATCTGCCGTTGTGGATAACAGCATCGTGTGATATAGGTCCTTTCGACGGACAGACAACGAATATCGGCGAGGAGTCTGTTCTTAACAAGAAAGGCGGTGCTGTGGCGTTCTACGGAACTACACGAACCGTATATACCGACCGTAACAGGGCGATAAACCGTGCCTTCCTGACAGCGATATTCACTCCTAAGGATGACGGCTCGTACGTCTCGCTTGGTGAGGCACAGCGTATAGCTAAGAACAACCTTATTACGACACGTGCCGATATTACACAGAACAAGTTGCAGTATTCGTTGCTTGGCGACCCGGCACTTGTACTGCATATTCCGACGCTTAGCGTAGTTGTGGACTCTATAAACGGAGAGAAGGTTGAAACAAACGTTGTAAACAGTCTCTTGGCAGGTTCTGTGGTAACTGTAAAAGGACATATTGAAAAAGACGAAAAGCTACACAGCAGCTTTAACGGTACATTATCGGCAGTTGTGCGCGACTCAAAGGAAACAATAACCTGCCGACTAAACAATACTACATCGGAAGGAGCCGACGAACCTTATGTATATATAGACAGAACAAAGGTTCTATATCAAGGAAACGATAGCGTGAGAGGTGGAAAATTCACAATTTCATTCGTAGTGCCAAAAGACCTGAACTATAAGGACGAAACGGGACTGATGAACTTCCACGCTGTAAGTAATGACCATAAAGAGTTGGCTAACGGAGCATGGGACGACTTTATGGTGGGCGGCTCTGATATTGAAAATACAGATACTAAGGGTCCTTCTATATACTGCTATCTTAACTCTCCGTCATTCGTTAATGGCGGCAACGTAAATACTACTCCGTATTTTGCTGCAGAGATATCAGACAAGGACGGTATAAACACTACGGGTAATGGTATCGGTCACGACCTGGAGCTGATTATCGACGGTGAGATGTCGAGAACGTATAATCTCAACGATAACTTTGCCTATGACTTTGGTAGCTATACAAGCGGAAAGACATATTATTCTGTACCAGAGCTTACAGCCGGACAGCATCAGTTGAAGTTCCGTGCATGGGATATGCTTAACAATTCCACTACTGCAGAACTGACATTCAATGTAGTAAAGGGTTTGGAGCCAAACTTCTTCAATGTCAGTCTGTCACATAACCCAGCAAAGACTCAAACGGACTTTATCATTGTTCACGACAGAACGGGCTCTCCAATAGACATAGAAATAGATTTGTTCGATATGAGTGGACGACAGCTCTGGAAATATAAGGAGAGCGGTATTTCTGACACAGGAACATACACCATCCCCTGGAACCTTGCTGTTGATGGCGGCAGACGACTGCAGACAGGCGTTTACGTATATCGTGTGTTGCTAAGTAGTGACGGCAGCAGTCAGGCGTCAAAAGCTAAGAAACTTATTGTCATAAACAATAAATAAACGTACTTTGAGTTATTAAAAAGTACAGAAGAGAAGAAAACAGATGATGAAAAAGATTTTAATATACCTTTTAGCCCTCGTGCCAATGAGTATTATGGCGCAGGATAAAGAAGAGATGTTCAATCCTATCCATACGGCTATTGTGTCGCAGACAATAGCTCCTGACGCTCGTGCAGGTGGTATGGGTGACGTGGGTGCCGCTACCGATCCTGACGTTAACTCGCAATACTGGAATGCAGCAAAATATCCTTTTGCCATAAGTCGTGCAGGAGTTGCTATCAACTATACTCCTTGGTTGCGTCAGTTGGTTAACGATATGTATCTTGCCAACGTATCAGGATATTATCGTATTGGCGATTACAGCGCCGTTTCTGCATCGTTGAACTACTTCTCTCTTGGTGAGGTATATACGAGCGAGGCTGAGGGAGCAATGACGATAAACCCGTACGAGTTTACCTTTGACGTTGCATATTCTCTTATGCTTAGTGAGAAGTTCTCATTGTCTGCGGGAGTACGTTTCCTCTATTCTGACCTAACATGGGACTATTCTGATAATAAGGAGCCGGGAAAGGCATTTGCTGCCGACCTGTCAATGTACTATAATGACTATGTTAATATAGGTAGTCGTGAGTGTCAGTTGGGCATCGGTTTTGGTGTTCGTAACGTTGGTAGTAAGATTACCTTCGGTGGCGATGATCACAGTGAGTTCCTTCCGACAAATATGCGTCTCGGTTTCTCTTTTATGGTTCCTGTTGACGAATACAACCGTTTCTCTATCGCTGCCGATGCCAACAAACTTCTCGTTCCTACATATCCTAAACAAGAGGCAGGCGAGAGCACAGAACATTATACACAGCGTGTACAGAGAGATTATTATGACGTTAGCAGTATCAGCGGTATCTTCAAGAGTTTCACAGATGCTCCACGAGGCTTTAAGGAGGAGTTGGAAGAAATTCAGTGGAGTGTCGGTGGAGAATATGTCTATCATGATCAGTTCTCGTTGCGTGCAGGTTACCACCACGAAAGTGAAACGAAGGGTAACCGAAAGTACTTCACCGTTGGTGCCGGCTTCCGCATGAGTGTTTTCTCGCTCGATGCAAGCTACGTTATCGCAACGGCAAAGAGTAATCCTCTTGACCAGACCCTGCGCTTTACGCTCGGATTCGATATGGACGGTATCAAGGACTTGTTTAGGAGAAGATAATAACTCTATAGGATATGAACATACGCGTAGGATTCGGATATGATGTCCACCAGTTGGTGGAAGGACGCGAATTGTGGCTTGGAGGCATTCGTATAGAACATTCGTTGGGACTTCTCGGACATAGCGATGCTGATGTGCTGCTCCACGCTGTGTGTGACGCTATCCTCGGTGCCGCTAATATGCGCGACATAGGTTATCATTTCCCAGATACTTCCTCCGAGACCCTGAATATGGACAGTAAGGTAATACTGCGCAAAACTATGGAACTCGTAGAGAACAAGGGTTACAAGTTCGGTAACCTTGATGCCACAATATGTGCTGAACGTCCGAAGATAAATCCTCATGTTGAGGCTATGAGGACGTGTATGGCTGAGATAATGAATACAGATCCGGACAAGATCTCTATCAAAGCAACAACGACAGAACGATTAGGCTTTACAGGTCGCGAAGAAGGCATTAGTGCTTATGCCGTTGTTTTGTTGGAAAAAGCATAAAATTAGCGTTGTTTTCGCACACACACTTGATTTAAATCAAGAAAAAGATACTTTTACTACTTATTTCTGTTATTTTGTGTTCGCAAACAGCAAAAACGTTGTACCTTTGCATTGTCTTCAAGAGGAAGACATTAGGTTAATAGATTGTTTAGGTTAGTAGTAATAGATTTAGGTTTTTTAGTTATTAGATTAAGGTAAGTTTTCATGATTGTTGAAACGGATGACAATGGTAACCGTGAGGCTATCATTTGATTCAGAAGAAAAAAAGGATTTTTAGTTAAACATAGTTTGATGCGCTGCAGCTCGTGACGAGTTGTAGCGCATTTTTTTGTAATATAATAAAACTGTTTACTTCAGTATCTGTGTAATTCCCTGCTCACGGTGGCAGAGATGTACTTCGATGCCGAATTTCTGGTGAATATGTTCTGCAAGGTGTTGAGCAGAATATACCGAGCGGTGTTGTCCTCCCGTGCAACCAAAGGAGAACATCAGGGCGGTAAAGTCGCGTTCTATGTAGCGTGCTACGTGTGCATCTGCCAGCTTATATACGCTTTCAAGGAATGTCGTTATCTCTCCGTCATCCTCAAGGAACTTTATTACTGGTGCATCGAGTCCTGTCAGTTTCTTATACTCTTCGTAACGTCCCGGGTTATGCGTAGAGCGACAGTCGAAGACATATCCTCCACCATTGCCTGTCTCATCCTCAGGAATTCCCTTTTTGTAAGAAAAACTAAACACGCGAACCACTAACTTCGAGGGCGCAAGGGTGCGTGGGTGCGTTGTAATCTCTCTCCTCTCTCCTCTCTCCTCTCTCCTCTCATATATCAAAGCTTTCAGTACCTCTACAAGGTGAGGGTAGGGGAATGGGTTCTTTTCCAAGAGTTGTCGGAGATTTTCTAATGCTGGTGGTATGCTGTCAATGAAATGTTTCTTGCGTTCAAAGTATCCTCTGAAACCGTATGCTCCAAGAACCTGGAGAACGCGGAAGAATACAAAGAGTGACAGTCGTTGCATGAAGACAACCTTCTCGGGTACTTTGATGAGTTTAGAAAGCTCGTCGTAGTATTCGTCAATGAGTTGTTGACGCAAGGTGTCGCTATATCGTGCTGATGCCTGCCAGAGGAATGAAGCTACATCGTAGTAGAATGGTCCGCGACGACCTCCTTGGAAGTCGATAAAGCCTATTCCCGTCTTCTCTCCAAGTGATGTTAACATAACGTTGCGTGCTTGGAAGTCGCGATACATAAAATAGTTGCCCTTCTCCTCCGTAAGATCCTTTGCAAGACGTCTGAAGTCTTCTTCAAGACGTATTTCGTGGAAGTCTATTCCTGTCGCTTTAAGATAGCAGTATTTGAAATAGTTCAGGTCGAACATGACGTTGGTATCGTCAAATTCCGGTTGTGGATAGCAGATGCTAAAGTCAAGTCCTTCTGCACCTTTTACCTGAATAGCAGGTAACTGTCGTATTGTCTTTGACAACAGCTCTTTTTCTCTTTCGTTGTACTGTCCGCCCTTCTCGCGTCCTTCTTTGATGGCGTCAAAGAGAGCTGTGCCTCCAAGGTCTTCTTGGATGTAACACATCATATCTGCCGAGTGGTCGAACACCTTTGGCATTGGCAATCCCTTTTTGTTGAAGTGGTTTGCCAGATATACGAATGCTTTGTTCTCCTCGATACTCGTTCCTATAACTCCAATAACACTTTTATTGTTATTGCCAGTTATTCTGTAGTAAACACGATTACTCCCTGCTCCAGGAAGTTTCTCACAACTCTGCGGCTCTTGTCCGCTCCATTTGGTATATAACTTTTTTAGGCTGTCTGTTTCCATACTGGCTACAAAGGTAATAATTATAATTGAGAATTGAGAATTGGGAATGGAGAATTATGATTACATTTAACAAAAAATCGGATGTCATCGCGACGTCCGATTTTCAAAAACAAACTACTTAAAAACTAATCTACTAAAACAAATCAAAAATACGTAAACGATCACCATCGTTCTTTTATCTTTTTCATTGCTTGGTGCAAAGGTATGATGTTTCAACATCACTACAAAATTTTTTGTAAAGAAAATTACTCGTTTTGAATAAAAAAATAAAAATCGAGGTAACTTTTGACAGGTCACCTCGACTTTTGCTATTTCTAAGTTGCAATTTAGCAGTTTATTACATCATTCCGCCCATGCCTGGAGCACCGCCCATTGGCATTGCTGGTTCCTTCTCAGGTTTGTCAACGATGAGACACTCTGTTGTGAGGAACATTCCAGCGATAGAAGCTGCGTTTTCAAGGGCTACACGAGCAACCTTAGCGGGGTCGATAACTCCTGCCTCGCGCAGGTCCTCATACTTGTCGGTGCGAGCGTTGTAGCCAAAGTCGCCCTTTCCTTCGCGAACCTTCTGTACTACTACGGCACCTTCGCCTCCAGCGTTTGTGACAATCTGGCGAAGTGGTTCCTCGATAGCACGCTCTACAATCTTGATACCAGTCTCTTCATCAGCGTTGTCGCCCTTGAGAGCCTTCACGGTATCAATAGCGCGGATGTATGTTGTACCACCACCGGCAACAACACCCTCCTCGATAGCTGCACGTGTAGCGCAGAGAGCGTCGTCAACACGGTCTTTCTTCTCCTTCATCTCTACCTCGCTGTTAGCACCAACGTAGAGTACTGCCACACCACCTGCGAGTTTTGCAAGACGCTCCTGGAGCTTCTCTTTGTCGTAAGAGCTTGTGGTGTTCTCAATTTCCTTCTTTATCTGAGCTACGCGGTCTGCTATAGCCTCTTTCTGACCAGCACCGTTAACAATCGTTGTGTTGTCCTTTGAGATAACCACCTTGTCGCAAGTTCCGAGCATGTCGAGAGTAGCCTGCTCAAGTTTCAGACCCTTCTCCTCGCTGATTACCAAACCACCAGTGAGTACTGCGATGTCCTCGAGCATAGCCTTACGACGGTCGCCAAAGCCTGGAGCCTTAACAGCACAAACCTTAAGACCAGCACGCAGACGGTTAACGACGAGCGTAGTAAGTGCTTCGCTGTCAACATCCTCAGCAATGATGAGCAGAGGCATACCCTGTTCTGCAGCAGGCTGGAGTACAGGCATAAGGTCCTTAAGGTTAGAAATCTTCTTGTCGTAGATAAGAATACGTGGGTGATCCATTACACACTCCATCTTGTCTGCGTCAGTCATGAAATATCCAGAGAGATATCCGCGGTCGAACTGCATACCCTCTACAACACCGATGTGAGTGTCGCGGCTCTTTGACTCCTCGATAGTGATAACACCATCCTTAGAAACCTTGCGGAAGGCCTCTGCGAGGAGCTTACCTATCTCTGGGTCGTTGTTAGCGCTGACTGTTGCAACCTGCTCAATCTTGTCATAGTTGCTGTCAACCTTCTCTGCGTTAGCCTGGATGTAGTCAACAACAGCCTTTACAGCTTTGTCGATACCACGTTTCAGGTCCATTGGGTTAGCACCTGCTGTAACATTCTTCAGACCAACATTGATGATGCTCTGTGCGAGTATTGTTGCTGTTGTAGTACCGTCACCAGCGTCATCACCAGTCTTTGATGCTACGCTCTTTACGAGTTGAGCACCAGTATTCTCAAACTTATCTTCGAGTTCTATTTCCTTTGCAACAGTAACACCGTCCTTAGTGATTTGAGGAGCACCGAATTTCTTTTCGATGATAACGTTACGACCCTTAGGACCGAGGGTTACTTTTACTGCATTTGCCAGCTGATCTACGCCATTCTTCAGTAGGTCGCGGGCGTCCATGTTGAATTTAATATCTTTTGCCATAGTCTTTCGTTATTACGTTATTACGGGTTAATTATTTAACAATTGCGAGCACATCGCTCTGACGCATCATGAGATATTTCTCTCCGTCGAGTTCAATTTCTGTTCCGCTATATTTACCATAGAGAACTTCGTCGCCCTCTTTGAGTATCATTTCCTCGTCCTTGGTACCCTTACCTGTAGCGATGATTTTTCCACGTAGTGGTTTCTCCTTGGCAGTATCAGGGATTATGATACCACCGATTTTCTCTTCAGCAGGTGCTGGAAGCACCAAGACTCTGTCTGCTAATGGTTGAATTTTCATAATTATTATTGTTTTAGATGTTAATACTTCTGCCCCCTATAATGCGAAAACTGTGCCAACCCCATCAGGATTGGCACAGTGTGACAAAATGTCATAGTTACCTTATTTCACTACAACTTTCTTTACCTCCCCGTTACTCATCTGTTGAATGACGATGCCTTTGCTGGGCTTTGTTATCATTCTTCCGTTAAGGTCGTAGTATTTTGAGGGTTGTACTGTGGCAGTGAAATTCTTCTCTATACCCGTTGGGTCGAAAGCGACACCTTCAATATTAACGTCACCAACAGCAAGATACTTACCTGTTGCTGTTGAGCTGTTATTGTCAATCCACGGATAGATTCTCAGTCTTACCGTTTCTCCTTCTTTAAGTTTTATGACAGGAGTAGCGCTAACAGCGTAAGTCGTCTTATTTGTCATTCTGTCGCTTGCCAACATCGTTACAGGATTTCCGAAGTCGTCAGAAGTAGAATACTTCACGTGGCACTTCATCATGTTACCGCCCCATGCTCCTACATACAGACTTATCTTGTTGATGTTAAGTTGCATACCCTTTGTTGCAGTCAGTCCGAATTCTACATATCTTGCCGGACTCTCATCAATTTCGCCAGCGGGCCATGAACTGCCTTCTATCTCCACAAGTTGTGCATTTCTGCTGGTGGTGTAGCCGCTACCTTCTGGCCATGTAAATCCGCTGCTGAACTGCTTGTGTGTCATGCCTACTAAGCTCTCCTCAACAACGATGGCAGGACCTGTCAGACTACAGCTGCTATTCTCAGTAAGTGCCCATGTTGCCTTGACGTCGGCGCCTCCAATTGTTGCTGCTGTTGATGCTGTGAAAGGAACTTCAATTATCTGTTCTCCCTGTGTTATGGTTACTGTGCCGTTCACGTCTCCGCCGTCAAGAATTACTCTTGCATAGAACGTTTCAATTATTGTACCAGCAGAGTATGGCAATGTTAATGAAGAGCCCCATGTCTTTTTGTCGGTAGATAGCTCTATGGCGTTTGTCGTTGTGATATTTATGTTTCCATCCTCAGGAGAAAGTCCGAAACCGCTAAGTGAGAATTCCTGCAGCATTTCCTGTCCTACATAGCCTTCGCCCAGGTTGGCAGCAGTTGGTGAAACGCTCAGCTCTGCCGGTATTACAATATTCTCAGTCATAATGCCCTGTTCCTTCATAAGTTGAGCACACAGACGGGCTACGAGAGTAGCACCAGCTGTGTTGAAGTGAGTATTGTCACCAGGACAGAATAATGCATCGTGACACTTTGCAGAGCCGTAGCTGAGATACAACTCTTCCGTTGCTTTTGTAAGGTCAATGAAAGGTACGTCCTTTTCTATTGCTACCTGTTGCATGTGATATGGGTAGTCCATAGTGTGGTCGTCGGCAGCCAGTTTCGGACCATTGGCAAGACCGTTCTCTGTAAGCACCTGATAGTTGTCGCCAAGGTCGTGCTTTCCGTTGCGTTTAATGATGTTTCCGCTAAAGTAGCAGCGACATACAGGAGATGCAAGAATTGGAGTACCGCCCAGTTCTCTTGTTTCGTCGATAAACTTCTCAAGGTAAGCCCTGTATGTCGTAGAGGGTGTTGTGCCGCGAGTATCCAGCGCCTTTGCCTTGTCCTCTTGATTATGAGTCATGTAGTAGTTGTACAGTTCTTCCCTGTCAACACCATTGATTTTTTCGTCGTTGTGTGCAAACTGAATTATGACATAGTCACCAGGCTGTATAGCATTCTTTACTGCCGTCCAATGGTCGTTGTAGAAGATACGTGTGTCACGTCCGCCACGTGCGTAGTTAACTGCCTCCACACCGTCAAGGAATTGTTGCATATACATGCCCCATCCTCTCTTTACTTCTGTTGAAGTGTTGTAGTTGGCCATCGTAGAGTCTCCGATGGTGTGCACTTTCTTTGTTGCCGATGTTAAGGTGATGCCCAATGCTATCGCCAACATCGTTAAAAATGTTGTTCTTTTCATTTGTTTTTAATTAAGAATTTATTTGTAGTCAAAGTTAAATGTCATCCAGCGGTAGAGGTTGCACCCCACAAAGTTTCCCAGTACCTCGGCAACATACAGTCCTGCGACCTCCGGTTGCATAAGCAACTCCTTGGGTGCTACGAGGAAGTAGAATGCGTCGGCAATGCTGTGGGTAAATCCGCAGAGAATGAAGGTGGGCACTCCCAGCAGCAGCGCCAGCATCTTGCCTTGTCGTGCAAACTGTACGGCAGTAGTCATAATGAAGCCGCACCCTATGGCGAGTAGTGAACAGGCGAACCAGCCCTTCGCCAGTCTGCCGGTAAGTATCGCTCCTGCAGGCTCTATGACGTCTGGCGACGCATAGCCTACGGCGAGTGCTGTAAGCCAGCATCCCACGATGTTCCCAAGTAGAGTAACGCCAAGCATACCCCAGTCGCCTTGTCTGCGAATAAAACCTGCCGTTCCTGTGTACAGCTTCAGTCCGTAATACACCACAGTTGTCAGTCCGAAGGCGAAGAGCACCGCTCCGGCAACGCCTCCAACGCGTAAATTAACGGTACCGCCTATAGCGATACATATACCAGCCAATACTGCTGTAGGAAAGATTGTCTTGAATAATTGTGTCATAATTGCGACAAAGGTACAAAATTATTTCAATTTATGCACTATGTAATAGAAAATATTTGTACCTTTGCCGCCAAATCGATTCAATTATAATATAATAAGGTACACGTATATGAAAGAATTTTTTAAGTATGTATCGGCCACAGTAGTTGGTATGATATGTTTCTTCCTTGTATTTGGAATACTCGGTGTTATGAGTATCATCGGAATGGTTGCTTCCTCCGAGGCTACCACCAGCGTAAAGGAAAATTCTGTGTTTGTCATCAAACTGGATGGAATGGTGTCAGAGCGTTCTCAGGACGACTTCTTGGGCTTCCTTAGTGGCGATGAGATAGAGAACATAGGTCTTGACGACCTCATGAGTAGCATCGAGAAGGCAAAGGATAATGAAGATATCAAGGGAATATACCTTGAGGCAGGCATGTTTGGTGCAGACCCCGCTTCAAGACAGGCACTCCGTAATGCCCTCCTCGACTTCAAGAAGAGCGGTAAGTGGATAGTAGCCTATGGCGACGTATATTCACAGGGTGCATATCATATTTGTAGTGTTGCCGACAAGGTTCTTCTTAACCCTCAGGGAACCGTTGACTGGCACGGACTCTGTGCAGAGATGTACTACGTTAAGGACCTCTTGGCAAAGTTCGGCGTAAAGATGCAGACCACAAAGGTGGGCGCTTATAAGAGTGCTCCAGAGATGTTCATTGCCGACAAGATGAGCGAGCCCAATCGTGAGCAGACCACAGCTTTCATCACAGGAATATGGAACCAACTCGTCAGCGACGTAGCTGCAAGCCGTCATATCACTGCCGCACAGCTCAATCAGTATGCTGACAGCCTCATTACTTTCTCTGATCCAAAGAACTATGTCGCAATGAAGTTTGTCGATAAACTTGTTTATACCGACCAGATAAAGGACGAGGTAAAGGCAATGATGAAACTGGGAAAGGATGACGATTTAAACACCCTCAGTCTTTCCGATATGCGTAACGTGAAGAGCAAGAGCAAAGACGGCGATGAAATTGCCGTTTACTATGCCGAGGGCGATATCGTTGACGAGGCTGCTGCAGGCATCTCAAGTGCTCGCGGTTCACAGATTGTAGGCGAGAAGGTCTGCAAGGACCTCCAGAAACTTGCCGACGACGAGAAAGTTAAGGCAGTCGTGCTCCGTATCAATAGCGGTGGCGGTTCTGCCTACGCTTCAGAGCAGATGTGGCACGCCATTGAGATGCTAAAGGCAAAGAAGCCCGTCGTCGTTTCTATGAGTGGCTACGCTGCTTCAGGCGGTTACTATATGAGTTGTAACTCTAACTGGATTGTTGCCGAGCCTACAACCCTCACTGGTAGCATCGGTATCTTCGGTATGTTCCCCGACTTCAGTCAGTTGCTGACAGAGAAACTCGGCGTTAAGTTCGACCGCGTGAAGACCAATGCACATAGCGACTTCGGTACTCCCTCACGTCCGTTCAGCGCTGAGGAAGTAGCATATCTTGAGGAATACATCGACCGCGGTTATGAGTTGTTCCGCAAGCGTGTTGCCGACGGACGTAAGATGTCCATCGAGGACGTTGAGAAGATTGCTCAGGGACACGTGTGGTTAGGCAAGGACGCTCTGAAGATTAAGCTCGTTGACGAACTTGGAGGTCTTGACGTCGCTGTTGCTAAGGCAGCAAAACTTGCAAAACTCGACGAGTACTACACCTCGGGCTATCCTGCAAAGAGCGATTTCCTTGACCAGCTCCTCGATAAGACTTCTTCAGGAGCAGGCAGTTACATCGACGGACAGCTGCGTGCGACCCTTGGCGAGTACTACGCTCCGTTTATGCTTGTGCGCGACATTAACCGCCACTCAGCTATTCAGGCACGCATACCATACTTCATAAATATAAAATAAAGGAGTAATGTTCTTAGTCCCATTAAGCTGGTTATACGGATTGGTGGTGCGTTTCCGTAACCACCTTTTCGATGCTGGGGTGCTGAAACGCAGAACGTTCAGCATTCCGGTAATCGGTGTGGGTAATATTACCGTTGGCGGAACGGGCAAGACGCCTCACGTGGAGTATCTCGTGCGTCTGCTCTCGCCATATATGAAGGTGGCTGTCCTCAGTCGTGGGTATAAGCGCAAGAGCAAGGGTTATATACTTGCCGACGCTACCACTTCCATGCGTGACATCGGCGACGAGCCTTACCAGATACACAAGAAGTTTCCCGATATCCACGTTGCCGTTGATGCCAATCGTTGTGAGGGAATAGAACGCCTTACCGGCGACGAACGTTCCAAGGACACATCGGTAATACTCCTTGACGACGCCTTCCAGCACAGGTATGTAAAGCCAGGAATAAACATCCTCCTCGTCGATTACAACCGTCCCATCAGCACAGATCGTCTCCTGCCTGCAGGACGACTTCGTGAGCCTGTGGAAGGTAAGGAACGTGCCGACATCGTCATAGTGACGAAGTGTCCCCGCAACCTTAAACCTATGGAGTTCCGTGTGATGTCTAAGATGCTCAGTCTTCGTCCTTACCAGAAACTCTACTACACGACGTTGGAATACGAGCCGCTGTACCCGTTGTATGGTGGCGACAAGATAGCCCTCGATGCGCTGGCACCCGAGACCAACGTGCTGTTGCTTACAGGTATAGCGTCACCACGACAGATGGAACTTGCCCTGCAGCCCCGTTGTGCCAGCATCACCCCACTAACCTTCGGCGATCATCACCAGTTTAAGCCTTGTGACATTGAGAAACTTAACACCCTTTTTGCTTCGCTGCCCGAGCCTCGTATGGTGGTGACAACGGAGAAAGACAGTGCCCGACTCGTCGATGTCAACGGACTTTCCGACGAGGTGCGCAACAACACTTACGTACTCCCCGTAAAGGTGGATTTCCTCCAGAATGGTGCTGAGGCATTCAACAAACAAATCCTTTCCTACATGAAGAAGAATCCAAAGAGCAGCATACTTCTTAAAGGCAAAGAGGATGTCAAACCCAAAGAGAAAAAATCTTCTGAGAAAAGAAATACAATAAGATTCAAATAATGGAAATATCTAAGATAGGAGAGTTTGGTCTTATCGACCGCCTGACAAAAGACCTCAAGAACACTAACGACAGCACACGCTACGGTGTCGGCGACGACTGCGCAGTACTGTCGTATCCTAACAGCGAGGTACTCGTAACCACCGATATGCTTATGGAGGGTGTACACTTCGACCTTACCTACATCGACCTGAAACACCTCGGTTATAAGTCGGCTATGGTGAATATCTCCGACGTGGTAGCAATGAATGGCACCCCGCGGCAGATTACCGTCAGCGTAGCCCTCGGCAAACGTTTCACGGTAGAGGATATGGAAGAGTTTTTCAGCGGTGTACGTCTGGCGTGCGAGAAGTGTGGCGTCGATATCGTTGGTGGCGATACCACATCCTCCTATACAGGTCTTGCCATTAGTATTACCTGTATTGGCGAGGCACAGAAGAACGACATCGTCTATCGCAACGGTGCCCACGATACCGACCTCATCTGTGTCAGCGGAGACCTCGGAGCAGCCTATATGGGACTCCAGCTACTCGAGCGCGAGAAACGTATCTATTACGATATGGTTGAGGAGGCAAAGAAGAATAATAAGCAGATGCCCGACTTCCAGCCCGACTTCAGCGGCAAGGAATATCTCCTTCAGCGTCAGCTACAGCCCGAGGCACGTCGTGACATCATAGCCAGACTCCGTGAGGCAGGCATCCGTCCTACGGCAATGATGGACATCAGCGACGGACTCTCCAGCGAGCTGCAGCACATCTGTCGTCAGAGTGGGGTAGGCTGTCGTGTCTATGAGAAGAATATCCCCATCGACTACCAGACGGCGGTAATGGCTGAAGAGTTGAATATGAACGTCACCACCTGCGCCCTCAATGGCGGCGAAGACTACGAACTGCTCTTCACCGTTCCTATCGGCGACTACGAGAAAGTGGAACAACTCGAGGACATTCGTGTCATAGGTCACATCACACGTAAGGAACTCGGCACGATGCTTGTCAGTCGCGACGGACAGGAATTTGAGCTTCTTGCTCAGGGATGGAACCCATTAAAGAAATAAGAAATCCGATGCTATCACAGCATCGGATTTCTTTTGCAAACATAAACAATTCATAAAAGGATGAAACTACCTTATGAACAATAATTCTCTGTATTTTGGCAGAGGCCACAAAGAGTCATCGACAATTAGTTCCAACTTGTCAATTTGGTAACGTATATCACCGAGCTTCGGTTCCACGTTGTCATGATATGCTATGGCTTTCTTGTGCTCATCCTCTATGGTGTTGGCAGCCTTACGTGCTTCCACAAGTTCCTCTACTTGCTTTTCTATAGTACTTGTACGCTCAGCAATTTCTTCAATGAGTTTTATGTTACGCTCAGAGAGTTTGCGTGTCTTCTCTTCTGAGAATACTGTTGACATTGCTTTTACGTTCTTAAGCAACTGAGATTGGTAGTGCGTAGCAACTGGGATGATGTGATTCATCGAAAGATCGCCAAGTACACGAGCCTCAATTTGTATCTTCTTGGTATAAGTCTCCCATTTCACCTCGTTGCGGGCTTCAAGTTCCTTCTTAGTCATTACGCCAAGACTCTCAAACATCTTTATACTTGACTCGTCAAGATAACGCTCAAAGATTTTAGGACATGATTTTTCTACGTCGAGTCCTCTCTTTTCTGCCTCTATAACCCATTCGTCGCTATAACCATTGCCGTCGAAACGTATAGGCTTACATGTCTTTATATCCTCACGCAGTACTTCAATAATAGCATGATATGTAGCGCTATGACCTGTTCCGTCCAACTTCTTCGTAAGTTCTGGTATTCGCTCATCTACTCGTTTCTTAAAGTCTATGAGAGCTTCCGCTACTGCTGAGTTAAGAGCAATCATTGCTGAGGCGCAGTTTGCCTCGGAACCTACAGCGCGGAATTCGAAGCGGTTTCCTGTGAAGGCGAATGGCGATGTGCGGTTACGGTCTGTGTTGTCGATGAGCAACTCGGGAATTTCTGCAATATCCATCTTTAGACCTTGTTTACCCTCCATAGTAAGAATGTCCGTCACGTCAGCTTTCTCTATGTGGTCTAAAAGTTCGCTAACCTGGTTACCGAGGAATGAACTGATAATAGCTGGTGGGGCCTCGTTGGCACCCAGACGGTGAGCATTAGTAGCACTCATTATGCTGGCTTTGAGTAGTCCGTTATGACGATATACACCCATTAATGTCTCTACGATAAACGTTGCAAATCGTAGATTCTCTTCCGCCGTCTTACCTGGAGCATGTAGCAGCACACCATTATCGGTGGAAAGACTCCAGTTGTTGTGCTTTCCTGAACCATTAATACCGGCAAATGGTTTCTCGTGGAGCAATACTCTGAAACCATGTTTGCGTGCTACGCGTTTCATGAGTGACATGAGCAGCATGTTGTGGTCAACGGCGAGATTTGTCTCCTCGAATATAGGTGCTAACTCAAACTGGTTTGGTGCTACTTCGTTGTGACGCGTCTTACATGGGATACCCAACTCAAGGGCCTCAATCTCCAACTCGCGCATAAAGGCTGCTACGCGCTCAGGGATAGCACCAAAGTAGTGGTCGTCCATCTGCTGGTTCTTCGCACTGTCGTGTCCCATAAGAGTTCGCCCTGTAAGTAGAAGGTCGGGACGTGCTGAGTATAATCCTTCGTCAACGAGGAAGTACTCCTGTTCCCAACCAAGGTTTGAAGTAACTTTCTTTACAGAAGGATCGAAATAGTGACACACTTTTGTCGCTGCCGTGTCAACAGAATGAAGCGCACGCAACAGTGGTGCTTTATAGTCCAGAGCCTCTCCTGTATAACTTATAAATACAGTCGGAATACACAGTGTGTCATCAATGATGAATACTGGCGACGTGGGGTCCCATGCGGAATATCCTCGAGCTTCAAAAGTAGAACGGATACCTCCTGAGGGGAAACTTGATGCATCGGGCTCCTGCTGTACAAGCAATTTTCCAGTAAATTCTTCAACCATTCCGCCCTTACCGTCGTGTTCTATGAATGAGTCGTGCTTCTCGGCAGTACCTTCTGTCAACGGCTGGAACCAGTGTGTGTAGTGGGTTACACCATTTTCCGTAGCCCATTGTTTCATACCTGCTGCCACAGCGTCGGCAACGGTCCTGTCAAGATGTGCTCCGTTTTCCATCACCTTAACCATCTTTTCGTACACGTCCTTAGGAAGGTACTTATACATTTTCTCACGATTGAAGACCTTCTTGCCAAAGTATTCACAAGGTCTCTCACTTGGTGATTTTACGTCAAGAGGCTTTTTCTTGAATGCCTCTCCTACAACCTGAAATCTTAATGTTTCCATAACTTTAATTTATTATGTTGATATAGTTATTATTATTTGTTTACCCATCCTGCAATACGTTGAAGGGCTTCTTCGGTACGCTCTTGGCTGCCAAAAGCGGTAAATCTTACGTAACCTTCTCCTGAAGGACCGAAACCGACACCAGGAGTACATACCACCTGGGCTCCGTAAAGGAGTTCTTCGAAGAACTGCCACGAAGATTGTCCTCGGGTCTTCATCCATATATATGGTGCATTCTTACCACCATAACATTCAAAACCGAGTCTGCGAAACTCTGTAAGTATCATCTTGGCATTATTCATGTAGTAGCCGATGGTCTCCTTAACCTGTTTCTTTCCTTCTTCACTATATGTTGCCTCTGCTGCACGTTGACTGATATAGCTCGTGCCGTTGAACTTCGTACATTGTCTGCGAAGCCACAGTGGGTTAAGTGGTATGCGCTCACCGTCAAGAGTCTCTGCGGTAAGGTCTTTAGGTACTATGGTATAACCACAACGTACACCCGTAAATCCTGCCGTTTTGGAATATGAGTGAAACTCTATGGCACACTTCCTGGCACCGCGTATCTCGTAGATAGAGTGGGGGATGTTTGGATCCTGAATGTATGCCTGGTATGCTGCATCATAGAATATGAGTGTGTCGTTCTTCAGCGCATAGTTTACCCATTTTCGCAACTCCTCTTTGGTGATTACTGCTCCTGTAGGGTTGTTGGGATAACAGAGGTAGATGACGTCCACCCGACGGTCGGGCAGTTGTGGTACGAAATTGTTTTCGGCATTACAGGGCATATAGACGACGTTCGACCAGCAACCGTCCTCACCCTTCGTTCCTGCTCTGCCAATCATGGCATTCGAGTCTATATAAACAGGATATATGGGGTCGGTAACACCAATGCTGTTGTCCCAACGTATAAGCTCTTGTATGTTTCCCGTATCCGACTTGGCTCCGTCGTTGATGAATATCTCGTCAAGATCAAGGTGTATTCCTCTGGGAAGAAAATCATTTTTCAGAATTGCTTCTCGAAGAAAGTCATACCCTTGTTCCGGACCATACCCGTGAAAACCTTGCTTCGTTGCCATATCGTCAGCCGCCTTGTGAATAGCCTCAATAACAGCAGGACACAGTGGCTGCGTAACATCACCAATACCAAGACTTATCACATCTTCCTTGGGATGTGTAATGTGAAACGCATTTACCTTTTTGGCGATATCTGCAAAAAGATAGTTGTTCGGAAGTTTCAAAAAATGTTCGTTTACTAATGCCATAACTCTATCTCCCCGTCAAAGACAAATTCTGCAGGACCTGTCATATATACATGGTTGTCACGCTCGTCCCACACAATATTTAGCGTGCCACCATCCATCACTATTAGCGACTCTCTACCGGCGATGCCTGAATATGCTGCAGCAACTGCTGTGGCACATGCACCCGTTCCGCAAGCTTGTGTAATACCACTGCCTAACTCCCATACTCGCACCCTTATGGAACCGTCTGGAAGTACTTTAGCAAATTCTGTATTACATCTCACTTCTTCAATCTCACCCACCTGGTCAACGTCCTTAGTAAAGATAACATAGTGTGGGTTGCCCATCGATACAAATATACCTGAACTCTTTGAACTCCATGTCTCCCTATCAAACGATGGTTCTCCCATATCAACTGTCACACTCTTCACAATACCTTCTTCTACATGCAGTTTAAGTGTCTTAACACCCGATAGCGTCAAAAGTCTTATTGTTTTTTTATCTGTGATACCTCGTTCATAAAGATACTTGCCAATACACCTTGACGCATTACCGCACATCTTCGCCTCAGAACCGTCGGCATTGAAGATTCGCATCGAAAAGTCTGCTTCGGTAACAGGACTCTTGTCTATTAGCACAAGACCATCTGAACCTATGCCCTTATGACGGTCGCTCCATGCAATGGCTGCGGCAGAAGGGTCCGCTATAGGATGCTGCATAACATTGACATAGATGTAGTCATTGCCACAGCCGTGCATCTTACAAAAAGAAATCTTACTTTTCATTTTCACCTTTCACCTTAAAAAATCATCAACTTTCTTTGCTGTCTCCTTACCGCTTGCCATCGCACGCACCACAAGTGATGCACCGCTGGCGCTATCGCCGCATACGAAGACGTTCTTGGGATACTCCGGGTGCTCGGGTTTCAAAAAACCCATTGCCAACAAACATAGTTCAGCTTTGATAATTTCGGGCTCGCAGCCTGTCTCCTGCACTCTAACACCTGTAAGTTTGCCATTCTCGCCTAAAAACTCAAGGGTGTTGATGTTCCAACGACGGATGCATCCCTCCTCATGACTCGACGTAGTTTTCAACGTACGGGGCCAGTTGGGCCAAGGGTTCTGTGGGTCTTCAGGACCTTCTGCAGGCTTTGGCATAATCTCTATCTGGGTGACACTTTTGCAACCCTGACGGTGGGCAGTACCAATACAGTCAGAACCCGTATCTCCACCACCTATCACCAGCACGTCCTTGCCTTTGGCGGTGATACGCTCGTCCTTCGAGAACTCCATACCTGCCAGCACGCGGTTCTGCTGTGACAGTATCTCAAGGGCAAAGTGTACTCCCTTCAATTCACGACCCGGCACCTTCAAATCTCTGGCTGTCGGAGTACCTGTGGCTATGACAACAGCATCGAAGACCCCCTTTCCAGCCTCCCCCGAGGGGGAGGGGTATTGTTCATTAAGAGCTTTCAATAGAGCATCAACGCCCTCCCCTCGGGGAGGGATAGGGAGGGGGTTACTGTACTTGAACTCGATGCCTTCCTGCTCCAACAACTTGATGCGACGGTCTATGACCGCCTTGTTCAGTTTGAAGTTAGGTATGCCGTAGCGCAGTAAACCGCCAGCAGCCTCGTTTTTCTCAAATACCGTTACCGTATAACCTCTTTGGTTAAGGTCGTTGGCAGCAGCGAGTCCTGCAGGACCAGCTCCTATCACAGCTACCTTCTTGCCGTTACGCTTGATGTCCGTCTTGGGCTGGATGAAACCTTCCTGAAATGCCATCTCAATTATAGCACACTCATCCTCGCGATTGGTGGTCGGCTCGTGGTTAAAACGGTTCAGCACACAGGCCTTCTCACACAACGCAGGACATATGCGACCAGTGAACTCCGGGAATGGATTGGTACTGCTAAGCAACTTGTAGGCTAACTCCCAGTCGCCTTTATACAGGGCATCGTTCCACTCTGGTGCTTTGTTGCCCAGCGGACAAGCCCAATGACAGAAAGGTACTCCGCAGTCCATACAGCGGCTTGCCTGCAGTTTACGTTCACGCGTTGAGAGCGTTTGCTCCACCTCGCCAAAGTCGTGAATCCTATCGTTAATAGGACGGTAGCCCGCCTCCTGGCGGTGTATCTCTAAAAATGCTTTTGGGTTTCCCATTTTTCCAATTGATAATTGATAATTGACAATTGATAATTAATAATTAATAGTCGCGCTGGATATCTGCAATCTTCTCGTGAAGTCTCGCCATCTTCTCCTCTTCAAGCACTCGCTTATACTCTATAGGTACCACCTGAATGAAGTCCTCGATATAGCGATGCCAGTCGTCCAACATCCTTCCTGCCAGCGCTGAGCCCGTGTGCAGGTAGTGCTGACGAATCAGCTCCAGCAGTTCCTTACGCGATACGGAGTCCTCAACCAACGAGAGCTCTACCATATCCATGTTACAGAAGTAGTCAAACGTATGGTCTGGGTCATAGACGTAAGCCACACCGCCACTCATACCTGCAGCGAAGTTTCTGCCTGTCTTTCCCAATACCACCACACGACCGCCTGTCATATACTCGCAACAATGGTCGCCCGCACCCTCAATAACAGCTATGGCACCTGAGTTGCGCACACCGAAGCGTTCGCCAACCTTACCGTTGATATACAGCTCACCGCTGGTGGCACCATAGAGTCCTGTGTTTCCTGCTATTATATTCTCTTCCGCCTTAAAGTCGTCGCTCCTGCGCGCTGGTGGAAGTATCGAGATGCGTCCGCCAGAGAGTCCTTTGCCGAAGTAGTCGTTAGTTTCACCCTCCAAACGAATGTCAAGACCCTTGACAGCAAATGCGCCGAAACTCTGACCTGCACTACCCTTGAACTTAATCTTTATGGTTCCGTCGGGCAGTCCTTCCTCACCATATTTTTTAGCTATAACACCCGAAAGCATCGTTCCTACCGCACGGTCGGTATTCTTGATAGCGTAGTCGAGCGATACCTCCTCGCCATCGTTGATAGCCTTCTCGGCTGCTTTGATAATATCCTCGTCCTTCACACCAGTTACTTTGGTGTAAGCACCACGGTCCCAGTACAACGCCTTATCTGTTTCGGGCTTGTGAAGCAGACGGGCAAAGTCGATGGTCTTCCACTTCTCAGCGGCAGCACTCTCCTCCCCTCGGGGAGGTTGGGAGGGGGTCACCTCAATCAGTTCTGTGTGTCCGATAATCTCCTTCAGACTCTTCACACCTATCTCCGCCAAGTACTCGCGCACTTGCTGAGCCAAGAAAGTGAAGTAGTTCACTACGTATTCCGCCCTTCCCTCAAAGTGCTTACGCAACTCCGGGTTCTGCGTAGCCACACCCATCGGACAGGTATTCGTATTACATTTACGCATCATCACACAGCCCAGCACTATCAGCGGCAACGTACCAAACGAGAACTCGTCAGCACCCAGCATCGCCATGATAATCACGTCCTTCGCCGTCTTCAACTGTCCGTCGGTCTGCAGACGCACCTGATTTCTCAATCCGTTCATTACCAGCGTCTGCTGCGTCTCAGCGAGACCTATCTCGGGCGAGATACCCGCAAAGCGCATACTCGAAGCCGGCGAAGCACCAGTACCGCCCTCAGCACCAGAAATGACAATAAGGTCTGCCTTAGCCTTAGCCACACCAGCAGCTATCGTTCCCACGCCACTCTCTGCTACCAGTTTCACGCTGACAGCAGCTGTAGGGTTGACATTCTTTAGGTCGAAGATGAGCTGTGCCAAGTCCTCTATAGAATAGATGTCGTGATGAGGCGGCGGCGAGATGAGTGAGATGCCTGGGATGGCGTTACGTGTCTTTGCGATAATGTCGTTCACCTTGAAACCAGGAAGCTGTCCACCCTCACCAGGTTTAGCTCCCTGTGCCACCTTAATCTGTATCTCTTCGGCATTCACCAGGTATTCGGCAGTCACGCCAAAACGTCCTGATGCAATCTGCTTGGTCTTACTTGACAGGCTCACGCCATCAACATCCGTATGGTAGCGAGCATTGTCCTCACCGCCCTCACCAGTATTACTGCGTGCTCCTAATTTGTTCATCGCTAATGCTAATGCCTCATGGGCTTCTATGCTCAGCGCACCGAACGACATAGCACCTGTCACAAAGTGCTTTACAATGCTCTCAACGGGTTCTACCTCGTCGATAGAGAGTCTCTGCTGAGTGTTATGTTTGAAGTTCAGGAAGTCGCGGATGAAGATAGGCGATTCCTTCTCGTCAACCAATTTTGACCACTCTTTAAACTTCTCGTAGTCTCCTTGACGACAAGCCAACTGCAACTTCGCAATAGTCTCTGGGTTCCAGGCATGCTTAATACCATCTTTGCGCCACGAGAACTGACCTTGGTTCTGCAGCAGTGCCTGCTCCTTAGCAGCCTCGTGCAAACGGATAGCATCGCGGGCTATCTCTTTCAGCCCCACACCGCCGATGGTGCTTATCTCTGTACCGAAATAACGATGCAACAAGTCTTCGCTAAGTCCTATGCTCTCGAAAATCTTTGCGCCACGATAGCTTCGTATAGTAGAGATACCCATCTTCGACATTATCTTCTTCAGTCCTTTGTCCACTGCCTTGATATAGTTGGCTTCGGCAGTAGCATACTCCTCCTGTATCCTTTCACGCTTCACCAAGTCGTCGAGGATGGCGAAGGTCATGTAAGGACACAGAGCGCTGGCTCCATAGCCCAGAAGTAGGGCGGCATGCATAGTCTCGCGAATCTCTCCGCTCTCTACTATCAGGGCTGTCTGCACACGCTTGCCCACACTTATCAGATGGTGGTGTACAGCAGAAACAGCCAACAGCGATGGAATTGCAGCGTGCATTTCGTCAATGTCGCGATCGCTCAAGATAATGTAGTTCACACCTTCATCAACACTCTCCTCTGCCTTCTTGCATAGGTCGTCGAGTGCCTGTCGCAGTGCGTTCTCACCCTTTGCTATTTCAAATGCCATCGTGAGCTTCTTCGTGTTAAAGCCCTTATACCTTATATTACATAATATATCGAGCTGCGTATTGGTAAGCACGGGTTGTGGAAGTCGCACCATCTTACAGTTCGAGGCATCGGGGGTAAGGATGTTTGTCCCTACGGCACCGATGTACTCCGTAAGACTCATCACTAGTTCTTCGCGAATGGGGTCTATGGCTGGGTTCGTGACCTGTGCGAACTGTTGACGGAAGTAGTTGAAGAACACCTGTGGACGGTCACTTATTACCGCCAGCGGGGTGTCGTTACCCATTGCGGCTACAGGCTCCTGACCAGCGGTAGCCATCGGGATTATGGTCTTGTCTATATCTTCTTGTCCGTAGCCAAACTGTATCAGTTTGCGCTGCAGGTCGCTCACGCTGTTGTCCACCTTACGTCCGCTCTTCAGTTTCTCTAACTGCACGCGGTTCTCCGAAAGCCATTCACGGTAAGGATGTGCTTTAGCCAACTGCTCTTTAATCTCGCCGTCGTAGTATATCTTGCCTTCCTGGGTGTCGATGAGCAGAATCTTTCCTGGTTGCAGACGACCTTTCGACACTACGTCGCCAGGTTCAAAGTCCATCACTCCAACTTCACTTGCTACCACCATCATGCCCTGTTTGGTAATAGTATAGCGCGAAGGGCGTAATCCGTTTCTGTCGAGCATACCACCCGCATAGCGACCATCGCTGAACAACAGCGCTGCAGGACCGTCCCACGGCTCCATGAGTATTGAGTGATACTCGTAGAACGCCTTGAGGTCTTCGCTGATGGGGTTTTTGTCGTTAAAGCTCTCGGGTACAAGGATAGCCATTGCCTGTGGCAACGACAGTCCGCTCATAATAAGGAACTCAAATACGTTGTCAAGACTTGCCGAGTCGCTCATGCCTTCCTGTACTATGGGTCGCAGGTCCTTTATGTTGCCCAGTGCCTCGCTGTTAAGCACACTCTCGCGAGCCTTCATCCATCCGCGATTACCACGAATAGTATTTATCTCACCGTTGTGTGCCAGCAGTCTGAAGGGCTGTGCCAACTTCCACTTTGGGAATGTGTTGGTAGAGAATCGCGAGTGTACCAGCGCCAGTCCGCTTGTAAAGTAGTCGTTCGACAGGTCAGGGAAGTATCGACGCAGCTGTCCGCTTGTCAGCATGCCCTTATAAATGATATTTTTGTTCGACAGCGAGCATATGTAGAAGTCCTCGTCGTCTATTCGGTTTTCTATGCGCTTGCGTACCTTATATAATATATGTTCAAAGGAAATGTCGTGCTCTGGAGCGGGCTTCACGAAAATCTGTTTTATATCGGGCTCCACTTCACGAGCGGCAACACCCAGTACCTCGGGGTTTGTAGGTACCGTACGCAGATGCATCAGTGTCAGTCCCTCGCGTTCTATCTCTTCTATCATCACACTCAGTATTTCCTGTTGTCTCTTCTCTTCTTTCGGAAGAAATACCAGTCCTGTACCATACTTTCCCTTTTCTGGTACTGGAATACCTTGAAGCAGGATGAATTCGTGAGGAATCTGCACCATGATACCTGCACCGTCGCCCGTCTTGTCGCGGGTTTCGGCACCACGATGTTCCATGTTCTCAAGCACTTTCAACGCATTGTCCACCAACTCGTGACTCTTGCCACCGTGAATATTGACAACCATTCCAACGCCGCAGGCGTCGTGCTCATAAGAAGAATTATACAATCCTTTACCTGTTTGTGTTTGCTTACTTTTTGTCATATTAATCCTGTGATAATCTTTCACTTTGCTCATTTACCGGTGCAAAGATAATACAAAATGTAAATAAAACAAGGAATATGCTTGCTTTTTTAATCTAAATTATTCGTTCAACTTACGTTTTGTATTTAATTGTGATATTTTAATTACAAAATGAAAGCAAAATAATACAATAATGTTTTAGCTTGTAAGTTGGTGTCGAAATTTAGTTTTAAAGTATTGTAATCCTGTTTTTACTTAATTGAAAACATCTTACATTTGCAGCCGAAATCTTGCAAGATGACACAAACACAGTATTAATTTAAAAGGTATTAAGGTATGAAAAAGATTGAAGCAATTATCCGAAAGACCAAGTTTGAAGAGGTTAAGGAAGCTCTGCTCTCGTCTGACATCGACTGGTTTGAGTACCACGATGTTCACGGTATTGGGCAGAGTCGTCAGGAGCGCATCTACCGTGGAGTACAGTATTCCACCGATGTCATCGAACGAGTTGCGTTGACCATTGTGTGTCGCGACATGATAGTTGATCCAACCATCCAGGTTATCCTGAAAGTAGCTCATACCGGTAATGTTGGTGACGGACGAATATTCATCAGCGACATCATCGACACGTGGAGCATCCGTACCGGGGATCATGGTGATACGGTACTTAGAGACAAAAAGTAAAAGGTAAAACGGTTAAAGGTAAAAAGAATTATGAATGAAATAGGATTATCACTCGATACTGTATGGATGTTGTTGGCAGCCATGTTGGTTTTCTGGATGCAGCCTGGTTTTGCGTTGTGTGAAGCAGGTTTCACACGTTCCAAGAACACTGTAAACATCCTGATGAAGAACTTTGTCGATTTCATGTTTGGTTCGTTGTTGTTCTTCTTTATTGGCTTCGGCTTTATGTTCGGCAGCGACACATTAGGCGGATTCATAGGTATGCCCAACTGGGGTAGCTTGAGTTTCTACAAGGGCGACTTGCCCGTTGAGGGCTTTCTGATTTTCGAGACGGTGTTCTGTGCCACCTCTGCCACCATCGTTAGTGGTGCTATGGCTGAGCGCACTAAGTTCTCGATGTATCTTATCTATAGCGCGGTTATCTCGCTGTTTATATACCCCATCGAAGGTCATTGGACGTGGGGTGGAGGCTGGCTCTGCAACGATGTTGCCGACAGTTTTATGATTACTACGTTTGGTACTGTATTCCACGACTTTGCCGGTTCTGCCATCGTGCATAGTGTAGGTGGTGTGCTGGCATTGATTGGAGCCATCGCGCTGGGTGCCCGTCGCGGCAAGTATGCCAAGGATGGTAGCAGTCGTGCTATACCCGGTCACTCGTTGATGATGGCTGCTCTGGGAGTGTTCATCCTCTGGTTAGGATGGTTTGGCTTTAACCCGGGTTCACAGTTGGCTGCTAGCGGCGAGGTTAACCGTATCGCTATCTCTCATGTTTTCCTTACTACCAACCTGGCGGCAGCTGCTGGTGGTGTGGCAACGATGTTCCTCACCTATATTAAATATGGCAAACCATCGCTCTCACTTACCCTGAACGGTGTTCTGGCTGGTCTGGTTGGTATCACAGCTGGTTGCGACCTTGTATCACCACTCGGTGCTGTTATCATTGGTTTTGTATGTGGTATCGTACTGGTTTACGCCATTGAGTTCATAGACCACAAGTTGCACATCGACGATCCCGTAGGTGCCTCCAGTGTACACGGTGTGTGCGGTATCTTAGGAACACTGATGACCGGACTGTTGGCAACGGAAAGCGGTGCTTTCTACGGTCACGGATGGGGATTCTTCGGAGCTCAGTGCTTTGGTGTCTTGATTATCGATCTCTGGGCTGCGGTCTGTGGTGTCGTCCTGTTCTATGGCATCAAGAAAATGCATGGTCTGCGTGTCGATGCCCGCATCGAGGACGAAGGTCTCGACATCTACGAACACGGTGAGACATGTTATAACTAACTGAATAATTAAAAGGTATGAAAAAGATTGTAATATTAGCAATGGGTATGGTCATGAGCATGACCACCCTTGCACAGGATAATATAGAGACAACGATAAGTGCCGACTTCGTTAACGAATATATCTGGCGTGGTTTGAAATTAGGCGACATCTCCGTTCAGCCGAAGTTAGGCGTGGGCTACAAAGGACTTAGCCTGACAGCCTGGGGCAACTACGGACTGTCTAACGTGGACGATTCGAAAGAGTTTGACCTGACGCTTGACTACACCATCAAAGGGTTCAGCATAGGTATCACTGACTATTGGTTTTCTAAGGGTCAGGATCCCGACTCACGTTATTTCAAGTACGATGCTCACGGCACGAACCACGTCTTTGAGGCTTATGCAGGCTACGATTTCTCCTTCGCCTCCGTCAAGTGGTTCACCAACTTCGCCGGCAACGATTACAATATGAATGGTAAGCGCAACTACAGTTGTTACGCAGAAGTTAATGTGCCGTTTCGTTTGGCTGCAGTCGATTGGACTGGCTCAGCCGGTGTCGTACCGTTTAAATCTAGTATGTATCGTACCAATGGTTTCGCGGTGACCTACCTGTCGCTACGGGCTAATAAGGAAATACGTATTACTGACACGTTCACAGTCCCTATCTTCGGACAGGTGGCGGCAGATCCCTGTACGCAGAATGCTTACTTAGTTGTGGGCTTGACGCTGCGACCATAATATGTGTTGAATAATAATACCAAGATATGGAAACAAAATACATCTTTGTAACGGGAGGAGTGGTATCCTCGTTGGGAAAGGGCATTATCTCTGCCAGCATAGGAAAGTTGCTGCAGGCGCGTGGTTACAAGATAACCATCCAGAAGTTCGACCCCTACATCAATATCGACCCGGGTACGCTGAACCCTTACGAGCACGGCGAGTGTTACGTCACGGGTGACGGCTTCGAGACAGACCTCGACTTAGGTCATTATGAGCGCTTTACCGGTATCGAGACTACCCGCGACAACTCCATAACGGCAGGACGTATATATAAGACGGTAATAGACCGCGAGCGACACGGTGACTATCTTGGTAAGACCATTCAGGTGGTGCCGCATATCACCGACGAGATAAAGGAAAGGATGCTGCGAACCCCCCTGGCGTCCCCCGAGGGGGACACAAAAGAAGCATCACCTCGGGGAGGTATAGAGGGGGTTGACTTCGTCATCACCGAGGTGGGCGGCACCATTGGCGACATTGAGAGTGCTCCGTTTATGGAGGCTATCAGACAGTTGCGCTGGCAGTTGGGAAGAAATGCTATCAACATACACCTTACCTACGTGCCTTACCTGAAGGCTGCCGGCGAACTGAAGACAAAACCCACACAACATAGTGTGAAGGAACTGCAGGGAATGGGTATCCAGCCCGACATCCTCGTGCTGCGTACCGAACGTCACCTCGACGACAATGTACGCATGAAGGTAGCATCGTTCTGTAACGTAAATATGGAGTGTGTGGTGCAGAGCGAAGATATGCCGTCAATCTATGAGGTGCCCGTAAATATGCAGCGACAGGGACTTGATGCGGCAATACTAAAGAAGATAGGCATTCCCGTAGGAGAAATGCCAGCAATGAAAGGCTGGCACGACTTCCTCGACAAGCAGCGCAATGCCACCCGAGAGGTCCACATCGCCCTTGTGGGTAAATACGATTTGCAGGATGCCTACAAGAGTATTCGCGAAAGCCTGAACCTGGCAGGCATATACAACGATGTGAAAGCAAAGCTGCACTTCATAAACAGCGAGGAGATAACCCCGCAGAATATAGCCAAGAAACTGGAAAACATTCAGGGTGTGGTAATATGTCCGGGATTCGGTCAGCGAGGCGTCGAAGGCAAAGTCATCGCTGCCGAATATACTCGCACCAACGACATTCCTACCTTCGGCATCTGTCTTGGTATGCAGATGATGGTAGTAGAATTTGCACGTAACGTGTTGGGCTATAAGGATGCTAATAGTGCAGAGATGTCCCCGGACACTACACATCCGGTCATCGACCTGATGGAAGAGCAGAAAAACATTACGCAGATGGGTGGTACAATGAGATTAGGCGCATACGATTGTGAGCTGATAAAGGGCAGTTGCGCCTACGAAGCTTATGGCGAAGAGGTTCTCGTCAGGGAGCGCCATCGCCATCGCTACGAGTTCAACAACCAGTATCTGCAGGAGTTTGAGAATAAAGGCATGAAGTGTGTGGGCGTCAATCCTGCAGCCGGTCTGGTGGAGATAGTTGAGATTCCCGAGAAGCGCTGGTACATAGGCACACAGTTTCACCCCGAATATTCTTCTACGGTGCTTCATCCGCATCCGCTCTTCCTGTCGTTCGTCAAAACTTGCTTAGGGGAAATTGAAAATTGAGAATTAACAAGTGATATTATGTGTGGAATAGTAGCAATATTAAATGTTAAGGAGCAGTCGCAGGAGTTACGTAACAAAGCGTTACGCATGAGTCAGAAAATACGTCATCGCGGTCCTGACTGGAGCGGCATCTACTGTGGAGGTTCAGCCATCCTGGCACACGAGCGACTGAGTATCGTAGACCCAGAATCGGGAGGACAGCCTTTGTATAGCCCCCTCCGGGATGGGGGAGGTTTACAGGTCCTTGCCGTCAACGGTGAGATATACAACCATCAGGAGATTCGTCGCCGCTATGCCGGTAAGTACGACTTCCAGACGGGCTCCGACTGCGAGGTCATCCTGCCGCTCTATCGTTCAAAGGGCATCAACTTCCTCGAGGACCTTAGTGGCATCTTTGCCTTCGTGCTCTACGACGAAGATAGTAATGAGTTCCTCATAGCTCGCGACCCCATCGGTGTGATACCTCTATATATAGGTTACGACAGCGACGGCACCGTCTATGTGGCTTCAGAATTGAAAGCTCTTGAGGGCGAATGTGAACGCTATGAGCCTTTCCTGCCAGGTCACTATTACTGGAGTCGCGAGCCGGAAATGAAGCGTTATTATCGTCGTGATTGGTTCGACTACGATGCCGTCAAGGACAACGCCTCCAGTGTTGAGGCTGTGCGAGATGCACTGACGGCTGCCGTTAAACGACAACTTATGAGCGATGTTCCCTATGGAGTGTTGCTGTCGGGAGGCTTGGACTCTTCGGTAATTTCCGCCATAGCCGAGAGGTTCAGCGAACAGCGTGTCGAGGACAACTCCAAGACACGTGCCTACTGGCCTCGACTGCACTCCTTTGCCGTAGGACTCAAGGGCGCACCCGACCTCGCTAAGGCTCGTCTTGTTGCCGATTATATAGGTACAGTTCACCACGAGATAAACTACACTGTTCAGGAGGGACTTGACGCCATACGCGATGTCATATACTACATAGAGACCTACGACGTCACTACCGTACGCGCCTCCACACCTATGTATCTCCTGGCGCGGGTGATAAAGTCCATAGGCATCAAGATGGTACTCTCCGGAGAGGGTGCCGACGAGATTTTCGGGGGCTATCTCTACTTCCATAAAGCACCGTCAGTACAGGAGTTTCACGAAGAGACGGTACGTAAACTCTCGAAACTTTATCTCTACGACTGTCTGCGTGCCAACAAGAGTCTTTCAGCATGGGGCGTAGAAGGTCGTGTGCCCTTCCTCGACAAGGAGTTCCTGGATGTCGCTATGCGTACTAACCCCGAGGCAAAGATGTGTAACCCCCACCCAACCTCCCCGAGGGGAGGAAACGACGCTCTGAAAGTCTCCCCCCGGGGAGATTTAGAGGGGGTTTCCATCGAGAAACGTATCGTCCGTGAGGCTTTTGCCGATATGCTGCCCGACGAGGTGGCGTGGCGTCAGAAGGAACAGTTCTCTGACGGGGTAGGATATTCGTGGATTGACGCATTGAAAGAGGTTACCGCAGCGGCAGTGTCCGACGAGCAGATGGAGCATGCCGCAGAGCGCTTCCCCATCAATACGCCAAAGAATAAAGAGGAGTATTACTATCGTAGCATCTTTGCCGAACACTTCCCGTCGGACTCCGCAGCACGTAGCGTGCCCAGCGAGGCGAGTGTGGCATGCTCCACATCGACGGCACTAAAGTGGGACGCTTCTTTCCGGAATATGAACGACCCCAGCGGACGAGCCGTCAAGGGAGTTCACTATCAGGCTTATTAATGTTTATGTTTGTAATAAGTTAGTAATTATCGAGGGTGCGAGGTGCGAGGTGCGAGGTGCGAGAATAGTACTGAGCGCTCAAACATACCTCATCCATCGCACCTTCCTCCTTGCCGCAGGCAATCCATCGTAATTCAACCCTCAACCTTCAACCCTCATCCCTCACTTCTCTCTCCTCGAGAAATCGGCACCCCGATTTCGTTACTGCAAATTTACAAATAAAATCCCATACTTGTATAATTCTGATACCTTGCACTGAAACTTTTTTTCAACCTGCTTCTTCAGACGTGTAAGTAGCCCACTTACTGCGTGTAAGTAGCCTACTTATTCACATTGACGCACTGTGGTACAATTCGATGTAAGGCACTTCACCCCTCAGGTGTTAATATGTTAATATGTTAATATGTTAATTTCAATGTTTTATTAACACCAAAAAGGGGTGAAATATGTCAATCATGATATTATATATATTATAATATATATAATATTTATAGTATAATATTATTATACTTTATATATATCCTCCCGCCACCTTGATACAGCGAGTAATTTTATTAATTCGTTAACTCATTAACATATTAACATATTAACAAATTAACATATAAGGCACCGCCCTGATTCAGGGCACTGCTTTAACTAAAATAATTTCCTATCAGAATCATTGAACTACGAAGAATTTTTTGTATCTTTGCAAAAACGTTAAGAACTATGGAAAATGACAAGATAATCATATATCAGACGGAGGACGGACAGACGCAGGGACAGACGCAGATTGATGTTCGTCTGGAGAATGAAATAGTGTGGTTGACACAGGCTCAGATGGCTGAGTTGTTTGAAACAGACAGAACCTCAATAGTTCGTCACATCAATAATGTTTATAAAGTAGAAGAACTAGAAAGGGAGTCAACCTGTGCAAAAATTGCACAAGTTCAAATTGAGGGAAATAGAACTGTAAAACGAAATATCCCATACTTCAATTTGGACATGATTATCTCTGTGGAAAAAGCGAGACGGTTCTCGTGATCCACTTTGAATCAGAAATAGACCGCCTTGTATATCAGCTCTTCGGCCTGACGAATGAAAAACTAACGGTCGCTGTTTGCTATCCTCGCAAGACTTTGATAAACTCGTTGATGCCTACCACGTCGATGTAGGGGAATGGTGTTTGTTTGAGAATGTCGTAGTGATGGTCTTCTGTAACGATATAGCGGGCATTAGCCTTGAAAGCACAATCTACAAATTTGTCATCATCGGGGTCTGCGGTAATAAGACGGAGATGATAGTATATCTGAACCATTTTAGTGTTGGGCAAGTCAAGGATAGCGGTTATAACGTTTGAAGCAATCTCTGGTCCAACTTTCTGGGTGATAACTTCCTCATACTCAGCAAGAATCTCATTAGTGATACAAAGCGTGTACTTCCCATCGACGAAATCACGCCAAACAGGATAGTAGGCACTTTGTCGCGAAAGCGACATCAGCAGACAATTGGTATCAAGAACGACGTTCATTACTGTTTGTATGGTGTGCGCATGTGTTCAGACTTCCACTCTTCCATCACCTTGTCGTTGAGGACACCTTCATCCCATAGACGGTCGAGAGCATCCTCTGCTCGCTTGGCAAAATACTGACCAAGCATGCGGCGAATGTCTTGCATCTCCACTTCTGAGGATACTCTGGATACCAATTCTAACATTTCAATCTGGAATGGAGTAAACGGTTTTGCCTGTAAAGTTGCTGTTTCCATAACGATTCTCCTTTATACTTATCTGGTTGCAAATTTAATATAATTCTCTGAAACAAACAAATAAAACAATAAAAACTTGGAAAAAGCGGGAAGGTTCTTTGATTCTCTGAAGATGATATTGTGTCAAGGGACAGACTGACGTTGAGAAGTAGGGTGAAAATACATGGGCTGAAATTTCAGCTGATGTCACTCGAGATTGCAGAAGTGACCGGCAAGCCTCACAATGACGTGTTGAAAGCCATCCGCAAGATGGAGCCTGCATGGGTGAACGTTACTCAGGGAAAATTTTCCCTCAGAAGAAAAGCGGGACGGTTCTCGTGACCCTCTCTCGTATTTTACACCTTATTATGATACGTGGAAAGGTGAAACAGGTCTGTCCCTTCGTTCTATACGAAGTAATCACAATATACTATTGGATTATGCTGTCAATGTTTAACTGAGTTTAATAAATTGTCAGTATAGTTTAAGCGAGTTTAAATTCCGTGCCATAATGACCTTCTCCGATTGACATTTTGTCACTTGAGCCACCTGTCGGCATGTACTTTGCTTATCTGTTAGTGAGAGCCGAAGCAAACAAGCCGAGGTGATCAAGTAACAAAATGTCAAATTTAAAAATATAATTAGGAGGTATTGATTATGTTGAACGGATTAATGAAAAGCAACGGTTGGTTCCCAACAATGTTTGATGATTTCTTTAACACTGATTTCATGCCT
>ONAJ01000001.1 GCA_900315775.1 uncultured Prevotella sp.
GACTAACAAGTACAACTTCAAAAAGGAAAATCAAATTGCGCAGAATTACGTTAAGAAAGAGTTGAAACTCATAACGTCATCCCGTTTTTATTGGAGTAAGGAAGGCGTAAGGTATCTTCAACAACTAGAATTTGATCATGCTGATGATTTTGATATTCTCTTAAAAATCGAACGATTGAATGACACATCTTTCAAATTGATATATGGAGATGTTAAGGGTAATTCGGTGAGCACATGGAAGGTAGCCTATTTATCTAATGGGCAATATAAATCAAAAATCATAGCTACTCGTTTGCCCTTAGAGAAAATAAAGGTTCCTATAAGGGTCTATGAGATCAATAATGGGAAGTGGACAATACACGAAGATTAACAATTTGCTTTCTTATGGACAACACATGTCAACTCCGGCAGCTAATGACTTTAAATGCCACCATGAATACGACTGACATTGAAGAGCGTTTTGAAAAAATAGCGAAGATGCTGTTTGAAAGTTTTGCTATTCAGAAGGGAAATATCAGATACCTCTTTAAAGAGATTGAGTTTTACTTCTACAATAAAAATCATCGTGATATTATCACTCATCCACGAGTGTCCAAACCATTATATTGGTACGTTAATGATTTCGGAGGAATAGACCTTAACTTTTCAAGTAGTATTGAGTCTACAAACAAATTTGATGATAAAGGGAAGATAGTTCAGAAGTTTGTGCTAGATGATAGTGCATACTTTGGCGGTATTCTTATTCGTCAGTTGATAGAAAAGAAAAGTGGCAAAGTTCTGAAAGGTCCATTAGCTTGTGCTGAGTTATTCAGAAGTTACGATGCTACGGGGAGTAATATGAAAGATGACTTACCGATACTAGTGGAATGTGATAATGGGAATGCAGAAAACATAATTACAAAATCTCGTGTTAATATTCTGAGATCAAATCAAATTGCAGAAAAGAAAGTAGACAATATTCTTTATGCGTATTCAAAATACCCAGAAAAGGAGAAACTGTACAAAGATTTTTGTGATTTTATAGAGAAACCTTATGGTTATTTGCGATAAACATCTTCACGATGATATTGCCCAATCATGATCTAATATACCTCACGGCTCCTCCACTTCCAAAAGGATAATCTGAAATATCTTTGTTTAAGTATGGCGAATCTTCTATGAGTTTACCTTCAAAGACACAACGTTCTTTATCAAACGGCGTACCATCTTCTGCAACAGTTGTCCAATGCCAGGAATTGACCTCTATGACGCTACGGACAACTCCTTTATAAACACCCAGCACATACTTAACCTCGTGAGGTGCATTTTTACTAATCTTCCAATACTTTCGGGTAGCTTCATAAATGTCAAGCCTGCGATATACCCCATTCGCTTTTGCCTGATTGAAACTTCTATTTAGACTAACTAATAGCAATGTCTCACCATGATTTATGTTTATTTTCGAACAATTGTATATGGCATTTATCTCATCAACGTCTTTAATACCTTCATCCCATTGATGATGACCTGCAACAATATTTGTCAATTGATTTATCTTGTTAAACTTGCTGTAGGTTAATAAATCGATGAGCGTAGATTCCACAATATATGCAACATCTTCTGTTAAGTTATGTCGTAAGATATAGAGGTTGACTTGTTTCCCTTCTTGCAGAATACTCCGGATTTTATCAAGTTTAAGGCTTTCGTCTTCTTCGTTCAGAGCATCTTTTGCGTGCTGAAATACTCTGTTTCCTTTTCCTTTGCCGATATAGAAAATCTTATTGTCTCTTGGATCAACTAAAGCGTAAACATAATATGCGAGAGCTTCAATGGTCCGTTGGTCAAAGGTATTGATAACGCTCATAATATCTCGTTTTTAGTAACTTACTTTCCCACGCAGAAGTGTTTGAAAATATTTCCTAAGACTTCGTTGGGAGTTATTTGACCACCGGTGATTTCAGCAAGGGTAGAGAGTACGTCGCGTAGATCCTCGCTTAGGAGGTCACCGCTGAGCCCCGAACGCATACCATCAAGGACATGAGATAGAGACTGACGGGCACGAACCAGCGCGTCGTAATGGCGGGCATTGGTAATGATGACGTCCGTCTCGGTTAGGGTAGGGATGTCTGCCGCCTCATAGATAGTCTTTTCAAGCTCGTCAATGTGCTGGTTATACTTGGCTGAGACACGAAGAAACGTATAATTATGCAGTGAATGAAAAGTGTATAAAGGAATTTTAACAGAATTTTCTTTGTCTTCTTTGTTTTGTATGATAACCAGATGTTTATCATTCGTTTCTTCAACTATTTCTTGAATATCTTTTGGGCTTGGAATGTCATCAATCACCCATAGTACAATACGTGCCTTCTTGATAGCCTCGTAGGTTCTTTGAATACCTATGCATTCTACTTCATCGGTTGTTTTGCGGATTCCTGCTGTGTCGATGAACCTGAATGTTACACCCTGAATATCGATAGTATCTTCGATGGTGTCGCGGGTAGTTCCATGAACGTTTGAGACAATAGCCCTGTCGTCTTTTAGGAGACAATTGAGTAGGGTTGACTTGCCTACATTCGTTTTTCCAACGATAGCAACAGGTATTCCCTGTTTGATGGCTTGTCCTGTTTCGAAGGAGTGTGCAAGACGAGTAATATGACTGTCTATCTTCTTTGTTAACTGTAAGAGTTCTGTTCGGTCGGCAAACTCAAGGTCTTCATGGTCTGAAAAATCGAGTTCCAGTTCCATAAGACTGGTAAGGTGTAGTAGTTGTTCACGCAACAATGAAAGTTCGTTGCTTACGCTGCCTCGTAATTGTGACATGGCAAGTTGATGTGTCGCCTTATTAGTGGAAGCAATAATATCGGCTACAGCCTCAGCCTGTGACAAGTCCATCTTTCCGTTGAGATACGCCCTCATGGTGAATTCTCCAGGATTTGCCATTCTGCACCCGTTCTTAACGAGTAGCTCCAACACTTTATTTAATATATACTGTGAGCCGTGACAGGATATTTCTGCGCTCTCCTCACCGGTATAGGAATGTGGGGCACGGAACACGCTTACAAGCACTTCGTCAATAATTTCATCTTTGTTTTTTATATGACCATAGTGAATGGTGTTGGGTCGTGCCTTTGCAAGACTCTTTGTGAATATGTCAGAAAGAATCTCAAGCGTCTTTGGGCCTGAGATTCTGATTATTCCTATTGCGCCACCTGTTGCTGTGGCAAGAGCACAAATTGTTTCGTTCATTTTTATATTCTATCCAAGACTTTCTGAATAAGTGTGTCTATGGTATTTTTATATTCTGTATTCATTTCGTGTGAATAGCGGTTTGCTATTACCATACAGCAGGTCATGGCGCGATGACCGAGTAGGGCGGCAAGACCAGCAAGTGCTGACGATTCCATTTCAAAGTTGCAGATTTTCATACCATCGTATTCGAAAGACTCTATCTTCTCGTTCTGATTAGGATCGGCAATGGCTGCACGCAACTCGCGTCCCTGTGGGCCGTAGAACCCACCACAGGCAACGGTATATCCTTTAACCATATCATCCTGAGCAATCTGAGCAGTTAATTCCTGGTCGGCAACGGAAACGTATGGCGCACCCTTGATGGGGTCCCAATTCATGTGTTTTTTAAACGCCTCTTCCATCTTGAGGTCACAAACCTTGTTGCGGTCTCTGTAATAGTTTATAAGTCCATCGAAGCCAATACTCTTTACTGACGCAATGAAGCTTCCTGTTGGCGTGAAGGGCTGCAATCCTCCACAGGTACCCAAACGCACCATTGTCAATGTACGGTGTTCGTCTTTTTCCTCACGTGTATTGTAGTCTATATTTGCAAGTGTATCAAGTTCGTTGACAACAATGTCTATATTGTCGCAGCCTATGCCGTGACTTTGACATGTTATGCGTTTTCCTTTATACATTCCTGTTATGGTGTGGAACTCACGACTTGTCGTTTCATTTTCAATGCTGTCGAAGTGTGCTGCAACGGTATTCACACGTGCTGGGTCACCAACGAGGACAACCTTGTCAGCAAGATGCTCTGGCTTCAGGTGCAGATGAAAACAACTGCCGTCAGCATTGATGATTAGTTCCGAAGGTGCAAAATGTTTTTTCATAATGGTATAAGGTTTTTAGTTATAAACTTTGCGACAAAGATACAAAATAAATCATTACGACAAATATTTTTTTGATACTTTTTTATTTCATGAACACAAAATATACCGCCGCAACAAGACACAGGAATGCTGCAGCATGGTTCCAATGTAACGACTGGTTTTGGAAAAGTACGTTAGCAATAATCGCAAAGACAATCAATGACACGCACTCCTGTATAACCTTTAACTGCACAAGAGAGAAGGGACCTCCGTTGCCAATGAACCCTATTCTGTTGGCTGGAACCTGACAGCAGTATTCAAAGAAGGCTATAAGCCACGAAAACACGATAACCAGGAACAAAGGCCAGTGAGAGGCAAACCCTGACTGTTGCAGACGAAGATGTCCGTACCACGCTAAAGTCATAAAGATATTACTCAGCAAGAGTAACAATATAGTATATACTCCGTTCATTTCTTTTATTCTCCTACAATTTCTTTTGCACGGTTAAGCGCTATATCTATATGATTACAAATATTCTCTTCACCAAGTAGTTTGTTGAAGTTGTTGCGTTTGAGTACATCTTCGACCTTCTTGTTTACGCCCGATAGTACTACGGTGATACCTTCGCGCTGACTCATAAGACACATATTCTCAAGGTTATGCATTCCGGTGGAGTCGATGAAAGGTACCTTACGCATACGGATAATACGCACCTTCGGACGACGTCCATAGCGTGCCATAATGTCCTCGAAACGGTTACCGGCACCAAAGAAATAAGGACCGTTAATCTCATAGACTTCAACATTCTTGGGGATAGTAAGATGTTCCAGATTACCACGTTGCATGTCGGCATCCTCGTTGAGGTCAATCTCGTTGAGTATGGCATGCACATCGGTAGTCTCTGCCATTCGTCGCATAAAGAGCAGACAGGCACATATAAGTCCGAACTCGATAGCCACTGTGAGGTCGAAGATTATTGTTAAGAAGAAGGTAAGAAGGAGTACGGTGACGTCGCTCTTAGGATTACGATGTGCCATCGTGAGGAACGAGCGCCATCCACTCATGCCGTATGCCACAACAACAAGGACTCCTGCCAGACAAGCCATAGGAATATATTTTGCAAGAGGCATTAGGAACAGGAATATGAGTAGTAGGACGACAGCATGGATAATACCGGCTATCGGCGTGCGACCACCATTATTGATATTAGCCATTGTGCGTGCTATAGCTCCTGTGGCGGGGATGCCGCCAAAGAGTGGCGAAGCTATGTTCGCAATACCTTGTCCTATAAGTTCTGTATTGGAATTGTGATGGTCGCCAATGACACCGTCGGCAACAGTTGCTGACAGTAGTGACTCTATAGCTCCAAGAACGGCAATCGTTACGGCAGGTCCCACAAGACCCTTTATCGTTTCCCATGTTAACTCAGGAACAACTGCGCCAGGCAACTGAGAATTGATGCTGAAACGGTCGCCAATAGTTTCTATTGTAGTAATTCCTGCATAGTTCTTCAACAAAAGTACAGCAACAGTCATTATTATAATTGCGACAAGTGAGCCAGGTACTTTCTTGGAGAGCTTAGGCATTAGAGAAATGATAATTACCGATACTATGCCTACAGCAGCGCTCCACGGGTCTATATTAGCGATGTTAGCAACATAGGCTCCCCATTTCTCGACAAAATCGCTGGGAACACTGTCCATAGACATTCCGAAGAGGTCTTTTATCTGCGTAGTGAAAATCGTTACAGCAATACCGCTGGTGAAACCGACGACAATGGGGTAGGGAATGTACTTGATGATAGTTCCCAGACGCAAGACACCGAGACCGATAAGAAAGACGCCTGCCATAAGGGTGGCGATGGTAAGACCCTGGATGCCATATTGCTGTATGATACCATAGACTATTACGATAAATGCTCCCGTGGGACCGCCAATCTGCACTTTTGAACCTCCGAAAATAGAAATCATCATTCCTGCAACTATTGCTGTGATGATACCTTTTTCGGGACTAACTCCGCTGGCGATACCAAAAGCAATAGCAAGAGGAAGAGCCACGATGCCGACAATGATTCCTGCCATTAGGTCGGCCATGAAGGTCTTCTTATCATATTTCTTCAGCGAAGAAAACAATTTCGGTTTGAAATCTAATGCTTTTTCCATTTTTGTTTATTTTCGTTTCTCTTTGGTTTGTAACTATTGTTGCTCTTGCTGTACAGTTTGTCAGCAAGGTCCATGCGTCCCATGCGCTGTAGGTCGCGCATAATGTTATTACGCTCTTCGGGCTTGTACCAGAAGAAGAACTGTCGCTGCTGAGCCTTCTCGCGCGGTGTCTTTGCGCTGAAGACGGGCTTTAAAGTGTAGGGGTCAAGCCCTGTGTACCACATCTCAGTAGCTATCGTCATCGGCGTTGGGGTAAAGTCTTGTACCTGTTCCAAGTGGAAGTCCATCTCCTTTGTCTTTACTGCAAGTTCCGCCATATCTTCAGCGCTACAGCCTGGATGACTGCTTATGAAGTATGGTATTATCTGTTGACGTAAATTGTCACGTTTGTTTATGTTGTCAAAGATGCGCTTAAACTCTTCAAACTGTCGGAAGGGAGGCTTGCGCATAAGTTGCAGGACGTGACTTGACGTGTGCTCCGGAGCCACCTTGAGTCGTCCGCTTACGTGGTTGCATATCAGTTCGTGCGTATATCTGCGAGCTGCCTCATTTATAGCCTCATCTTTGGATTTATGAAGTAGCAGGTCATAGCGTACACCGCTGCCTATAAAACTCTTCTTTATTTGTGGCAGGGCATCGATAGAATGGTATATGTCGAGCAGTTTGCTGTGGTCGGTATTCAGGTTCGGACACACCTCTGGGTGTATGCACGAAGGACGCTTGCATTTTTCGCATGCCGCTTTGTTATTGCCCGACATGCCGTACATGTTTGCCGAGGGACCGCCGACATCGCTGAGATAGCCTTTGAAGTCGGGTTGTTTAACTATTTGCTTTACCTCGCGCATAATACTTTCTTTTGAACGGGAGGCAATAAACTTTCCCTGATGGGCAGAGATGGTGCAGAAGGCGCAACCGCCGAAACAGCCTCGATGAACGTTGACAGAATGGCGTATCATCTCGAATGCCGGAATACGCTTATTCTTATATTTCGGATGAGGAAGTCGTGTATAAGGGAGGTCGAAAGATGCATCAAGCTCCTTTGTCGTCATTGGCGGATATGGTGCATTAACGACAACATATTTGTTTCCTACCTTTTGTAGCAGTCTGCAGGCATGAATTTTGTTAGATTCTTCTTCAATATGCCTGTAGTTCTCAGCCTCAGCCCTTTTGTTACGCAGACATTCTTCATGAGAATGGAGTATGATGTCGTCCTCTTTTATACCTCCGAGTATATCTTTCTCTTGTGCTAAATAAACAGTTTGAGGAAGTTCATGTAACGTATTGATTTTTCGCCCCTTATCAAGCTCTTCTGCAATTCGCAAGACTGTCTTTTCACCCATGCCGTAACTTATGATGTCAGCTTTAGCATCACAAAGTATGCAAGGACGGAGAGCATCCTGCCAGTAGTCGTAGTGTGTAAGACGTCGCAGAGAAGCTTCAATGCCTCCAAGAACTATCGGAACATCGGGGAATAATTGTCGAAGTATGTTGCTATAGACAATAGTAGGGTACTCAGGTCGGCAGTCGTGTCGTCCGTCAGGACTGTAAGCATCTTCAGAACGCAGTCTGCGGGCAGCGGTGTATTTATTCACCATAGAGTCCATACAGCCTGGTGATATGCCGAAGAAAAGACGTGGTCTGCCGAGTTTCTTGAAGTCACGAAAATCTCCGTGCCAATCGGGCTGTGGCACTATAGCTACACGATAACCGTGAGCCTCAAGTACACGTCCAATGACAGCCGCGCCGAAGGATGGATGATCAACATAGGCATCGCCCGAGAACAGGATAACGTCGAGTTCGTCCCATCCTCGCAGCTCTACCTCTTTCTTTGTAGTAGGTAGAAAATCTGTTAATTGTTCTCCTCGAGCCATTTAATATACAGCAACACTAACTCGTGAAGTCCGTATGCTTTCATATTTGTGTTATAGATAACATCTAAACAAACGTCCATGAGTTCCTTGTCAATGTCGTTCTGACTTCCCAAGATGCTGCGACAGTTAAGGCGAAGTTTTTCGAGAACGTCTTCGTCAATTATTCCATGACTGTCCACAAGATTCTTTAGAAGCGAATAGCGTTTGATAGTCTCCAAATGGTTTTCGCTTACTTTTATGTGGCGTGTGCCAGATTGGTTTGCTTGAATACTATACATATTTATTAGTTTGTTAAGAATTTCATAATACCTTGCATTATAGATGCACGTTTCTGTGCTGACGTGATACACTCGAAGGGGAAGCCCATAGTAAAGCAACGGTAGTTACCGGAACTGTAGGCTACACCTGCCGAGGTGCCATCGGAATAGGTGAGTGTAGAGAATGCTCCTTGAACAGGCAGCAGAACCTCTGGAGAAGTGGCTGCATAGTGATCTTCATTGAGTTGTGAATAGAAGTAGAACGATGTTCCCATTCCCTTGATATCAGGAACGACATTGCCTCGTTTTGTTCCTCCGTATGCCACTTTTAGAATAGAATTCAGGAACGACTGTTCGGTTGGCGCCAGCATATCGCTGCCCAGGTAGGAGCCGCTTGCCATAATACGTCCACCAGTTGAAGCGTAGCCTCTAAGGGCGTTTTGCATTGACTGTGTGAAAGTCTTGTAGAATACCAGTTGGTGTCGGTCATAACGCTCAAGACCAAGAATTAAGTCAATGGCGTGGTACTTCATGATGTCCACCGTCTTGTCTTCAACAGAGTGGCTGCAAGTACTGCAGACGTTGTACTCCTTGGATTGTGCTATTGCCTCCACGTGAGCACGTATATAATTAAAGGTGTTACCCATAATAAACTTTCCCTGTAGTTCTGTGCCGCTATAGCCCAATCCCGTCGGTCCTTCTATTCCTATACGCGTCTTATCGAAACATAGCTGTTCTCCGCTGATACCTGCCGTCAAGCCGTAGCTCACACCTGGGTCTATGTTTATGTCAAAACCCTGTGTGCTGTCTGTTTCTACGACATAAGGAGCAGAGAGGCGGTGGAAACCGTTGACAACGAGTATTGTCTTACGTGCGCCCTGATTATGGACAATAGAAACTTCTTCTGTGGGGAAGCTTTCGCCGCCACTATTTACTGCCGTAACACGGAAACTGTAAACGACACCAGGCTCTATCTTGATCTTACATGACGTAGAGCCAATCTTCACACCATTATCGTAGCCTCGTGATGCCACAGAGGTATATACAACGTATCCCGAAGGTTTTGCTGATGGCTCTAATGGGTCCGTTTTTGACTTCCAGCGAAGCAACGCCTGATTGTCGTCAGTAAGTTCTACGCTTATATCCGTGGGTGCTAAAGGCATCACGACATAACTTTTGCGATGACGTTTGCTTACGTCACGAAGTATTGTCTTATAGATGCTTCGAGCCATAGTGAAACGGAAATTCGGGTCTTGTCCCATTACCATATCAGGGAAATTCTGGTGCGACATTGTTTCTATAATTGCCGACGGAACCTTTGGAAGACGTGTTTCAGAGTAGTTTCTGTCCCACATAGCACGAATATTCCAGTTGCCATAGGTTTTCGTGATGTCGTTCCTGATACCTTCAAGTAATGCGTTGGCAAAGTCGGTGGATTGCTTTCGTGAAGAGCCGTCACCGAGGGTGCCATATTTTGCATCCGTAGTACATATAGACAGTGAACCCGTTATGCTGCGATAGTCTCGTTGGAAACCAGCGTCGCTGTGTATTGCCAGCGTCAGTTCAAATGGTACACGTTTCTCGCTAATGAGCCAGTTGGTCATCATAGAACGCACATTAATGTCTTCGCTGTAGTCGTCATTACTCTGCTTATTACCATATATCTTATAAGGAGCACCTGCCCATTGAGCATAGTAACGTGCAGCTTCAAGGGCTCGGGGTAGTCCGCTTGTAGAACCTCCACGTTCTATATTTCCCATACCCGCTCCGAAACGCACAGCATCTGTTGTGACCACACCATTCGAAGAACTTTCATTGGAAAGGACCACGCAGTTGGCATCACTACAGCCCGCATCGAAATGGAACGTTCCGAGATAAACCCACGTAGAGCCACCACGCTGTTGGTTAACAACGAAATCGGTTGGCTTTCCCTGGTGCCACACGGTATAGTGGGCATCGGGAATACTTTTCTTCAATGTAATATAGCTGACATATACGGGATAATCGCCCTCCTTAGGAATATTTGGCGTGTAGCTTACATAGCTAAACTTCTTCTTTGATGTATTGATCTGTCGAGCAGTTCCTGCCATAAAAGGATTTTCGTTATCTACGTAACTGCCATAATGATAAGCAAAGCCATTGCCGCCAGCATCTTTCCAAGAGTATTTCCCGTTTATTTCGGAATAGTTAGGACCTCTGGAATTGTCATTGTCAACAATAATCTCGTTACGCTGCCACGAACGTTCACGAGGAGTAAAGACGTTTGCTCCTGCCTGTTCAAGCATCGGAATAAGATAAGGGGTGACAATAGTCTGAGTGAACAGGTCTTCTGTAGTACAGAAAAGCAGCGGGCGCTGCCATTTCCACATACCTTTCTTCTGGTCGTAATAACGTCCATGACTTGACCATAGCGAGATATGTTTTCCTTGAAGTCCGTGATTGATGGAGTAGGGGTGTGACACGTTTTCCACCCATTGGCGGTCAGAAAATGCACCTCCTTTACTACTTTTGCTTGACCGACATGCTATTATTGTGGTTGCTATTGCCACAACAATAATTAGTCGTAATATCCGTAATCTGTAAATAATATTCATAATTGGTCAGCAAAGATAGTATAAAAACGTGGAAAAAACAAAAAACAACGGATATTTTTTCGATTTATGATTACTTTTTCATACCTTTGTACGCTCATGAAATTACGTGTTGCTTACATATTGTTGCTTTTGGCGAGTGTACTTTCGCATACACAGACGGCATTTTCGCAGAAAAGAGATGTCTATGAATTTGCGAAAGATATGCCCGTGTATGCCGACAGTCTTATTGCCGACATGAGTTATCCGCTTGCTTGGGGGAACTCAGATATTACCGATTTTAACCTTTGGCGCGATACCGCAAGAGCAAAAGTTCTTGAGTGTATGATGACGCCTCCGCCAAGACCTGCTGAGACCACCTATAAAGTCCTTGCCGAAGAACAGCGTGACGGGTACAAGGCTTTGAAGATAGAGATTAATCTGTCGAAGTATTACAACGTCAGGGCTTATCTCCTCGTCCCAAACAAAAAAGGGGGAAATGCGGCAATAAATCTTTTACACGATCACGGAGCACACCTTTTTATAGGTAAGGAAAAAATGATAAGACCTATTCAGGAAGACAGCATCGTCACTAAGGATTCTGAAGAATGGACAAAACTGCTGTACGACGGGCACTATTGGGGCGATGACCTTGCTAAGGAAGGCTATGTTGTTCTTTCTGCCGATGCTCCAATGTGGGGAGAGAGAGGCAGAAAAGAAGGTGTCAACAGACAGAAATACGATGTCGTAGCAGGAAATATGATGATGTATGGGCGTTCGTTGAGTGCTTTTATGACTTACGACGATATTGCTACTACCGACTTCCTTGCATCACTTCCGTTCGTTGATTCTACGAGAATTGGATGTGCTGGATGCTCTATGGGCGGCTACAGAGCATGGATGCTTGCAGCTCTCAGCGATAAGATAAAGGTAGGAGCTGCTGTTTGTTGGATGGTAACGTCAGATGTGCAACTTACAACACGCTATGGACGCGGTGAGAATGGCGGTTTTGCTAATTGTATTCCAGCCTTAAGACAATATCTTGACTATCCGCATATTGCTTCATTAGCATGTCCTAAACCCATGATTTTCATTAATGGTACACAGGACAAGCTCTTTCCTGTCCCGGGAGTAGAAAAAGCATTTGACATTATGAGAAAAACGTGGAAGAGTCAGAATGCAGAAGATAAGATAGAGACAATTCTTATGGAGATGCCCCACGGATGTCCTTTAGATGCCCAGAAGGCAGTTCTCACCTTCCTGAAAAATAACCTTTGACGCAAAAAGAAATGATAAAAGAATACCAGATAAGAGTTCTTCCCAGACAAGCTGCAAGTGATGATGCAATAAAGTCGTATCTTGCTGACGAAGAGGGGATTGTCGCGAATACAATAACGCATGTAAGAGTGCTTAAAAGAAGTATTGATGCGCGACAGAGAACTATTTTTGTAAACCTCAAGGTTCGTCTGTACATAAACGAAGAACCTGCGGACGACGCCTACTTGCACACGGAATATAAAGATGTGAGTACCGGTAAGAGCGTCGTTGTAGTAGGGGAGGGACCTGGAGGACTTTTTGCGGCATTAAGACTCGTAGAACACGGACTCCGACCTGTTGTTATAGAGCGCGGAAAAGACATTCACCAACGCAAGAAAGACCTTGCTTTAATCACAAAAACACAACAGGTAGATAGTGAGAGCAACTATTGCTTTGGCGAAGGCGGCGCCGGAGCTTATTCCGACGGAAAGTTATACACAAGAAGTAAAAAACGCGGAAATATTGACAAAATACTCAATGTGTTCTGTCAGCATGGTGCAGACACAAATATCCTTGCCGACGCGCATCCTCACATTGGTACAGACAAACTGCCAAGGGTCATTGAGAATATGCGCAATACCATAATAAAATGTGGTGGCGAAGTGCATTTTGAGACAAAGATGACGGAGCTGCTCATTGATAAAGACGACATTGTCAGAGGCGTCAAAGCTGTTAATCTGCGCACCTCAGCAGAAGAATGTTACGAAGGTCCCGTAATTCTTGCCACAGGACATTCCGCACGTGACATATATAAATACCTGCATAGCAGAAATATAGAAATAGAACCTAAGGGAATTGCTGTTGGAGTGCGCTTGGAGCATCCAAGTCACTTGATAGACCAGATACAGTATCACAACAAAGAAGGTCGAGGACAGTATCTGCCAGCTGCTGAATACAGTTTTGTAACGCAGGTTGATGGACGCGGAGTATATTCGTTCTGCATGTGTCCTGGAGGTTTCATTATTCCTGCAGCAACAGACAAAGAACAGATTGTTGTTAACGGAATGTCGCCGTCGCAACGAAATACCCGTTGGAGCAACTCCGGAATGGTTGTAGAAATACGTCCCGAGGATATTCCTGGCGATGATATCCTCCGTGTAATGAAGTATCAGGAAGATATCGAGCGCAACTGTTGGATGCAAGGAAACAGAAAACAAACGGCACCAGCACAAAGAATGGTTGATTTCGTTAATAATAAGGTAAGCTACGATTTACCTGAAACAAGCTATGCACCAGGTGTCATAAGTAGTCCGCTGAATTTCTGGATGCCAAAAGAAATATCTCACAGACTACAACAAGGATTCAAAAAATTCGGACAGATGAGTCGCGGATTCTTAACAAACGAAGCAACTCTAATTGCTGTAGAAACAAGAACCAGTAGTCCTGTAAGAATTGTTCGCGACAAAGAAACTCTACAACATGTCCGACTAAAAGGACTATTCCCGTGTGGCGAAGGCGCCGGATATGCAGGAGGAATTGTCTCTGCAGGAGTCGATGGAGAACGCTGTGCAGACCAAGTATACAATTATCTTTCTAATCGGCATTATGATAAATAAAAGAAATACAATAGATATAAAGAATGTAAGGGTTAACAACCTCAAAGGTGTTAGTCTCTCCCTCCCACGTAATAAGTTTATCGTTATTACGGGAGTCAGCGGCTCAGGAAAATCTTCTCTCGCATTTGACACGTTATATGCCGAAGGTCAGCGTCGTTATGTGGAATCACTTTCTGCTTACGCTCGTCAGTTTCTTGGTCGCATGAACAAACCAGAATGTGATTACATCAAGGGTCTTCCTCCAGCTGTCGCCATTGAACAACGAGTTATTTCTCGCAATCCTCGCAGTACTGTCGGGACAAGCACGGAAATTTACGAGTATTTGCGACTTTTGTTTGCACGAATAGGAAAAACATATTCGCCAATAAGCGGTCAGGAAGTCAAGAAACATTCTACTAATGATATTCTGGAGTGTGTACGACAATACTCTTTGGGCACCCGTTTTGTGCTTCTTTCTCCTATTCACCTACCCGATGGTCGTAGCCTGAAAAAGCAGCTTGAAACGTATCTTCAGGAGGGCTATGTAAGGATATTCCTCGACAATGACTACATAAGGATTGAGGACTTCCTGAACGATTATGATAAATACAAAGAAGTAAAACCTGAGAATATCTGGCTCCTTATAGACAGGATGTCCTTAGACGAGAACAAAGACTCTGTTTCCCGACTGTTAGATTCTGCAGAAACAGCCTTGTATGAAGGTCACGGAGCGTGTCGTATAGTTATTCTTCCGAGTAATATAACCTACGATTTCTCTACCCGTTTCGAGGCTGACGGCATAACTTTTGAGGAGCCTACAGACAACCTGTTCTCGTTTAATTCCCCTATTGGTGCCTGCCCTACTTGTGAGGGTTTTGGAAGTATTATCGGCATCGACGAGAAACTTGTCATTCCTAACACCACACTTAGTGTTTATGACGGTTGTGTACAATGTTGGCACGGTGAGAAAATGAAGATGTGGCAGGACGAATTTATACGACGTGCCGCAAAGGACGATTTTCCTATTTTTACACCATATTACGAACTTTCACGACAGCATAAAGACTGGTTGTGGCACGGATTGCCATCAGATACCACTAATAAATACGAGCGAGTATCAATAGATGCATTCTTCGATATGGTGCGCGAGAATCAGTACAAGATTCAATACCGCGTAATGTTGAGTCGTTATCGTGGAAAGACGGTATGTCCCACCTGCCACGGAACCCGTTTGAAGCCCGAAGCAGAATACGTGAAAATTGGCGGTATGAGCATCACTAATCTTGTAGAAATGCCTATCGGGAAGTTAAAAACATGGTTTGAAAATTTAGAACTATCAGAACAGGAAAAAGAAATATCAAAGCGTCTGTTGAGCGAAATTAACAGCCGACTGCAATTCCTTATAGATGTTGGACTTAGCTATCTTACGTTAAATCGTAGGTCTAATACGCTTAGCGGTGGTGAAAGTCAGCGAATAAATCTTACAACTTCTCTTGGAAGTTCACTTGTAGGTTCGCTCTATATCCTTGACGAGCCAAGTATCGGTCTGCATTCCAGAGACACAGAACGGTTGATACATGTTCTGCACGAGCTCAGAGATCTCGGAAATACTGTCGTTGTTGTTGAGCACGACGAGGACATTATGCGTGCCGCCGACTACATTGTTGACATTGGTCCTGATGCCGGAGCACACGGTGGAGAGATAGTATTTACGGGAGAATTAAAGGATATTGACAAGAAGAAGAGCAATAACAGTTATACGGTAAAATACCTTAAACACGAAGAAAACATCCCGGTGCCAGCACACCGTCGTCCTTGGAATATGTCAATACTTCTGAAGGGCGCCAGAATGAATAATCTTCGAGGTATCGACGTGAAGTTCCCGTTGAACGTCATTACCGCTGTCACTGGCGTGTCAGGCTCCGGAAAGTCCTCGCTGGTAAAGGGTATCCTCTACCCTGCCCTAAAGCGCCATCTTGACGAGGTTGCGGAGCTCCCTGGGGAATATCTTGCCCTTGAAGGCGACTGGAAACAGATACGTCATGTTGAAATGATTGACCAGAACCCCATTGGTAAGAGTACTCGTTCTAATCCGGCAACCTATGTGAAGGCGTATGACGCTATAAGACAGCTCTTTGCCGACCAGCCCCTTTCCAAGCAGATGGGCTTTACGGCTCAGTATTTCTCGTTCAATGCTGACGGTGGGCGTTGTGAAGAGTGTAACGGCGCAGGAGTCATCAATGTGGAGATGCAGTTCATGGCCGACCTTGTATTAGAGTGTGAGTCGTGTCACGGAAAGCGTTTCAAGCGTGACGTCCTTGAGGTGAGATTTGCCGGAAAGAATATTTACGATGTCCTCGAGATGACTGTTTCCGAAGCAATAGAGTTCTTCAGCAAGAATAAGCAGAAAGTCGTTGCAGACCGTTTGAAACCCCTTGAGGATGTGGGACTTGGCTATATCAAGTTAGGTCAGAGCTCCTCTACCCTATCAGGAGGTGAAAATCAACGTGTTAAACTGGCATATTTCATAGGTCGCGAGCAGCAGGAACCTACACTATTTATCTTTGATGAGCCCACCACGGGACTTCATTTCCACGACATCCAGAAGCTCTTGAAATCGTTTAACGCCCTGATAGACAGAGGACATACCATCGTTGTCATAGAGCATAATATGGAAATAATAAAATGTGCCGACCACGTCATAGACCTTGGTCCGGACGGAGGCGACAAAGGCGGCAACCTTGTCATTGCCGGCACCCCCGAGGAAGTGGCAGCCTGCGAGAAGAGCATTACAGGAAAGTATCTTAAAATATATTAATTCTTTCCCTATCGCTCCCTTCTCTCATTAAAAATTACTACTTTTGCATTCGCTTACAAGAAGCAATGCCGATATGGCTCAGTTGGTAGAGCAACGCATTCGTAATGCGTAGGTCCCGGGTTCGAGTCCCGGTATCGGCTCCAAAACATATCAACCCTTTGCGACAATAGCTCAGTTGGTAGAGCATCGGCTTCCCAAGCCGAGGGTCGCGGGTTCGAGTCCCGTTTGTCGCTCAGCGGTAATTGTGGTTCTTTGACAAACGGGGGTCGTGACGGTTCGATTGGGATACTCATCAAATAATACTGAAAACCGAGAAGACATCTCTTGCTAATGGCGGGCCATATAAAGCACTTCGGTGCCTAAGCTGTAAAGCCGGTGGATTACAAAGGCGGAGAGCTCTCAAATCTTACATGCTCGGAGTTTCATCACATCATCGTGCGACCCCTTTCTTTTTAAACTAATTACTTATGTTTTCCGGAATCATTGAAGAATTTGCAACAGTAGTTGCTATAAAGCACGACAAGGACAATATAGACTTCACGTTGAAATGTTCTTTCGTTGACGAGTTGGGCATTGACCAGAGTGTTGCCCATAATGGTGTTTGTCTTACCGTTGTCGAAATAAAGGACGGCACTTATACCGTTACCGCTATGCGTGAGACTCTCGACAGGAGTAATCTTGGACTGTTAAAGGTTGGCGATAAAGTCAACGTAGAACGTTCTATGGTTATGAATGGACGTCTTGACGGACACATCGTCCAGGGTCATGTGGATATGACGGCAGAGTGTGTTGCTATGGAAGATGCCGACGGCAGCACCTATTTCACCTTCCGCTATCCCTATGACAAGGAGATGGCTCGCAGAGGATATTTTACCGTCGATAAGGGTTCGGTAACAGTCAACGGCGTTTCGCTCACCGTTTGCAATCCCACCGAAGACACTTTTCAGGTAGCTATTATCCCTTACACCTTCGAACACACCAATTTCTGCGACATTCGCATCGGTTCGCGTGTGAACTTGGAATTTGACATTTTGGGCAAGTATATTGCTCGTTTACAGTCACTACAATAAAGATATTGACGGTTGTTTAAAGGTTTTTAACCTTTTGCAATCGTCTTTTTTCTTGTTAACGTTTGCGTGTCTCAGAAATATTTTGTTATTTTGCAAACGAAGTTTTCATTATTAACAAAACCATTTATCTATGAGCACAACCGAAATACACCACATTTGTGGTTTGAAGAGAGAAAACTTTCAAACCACAGTAAACGGAAAAAATACGGATCTTTTTATTCTTAAGAATAGTCATGGCAGCGAAGTAGCAGTCACAAATTATGGTGGTGCACTCGTTGCCATTATGGTACCCGACCGCGACGGCAACTTTGCCAACGTCATTCAGGGACACGACAATATTCAGGATGTTATTAACTCGCCAGAGCCATTCCTCTCTACCCTCATCGGTCGTTATGGCAACAGAATCAAGGAAGGTCGTTTCCAGCTTAACGGCAAGGAGTACAATCTGGCTATCAACAACGGTCCCAACGCCCTTCATGGCGGTCCTACGGGTTTCCACGCTCGTGTGTGGGATGCCAATCAGGTCAGCGACCATGCTGTTGTATTAAAATATGTCAGTTCATATCTCGAGGAGGGCTATACCGGCGAGCTCATCGTCTGGGTAGCTTATTCGCTTACCGAGGACGACGAACTGGTAATAAAATATCAGGCAACGACAAACAAGAAGACCATAATAAACCTCACTCATCACGGATTCTTCTCTTTGGCAGGCATTGCCAACCCCACCCCTACTATCGACAACCTGGAGTGTGAGATTAATGCCGACTTCTACCTGCCCATCGACGAGAACTCAATCCCTACAGGCGAGATTCTCAAGGTTGCAGGCACGCCGTTCGACTTCAGGACACCGAAGGCTGTAGGTAAGGATATCGACGCCGACGACGAGCAGATACGCAATGGTGCCGGCTACGACCACTGTTTCGTCCTCAACAAGAAGGAAGAGGGTGAGCTGTCATTTGCCGCACGCGTCGTTGAACCCGTATCAGGACGCACTATGGAGGTTTATACCACAGAGCCTGGCGTTCAGGTCTATTCAGACAACTGGGCTGACGGTTACAAAGGACAGAACGGAGCCACCTTCCCGCGTCGCTCGGCAATATGCTTCGAGTGTCAGCACTTCCCCGACTCTCCTAACCGTCCTTATTTCCCATCAGTCGTTTTAAACCCTGGTGAGACCTACACACAGAAGACAATTTATAAGTTTGGAACCAAATAAATTAACCTAATTAAAAACAATACTACTATGATGGAAATTGATTTTGTAAGAAGTCGCTTTATTAAGCATTTTGATGGTAAAACAGGAAAAATATATGCATCTCCTGGACGTATCAACCTCATTGGTGAGCACACCGACTACAACGGCGGTTTCGTGTTCCCAGGAGCTGTTGACTGCGGCATCATGGCGGAGATGCGCCCCAACGACACCGAAGATACCGTTATGGCTTATGCTATAGACCTCAAGGACCGCGTTGATTTCAAACTCAGCGATCCCAATGGTCCAAAGACAAGCTGGGCACGCTATATATATGGTATAGCCAAGGAAATGCAGAAGTTAGGCGTTCCCGTTAAGGGCTTTAACATTGCCTTCGCCGGTGATGTTCCCCTTGGTGCCGGCATGTCTTCTTCAGCTGCTATGGAGAGTTGCTTCGCCTGTGGTCTTAACGACCTCTTCGGCGACAACAAGGTATCCAAGTGGGATATGGTCCTCGCAGGTCAGGCTACAGAGCACAACTACTGCGGTGTTAACTGCGGTATCATGGACCAGTTTGCAAGTGTCTTCGGACAGAAAGGCAAGCTGATGCGTCTGGACTGTCGCTCTCGTGAGTTCGAGTACTTCCCCTTCGACCCTCAGGGCTACAAGCTCGTCCTCATCAACTCTTGCGTAAAGCACGAACTGGCAGGTTCTCCTTACAACGACCGTCGCAACTCTTGCGAGAATGTTGTTAAGCACATCGCTGCAAAGCACCCCGAAGCAAAGTTTGAGACACTCCGTGACTGCACCTGGGAGCAGCTCGAGGAGGTTCGTGCCGAGGTTGGCGAAGAGGACTACAAGCGTGCACACTTCGTTCTTGGCGAGAAAGACCGCGTGCTGGCTGTCTGCGATGCCCTGAATGCTGGCGACTACGAGACTGTCGGCAAGAAGATGTACGAAACTCACGACGGACTAAGCAAGGAGTACGAAGTAAGCTGTGAGGAACTCGACTACCTCAACGACATTGCCCGCGAGTGTGGCGTAACAGGTTCACGCATCATGGGTGGTGGCTTCGGTGGCTGTACTATAAACCTCGTAAAAAATGAGCTCTACGACGAATTCATCAAGACTGCGAAGGCTAAATATACAGCCAAGTTCAACGTTGAGCCAAAGGTTATCGACGTCGTTATCGGTGACGGCTCACGTAAGATTTCCGACTAATATTAAACGCAAAACGTTCAGTATATGAAACTACGCTATGTATTATCATCAGCGCTAATGTCGTTAGCACTTACTGCTACGGCGTCCGACTACGACCAGCAGAGCCCCTTCGGGTTCTGCACGGTTGCGTCGCGCACAGACAAGTCTGTTACCTATGACATCACCGGCGGCGGCTGCTACACGTTGCCCGCTACTGGCGTCAGCGAGGACAAAGTAATAACACTTACCGCCACAGGCGTCGATCAGAAGACGGAGATATACAACGCCATTTCTAACCACTCCGTAATCATCTTCGACGGTTCTGCAGGCGACTTTATAGTGTCCAGCACCATCTCGTTTAACAGCATCAAGAACAAGACGCTCATAGGTATTAACAATGCCCGTCTGTGTACTTCGTGGTATGTTACCGACGATATTCGTAAGGCTCTTGATGATGCTGGCGTACCAGGTATGAGTACGAGCGGTGGCGGTGGAACATTGCCCAACGGCACTTCTGTTGCCGAGCAGGCAGAGTACAACACGCGCCTTATTATTATGAATATGTATGGCGACAAGACCGAGGCATACCGTAATTCCGGCATCTTCTACTTCAAGAACTGCCAGAACCTCATCATCCGCAACCTCTCCTTCGTAGGTCCCGGTTCCATTGATGTCGGCGGTAGCGACCTCGTGTCGTTCTACGGCACAAAGAACAGCTGGGTGGACCATTGTGACTTCGCCGACGGTATGGACGGCAACTTCGACATCACCCAGAAGTCCGACTTCAATACCGTTAGCTGGTGTATCTTCAGATATACCGAGCGTGCCTATATGCACCAAAATACCAACCTTGTAGGTAGCAGCGACAGCGAAGCAGTAGGGTTCCTCAATACCACCTATGCCTTCAACAACTGGAGCAAGGGCTGCAAGGCACGCATGCCGATGGCTCGTGTGGGAAAGATTCACATGCTCAACAACTACTACGACTGCACAGGAAACGGCAGCAACGCCATCAATCCGCGCAAGAACTCCGAGTTCCTCATCGAAGGCAACTACTTCGAGAAGAACGTCAAGTACTATGGCCAGAACGGCGCTACAGCAGTAACATGGAGCACTACCAACCACATCGAGGGCTCCAGCGTCCAGCCCTCTAATGTCGGCAGCACCGTTACCGTTCCCTACGACTATACTGAGGCTCCCGTCAATACCGTTCCCGAAATGGTAAAGACGAATGCCGGTGCCACACTTACCTTTCAGGAATCGGCGATAGAGGAAATCCCCGTTCAGCGTCGAACCTCTGACTCTTATACATATAATATAATGGGACAGCGTGTGAGCAACGATACTCGTGGCATAGTGATAAAGAATGGAAAGAAATATTTTCAAAGATAGAATCCCTAATCGTAAAGTACTATGAACGATAAAAAGATAATGATTAAGGCAGCGGACAACATTCGTATCCTCGCTGCGTCAATGGTGGAAAAGGCAAAGTCCGGACATCCTGGAGGTGCTATGGGCGGAGCCGATTTTATCAATGTGCTCTTCTCGGAGTATCTCGTCTATGACCCCGAGAACCCCGAATGGGAAGGACGCGACCGCTTCTTCCTCGACCCAGGTCACATGTCGCCTATGCTCTATGCGGCACTCGCCCTGCAGGGTTTCTTCACCCTCGACGAGCTAAAGCAGTTCCGCCAGTGGGACTCCCCCACTCCAGGACATCCCGAGCGCAACATCCTTCGTGGCATCGAGAATACCAGCGGTCCCCTCGGACAAGGTCACACCTTCGCTGCAGGAGCTGCTCTCGCAGAGAAAATCCTCGAGAACCGTCTTGGTCACGAGGTTATGAAACATAAAATCTATGCCTACATCAGCGACGGTGGCGTCGAGGAAGAGATTTCTCAGGGTACAGGACGTATTGCTGGACACCTCGGACTCTCCAACCTTATCATGTTCTACGACTCCAACGACATCCAGCTCTCTACGGAGTGTAAGGACGTCATCTCCGAAGATACGGCGGCAAAGTACAAGGCGTGGGGATGGAACGTCCTCAGCTGCAACGGTAACGATGCCGACGATATCCGTCGCGCCCTCGATGAGGCTCTCAAGGAGCAGCACCGTCCTACCATCATCATTGGTAAGACCATCATGGGTAAGGGCGCTCTGCGTGCCGACGGCACAAGCTACGAGGCGTGCATAAACACCCACGGAGCACCACTCGGCGGCGATGCCTACATCAACACCATAAAGAACCTTGGTGGCGATCCCGAGAACCCGTTCGTTATCTTCGACGATGTTGCCGACCTCTATGCACGTCGTCGTGAGGAGCTTAAGAAGATTGTTGCTGTCCGCAAGGAAGAGAAGGCAGCCTGGGCAAAGGCTAATCCTGAGAAGGCAGCACTCCTCAAAGAGTGGTTCAGCGGCAAAGCACCAAAGATAGACTGGAGCCAGTGCGTACAGAAGGAAGGCGCAGCAACACGTGCTGCCAGCGCCACCTGTCTGGGCGTTCTCGCAGAGCAGGTTCCCAACATGGTTTGCGCGAGTGCCGACCTCTCCAACTCCGACAAGACCGACGGTTTCCTGAAGAAGACCAAGAGCATTGTTCCTGGCGACTTCGAAGGAGCATTCTTCCAGGCTGGTGTTGCCGAGCTCACTATGGCGTGTATGTGTATCGGTATGTACCTTCACGGCGGCATCATCCCCGCCTGCGGCACGTTCTTCGTATTCTCAGACTACATGAAGCCTGCAGCCCGTATGGCGGCACTCATGGAAGTACCTATAAAGTTCATCTGGACGCACGACGCCTTCCGCGTCGGCGAGGACGGTCCTACCCACGAGCCCGTAGAACAGGAGGCACAGATTCGTCTTCTCGAGAAACTAAAGAACCATCACGGCAAAGACTCACTTCGCGTCTTCCGTCCTGCCGATGCCGACGAGACCACCGTCTGCTGGGCTATGGCAATGGAGAATATGGAAACACCTACAGCCCTCGTGCTCTCACGTCAGAACATCGACAAACTCCCTGCAGGCAACGACTACGAGCAGGCACGCAAGGGAGCCTATGTTGTTGCAGGTAGCGACGCCGACTACGACGTCATACTCCTTGCCAGCGGCTCCGAAGTATCTACCCTCGTTGCCGGTGCCCAGCTACTCCGTGCTGACGGCGTGAAGTGTCGCATCGTCAGCGTTCCTTCCGAAGGACTCTTCCGTCAGCAGCCACGCGACTATCAGGACAGCGTGTTGCCAAAGGGAAAGAAAATCTTCGGACTCACAGCAGGACTTCCTGTAACCCTCGAAGGACTTGTAGGCGAGAACGGCGCTGTATGGGGAATGCCAAGCTTCGGCTTCTCGGCACCCTACAAAGTGCTCGACGAGAAGTTGGGATTCACAGGCGAGAACGTCTATCGACAAGTAAAAGAACTATTAAAGTAATAAATAAACCATAAACCTTTAAAGCTTTATAATTATGGAAATTAAGACAGTCGGAGTTGCTTGCGACCACGCAGGCTATCCATTGAAGCAGTTCGTAATGCAGTACCTCGAAGAAAAAGGTTACCCAGTAAAGGACTTTGGAACAAATAGCGACATCAGCGTTGACTATCCTGACTATGCCCACGCACTTGCACGGGGCATCGAGAGCGGAGAAATCTACCCGGGTATCGCCATCTGTGGTTCCGGTGAAGGTATGGCTATTACGCTCAACAAACATCGTGGCATTCGTGCCGGACTGGTATGGAACAAGGACGTAGCAGGTCTTATCCGTCAGCACAACGATGCCAACGTTATCGTTCTGCCTGGTCGTTTTGTTGACAACAAGCAGGCTGCAGCCATGCTCGACGTCTTCTTCGCTACACCTTTCGAGGGTGCTCGTCACCAGCGTCGTGTAGATAAAATCGACCTCTAAAACCCTTTGGTAATGGAATTTTGGCACAATAAGAAACTCTTTGGCGAGGTGCTGCGCTTTGGCATCGTGGGCACTGCGGCGGTAGTTATCAACTACGTCATTTACTGGTTGCTACTGCCCTTTATGAACGAGAATCCTGCCTACGCCATAGGATACATCATCAGTTTCTGCGCCAACTATTTCCTCTCGGCTCGTTTCACCTTTAAGAGCCACACTACAAAAAAGAACGGCGTGGGTTTCGCAGCAGCCCACGTCTTCAATTTCTTCCTCCAACTGGGACTCCTCAATTTCTTCATCTGGTTAGGAGTACCAAAAATATGGGCACCGCTACCCATGTACTGTATAGCGGTACCCTCAAACTTCATAATAGTCCGCACCGTATTCAGCAGACTTTAAAAGTCCCTTGTTTTATTTCACCATTACCTTGCGTGTAGTGCCGTCGCTCATGCGGACAATGTTCAAGCCACGCTGAGCATTTTTCAGTTGTGCTCCGCCTACTGTGTAGTATGTGCTTGATGTCGCATTACCGTTTACGTTGTTTATCGCAGATGGCTCTGGTTCTGGCTCTGGCTGTGGCTCAGGCTCTGGTTCTGGCTCTTGAATGTTCATGAAATTCTTCCAGCTTGCAACATTGCTATAGAGAGCTTTGGTACCTGCTGGCACGTTAAGTGTTGCTGCCAGGTAGATGATATCGCTGCTGTAGTTTCCTCCTGTATATTCGAATACTGACTCGTCAATTTCTATAGGAATATTCATGTTCACATTAATAGAAGACAGGTTTACTCCGCAGCTAAAAGCGAAATTACCTATTTTCTTTACACCGCTACCGATGGTGACTGAGGTGAGTCCTGTACAGTCGCGGAATGCAGAGTTACCTATGCTGGTCACGTTGTCAGAAATATCTACAGCGGTAAGACTTGTACAGCCGAGGAATGCGTTAGCACCAATGCTTGTCACGCTGTTAGGAATACTTACAAACGAAAGCGCAGAGCAATCAAAGAAAGCGTAGTTTCCAATACTTGTCACGCCATCTTTGATTATAACCACCAAGATGTCGCTTCGATATGATCTCCAAGGAGTAAGTGTAAAGTTGTAATTTTTCATATCACCAGTTCCTTGAATCGTCAGGGTTCCTGTGGCAGTTTCAAATGTGTAGCTTACATCTTTTCCACACGAGCCACCTTCGTCTGCCATTGTGAACATTGGCAGCAGGGCGAAAACCAAAAGTAGTAAATGTTTCTTCATAATTAATACGTTTTATGTGTGTAATTAATATTTGTTTGCGCGCGTAAAGCGTATATTCATGATAATTATTATGGTTGGTGCAAAGATATGAAAAAAACTGAAAAATCAAAAGGATTTTACATTTATTTTACAATACCCACCCTAAACAACAAAGAAACGGGGTGTCGAACCCCGTTTCTTGTTTAAGGCTCCTCCGGCTCCGGATTCGCCAGGTCAGCGATGTTGACGAACTCCGCCTTCTTGATGAACTCCGTCGATGCGAGGCTCTCGTCCTGCTTCTGCTCGGGGAGGAAGCGGATGTGGACACCGCTGATGTTCTTCTGTGGCGAGAACTTCTTGTAGCTCTCTGCTCCGCCGCCGGCGTTGGTCAGTGTGGTGTAGAAGGTGCCGAGACCGTCGATATAGACCTTCTTCGACTGCAGGAGCATCTCGACGATGCACGTGCGGTACTTCTCCAGCACGCCGTAGATGACGTCGGGCGTATATACCGAGCCGTGCTCAGCAATGTGCTTCGACATCTTGCGGTTGTCCAGCGTTTCAACACTCTTTGAAAAGGCAAAGAACTTGCCCGCACTCTTTGAACTGCTGTTGTTGTTCTTTCTCAGTTCATAAAAAAATCTTGCCATACTCGTAACATTTTAAAAGTTAATAAATCTGTTTAGTTTTTGTGTCGCAGAAGCACTTAAAGCACTCCTTTAATAACACGCTACAAAGATACGAAATTTCCGTGAATTACGCAAGCATTTACCCCGAAATTTTCACCCCAAAAAGTGTTAAATTTCCCTTAATAAACGAGCCGTATTCTCGGCACCCACGAGCCGTATTCTCATCACCCACGAGCCCCGTTCTCGCACTCTTAACTCTTAATTCTTAATTCTTAACCCTTAACCCTTAACTCTTAACTCTAAACTCTTAACTCTTAACCCCTAACCACCACTCCCCAAAATCCTTGTACCCCTGCGGCAACTGGTGATGCTCCAGCGAGGGCAGCACTTCACGGAGCTGCAGGAAGAGTCGTTCGCCGGGTTCGTCGCGGTCGGGATACATGTGAAATTCAGTTGAGAGTTGAGAGTTTAGAGTTGAAAGTTGCTCTACGACATCACTTGTCAGCAGCGTGGCAGAGGGCACGGCTATTGCCTTGCGTCCCGACGACAGCATAGCCCAGCAGTCGCTGGCGCCCTCGGTTATCCACAGCTCGTCGCCCTCCTTCAGGCGGTTGAGCACGGGCAGATTGTAGATGCCGCACCTTGAGCCGGCAGGGAAACGGAAACGGGGCGCCGCTGACCCCTGAGGCGTTGACCCCGAGCCGTAACAGAGGTTGCGGTTCTGGATGCCCACCAGCCGTCCCTTGAGGTCGAAGTAGGGAATCTGTAGCCACTCTACCCCATCGCGGTCGCGCCACGAGGTCAGTCGGCACCAGCGCACCACCCTCGGGTCTATGTGGCGCTCCTCGTAGAGGAAATGGCGTGCCCTGTCGCTCAGGAAAGGACGGTCGAAGAATCGCTCGTAGCGCGAGGCGTCGAAATCACGACCCCCTCCAAACCTCCCCGAGGGGAGGCTTTCTGAATGGGTAGTTCCTCCCCACGGGGAGGTCAGGAGGGGGTCTAGCCACCTGCAGGCATCAAGGAACGGCTTATTCAGACACTTCATCGCCAGATCTATCGTGCCGCCGTGAGCCCCGCAGACGAAGCAGCGGAACGTGTTCTTCTTCACCGAGAACGACATCGACGGGTGGTGATCGTCGTGAAAGGGACAAAGACACCGGTGCCGCGTAACCCGTATTCCGAGTCGCTCCGCGACCCCCTCTATCGGGAGGTCGCGAAGCTTTTGCAGTTCATACTTCTCCATAACCATTAACCCTTAACCGTTAACCCTGAACCATTCAGATATTTCTCCGTCTTGGTGTAGAGTCCGGTCTGTGCAGAATACTCTATGAAACCTCGGTTCTTCCACACGTTGAGTTGTTTTTTTGTTGCAATTCCCACTGGTTTACCTAAACTTTGTCGGAGCGCCTCCAGTTGCTTTTCGCTGAAGGTGTCCTGTAGGTCTTCTAGCATGTTTTTGGGGCCCGTTTTCACAACCTCAGAGATAGCTATATCCCCAGCCTTCAGCATATCTGCAAAGACAGCCATCTTGCTCCACAAGTCGTGGTAAGCAAGCCACTCCACGAGTTCACCCATCGCCTTAGTCCACGTCTGATTATTAAGAACCCAGAGGATACAACCCGCCTTCCACGCTGAAACCAGGGCGCGGTGAGAAATCTCGAACAGTAGGTCGTCGTCAGCCAAGTCTGCCAGCGTAGCCATATCCTGTGCCAAACGGTCTGTCAGCTTATTAAGAGGTCGGATAATGAATCGTCCTTTACAGATGTCGAGGCGTGTCAGGTACTCGTCCAACTGCTGATAGAAAGCATCATCGTACTTGCCCTGCCTTGGTATCTTTCCGTTGCGCCCTCCACGTGGTTTGAACGAGAATACCATACGCCCGAACGTACCGTTAGTGAGCTCTTGTTTGTAGAACTTACGGGTGGAATCAGGGTTTGACGAGATGGTGAAACAGGCACGAATCGTTGGGTTGCCCGTCACTCCGTCTGCCGTAGCTCGTAGTGCTCCCGCTCTGTCGCGATCATAGACGTTACGGAGCAACACCGATACCTGCCGGTGTCCGCCACAAAGACGGTCGGCCATCTCCACCTCGGGTAGGTTGAAATACTGTGTCAGTCCACCCTGCGATTCGAGTGCCATTGCGTTCTGGATGAAGGCGGCATTGGTAGTGTTTGACGGTGGAAAGCGGAAGGCTACTTCCGGACGCTCGGGCTTATCTTTGTTGGCACCCTTGGTCTGCTTCTGCTTCTGCCACTCCAGAAGTTTCTTCTCTTCCTGTTCGTCGTGCTGACGGAAATCGCGGCAAATGGCTTTCGCTAAAGTCGACAATTGACCCTTGTTGTCGCCCGAATGAGCTACCAGATTAGCCATTTGACCACACATTTCCTTCCAAGTAAGGTCAGGATACTGAAATTCTGAACCACTGATATGTGCGCCAAGTATAGGAAAAAACATCGGAACCAGGGGTTCGTACATGTCTTTTGATGCCTGCGAAAGCAGGATTTTGATACATTCTGTGCCCTTGCCAAGGTTTGGCATCGCGGGCGCTGTTGATTTTGAAATGTCGTATTTCATTGATTTACTGCTTTTTACATTAAACTTACTATAACTTGAATATCAGATATCAGTATATCAGTTCGTTTTTAAGGGGTGCCTGTTTTCTTATTTATATATATAACTTATTAATTATTAATTAGTTATAAGTAATAGTAAAGGGTATATACCCTTCGAAAATCAAACTGATATCTGATATAACTGATATTCTTAACTCATTCACTTCTCCCCTACTAAGCCTCCAAGCGCTAATAGGAGTTCGTAACGCACACCGTCGGCATAGTGGTCAACGCTGAAGCCGTCGTCCATCTTCACCGGACGGAAGTTCGGACGCAGCGAGCCGTCACTCCTACGGGTTATAGATATGTACCTGCCGATGAACACGCGCGGGTTGCGCTTCATTGTCCAAGGCAACGTCTCCGTGAAGGTGTAGTGCGAATCGCGCGAGAGGAACTCCTCAACGAAACCCTCCCCGTCGAGCCTGAAAACACCAGGATACTCCTTGCCTACCTTCATCTTGCGGTCGCTACGCAGAATTGTTTTTACGTCACAGCCCATGTCTGTGTTGATGTGCCAACCATCGAGGTTAGCGCTCTTTTGTTTTTTGTTCTTTGCTTCCATTTTTTTCTTATTTTTAGGAAGTGAACATCTGTAACGTTACCGGTCCTATGGCCAGATGATTACCGAAACCGGCGGGAGCCACGCTGGAGCTTTCTTCCCGTAGAATTCTGCTGCAAAGATAGGGGGAATTTCGCTATCTTTTCCAAGTTTTGCGAAATACAGATAGACGAAATAAAAAGGTGATTTTTAGATAATTACGATGCTTTTTGTCTATTTAGATGATATTTAGAAAAACTATTAGATGTCAACTCTTTAATCTTCCAAATAAAATAGACGCCACACATTTTTATACGTCCATTATCTACAAAAAAATAAACGCCCACGGACTTGTAAGCGTCTATTAAAATATGAATAAAAACAGGATAATCAGCGTTTACTTATACGATTTTCAAAGTCGGAGGCGAATTTTCGTTCCATGCCATCGTCTTTAGCTGCCTCTGGATCTGCTTTCTTATAACTGTCTAAACGGGCCCAGACACTATTCTTCTGCGGCAAGTCATAGTTGCCCTTGTATGCTAATACGAAATAGCTATAACCCTTGGCTATACCTAGCCCTGTCCAGCAAATAAACTCTGCTATAGCTGTGGTATCCATCTTTGTTCCACGTCCTTTGTCAGCATACTTATCGAAGTCATTCATAATCTCCTTGGCTTTTTTACCTTTCTTTGGATTATTGACGAAATACAACGATTCTATGTCATCCAATCCAAATTGAGCACCATTCTCAACGGCTCGGGATGTTGCATAACGCGTAATGCTTTCAATGTTGTATTTATGGAAGCCCTGTTGTGCAAATGTCTTCAGAGAACCAGACTTCTTGCTTTTTTTAAGCAATTCGTCCTCGCTAGCCTTCTCCTTCGACAGCATACCTATCACGTCCTTCATATCGCCAACAATACTCTTACATTGTTCGTTGAGCAACTGAAGACATAGTTCGGCATTTTCGCTGATTTTAGCTTCTTTTGTAAGTTCCTGATGGCAGATGACCAACACAGCAATTACATTCGTGAAATAGGCACCCATCTCGGCATATAGAGTAGACACGATGTCAGGATACGAATCAAGACCATACAAGTCGCGCCCACATTCTGCGTGAGCCAATGTTGACTTGACGAAAACCGATGCTCGGAAGTCCTTGTCTGGTGCCGATTTTCTGCAAATAGGAGTAAAGCGCTTATAGAGAATCTTCGTACCTTTCAGTGTACTGCGAATCTTTCGAAACAACTTGTCAGCATCACGAAAACAATTATTTTCGTCCGTCGCCCACAACTTATTATATGTCAGTGCTATCTCTGATAGTCGCAATAGCTCACGTCTCGTCATATTCAAGCGTTCACGCACAATACATATCAACTGCTGAATCTTATATTCAGAAAAATTTCGGCTATGAATACCGGCAAGAAAACGCACATCGCCTTCTTTCTCATAGTTCTTGATAACCTCAAGAATCATGAGAATGCCCTCTTTCGATTTATCTATGTCTGTCCAATGAATCATAGTTAAACATATTTATATAATCCACTCCCTGCAACAATTGTGCCAAAATAAAATCTGCCAACATGGGTGACATGTTGGCAGAAAATCATATAAAAATGATGTCTTAATTATCAATATGTATAAATTTCACCAGACATAGAAGCATGACCATCTTTAAAAAATCCACCTGAATTGCTCTGCTGACTAAGGATAAGGACTATGCATCCTCCTCTATTAGCAGCCTCTTTACGAATTTTCTTCATGGTTTTCTCACTAAAATGACCTGCTGTGATGGAAAAAGACCAAGTACCACTGGAGTGCTTCTCAATTTGACCTAAGGATTTCAGCCCAAATACTTCATTCTTGTCATACACAAGGCGTACCTTTTCCCAATCATCTGGTGACTGTACATCTATTTTTTGAGACATCTGCTGAACACGTCCGCTTTGGAAACAGATTTCGGAAATAGCATTACGACTAATAGTGTATAGCACATCTTCGCCTTCATAATAAAACTTAATACATTGATCGTTAACCTCTGACACTTTACCTTTTGCCACGTTACCATTGTGAAAGAACACTTGGTCTTGTGCCATGCTATTCATACTGATGATGAAGAGAAGAATACTAAATAGTTTTTTCATAAATAGATTATTAAAATTATTTCCTTTATTTTTAATCAAATAAATCAGATTGAGATTCGTACGAAGAAAGGCGCTTGCCACGAGAAAGTATCTGACCCTGAACATGTATTGCATTTACATTTGTCATTTTCTATGTCCTTTCTTTCGTTTCTCGCTGCAAAGATACGAATATATTCTTAAATAACAAGTAAAAGATACAAAAATCGCCATAATACACAAACCAACAACGGTTCTTTTCTCATTTCTTTGCTTGTTCACCCGCACTCGTATTGGTTAGCCACTGCGAGCAGGGCGTAAGGATCACTCCCCTGCGAGTTCCAGCGCCATGAGGTTCATCTGCTGACAGTCGTGGGCGGTGAGGGTTATGCGCTCGTTGAGGTGCTCCCAGGCAGAAAGCATCAGCAGGCGACCATGGGCGCAGGCGTCGAACTGTTCGCCCTTGGGCTTGGACAGCGGGGTGAAGCCATTGTGCAAAACGACGATGGTGGGCAACTGGAGGTCGAAGGCGCGTCGCATGACGAGTTTCTCGCCCGGCGAGATGGCTGGCGAAATGAGGATGGCGCCGTTACGGGCAGCTTCCAGGTAACGGTTAACTTCGTCTTCAAGCGCTTTGCCCACGAGACGTCGTGACACCCTTACCGCCAAACGTTTGGGGGCTTTAAGCAGTTCACGGTTACCGATGCCGTTATAGGTGTGGGTGCCAAGGATCATGTTGAAGAAGGGACGCAGCAGCTCGGGTCGTTCGCGCTTCATCAGCAGGCGGCGGGGGTTGTCGCGCAGATAATGCTTCCACCGCTGGTATTCCTCGCTGTTGCGGAGTAGAAGGTCGTTGTAGCCTGGTTCAAAGAGTAGCCCGTGTTCGGGATGGCTTCCACTTGGGGCTTGTCGCGACTGAGTCGCAACAGACGAGGAGGGAACGACGAGGCGGCGGTAAGCTCTTCCGCAGCCGGTCTTAAAACCTCTTACCACGCCACTAAGTCCCTGCGCCAGCGGCTCGCTGATATAGATGATGCCGTGAAGGTGGTCGGGCATCATCTGGAGGTCCAGGGGCTTCACTTCCGGGTGGTAGTTGGGAATGTTGAACCACTCGTCCCTCACGGCGCAACCCAGTTCGGACAGTTCTATACGTGCATCGTCGCTGCTGCCATATACACGTCCGAAGAGCGGTCTTCGTCCTTCAACAGCCATCGTCAGCAGGTAGATACCCCTGCGTGTGTAGTCGTGTCCCACGAGGCGCCGCTTCATGGAGGGTTTCTTTTCGCCCGCGAACCGCTTATTTTTCCTGTAAGTTTCCTTATCCACGTTTAAACTGCAAATACTATTATGCTATTATTTACATTCCTTTTTAAGCCAAAATATATCGGAGACCCGGTGTGCCTTTCCACCGCCGAGCCTCCGAGAAGGGTTGCAGTTATTATGCAGGGCAAGTCAAGCGGACTGAGAATTTAAAACCTTTATCGTTTTTATCTGACAAATCCAAAAAGTTTGTCAAAAAACCGATACGGTATGCTCTCCACGAATCGTATTGGGTGCTTGACCAATATATTCCGACTGTACCGACATCTTGCAGCTCACTACTATAGTATCCTGCACATGGCAAAAATACGCATCCTGCCGCTTCCAAAGCAGCCCATCCTGCCGAGGTGCAACTTGTACTGAAGTCACTACTTGCATTAATAGTACCCCAAGTAACGCCAGTCGGTGTGCCGCCTGAGTAACCGTCAGGAATCAGTATGACACCTTTTACCGCTGTGGCATCCGTGTTGATGGATGCTTCCGTATATCGGGCGTTGCTGGTACTGTTGACAGTGGCATTCGTTTCACGCGAATTGAAGACATACAGCCACTCGTCCTTACTCAGTGTATACCAACCTGCCGTGTTGCTGGCATTTATGATGGTGCTGCTGAAACTGATACATGTTGACCAGTCAATATAATCAACCCAATTTTCGGGGTTCAAATTATTGGTGTAGTCCCACTGATGCTCGGCAAATCGCCAGCCCGTGTCGCTCTTGTACTGCAGGTTGCCGTTTGCGAAAAATACTTTGTTGCCACTGCCATTGATGGTGTATTTACCACTAACGGCACCAACGGGGATAGAGCCATAATCAGCATCTCTGCTATAAGTTTCTCCTGCCACGAAGTTAGCCTTGGTGGCAGAGAGTGTCTTACTCGTCTCGTTGTAAACGAGGGTCTGCTCGCCAGTATATTGTCCTGCAGGGATGGTCAAATAGATGGTATTCTTACCGCCAGCGCCGACGGTGAATGTCGCCTTTGAGATAGCGGTGCCGTTGCTCTTATAGGTCAGTGTAGCTTCATCTCCAGCCGATACGTTGTCGGGAGCCCTGACGGTGAACTTCATCATTGAGGTGTTGACGGCGAAGTCGCAACTGATGTTAGAACCCGTACCGTAGAACGTGGAGCCGTAGTAGAGGTTACACTTGGCAGCACCGGCGAGCGTGCCGTCCTGCGCGAGGAATGTACCATCGGTATAGGTGTAAGAGCCGTCAGTATTGATGGTCACAGCCGATGCGCTGTTCTGGTCGCTGACGTAGCAGATGAGCATCGAGGTAGCCGACGGAGTACCGCTGATGGTGCCCGTGAATGTAGCAGATGCTGTGCCTGCACCGCTCTCAAGGTCGAGGGTAGAGACGTTGCCGTTATATACTACCTTTATCTTGTCGCCTGCCTGCCATGTGGCGCTGATGTCGCTGCCGTCCTCGCTGTATGACACGCGGGTAGCATTGCTGCGTACATCGTCACCGGCATAATTGGCCGTGATGCGGATAGGTGTCAGCGCCTCGTCAGGATTGATGACGGCAGGTGCGTTCTCTGTTGTTTCGCTATCGCTGCTGCATGCTGCGGTCAGTGCTGCCGTCATGAGGAGCAACAGCATTTGGAAAATGTTCTTCTTCATATTGCTTTTTGGATTTTTATCTTTAAACTTTACAAAAACTCACTCCCATGCGCTGCCGCCCTTATCGGACCAGCCGCCCATCCCACTGCTTGGTGTTACCGGGTCTATGCCGTCCCAGGCATCCTTGCTGTTGTTCTTCCACGATTTGTCGAGTTTTCCACTGCCTATCGCGTAGCTAGAGCCGCTGAGCAACGTCGCCCGCTGATGCAAAATGACAGCCTTCGCCATCGGTCTGATGTAGTTTTTTCGTTTCATTTTTTTATTTTGTTGGTTTATATGCAAAAAAAAAACTATGTTCCGCTTGCAAAGATACGAATATATTCTGAAATAACAAGTAAAAGATACAAAAAGTTCCAGCGCCATGAGGTTCATCTGCTGACAGTCGTGGGCGGTAAAGGAAAGAGGATGTGCACGAGATGGGCACATCCTCCTAAAAGGGTTCTTATTATTATAATATGTGTTACTTCTGCTCCAGCTGGAGGGTCTTGGTGGTCTGGTCGCAGACCTCTGTTGGTCCCCAGTACTGTATTGGTCCTGGATAGATGTAGCAGGTTTCTTTTGCCCACTTGTCGCGTACTGCAGCGAAAGCCTTGAATGGTTTGCCGTCGAGTTCTACGAGGGCTTTACGGATTACAGGCTTCATCTCGCCGTTACGACGCTCCATGTTCATCATCATGGTGATGGGCACACCGCCAGCCTTCCACTCGTCGGTAGGTGCTGTGGTGTTCTTGACGATTGCCATATATCCTGTCTTGCCGGCAGCGATGAGCTGGGCAGCGCTGGTACCGAGGGCGTAGCAGTAGTCGGCATCGAAGTTTGATGGTGCTGCGCAGCGTCCTTCATAACCGAAGAAGTGGTGCTGGGGAGCGAATTTGCCGACGTATTTGCCTTCTTTCTTCCACTCTGCGAGCTTAGTGTCAACCATTTCGGAGATGAGTTTCTCTGTCTCGATGAGGCTTACCTGTACGTTGCCGTGTGGGTCGCGGTCGAGTGAGAGTTGACGTGCAACGCCCTCGGGGAGTGTTGCGAAGGTCTCGGCATTCTCCTTTGACAGGTGTGCAAGGATGTATTCGCGCTGAGCCTGCTTGTCAAGGTCTTTGTAGTCGTTGCCGTGAGCAGCGAGCAGGTCGTTGAGTTCCTGGATAAGGCGTCCGATGGCTGGGATGAACTCGATGAGTCCTTCTGGGATGAGTACGACGCCGAAGTTGTTGCCCTGTGCTGCGCGGTGAGCTACGGTGCTGGCGATGTCTTCAACAATCTGGTTCAGACTCATGTCTTTTGCCTCTACTTCCTCGCTGATGAGACAGATGTTTGGCTGTGTCTGCAGGGCGCACTCGAGTGCGATGTGGCTTGCTGAACGTCCCATGAGTTTTATGAAGTGCCAGTACTTGCGTGCTGAGTTGCAGTCGCGCTCGATGTTACCGATGAGTTCAGAGTATGTCTTACATGCTGTATCGAAACCGAATGAAGTCTCAATCTGGTCGTTCTTGAGGTCGCCGTCGATGGTCTTTGGACAGCCAATGACCTGAACACCGTAGTTCTTTGCTGCGTAGTACTCAGCAAGGACGCAAGCGTTGGTGTTAGAGTCGTCGCCACCAATGATAACGATAGCCTTGATGTCGAGTTTGCGGATAATCTCAAGTCCTTTCTCGAACTGATCTTCCTTCTCGAGTTTTGTGCGTCCAGAAGCAATCATGTCGAAGCCGCCTGTGTTGCGGTAGTCGTCGATGAACTCCTTTGTAATCTCGATATACTTATGGTCAACAAGTCCACCAGGACCCATCAGGAAACCGTAGAGTTTGTTCTCGGGATTGAGTTTCTTAAGAGTGTCGAACAAACCGGTGATAACGTTGTGACCACCAGGAGCCTGACCACCTGAAAGGATAACGCCGACGTTCATGCGAGCCTCGTTGGTTTTGTCGCCAGGAACGAACTCGATGAGTGGCATTCCGTAGGTGTTGGGGAACAGTTTCTTGATTTCTTCCTGATTATCGACGCTCTGTGTTGGAGCACCCTCGCTAATCTTTACAGCACCTTTTAGCGCTTTGGGAAGTTTTGGCTCATAAGCGGCACGAGCCTTTTGCAATGCACTTTTTTCCATAATTACTTTTGGGTTATTGTTTAGTGATAATAAATTTCGGGTGGCAAAAATACGAAAATTTGGAGGAACGACAAAGGACTTTTGTAATGTTTTAAGAAAAATGTTATAAAAATATGCAAAAACTCTTGCCAATTAAAATAAAAGTCGTACATTTGTAACATAAAAGTAACAACTATGACAAACAAAAGAGATTTAAAGCGCGTAATAAACTACATTTGTAGTGAGCTTTTCGCAGAGTGTGTAGCAGCATCATTGTATGTTGGAAGACCGAGTGAAGAAAACGTTAACAATCTTCTTTCAACCATTGTTCGCCTGCAAGGTGAATACATTTGTCGAGTTTCTCACCCCGAGCCCGGTATTGCTCCAAAAAAATACTACAAAGATTTAAAAGAGAATTTCAACAAAGAGGTTGCTGAGATAATTGACCACATCGGTAATCTGCATTAGAATGCTGTGGAAACACTATTATGAGTAATTTTTGCAAGTGGCTCCTTTACAAAAAATGGGGCTGGAAGAAGAATGTTACGGAGGTCCATCCGGACAAGTTTATCATTGCGTTAGCTCCGCATACGAGCAACATGGACTTCCTGATAGGACAGTTATATATGCGTTCGGAGGGCATGAGGATTAACTTCCTGATGAAAAAGGAATGGTTCTTCTGGCCCTTGGGACCTATATTTAAGCGTATGGGAGGCATTCCCGTGTGGCGCTCGAAGAAGAGCAGTATGACGGACAACCTGGCTGAGACGGCGAAGAAGATGGACAAGTTCCAGTTGTGCATAACGCCCGAAGGTACCCGTTCGCCAAACCCCGACTGGAAGAAGGGTTTTTACTATATTGCGCTGAAAGCCGACATCCCTATCCTACTCTACGGTGTTGACTACGAGAAGAAGGAGATAGTATGCACCAGAACATTCATTCCTACGGGGAACATAGATGCCGATATGAAAGTTATAAAGGATTATTTTAAGGATTTTAAGGGAAAATATCCCGAGAAGTTTGTGTATTAAATGCGAAATTAGTACCTTTGTGCCCACGAAATTGGACAACAACCTCGCTCGTTGAGAGGCGTCCTAAACAGAAATAAAAAAATGAAGGTACTAAAATTTGGCGGAACATCTGTAGGTTCCGTGAAAAGCATTTTAAGCTTAAAAAACATTGTAGAGAAAGAGGCTCGTAAGCAGCCCGTAGTTGTAGTTGTCAGCGCTTTAGGAGGAATTACCGACAAGCTCCTGCTTACATCACAGTTAGCGCTGAAGGGCGATGACCGCTGGAAAGACGAATTTGATGCTATGGTGAGTCGCCATCATCAAATGATTGACGTCATCATTACCGACCCCAAAAAGCGTGAGGAGTTGTTTGCAACGATAGATTCCCTCTTCGACCAGTTGAGGAGCATCTATTACGGAGTATTCCTTATCCACGACCTTAGTGAGAAGACGCAGAACGCCATAGTAAGCTATGGAGAGCGACTGAGTTCAAACATCGTGACGATGCTCTTCAAGAGTTCACGACGAATGAACGCACGCGACTTCATACGAACGGAGTTCAAGAACAACCGTCACCAGTTAGACTCGGAACTGACAACCCGAATGGTGCGCGAGGCATTCAACGAGGCGCTGGCGCAGAAACCTGCACTCAAGGTGCTCGTGGTGCCTGGATTCATCAGTCGTGACCGCGACACCGGAGAGACGACAAACCTGGGACGCGGAGGCTCGGACTACACGGCGGCAATAATAGCGGCAGCCCTCGACGCCGAGGTTTTGGAGATATGGACCGACGTGGACGGCTTTATGACTGCCGACCCCAAGGTGATAAAGACTGCTTACACCATTAATGAACTGAGTTACGTCGAAGCTATGGAGCTTTGTAACTTCGGCGCAAAAGTGATATATCCCCCCACCATCTACCCCGTTTGTGTAAAGAATATACCTATCAGGGTAAAGAACACCTTTAACCCGGCGTTCGAGGGAACTCTGATAAAACAAGAGATAGACAACGACCAGAAGCCTATCAAGGGAATATCGAGCATCAGCGGCACAACACTTATCACCGTGACGGGACTGTCAATGGTGGGTGTCATCGGTGTGAACAGACGAATATTCTCGTGTCTGGCAGAGAACGGCATATCGGTGTTTATGGTGTCGCAGGCTTCGTCGGAGAACTCCACATCAATAGGTGTTCGTGACGAAGATGCTGTAGCCGCCGTAGAGGTGCTTAACACGGAGTTTGCAAAAGAGATAGAGACGGGAGCCATGTTCCCCATGAATGCGGAGAGCGGACTTGCCACAATAGCTATCGTCGGTGAGAACATGAAACACTCGCCAGGTATAGCAGGAAAACTCTTCGGCACGTTAGGACGCAGCGGTATCAGCGTGATAGCATGCGCACAGGGTGCCTCGGAGACAAACATCTCGTTCGTCATCGACGGACAGTACCTGCGCAAGTCGCTCAACGTGCTGCACGACTCCTTCTTCCTGTCGGAGTACAACGTGCTGAACCTCTTCATCTGTGGTGTGGGAACAGTAGGCGGAAAACTCATAGAGCAGATTCGTTCACAGTACGAGGAGCTGAAACAGAACCGCCGACTGAAACTCAACGTGGTGGGAATAGCAAGTTCGAAGAACGCTATATTCTCGCGCGACGGTATAGACCTTGAGAACTACCGCCAACAGCTACGCGACAGCGAGCCGAGCAGCATAACGCATCTGCGCGACGAGGTGCTCGCAATGAACATCTTCAACTCGGTATTCGTGGACTGTACCGCAAGTCGTGAAGTGGCAGAACTCTATAAGACATTCCTGGAGCACAACATTAGTGTTATTGCTGCCAACAAGATTGCCGCTTCGTCGGCTTACGACAACTATGCGACGCTGAAGAGAACGGCACTCGCAAGAGGCGTGAAATTCCGCTTCGAGACAAACGTGGGAGCAGGACTGCCTATAATAGGAACCATCAACGACCTGAGAAACTCGGGCGACAAGATACTGAAGATTGAGGCGGTACTGTCGGGAACACTTAACTATATCTTCAACACCATAGCTGCCGACGTGCCCTTCTCGGAAACGGTGCGCAGAGCGAAGGAAGAAGGTTACAGCGAGCCTGATCCACGTATAGACCTCAGCGGAATGGACGTTGTGCGCAAGCTGGTAATCCTTACCCGCGAGGCAGGCTATAAGGTGGAACAGGAAGATGTAGAGAAACACCTCTTCGTGCCCGACAGCTATTTCCAGGGAAGCGTGGAAGACTTCTGGCGCAACCTGCCGAAGCTTGATGGTGACTTCGAGAAACGTCGCAAACAGTTGGAGAGCGAAGGAAAACGCTGGCGCTTTGTGGCAAAGATGGAAAACGGCAAGACGTCGGTCAGTCTGCAAGAAGTCGCATTAGGACATCCATTCTATAACCTTGAAGGCTCCAACAACATAGTACTTCTAACGACAGAACGCTATAAGGAATATCCTATGCAGATTCAGGGCTACGGTGCCGGAGCGAGTGTAACGGCGGCAGGTGTCTTCGCCAATATCATGTCAATAGCAAATATCTAAGCAATGAAAAGAATTATCATATTGGGCGACGGAATGGCTGACCACGCCATAGAACGATTGGGCGGAAAGACTCCGCTGCAGTATGCCGACAAACCCATGATGGACATGCTGGCACGCGAAGGACGCTGCGGACGACTCGTTACCGTCCCCGAGGGTTTCCCTCCGGGCTCGGAAGTGGCAAACACAGCAATCCTCGGCTACGACCTTAACAAGGTGTACGAAGGACGAGGACCATTGGAGGCGGCAAGCATAGGCTACGAGATGGAACCCGACGACCTGGCGCTGCGTTGTAACCTGATAACAATAGAGGACGGAAAGATAATAACCCATAACGGCGGCAACCTGCAGACGGAAGATGCTCGGGTGCTCATTGACTATCTTAACGAGAACCTCGGCAACGACAGGGTTAAGTTCGTTTGTGGCATTCAGTATCGTCACCTATTAATAATTAAAGGTGGTAGCAAAGACATTAACTGCGCCCCACCCCACGACCATCCGGGAGAGGAGTGGAACAAACTGTTGGTAACAGGCGAGGAAAAGACGGCAAGTCTTATCAACGACCTCATCGTAAGGTCGCAGGAACTGCTATCAAAGCACCCTTACAACATAGAGAAGGCAAAGCGCGGAGAACGACAGGCTAACAGCATCTGGCCCTGGTCGGGAGGCTATCGTCCGAAGATGGAAACCATCTCGGAACTATTCCCACAGGTGAAGTCGGGAACGGTAATATCGGCGGTAGATCTGATAAAAGGCATAGGACACTATGCCGGACTGAAGATTGTCGATGTGCCCGGAGCTACAGGACTTGCCGACACCAACTACGAGGGGAAGGCACAGGCGGCAATAGAGGCGCTGAAGACTGACGACTTCGTCTTTGTTCACGTGGAAGCTACCGACGAGGCAGGACACGACGGCGACCTGGACCTGAAGCTGAAAGCAATAAACTACTTGGACCAGCGACTGATACGTCCTATATACGAGGCGGTGAAGGACCAGGATGTGTGTATAGCGGTACTGCCTGACCACCCCACTCCTGTAGAGCTGCGCATCCACGTCAACGAACCTGTGCCGTTCCTCATCTGGCACAAAGGCATAGAGGCTGACGATGTCACCACTTACGACGAGGTGGCTTGTGTTCGCGGTGGCTACGGACTTCTAAAACTACAAGAATTTATAAACACTTTAATGAAGGAATAATATAATGAAAACAAAAAAAGGATTCAGACTGCGCGACATCTGCGGAGAGCATATCGTCGTTGCTGAAGGCATTGACAACATAGACTTCTCAAAGATAATTAGCATGAACGAGTCGTCGGCTTATCTGTGGGAGAAGGTTCAGGGTGAAAAGGAATTCACCGAGGACGAACTGGTGAAGATGCTACTCGAAGAGTATGACGTTGACGAAGCAACAGCAAAGGAGGACGTCAAAAAGCTCATAGAGCAATGGACGGAAGCACAGATTATTGAAGCGTAAAAGAATAAGACCAACCTGTAGATTTATAGGTTGGTCTTAAAGAATTCGTATATCTGACGTAAAAGGTGGTGGCGCGTATTGCCTCCGTAGATGCTGTGGTTGCGCCCCTTGTACAAGTTTTCCTTAAAGTCTTTATCTGCCTGAACGAGGGCTTCGGAATATTCTATAGTATTTATAGGATGAACGTTGTCGTCCTTCGTTCCGTGACACAGCAGCAGACTGCCGCTGAGTTTCGACGCCCTGTTTATGGGGTTGTCATCGTAACCTTCCTTGTTTTCCTGAGGAGTGCGCATGTATCGCTCCGTATAAACGGTGTCGTAGAAACGCCAGTCGGTAGGTGGTGCAACAGCAACGCCAGCCTTGAAGACCTGACGCCCTTCGCTCATACTCATAAGAGTGTTGAAACCACCGTAACTCCAGCCCCAGATGCCTATGCGGGCAGCATCAATATAAGGCAGCGAGGCAAGATAAAGGGCTGCCTCTACCTGGTCTTTGCTCTCAAGGTCGCCAAGCTTCAGATAGGTGCACTTCTCGAAATCGGCACCGCGACCGCCTGTTCCTCTGCCGTCAACACACACAACAATAAAACCCTGTTCCGTGAGCCACATGTCATAAAGGGCTCCGTTGCGCATAGAACCTAACTGCCAGGAGTTGACTACCTGCTGGCTGCCAGGACCGCTGTACTGCCACATGATGACAGGATACTTCTTCGTGGCGTCGAAGTTTACAGGCTTTATCATCACGCCGTTAAGTGATACTCCTTCTGAGGTGGTGAAGGTGAAGAACTCCTTCGAGGGCACGCCTTCGTCCTGAAGCTTCTTGGAGAGTTCTTTGTTGTCAACAAGAACTTTAACCTCCTTGCCGCTGTTGTCGTAAATGGAATAGTGATAAGGAGTGTAACGATCGCTCCAGATATTCACGAAATACTCGTTGGTAGCGCTGAATGACGCTTCGTTCCACCCTTCGCGAGGTGTTAGCAGTTTTGTGGTGCCCTTGAAGAAAGGAGTGACGTAAACGCCTCTGTTCATCGGGGAACCCATCGTCGCCTGATAATAAACACATTCGTTCTCTTCGTCGAGAGCATAGACATCGGTAACCTCTCCGTCGATGTCGGTGAGTTGCCTTATACACTCGCCCTTCTGCGAATACAGATAGAGCTGCATGCTGCCGGAGCGGTCGCTGGGAACAACGCTGTATTTCTTACCGATAATGATAAGCTCCATAGCCTCCTCTTTGACATAACAGTTAGAATGTTCCTCAATGAACTTATACGACTGTGAGGTCTCAAGGTTCACGACGTTGAGTCGTAGCGTGTCCTGATGACGGTTCATAGTATATACAACTACTCTTGCTGCCTGTGCCGCAGGTTTTATGCGAGGCATATAGCCGTCGCTGTCAACGGGAACTTGCAGCGCAGATGTCTTGCCGCTATATATATTATATGAATGCGCGCTCACGCGTGAGTTTTCCTCGCCTGCCTCGGGATACTTATATACATAGTCCTCGAGGTGGTACTCCTTAACGCGACTCTCATCGTATCTTATCCAGCAGAGGTAGCCGTTGTCGGAGCTGAATGTCATTGCCGTTGCGAGGGCGAACTCCTCCTCGTTAACCCAATCGGGAATGCCATTAATTACTTCGTTGCGTTTGCCGTCGAAGGTCACCTGGGTCTCGTGGAAGTCGTTGTCAATATCAACGAGAAAGATGTTATTATCCTTTACAAAGGCGATGCGTCGGCTGTCGCCAGACCATATCGGCGACTGCACAGCATCCTGCGGGGTGAGCAGTCTTAACTCCTTTGTTGTTACGTCGTAAACATAATAAACAGCCGATGCCGAGCGACGGTATATTCGCTTGGTATCGGTCTGTATTATGATGCGCTGTCCGTTAGGACTAATGATGAAATCGTCTATTTCCTTTACACTCTCACCCTTCGTTGAGTTGGCGTCGAACAACACCTTGAGCTTCTTGCCGCTCTTGTAAGAATAGCTTACTATGGTGGTGCCGTCGTTCTCTATCTGTGCATACGACTTGCCGTCGGCAAGCGGGGTCATAGCATCGATGCGCTCGGGAATGTATGTCCCCTTTACAACGTCTCTAAGCTCGACGGCATTAGCACCTACAACAACTAACGACGCAACGATAAGTGAAAAGTTCCTCATCGCTATTATTTCTTTTCTTCTTTTGCAGCCTTTGAGGGCTTGTAAGCCTTGTTGAGACCAGCGATGACGTCGTTGGTGATGTCGTAAGACTTGTCAGCATAAAGGATGTTATCGCCCTGCTTTGTGAGGATGAGGGTGTATTTCTTTGCCTTGTTATACTGAGCGAGGTAGTGGTTGAGACTGTCGCGAAGAGCTACGTTGAACTTCTCCGTCTCTGCCTGGAACTCTGCGCCAAGACGCTGCTGGAGGTTCTGGAGGTCGCTCTGCTGCTTCTGCAGACTTGCCTGAACAGCCTCTGCCTGCTGCTGGGTGTACTTGTTGTTCTGAACATCCTGCTGGAACTTCATTGCTGCAGCCTGCAGACTCTGTCCCTTCTGGTTAAGAGTGTTCTGGATGTTCTGGCTCTTCTTCTCTAACAGCTCAGACTGCTCCTTGCAGAAAGTGTACTGTGTCATAAGACTGTCCACCTCAACATAAGCTATCTTAAGCTCCGTTGGTGCTGTCTGGTTAGCTGATTTCTCCTCGACCTTTGAGGCCTCGTTGTTACAAGATGCCAAAGCCATTACGGCAATAGCCAATAATACTGTTTTCTTCATTGTTCTTATTGTTTTAGTTTTGCTTTATTTCTTTCTTCTCTGTCTTGGTCGATGACACAATGGATGCCTCTTTCGCGCATCGCTTCGCTGTCGTGAATATGCTGTGAGGCAAATTCTCCGTTCTTTTTGAGTATCACCTTTACAAGTAGCAAGATCATTCCTATTGCTACTATTACTACGCTAAGAATAACTGTCTGGAGAATCATATTTTCAGTTCTTTAAGAAGTTCGCTGATGCGCTGAAGGGTTGTAAGACGTGTGGGAACGAGAGGCAGTCGGAGGACATTCTCGATGTATCCCATCTCGTGGAGTACTGCCTTCACGCCAGCAGGATTGCCGTCAACGAAGAGCAGACTGAAAAGGTCCGTAAACTTATGGTGTATCTTACGGGCACTCTCGAACTCGCCCTGTTGCTCCAGGCGAATCATTCGTGAGAATATTTTGGGGAGTGCATTTCCTATTACCGAGATAGCGCCGACGGCACCACATGCCACCATAGGATAAGTCAGGGCATCGTCGCCACTAAGCACGTCGAAGTCGCGTGGTTTGTTCTTTATTATCTCGTCAACCTGTTCAAGAGAACCGCACGCCTCCTTGATGGCTACTATGTTCTTGCAGTCGCGAGCCAGACGAACCGTTGTCTCTGCCTTGAGATTTATACCTGTTCGTCCCGGAACATTGTAAAGCACTACGGGAAGTTTCGTCGCTGCAGCAATAGCTTTGAAATGCTGGTAGAGTCCTTCCTGTGAGGGTTTGTTGTAATAAGGACAAACGCTGAGGATGCCGTCGATGCCTTTGAAGTCGGCAGTCTTTAACTCCTCAACGACAGCTGCGGTATTGTTTCCGCCGCAACCCATAAGTATGGGGAGTCTGCCGTTATTTATCTCTATCACAAGATTCTTGATATTCTCTTTCTCGTCGGCTGTAAGTGTCGGTGTTTCACCTGTCGTCGCCAGGATACAGAGGAAGTCGGCTCCATTATCAATCTGATAGTGAAGCAGTCGTTTAAGTGACTCATAATCAACTTCCCCGCTGGGCGTGAAAGGTGTGACGAGTGCAATTCCTAAACCTTTGAAGATATTTCGTGCCATAATTTTATCCTTAATCCGGTGCAAAGGTAATAAAAAAAAATCTAATACTTCACATTTTCCAAGAAAAGTGCATGTGCCGGCATACTCTCGCCAGCATCGGAGCGTTTCTTACCTTCGATAATCTTGCGGAAATCGTCAAGAGTTATCTTCGCTCTGCCAACGTCAACAAGTGTTCCCACAACGGCTCGTACCATATTCCTGAGGAAGCGGTTTGCCGTAATGCGGAAGTACCATTGGTCGTCGGCGACCTGTATCCATCGGGCTTCGGTAACATTGCAGAGTGTTGTCTTGACGTCGGAATGGCTCTTGCAGAACGCTCCGAAGTCGCTGGTGTTAAGCAATATAGCTGCCGCCTCGTTCATCTTGTTGAAGTCGAGGTCGTAGTGGGTCTCAAGACTATAATGACAAAGGAAAGGATTTTTCCTGGTGTGAATATAATAGTGATATGTCCTCTCCGTAGCGCTGAACCTTGCATGCAAATCGTCTGCAACGCCCTCGATGCTTAATATCGAGATGTCCTTGGGGAGTATTCTGTTTAATTTGTATGCTGTCTGTTTGGTGTCGAGTTCCTCAGCGAAGTCGAAGTGGGCTGCCATCCTGCGTGCATGAACACCGGTATCGGTCCTTCCTGCTCCCACAACTTCAATGTCGGTACGCAAAAGTGTGGAAAGAGCCTTCTGTAATTCTTCTTGAACGGAAGTGCTGTGGGGCTGTATTTGCCAGCCGTGATAAGCGGTGCCGTCGTAAGCGAGGAATATCATGTAACGTTTCATGGCTGCAAATTTACAAAAAAATCTCAATTCTCAATTCTCTATTTCCTAAAAACTCAAATAAATTTGGTTTTTCGCTCGCTTAATTGTATCTTTGCACCCATGATATTCTATTTGTCAGGAACAGGGAATACTCTGTGGGCTGCAAAAACCATAGCAGACACCGTTGGTGAACGACTCATCAGCGTTGCAGAGATTATCGATTCGGAGTGTCATTTTACTGTTGAGGAAGACGAACGCATTGGTTTCTGCTTCCCAGTACACGGATGGCGCCCCCCTATCCTGTTCAGACGATTTGTCAACAAGCTGAAACTTTCTAACGCAGAGGGGCATTTCTGCTGGGCACTATGTACCGCCGGTGACGATGCTGGTCAGACGATGGACTATCTTAACGAAGACTTGCAACGCAACGGACTGCCAAAAGCAACGAGCACGTTCTCGCTGCAGATGCCCGAAAGCTATATTGCGCTGCCTTTTATGGATGTTGACAAACCTGAGAAGGAATGGGCAAAGATACGTTCGGCAAAAGAACAGATAAAGGAATTTATACCTCTTATTGAGGAACGCAAGGAAAATGTAAATATTGTTGACACAGGCAACTGGGTGTGGGCAAAGAGTAAACTCATTGGCGGTTTCTTCGTTCACAACCTCATAACAGACAAGCCGTTCCACGTTGACGAAGACCGCTGCATACAATGTGGTCTTTGCGCAAGTGTGTGTCCTGTTGACGACATTATTGGCGGTGAAGGAAAGAACCCGTCGTGGAAACATAACGGTAAGTGCATGTCGTGCTTTAACTGCTACCACCACTGCCCCACTCACGCTATAGAATACGGACGAAGGACACACAGCAAGGGACAATACTATTTTAAAGACGTAAAATAAAAACACAAAGAATATGATTAGAAGAAGTTTTATTACACTATTGACACTCGCTACTACAGTATGCTCATGGGGCGCAAAGGCTGACCCCACACCTTACACCCTCGTTCAGGAGGATGGTAAGAAACTTACTGTGGTACTTCACGGCGATGAGCATTTCAACTATGTTACCACAACCGACGGTGTACTGCTCGTAGAGAACGGCAAGAGCTACTACATTGCAGACATCCTCAGCGATGGAAGTATCAGACATTCTGACGTGCTGGCTCATAATGCGGGACAGCGCACAGCAAAGGAACTGGAAGCTATAGGTCGTCAGGACCGCACAAAGTTTGACCGCTACGCTCAGCGTGTAAGGGCTGGCATACTTCGAGAACCAGTAAAGGATGACCCTACTTACTTCCCACATATTGGTGAACCAAAGTCGCTGGTTATCCTGGCCGACTTCACCGACGAGAAGTTTAAGAATTCCGATGAAGTAACAAAAGCAGTATTCGAAGAGTACCTTAACAACATGACGGCATTCGGTAGCGGTAATTCCCGTGTGAATTTCCCTGATGTAGGCGATGAAACTCTCAACTATAACTACGGAGCGGTAAGACGCTACTTCTCTGATGTAAGCTACGGAGCCTTCCAACCTCAGTTTGTTGTAGGTGCCGTTGTTCACCTGGATCATGAAATGGTTTACTACGGAGAAGGAAAGAACGACCGTATGGATCGCTTCGTTCCTGAGGTGGTACAGAAGGCTTACGACCAGGGTGTTGACTTCTCGCAGTTCGACAGCAACAACGATGGTAAGGTGGATTTGGTACAGATTATCTATGCTGGATTTAGCGCCTCTATTGCCGGCAACTCTGTTGACTGTATATGGCCTAAGAGTAGCACTATAAATGGTGGCACCTTCAACGGCAAACAGGTATATCGCTACGCTGTATCGGCAGAGCTTAACGGCAATCCGGAGTTCACAGAGAAGGAATGGGATGGTATAAAGCGCATCAATGGTATCGGAGTGTTCTGTCACGAGATGTCGCACACCATGGGACTCCCCGACATCTATCCTACATCATCGACGGCACAGCAGGCTTACAACCCCTCTATGGAGATGTGGGACATCATGGATGGTGGCGAATACCTCTACAATGGATGGTGCCCGTCAGCTTATACCGCATGGGAGCGTGAAGCTTTCGGATGGATGGAGATAGAGACATTGACGGAGAAAGGTACTATAACCTTGAGGAACATCGACAAGAAATTCGATGACGGCGAGTATGGTAAGGCATACCGCATTCTTAACGATGCCGACGAGACTGGACACGAATACTTTATTATTCAGAATATACGTCGTAACGGATGGAACTGGAAACAATATGGACGCGGAATGTTGATGTGCCACGTTGACTACGACGAAAACCGTTTCTCGTTGTCCAGCAACAGCGTAAACAACGAAGTTGGACACCCAAGAATGACAGTAGTTCCCGCTGCCGGAGAATATATCAGCTCTTACGACAAGAGTCACACTTCAGAAGAATATACTGCAAGTATGGGTACACAGACATTCCCAGGAACAAAGAATATTACCGAAATCCTTGAAGTTCCTGTATATACTGGCGGAACAATGAACAAACCGTTCTACAACATTACAGAGGATACAGCAACAGGACTTGTTACTTTCGACTTCCTTGAGAAGTCTGAACCTGTTGACGGAATAACTCTGGTAAACAATGAAAAGACTAACAACAAAGACTACTATACCCTCGATGGACGCAAGGTTATGAACCCGACAAAGGGCATCTACATCAAGAACGGAAAGAAAATTATAAAATAAAATGAAAAAGCTATTCGTACTTTTATTTATATCGTGTGCAGGCTACGCTTCAGCCTGCACAAACTTCATTGTCGGCAAAAATGCAAGTGCCGACGGCTCAGTATTCTGCACATATGGTGCTGACAGTTATGGTCTTTATGCTCACCTGCGTCATTATCCTGCAGGAACTCACGCAAAGGGTGAAGTTGTAAAGATTTATGATTATGATACCAATGTGTGTCACGGAGAGATTCCCCAGGCTCCAGTAACTTATAACGTCGTAGGAAACATCAACGAATATCAGGTGTCTATCGGAGAAACCACATTCGGCGGACGCGAGGAAATGGTTGACACGACAGGTATCATAGACTACGGAAGTCTTATGTATATTACTCTTCAGCGCTCTAAATCAGCACGTGAAGCAATAAGCGTAATGACCTCATTAGTAGAAAAGTATGGATATTGCTCAGAGGGAGAAACGTTTACTATTTGCGACCCTAACGAAGCATGGATTATGGATATGATGGGAGCTCCTGGCAGCAAGCCTGGCGTTGTGTGGGTGGCCATAAGAATTCCTGACGATGCCATCTGTGCTCATGCTAACCAGAGTCGTATTACAACGTTCAACCAGAAGGACAAAGAGAATGTTCTTTATTCTAAGAATGTAATAAAATATGCTCGTCAGAAGGGGTGGTTCAACGGTAAGGACAGCGAGTTCTCTTTCAATGCTGCCTATGCCGCTCCCGACTTCTTAGGTCGTCGTGTTTGTGAGGCACGTGTATGGAGTTTCTTCAGACACTTCTCAAACGATATGGACCGCTACCTGCCTTATGTTGAAGGCAAGGGAGAATATACCGAAGCGATGCCTCTGTGGATTATCCCTAACAGAAAGCTTACCCTCCAGGATGTTCAGGAGTGTATGCGCGACCACTTTGAAGGTACTCCTTTCTCTTTGGACAGCGATATGGGTCAGGGTATCTGGGAGATGCCTTATCGCCCTACTCCACTATATTTTAAGGTAGATGGCAAAAAATACTTCAATGAACGTCCTACATCTACGCAACAGACAGGTTTTACTTATGTTGCACAGTTGCGTTCTTTCTTGCCTCGTGAGGTTGGTGGAGTGCTATGGTTCGGCAACGACGATAGCAACATGATTGCCTATACACCTATATATTGTTGTTCTACACGAGTGCCAGAATGTTATGATGCTCCTGGTGCTGATGCAGTTACGTTCTCGGACAAGAGCGCTTTCTGGGTATGCAACTGGGTGAGCAATATGGTTTATCCACGCTATTCTATGCTCTTCCCTTCGCTCCGTGAAGTTCGCGACTCTCTTGAGCGCAGATATTTCAGTCTGCAGCAAGCTGTAGAACGCAAAGCAATACGTCTTCTCGCAGAAAGTAACGATGGTTCGGGAGTTGAGTTCCTTACACAGTACAGCGTAGATAAGGCTCAGGATATGCTCGAGTGTTGGCGTAACCTCGCGACATATCTTATTGTAAAATATAACGATATGGCTGTAAAGCCAGAGAAAAACGGTAAGTTCCAGCGTACTCCCGAAGGACTCGGAGCTGACGTTGTTCGTCCTGGTTATTCAGAGAAAGTAGCTCGAGAGTTGATAAAACAGACTGGCGACCGCTACGCTATGCCAGAAGAGAAGAAATGATATGGAAGTAATACAAAGTTTTACCATAGACCACACGAAGTTGAAGCCAGGCATATATGTGTCAAGGCGCGACAAGGGTTTTACCACTTATGACCTTCGCATTACGGAACCGAATAAAGAGCCTGCTGTGGCTCCTGCCGCCATTCATAGTCTGGAACACATGATGGCAACATGGTTCCGTAACTCAAGAGTCAAGGACGACGTGGTGTATGTTGGCCCTATGGGTTGTCTGACGGGGATGTATATAATAATGACTGGCGAGTACTCTGTAGAGGATATGCGACAGCTTACCATAGAATGTCTGGAGTGGATAATTACCCAGGACAAAGTACCCGCAACGGAACCTCAGACATGTGGTAACTACCTGCTTCACGACCTGCCGATGTGCAAATGGGAATGCCGCAGATATTTAGACCGATTAAAGAACGACTTCCATAGTGAATACGAGAAACTGCAGGTTGTATTAGGTGACGGAAAGGTATTTGCAGATGCATAAAAAGATTGTATAACGACAAGACAAAGTATGGATCGTAGTAAAGAGATAATACGTACCAGTTGGATAGGTATTATTACAAACGTATTGTTGGCAGGATTTAAGGCAGCAGTAGGCATTGTTGCCGGTTCGGTGGCCGTCGTGATGGATGCCGTAAATAACTTGAGTGATGCCCTGTCAAGTGTCATCACCATAGTAGGAACAAAACTTTCGCAACGTCCTGCCGACCAGAAACATCCTTTCGGTTTCGGACGTATTGAATATTTCAGCGCTATTATAATTGCTGTCATTGTTATTACGGCTGGTGTTACTTCGCTGATAGAGTCAGTAAAGAAAATATTTAACCCTACAGATCCGGAATACACCACCACAACACTTGTCGTCATCGCTGTAGCTATCGTTGTAAAGATAGTGCTGGGACAATTTGTGAAGCACAAAGGCGAACAGCTGAAGAGTGATGCGTTGATAGCTTCCGGTTCAGATGCTTTGTTTGATGCTATAATAACGTTGGCAACACTCATCGCAGCAGGAATTATGCTGATTTCCGGTTTGTCTCTCGACGGCATCCTGGGAACCTTAATTTCTATTGTCATCATCAAGGCTGGTATAGAAATGCTTATATCACCCGTCAATGAGCTTTTAGGAACAAGTATTCCCGAGGAACTTACCAAACAAATAATTAAAGAAGTATCCAGTTTCGATGGTGTACACGGAGTATATGATCTTATTTTGCACAACTATGGTCCTAATGTAAAAATAGGTTCCCTGCACATTAATGTTTACGACACAATGTCGGCACACGAAATTCACGGCTTGACACGCAAAATAACAATGTATATGATGGAGCATTATGGTATTATACTTACCATTGGCGTGTATGCCGTCGCTACAGGAAAAAATCGTCGTGCAGAACTGCAGGGGAAGGTAATACAAACCCTTGCGGAACATAAAGAGATAGTACAGGTACACGGATTCTATTTGTCAGAAAAAGAAAATCTGCTTTCGGTAGATGTAGTTCCCGACGTTACTGTCCACGATTACGAGGCACTAATAAGTAAGCTGAGGGATGAGATAAAGCCTTTGGTGCCAGATATGGATGTGGCTATCGTTGTTGACCATAATTATAGTGAATAACTCCGGCAAGGAGTAAAAATAAAGGTGTTACAAACAATATAAGCAACGTTTCTGCGTTATATTGTTCAGATGAAGAGAAGTATTTTTTCTTTCGTTTTACTTGTGTGTTGCGCTGCAACTGCCCTTGCGCAGCAGTTCACGCTACAAGGAAAGGTTACCGACGAGCAGATGAACCCTGTGGAGTTGGCAACGGTTTCTTGTGTGCGTCAAGGAAAGATGACGATGACAAATCTCAACGGCGAATTTTCTCTTCAACTTAGTTCTGCCGACTCCGTTGAGGTGCGCTTCTCTATGGTCGGATACAAGACAAAAACTCGTGTACTGAGACGACCTAAAGGCAAACAGACATTACAGATTCAGCTTTTTGACGATAACACTCTTAACGAAGTTGTTGTAACTGAGAAGGTTAGACAGACAGGAGCTACAGAGCAACTTGACGTAAAGAACGCACAACAGGCACCCTCGACGTCAGGTAACGCCATAGAAGAGATGATTCAGGCACAAGCTGGCGTTAGCACTCATGACGAGTTGTCGTCGCAATATAATGTTCGCGGCGGAACCTTCGACGAGAACTCTGTATATATAAATAATGTGGAGGTATATCGTCCGTTCCTTGTACGTAGCGGACAACAGGAAGGACTCTCTATTATTAATGCCGATATGGTTGAGAAGATAGGATTCTCTACCGGAGGTTTTGAGGCGAAGTATGGCGACAAGATGTCGTCAGCTCTTGACATTCTCTACAAACGTCCAAAGAAATTTGAAGGAAATATTTCGGCAAGTCTTCTCGGAGCAAGTGCCTATGTGGGCTTCTCAACGAAGAAATTCTCGTGGATGAATGGTCTGCGCTACAAGACAAACCGCTATATGCTTGGCTCTTTGGAGAGCAAAGGTGAATACCGTCCAAACTTCCTGGACTATCAGACCTACCTTACCTATGACCCCAACAAGCGCTGGAGCATATCATTCATGGGTGACATCTCGATAAATCATTATAACTTCAAGCCAACAGACAGAGAAACGTCGTTTGGTACTATGGAAAGTGTAAGGAAATTCCGCGTTTACTTCGACGGACAGGAGAAGGACGTTTTCCGTACATACTTCGGAAGTTTTAATATCACACGCCATTTCGGTGAAAAGACCCATCTGTCGCTTATCGGAAGTGCTTTCTCAACGAACGAACAGGAACGTTACGACATACAAGGTCAGTATTGGCTGACGCAGACTGAATCGAGTGAAACTCTTGGTGTTGGAACATACATGGAACACGCTCGTAACTACCTTAAGGCTGACGTGAAAAGCATAAAGATGATGCTTCAGCACAAGTCGGGTCGTCACACCATTGAGGGCGCTTTTACGTACAAGTGGGAACACATCCGCGAAACGCTTCGTGAGTACGAGATGCGCGACTCCAGCGGATATAGCGTGCCACACACAGGAAAAGACCTTTATATGATATACTCGCTGCGGGCACGTAACGAACTGAAAGCAACACGTATCGAGGCATATCTGCAGGACACTTATAAATTCTCGAACGCTGAGCAAACCACGTTCTACACCCTGAACTACGGCTTGCGCTTCAGCAACTGGAGCTTTAACAGAGAGACCATCGTTTCTCCACGTGTTTCGCTTGCAATAGTACCGGCATTCAATAATGACATTACCTTCCGATTTGCTACAGGTCTTTATTACCAGGCTCCTTTCTTCAAAGAGCTTCGTGACACGGTAACAAGGAACGGACAGACTTACGCAACTCTTAACAAGAAGATAAAGAGTCAGCGTTCTATACACTTCATCGGAGCCTTTGACTATCGTTTCAAGATGGCTAATCGTCCGTTTAAGTTTACCGCAGAAGCCTACTACAAACTGCTGTCAAACCTCATACCTTATAGTGTAAACAACGTGAAGGTAACGTATGACGCCAGTCAGCAGGTCAACGGACATGCTGTTGGTTTAGACCTTAAGCTATACGGAGAATTTGTTCCAGGTAGCGACTCGTGGCTGACATTATCTCTTATGGACACACGAATGAAACTCAACGGCAAGAGTATTCCGTTGCCTACCGACCAGAAGTATGCCATAAACCTGTTCTTTACGGACTATTTCCCGGGTACAGACCGCTGGAAGATGTCCCTGAAACTCGTCTATGCCGACGGATTACCTTTTGCCACACCGCATAAGTCACTATCGACAGACCCCTTCCGTGCTCCATCGTATAGACGCGTGGATATCGGTATGAGTTATCGTGCCATAAACAACGAGAGTAAGCCGAAGGCTGTTATCAAGAATATTTGGTTAGGTGTCGACGGACTTAATTTGTTGGGCATTAACAATGTTAATTCGTATTATTGGATTACCGATGTTACAAACCAGCAATTTGCTGTGCCTAACTACCTCACAGGACGCCAAATAAATGCGCGTGTATCAGTGGACTTCTAAGGCTTGCTCTTAATTGTTTGAAATAAATTTGGCATTTCAGACGTTTTTTATTACCTTTGCAGGCAAATTATAAATTCTTTAATAATATAATAATATGAAAATTTCTCATATCGAGCATCTGGGCATCGCAGTCCAGAGTATTGATGAAGCGCTCCCATTCTTTGAAAATGTTTTGGGACTGAAGTGTTATGCAGTAGAAGTTGTTGAAGACCAGAAGGTAAAGACAGCTTTCCTGAAGTGTGGTGAAGTTAAGTTGGAACTGCTTGAGCCAACATCGCCAGAGAGCACTATCCAAAAGTGGATAGACAAAGGCAATAAGGGTGTTCACCATGTTGCTTTCTGTGTAGAAGATGGTGTTAGCAAGGCACTTGCTGAAGTTTCTGACAAGGGCGTTCGCCTTATTGACGAGAAGCCTCGCAAGGGTGCTGAGGGCTTGAACATAGCATTCCTCCATCCGAAGTCAACTGCTGGAGTACTCACAGAGTTGTGTGAGCACCCAATGTAATAATATGCAGTTTTAGTATAAAAGTTTACAGAATTAAATAAAACGATGTCTAAACAGTTAGAAAAAATCAAGGAGCTTATCGCAAAACGCGAACAGGCCCGTTTAGGTGGTGGCGAGAAAGCCATTGAGAAACAGCATGCACGTGGCAAATATACAGCTCGCGAGCGCATAGATATGTTACTCGACGAAGGTAGCTTCGAGGAGGTTGATATGTTCAAACTCCATCGTTGTACTAACTTCGGAATGGAGAAAAAGCAGTACTTAGGTGATGGCGTTGTCGCTGGTAGTGGTACTATTGACGGCCGTCTGGTATATATCTTCGCACAGGACTTTACTGTTAACGGCGGTTCTCTGTCAGAGACTATGGCGCAGAAGATCTGCAAGGTAATGGACTTAGGTATGAAGATGGGTGCACCAGTTATCGGTATCAACGACTCTGGTGGTGCTCGTATCCAGGAAGGTATCAACGCTCTTGCAGGATATGCAGAGATTTTCGAGCGTAACATTCTTGCAAGTGGTGTTATCCCACAGATATCTGGAATCTTCGGTCCTTGTGCCGGAGGTGCTGTTTACTCCCCTGCCCTCACCGACTTCACGCTGATGATGGAGAATACTTCATACATGTTCCTTACTGGTCCTGCCGTTGTAAAGACTGTAACCGGCGAGGATGTTGACCAGGAGCACTTAGGTGGTGCCTCTGTTCACAGCACAAAGAGCGGTGTGACACACTTTACAGCTTCTACCGAGGAAGAGGCAATGGAGATGATAAAGACCCTTTTGAGTTTCATTCCTTCAAACAACATGGAAGAGGCTCCTCGTAAAGAGTGCACAGACCCGATTAACCGTATGGAGGATGTGCTGAACGAGATTCTCCCCGACGATCCTAATATGGCATACGATATGTACAAAGTTATCGGTGCTATCGTTGACGACGGAGAGTTCTTCGAGGTTCAGCCTAAGTTTGCAAAGAATATTATCGTAGGTTTCGCCCGCTTCAACGGACAAAGTGTTGGTATCGTTGCTAACCAGCCTTCATGCTATGCTGGTGTGCTCGATGTTAACGCATCACGTAAGGGCGCTCGTTTTGTTCGTTTCTGCGACGCCTTCAATATTCCTATCGTTTCTCTCGTTGACGTTCCGGGATTCTTGCCAGGTACAGGTCAGGAGTACAATGCTGTAATCCTTCACGGAGCACAGTTGCTCTACGCTTACGGCGAGGCAACAGTTCCAAAGATTACCGTTACTCTGCGTAAGTCTTATGGTGGTAGTCATATCGTTATGGGCTGCAAGCAGCTTCGTACCGACGTTAACTACGCTTGGCCAAATGCTGAGATTGCCGTTATGGGTGCAAGTGGTGCCGTTGCCGTCCTTTATGCTAAAGACGCGAAGACCGCAGAAGATCCTAAGGCATTCATGGCAGAGAAGGAAGAGGAGTACAGCAACCTGTTTGCTAATCCTTACCAGGCAGCTAAGTACGGATATATCGACGATGTCATCGAGCCACGTAACACTCGTTTCCGCATCTGTCGTGCTCTTGCTCAGCTTCAGACAAAGCGTGATGGTCTGCCAGCAAAGAAGCATGGAAACATTCCTATGTAATTGAAAAACGTACAATTATGAAGAATGATGTTTTTGCAGCAATTGCGTTGGCTCTTCATGAGTTTCAGGGCAATAACGTACACGACAAGGAAAGTGGAGTTATAACAATTCGTCCACGCCACACGGAATGGTCGTCACGAATACTGACTATGACAAAACGTCCTTTGTAAATAACGTAAAGATATTAACAATGAAAGAATATAAATATACTATCAACGGAAAGAAATACGAAGTCGAGATTGGTGACATCGTAGAGAATATCGCTTCTGTTAAAGTTAACGGCGAGGAGTTCAAAGTAGAAATGGAAAAAGAACCAGAGCCCGAGAAGAAGAAGGTTGTGGTTAAACCCGCTGCTGCTCAGCCACAGGCTCCTAAGGCTGCTGCACCCCAGGCTGCTGCCGGTGCTGTAAACACAGCCAATGCTATCAAGGCACCACTTCCTGGTGTTGTAACAGAGGTGAAGGTTGCTGTTGGCGACGAAGTAAAGGCTGGCGACACAGTCGTTGTACTCGAAGCTATGAAAATGGCTAACAACCTCAATACCGAGAAGGCCGGTAAGGTTACTGCCGTTCTCGTGAATGTTGGCGATAGCGTTATGGAAGATACTCCACTCGTAGTAGTAGAGTAATCTGAAATATCATAAACATTAAAGCCCGTCCGGTTTGGATGGGCTTTATTTATTGTCTATAATTTATTGTTTTTGGGAAATATCACTTTCGGTTTGAAGGTCTTTGCCTCTTCAAAGTCCATCATTGCATAAGAGATGATGATTACGGTATCGCCGACGATACACTTTCGTGCAGCGGCTCCGTTAAGACAAACGCATCCGCTACCCCTTTCACCGCGAATGACATAAGTTTCCAGTCTTTCGCCGTTATTGTTGTTGACAATCTGAACCTTCTCGCCGGCAATGAGTCCTGCAGCATCCATAAGGTCTTCGTCTATGGTGACGCTACCCATGTAGTTCAAATTAGCCTCAGTAATTGTTACGCAGTGTAACTTACTCTTTAATACCTCTATCATCATTTTACTTTTCCTCCTTATACTTTATATGGTCGATAAGTCTTATAGGAGTCTTACCGCAGAATACTGTAATACATCCTACAGCATACTTGGTGTCATCCCACGACGTGATGTCCTGAAGAGTATCTCCGTCAACAATAGAGAAATACTCCACATCAAGACCATCTACAGCATTAATCTCATCAACAACTTTCTTGTGAGTTTCCTCGACAGTATGATTCTTGGCATAGGCAACACTCGACTTCAAAGCCTTGTAGATATTCGGTGCGATAGCTCGTTCGTCGGCAGCCAGAAGAGTGTTTCGACTACTCATAGCGAGTCCGTCCTTTTCACGAATGATAGGACACTCCACAACTTGCACTTTAATACCAAGAGCCTTTACCATACACTTTATTACCGCTATCTGTTGCCAGTCTTTCTCTCCAAAATAAGCACGGTCAGGACGAACGATATAAAAAAGACGACTAACAACCTGGCATACTCCGTTGAAATGACCGGGACGATGAGCGCCCTCCATAACTGTAGAAACAGGTGGATATTCGAAATGGCGCTTATCCTCCGTAGGATACATCTCTTCTACTGATGGAGCAAAGACAAAATCAGCGCCCACTTTTTCCAACAGCTTGCAGTCTGCCTCAAGAGTGCGGGGGTAATTAGCAAGGTCATTCTTGTCATTAAACTGCGTAGGATTAAGGAAAACACTAACCACGGTAATGTCGTTTTCCTTCACACTTTCCTTGACGAGTGAAGCGTGTCCTTCGTGTAGTGCTCCCATGGTAGGAACGAATCCTATGAGTTTGTTTTCTTTTCTAAGACAGAACAAATCGTTCTGAAGTTCTACTATTGTATGAACTACTTTCATCTATTTTTATTCGTTTTGGGGTGCAAAATAACAACTTTTAAATGAATTGTGCAAGAAATATCAAGAAAAAATCGTACCTTTGCATCACATTTCAAAAATTAATATATGAAGAAAGTATTATTCATCAACCAGGAAATTGCTCCTTACGTACCAGATACAGAAATGTCATTATTGGGTCAACAGCTACCTCAGGCTATCATTGAGAAAGGTAGCGAGATTCGCACGTTTATGCCTAAGTGGGGAATAATTAACGAGCGAAGAGGTCAATTACACGAAGTTATCAGGTTGTCAAGAATGATGCTTATTATTGACGAGACCGACCATCCTCTAATCATCAAAGTTGCATCGATTCCACAGACCCGCGTTCAGGTGTATTTCATTGATAATGACGACTATTTCCTGAAACGTCAGATGGCAACCGACGAACAGGGAAAAGTATATGACGACAACGGAGAACGTGCCGTTTTCTTTGCTCGTGGCGTACTTGAAACAGTAAAGAAGCTGCGTTGGATACCCGATGTAATTCATTGTCAGGGATGGATGAGCGCAATAGTACCTTTATATATAAAGACAGCTCTGCAAGATGAGCCTTCTTTTGCTAATACAAAGGTCGTAACATCGCTTTTCAAGGAGGACCTTAAAGGCAAACTGTCTGATAAGTTCAAGGCAAGTCTCCCCTTCCGCACAACGACTTCCGAGATTCTAAAGAATTACAAGGAAGACTTCGATTACGAAGATCTTATGAAGCTTGCCATCGATTATTCCGACGGTATAGTTGAAGCAGAAAAGGGAGTTGACAAGAATTTGCTTAAGTATGCAACTGAAAAGGGAAAGAAAGTGATGAAATATCCTGGCAAGGACAACTTTGCCGATGCTTATGACAAGTTTTACGACTCCGTTCTATAAACAAAATTAAACATAATAATTCATTAAGGAAAAACTTCAATGAAAAAATTATATATATCTGTCCTCTTGGCACTTGTGGCCATTGGAATCACCTCTTGTGATGACACCACAAATACTGTTGGAAAATCTTTGACGGATAATACCGACATACTCGAAGTTTCTACAAGCATCTATGAAGTGACATCACGCTCATTGAAGACAGATTCAGTACTTTCAAGTAGCACCACAGGTTTTCTTGGAAAGATTATAGACCCGGAAACGTTAGGTGACATCTCCTGCGACTTCATGGCGCAGTTCCACTCGGTAGAAGATTTTGATTTCCCCAATGAGGACGAAATAATCACCGACGACCATATAGATATCCGTGCTGACTCCTGCGAGATACGTTTGTTCTACAGGTCGTTCTACGGAGACTCTATCGCGAAGATGAAAGTTCAAGTCAGCGAACTCGCGAAACCACTTGAAGAGGGAAATTACTACTATTCTAATTATGACCCCAGAGAGGAAGGCTATCTGCGTACCGATGCTAATGCGCTTAAGAAGACGAAGATCTACACCCTTGCCAATCAAGAAGTTAGCGACTCAGTAAAGTCATCATCTTCTTATGTTCGCAGCATTCGTATTCCGCTCAACGACCCTTATACTGACAAGAAGGGAAACACTTACAACAACTACGGTACTTACATCCTTCAGGAGCTGTTTAAGGACTTAAACAACTTCACGAACTCGTATAATTTCGTTCACAATATCTGTCCGGGATTTTATTTCGAGATTCAGGACGGTGTGGGCTCTATGGCTTATATCTCCCTTTGTCAGCTGAATGTTTATTTCCGTGTTATTCCCGACGGCAAGACCGTTCGCAACACTTCTCTTACATTCTCTGCTACAGAGGAAGTTCTGCAGACTTCAACCATCTCCAACGAGGATGAAATCATTGAGGAGCTGGCTAAGGAAAAAGAATGTACATACCTGAAGACTCCGGCAGGCATCTTCACTGAGCTTACTCTTCCCATTGACGAGATAATGGCTAACCACAGTGCCGACTCAATAAATACGGCAAAGATAGTTCTCAACACCATTAACAATAAGTCGCAGATAGAATATGCTTTCGACGACCCCGAGACACTTCTTATGGTTCAGAAAGACAGTCTTTACGAGTTCTTCGAGAAGAAATATGTTGCCAACAACAAGACGTCATTCTTAGCGGAACTTGATGATAACATATATACTTTCGCAAACATCTCGAACCTCATAAAGCACCTTTACGACGTTAAGAACTTAAACCTCGAACGCGATCCGAACTGGGTAGCGGAACACGAGAATTGGAATAAGGTTGTGCTTGTTCCTGTAACAACAACCTATGTCGCTACGGCGTCGGGTACTACACGCTTAGCTCGCGTAATGAACGATATGAGTCTTACGACCACACGTCTTGTCGGTGGCGAGAATAACCCGTATGAAAGTCTGAAGATAAACGTTGTGTATAGTCACTTTAAGGGAAGATAGCACTATGGCAGACGGTTATCTGGAAAGCAAACTCGAGGAGTACGAGAAGCGTAAAGCAGCGTGGCTGAAGAAGCAGAAAGGCTCACTTCACAACGCTAAAACGGGCAAACTTAAGAAGTAGCTGTTTCGTACCCAGATTCTTAAACTCTACGGTGGCTTTGGTGTTTTCACCAGAGCCTTCGATTTTTAATACGGTACCCAGTCCGAAACGCTCGTGTTCAATGACACTTCCTTCTTTCAGCGCTGTCACAGGGTGTCCCATGTTGTTTCCCGAAGGCTCCACACGGTGTGGTACAATTCGCGGCTTAGGGTCAGCCTTGAACTGAGTAGCCACAGGACGGAAGTTCTGCTGCTGCGGTTCAAAACTACGTGACGAGCCGAGTGACGACGCTCCCTGGACATTCATCAGCGACGGGTCGATATCCTTCAGGAAACGGCTCTCGGGGTTAAACTCCAGTTTGCCATATCTGTATCTGTTCTTTGCACAAGTCAGTATGCAGTGCTTCTCAGCACGTGTTATAGCCACATAGAGCAGTCGTCGTTCCTCTTCAAGTTCACGTTTCGAGTAGCATGACATCGGGCTTGGGAAGATGTTCTCCTCCATACCCACGACGAACACCGTCGGGAACTCCAGTCCTTTTGCGCTGTGAATAGTCATCAGCGTCACTCGTCCGGCATCCTCTTCCTCCTCACCGTCCTCGCTGTCCAGGTCGGTCAGCAGCGCCACCTCTTGCAAGAAGTCCGTCAGCGCCACCTCATTGCCCCTATCCTCTTCTCGACGACTGTCAACGAAGTCCTGCATACCGCTGAGGAACTCCTCCAAGTTTTCTTGTCGTGCTATTGCCTCCGGAGTCTTTTCAGAATACAGGTCCTGACTGATTCCCGCCTCCTGTATTATTGCCGCACCGAGAACATAAGCATCATCGTTTGGCAGTCTCACCATGAACGACCGCATAAGAAGTCTGAACGCTTCCAGTTTACTCATCGTGCCCTTGCTGACCTCAAGTTTGTGTTTTACCGGGTCGCAGATAACCTCCCAAAGGCTGACACCCTCACGTTGTGCCGTTTCTCCTATTTTTGTTATCGTTGTTTGTCCAATACCCCTTGTAGGGTAATTTATGATACGTTTTACTGCCTCCTCGTCGTTAGGGTTTGCCACAACACGGAAGTAAGCAATTATGTCCTTTATCTCCTTTCGCTGGTAGAAACTCAGTCCGCCGTAAATCCTGTATGGTATTCCCTCCTTGCGCATCAACTCCTCAAAGGAGCGGCTCTGCGCATTAGTGCGATATAGGATGGCAAAGTCTGTCCACTGACAACCGTCATTCCTCTTTATTCGTTTTATGTCGCTGCATACAATGTTCGCCTCCTCCTTGTCGCTATACGCCACCTTCAGGGTCAGTTTCTCGCCCTCGTCATTGCGGCTATACACTTCCTTGTGAATCTGTCGTTCATTGTGTTTTATCAAGCTGTTGGCAGCCTGCACAATGCGTTGTGTGCTGCGGTAGTTCTGCTCCAGTTTAAACAGTTTCGTGCCAACAAACTTCTGTTGGAAGTCCAATATATTGTCAATGTTTGCACCTCGGAATCCGTAGATACTCTGTGCGTCATCGCCCACTACACAAACCCTCTGATGTTCCGCCAGCTGCAGCACTATGCGTTGCTGAACGGCATTGGTGTCCTGGTACTCGTCAACAAGAATATACTGGAACTTATCAGCATACTTGCGACGAATGTCCTCATTGTTGCGGAAGAGAATATAAGTTAGTGTCAGCAGGTCGTCGAAGTCCATTGCGTTGGCTTGTTTGCATCGTCTTGCGTAAGCCAGATAAATCTGACTAATCATCGGCACCTTACTTTCAATGTCGCTACGTATAGCCGTCTGGTCCTGAGCGTAGTCCTCTGCCAGAATAAGGTGGTTCTTCGCCATGCTGATACGGTTATGCACCGATGCCGGTTTGTACACCTTATCGTCCAGATTCATCTCCTTGATGATAGACTTCAGCAGCGAGCGACTGTCGGTCTCATCGTATATGGTGAAGTTCGATGAAAACCCTATATGTTCCGCCTCGTATCTCAGTATTCTTGCAAAGATGCTGTGGAACGTTCCCATCACCAGGTATCGTGCTGTCTCCTCTCCCACCAGTCGTCCTATGCGCTCACGCATCTCTCGTGCCGCCTTATTGGTAAATGTAAGAGCAAGAATGTTCCAGGGTTTCATGCCCTGCTGCAGCAGGTAGGCTATTTTGTATGTCAGCACGCGTGTCTTTCCCGACCCTGCACCCGCTATTACGAGTGATGGTCCTTCGTTATAGACTACCGCCTGTCGCTGCGATTCATTCAGTTGCTCTAAGAGTTCCATTGTATCTTTATTCTGCAGTTTTCATATCTACATCCTGTCCTTTCTTGGGAAAGAGCGGGATGTAGCGCATTTCTTTCATTATTCTAAATTTACGTTTCACCATGTAGTCCGATGGTGTTTTCGACGAGAACCGCCTTGGGTTAGGCAGTGTTGCCGCTATTAGTGCGCAGTTGGCTCTCGTCAGTTCTTCAGCACTACAGTCGAAGTTCTCGTGTGCTACGGCGTCGGCACCGTAAATGCCGTCACCCATTTCTATGGAGTTCAGATAGACCTCCATTATTCTGTGTTTTCCCCATACCAGTTCTATGAGTACGGAGAAGTATGCTTCCAGTCCTTTCCTCAGCCACGAACGTCCTGGCCACAGGAAAACGTTCTTTGCTGTTTGTTGTGTTATCGTGCTTGCACCATGTTTGTTCTTATGGTCAAGATTGTGTATTGCCGCCTTTTCTATTGCTTCGTAGTCAAAGCCGTGATGTTTCAAAAACCTTGCGTCCTCCGAAGCCATAACAGCGACGGGCATCGACGGCGACATCTTGTCGAGTGGCATCCAGTGGTGTTTCAGCTTCAGCGGTTTTCCTTCTTTCTTTTGTTCTATGCACCTGATGACCATCAACGGGGTGATATATACAGGTATGAATCTAAGAGCCACAACAGCAAGGATGGTGGTACCAAAAAATGCTACCACCACCCATTTTGCTATGTTTTTCAGGAGCTTCATTTACTTCAGCTCACCGTTGTTTGCCTTTTCAATCATCTTCTCGCTTGCGTACAGATAAACCTCTACGCGGCGGTTCTGCTGACGACCAGCCTCTGTATCGTTGCTTGCAACAGGATTCTGCTCGCCACAACCGATGACGTTCTTGAACTGTGCAGAGCTAACACCGAGTGATGAGAGATAGTTCTTAACAGCCTGAGCACGCTGCAGAGAGAGGTTAATATTCTTCTGGCGGCTCTCGTCAGCTGAAGAATTGCGCCATCCCTGGTTGTCAGTATATCCCTGGATGTCGACAGAGCAGAGACCATCGTCCTTAAGCAGCTTTGCAAAAGACTGGAGGTCGCTACGCGATCTGTCGCTGAGGTCTGCCTTTCCTGATGCGAAGAGGATACCAGCGTCAAAGGTTACCTTGACAGCCTTAAGACCGTTGGCGTCAACAACTTCCTCAACCTTCGCGTTCTCCAGCTGGGCAGCAGCCTTTGCCTTAACGTTGTCCATGTGCTTACCGATGAGAGCGCCTGCTCCGGCACCTACAGCGGCACCTACAGCGGCACCTACAGCAGTATTACCTGCGATGTTACCAATGATTGCACCAAGTACTGCACCACCACCTGTTCCGATGAGTGCACCATTACCTGTGTTTGTGCTGCAACTGAGCACTAAAGCCAAACACATTCCAAGTGTTGCTAATTTGATTTTCTTCATAATTGATATACTTTAAAGTAATTAAAAACCTAATTTGGCGACAAAAATACAAAATTATTATGAATAATACATTATAAATAATTAATTATTTTGTACCTTTGCAATCAAAATTAAAGAAAATAAACATAATATACAATGGCAAAAGAACTGAAAGAACTAACCAAGCGAGCTGAGAATTACAGCCAATGGTATAACGACTTGGTTGTAAAAGCCGACCTTGCAGAACAGTCGGCAGTACGCGGATGTATGGTTATAAAACCCTATGGATATGCAATTTGGGAGAAGATGCAACACCAGCTGGACCTCATGTTCAAGGAGACTGGCGCACAGAACGCTTACTTCCCGTTGCTTATCCCGAAGTCATTCCTCTCGCGCGAAGCGGAGCACGTTGAAGGCTTCGCCAAGGAGGCTGCTGTAGTAACTCACTATCGTCTTCGTTCTAAGGCAGACAAGAGCGGTGTCGAGGTTGACCCGACAGCAAAACTCGAAGAGGAGTTGGTTATCCGTCCTACTTCCGAGACAATTATATGGAACACCTACAAGAACTGGATTCACTCGTGGCGCGACCTGCCCCTCATGTGCAACCAGTGGTGTAACGTCATGCGTTGGGAGATGCGCACTCGTCCTTTCCTTCGCACCTCGGAGTTCCTTTGGCAGGAGGGTCACACAGCCCACGCCACACGCGAGGAGGCAGAGCAGGAGGCACAGAAGATGCTCCATGTTTATGCCAAGTTTGCTGAGGAGTGGATGGCTGTTCCCGTTGTTCAGGGCGTGAAGAGCGAGACAGAGCGTTTCGCCGGTGCTCTCGACACCTACACCATCGAGGCTATGATGCAGGACGGCAAGGCTCTTCAGAGCGGAACGAGCCACTTCCTCGGACAGAACTTCGCAAAGGCTTTCGATGTCACCTATTTAAATAAAGAGAACAAGCCCGAATATGTGTGGGCTACGTCGTGGGGCGTCTCTACACGACTCATCGGAGCCCTCATCATGACCCACTCTGATGACAACGGTCTGGTACTTCCTCCACGTCTTGCTCCTATTCAGGTTGTCATCGTGCCTATCACTAAGGGTGCCGACCAGCTGACAGCAATCAGCGAACGTCTGGAGCCGATAATCAGCGAGTTGCGTTCAAAGGGCATCAGCGTGAAGTACGACGATGCTGAGAACAAGCGTCCTGGCTTTAAGTTTGCCGACTACGAGCTGAAGGGTGTTCCCGTTCGTCTCGTCATGGGTGGTCGCGACCTCGAAAACGGCACCGTTGAGGTGATGCGTCGTGATACTCTTGAGAAAGAGACACGCTCACTCGACGGCATAGCAGAATACGTTGAGAATCTTCTTGTTGACATCCAGAAGAACATCTTCGAGAAGGCACGCGCCTATCGTGATGCCCACATCTACGAGTGCGACAACTACGAGGAGTTCAAGACACGCATCAAGGAAGGCGGCTTCTTCCTTTGTCCCTGGGACGGCACCGAGGAGACCGAGGCTCGCATCAAGGAAGAGACACAGGCTACAATACGCTGCGTCCCCTTCGGTGTAGAACAGAAGGAAGGTCTCGTCGATATGGTAACAGGCAAGCCCGCCAAGTGTCGAGTAATCATTGCAAGAGCATATTAACCCCCCAAAATAATAAAGAAAATGAAAAGACTAATGTTTTCACTTGCCTTGGCTACAGTAGTTCTCGCAGCCAGCGCACAGGAGCCTATAAAGGCTAACTTCAAGAAAGGTGACACTCAGACCTTCGTTATCACAGAAGAAAACAACGTGGCTGGTGCTGTTACAACAACCAACACCAAAGAGATTTGTTATAAGGTCACCCAGGCTGACGACACTAAGGCAACCATAGAGTGCGTTATGACTGCTTTCGACACCAAATCTACTGGCGACGACAAAGGTGCTGCCGCTATGGACGAGGTAAACCAGATGCTTGCTAAGCTGAAGGACGTTCCCGTGATCATAGAGACAAATGCCGCTGGTAAGGTAATGAAGATGGTTAACCGCGAGCAGATAGAAGAAAAGATGAACGTTATCATCAAGGAGTTCGTTGACAACATCTTCAAGATGGCACCAGAGATGGCACAGGCTATGAAGAAGGAAGACATGGAGAAGGCTATGCACGCAAAACTCACAGAGAAAGAGATTCTTGACGAGTTCACCGAGAACATCTTCGACCTCTACGACAAACCCATCGCCAACAACTATGAGGAAGTCAAGGACGTTGACGGTCTGCGCCTGAAACTCACCTACACCGTTGCAAACATCTTCGGCACACAGAATATCACAGCTAAGGGTGTTGTAAACATGACGAAGGAAGAAATCAAGGAAGCCTTCTTCGCACAGATAGACCAAGCTGGTCTTCCCGACGACCAGGTCCAGATGATTAAGTCGAACTTCGACCAGTTGGCACTCACAGGAATGGCTAAGATTGAGGCTAACACCAACACAGTATATCAGCTGGATGCCGACGGATGGCTCAAGGGCATGAAGGACAATTCGGAGATGAACCTCTTCGGTCAAGCCATAAAACAGAAAACAACAATTTCACGCAAATAAAAAAAGTTAAGCCCTGATGAATTTCAGGGCTTAATTATTTCTCGGAAGTTTTTTATTTTCACTTCGTTTCCGACATTCTGATGGTCAACTCCTCCTTGTCGTACTTGTAGCCGGCGGTGTTGATGTCGGTGTTGCGCCATACTATATTGTAACTGCCGTTGGCGGGAAGTCCCGCATCGGCACCAGCCAGACGCAGCAGCTCGGCAACGTTCTTGTTGTTCTCGCTTGCCTTCTTCAGGTTGGCTACCAGTCGTCCTAACTCGTCCTGGGTATCGAGGTCAACCTTGCCGTTGACGATGGACTTCTGGTGACCGTGCTTGGCAGAATAAAGTACGAACGACTTTGCGTAATACTGTGACAGGTGGCTGAGCAGGAAGTTCTCTATCTTCGTCTTCTGTTCTCCGGTGAGTCCGCTGCCCTCTATCGTCATGCTCCAGTTCTCCTTGACACGTGGCGGACAGTTCACGCGCTGTATGCGGTCGAAGGTGAAGTTGTTCTCCTGCTTAACCTTCTGCGACTTTAGGTCGGTGTTGCCGAGTATCTCGTCAATGAAGAATTCACTTGTTTCAAGCACGAATGTCTTTTCGTAAGTCAGCCACTGATCTACCATCGACCAGTCGGTCACTATGTCAACGGTCGATTCGTTCGACTTCATGCTCCAAACCCATGCTTGCTGCAGTTCCAGTTCCTTGGTAGCAACGTCCTTGGCAGTGTTGTGGTGAACGGTGGCGCGGTTTGTAGTCTTCATGCTGTTGTTTATATCGTACTTCCAGTTTAGGCGACCGTCGGTGCTGTTTGTTGTTGCCGTTACCGCCAGGTCCGGGTTGGTGCGTGCCACGCTTGATGACCACGTTATGTTGCCGCCAACGGTGGCAGTTGGTTTGCCGGCGGAGAAACCTACGTTAGCACCCAGCGAATAGCTTATGCCGTCGGTGACGGTCTCGCTGCCCGAAGTGGAGTTGACGGGGGCAGACTTCTCAATCCTGGGCTTGGAGTCCTTCATGTAGATGTCGAGTATAAACTGGCGCAGGTATGGTCCATAGACGCAGGCGCGTGCCCTGGGGTGTTTCTTGGTGGCGGCATTCCACTTGTCCCACTTGTCAGCCTTCCACCATTTATCCTCTGCGGTAGGACCGCACTCCAGGTCTTGGTTGTAAAGTTTTACGGTCTGGTTGATGCAATAGTAGTCGGTAGCCTTGCCGAACGAGTAGGCTGCCCACACTTTGCGGTTCAGCAGCACTTTGTGGTAGCGGCTAATGGTCTTGTCGCCGTCCTTGAATGTTACTATGCCGCCTAACTGCAGGTGGTACTCCTGAGCTGTGGCTATGTTGTCGATGTATTGTTCTGCCTCGCCGGCACGACTGGCTATAGCCTTGACGGCAGCACGTCGGGCGGCACGCGATGCGGCTTCGTCGTCGACAGCGTTCATCCACTCGGCACCCTCGTCAGCCTGCAGACCGAAGAGGTTGTCGTTCATCTTCACCGTCTCTTCTATGGTTACAGGCTCGTACTCCATCGTGTTGTCCTCGTTGACACTAACAATATTGAGATTCTTTGTATAGGTCTCGTTCTCGTGAACGTTGAGCGACTTATAAACCTGGAAGCCGCGCCAACCTATAATCTCCAGGCTTTGGTCGTCGGGGTCGGTGTTGTAATCGTCAATGAGTCCCTTGGTGCCGTTGGTTGCCCAGCCGTAAATCCATTCCAGATTGGTGTAGTCTAAGTTGGCGTACAGGGGCGACGTTATTGTGCCGTTGATGCAGTCGTCGGCTGTCGCCACTATTTTGTCAATCAGGTTTAACTCTTCCTTCGGAGTGGGCTCAACCATCATCAGCGCACCTCCGTTGATTATCAGTGCCGAGATGGCTACGAGTTCGTCCTGTGTAAGATTTTCAACGCACGACGAGTGTATTATGATGTTTTTGAGGTTGATGTCCTGAATGTTCTGCGTGCGGTTTATGGCACGTCTTACCAGTGCTGCGCCCTCGCCGGAATAGTTGGCGTTAAACACATAGGTTAGCCCTGTAATCCTGACGTTCATCTTGTCGGCGGTATTGTCATCAGGAATAGAGATTGCCGCGGCCTCGTCGGCAGCTTTGTCGGCATCGCTGTCTCTTTCTTTGTCATTGCTGTCGCTACACGACGTCAGCGACATGGCGCCACACACTATGATGGCGGCAAGAATCCATAACGATTTACTTTTAATAATCTTCATCTTCGTTCGTTTTTTTCTTTTTCGCGCTGCAAAAGTACTAATTATTATAAGAATAACAAAAAAAATGAGCCGTATTCTCGTCACCCACGAGAGCCGTTCTCGTCACCCACGAGGCGTATTCTCGTTCAAAACAAAAGAAGGTCAGTGTGATGCTGACCTTCTTCTTTTATGTAATACGGAGTAATGGTGTTATCCTCCGAAGTTGTCGTACATAATGCTTTCGGGTTCTACGCCGAGTGAGTCGAGCATTTGTACTACGGCGTTGGACATTGGTCCAGGACCGCACATGTAGTACTCGACGTCTTCTGGTGCTTCGTGATCCTTAAGATATGTATTGAGCATTACCTGATGGACGAATCCTGGAGTGTATTTTACGCCTGCTGCGTCGGCTGCGGGGTCTGGGCGGTCGAGTGCGAGGTGGAAGTGGAAGTTGGGGAACTCCTTCTCCAGTCCGAGGAAGTCGTCGAGGTAGAATACTTCGTTCAGTGCACGTGCTCCATAGAAGTAGTGCATTTCGCGGTCTGTGGTGTGCAGCGTCTTTGTCATGTGCATAATCTGTGCGCGCAGAGGAGCCATGCCGGCGCCACCGCCGACCCATATCATTTCCTTCTTTGAGTCGAAGTGTGGGTGGAAGTCTCCGTAAGGACCGCTCATGATTACCTTGTCGCCTGGTTTCAGCGAGAAGATGTACGACGATGCTATACCTGGGTTGACGTCCATGAAGCCGCTGCGGTCGGGCTTGAACGGTGGTGTGGCGATACGTACTGTAAGCATGAAAACGTCGCCTTCTGCAGGATAGTTAGCCATAGAATAAGCACGTATTGTTGGTTCGGGGTTCTTACACTTGAGTGGGAAGAGACCGAACTTTTCCCAAGAAGGCAGGTACTCGTCGCCGATGAGTGACTTGTCGAAGTCCTTGTCGTAGTCGATGCAGTCGAATGCAGGAATCTTTATCTGTGCATACGAACCTGGCAGGAAGTCCATGTGGGCGCCAGCAGGCAGCTGTACCTTGAACTCCTTGATGAAGGTAGCCACGTTCTTGTTAGAGATGACGGTACACTCGTACTCCTTAACGCCGAGTATTGACTCGTCAACGTGAATCTTGAGGTCGCCCTTGACTTTGCACTGACAACCGAGACGCCAGCCGGCCTTAATCTCCTTACGGGTGAAGTGAGGCTTCTCGGAGTCGAGAATCTCGCCGCCGCCTTCGAGAACCTGTACCTTACACTGTCCGCAAGAGGCTTTACCGCCGCAGGCAGAAGGCAGGAAGACGCCGTTCTCGTTGAGTGTTGACATGAGGCTGTTGCCCTGTGCAACGGAGATGGTGCGGTCGCCGTTAATCTGGATGTTTACGTTACCGCTGGGCGAAAGGTAATTCTTTGCCACGAGCAGGATAACTACCAAGAGGAGGATTACTGTGAGAAATACTCCTATGCTATATGAAATAAATTCAATCATACTGTTCTACCCTCCTATTTTAAATGTTAAGACCAGAGAAACACATCATAGCCATAGCCATAAGACCTACGGTGATGAAAGTAATGCCAAGACCCTGCAGAGGACGTGGAACGTCGCCATACTGCATCTTCTCGCGGATAGCGCCGAGCGAAACGATGGCGAGTGTCCAGCCGATACCGGAACCGACGGCATAAACCATTGCGTCCCATACACTTGTTATTGCCTGAGTGTTTGTAGGCTCGAGGAGGATGCGCTGCTGCATGAAGAGCGAAGCACCCATGATGGCGCAGTTAACGGCTATCAGCGGCAGGAAGATTCCCAGGGCTGCATAGAGCGAAGGAGAATACTTCTCGACGGTCATCTCGACGAGTTGTACTATACCCGCAATGACGGCGATGAAGAGGATAAAACTGAGGTAAGAGAGGTCAACGCCCTCAACCAGGCAGTTCGGACCCAGCACCTTTGTCTGGAGCAGGTAATCAACAGGAACTGTTACGAACAGCACGAAAGTTACTGCCAGTCCTAATCCGATAGATGTCTTTACAGTCTTCGAAACAGCAAGGTAAGAGCACATGCCGAGGAAGAAAGCGAATATCATGTTATCGACAAATATCGACCTAAAGAATAAACTTATTGCGTGTTCCATATCTTATTTCTCCTTATAAAAATATGCACGATGAACCCAAATAACACATCCTACGAGGATGAGCGCCATTGCCGGCATTGTCATCATACCATTGTTCATATAACCCATATCGTAGCAGGCATCAGGAACGACCTGGAAGCCTAAGAGAGTACCACGTCCGAAGAGCTCACGGAAAGCACCAACGACAACGAGGATCATGGCGTAGCCGAGGCCGTTGCCGATACCGTCGAGGAACGAAGGCCAAGGCTTGTTCTGCATGGCGAAAGCCTCGAGACGACCCATGAGGATACAGTTGGTGATGATAAGTCCTACATAGACAGAGAGCTGAACGCTGACGTCATAGGCGAAAGCTTTCAGTATCTGCGAAACGATGGTTACAAGTGCTGCTACCACTACCAGCTGAACGACAATACGAATACGGTTAGGAATGGTATTGCGAATCAGCGAGATGATAACGTTAGCAAAAGCAGTAATAACCGTCACAGCGAGTCCCATAACGATGGCGGGCTTCAGCTGCGAGGTAACGGCGAGTGCCGAGCATATACCCAATACCTGAACGAGGATTGGATGGTCGAGGTTCAACGGATTGGTAAGAGCCTCTTTGTTTTGTTTATTAAATAATGCCATAGTAATTTACGATTTGACTATTTACTATTTATTCTGCAGGTTCTTAAGACCCTCTTTCAGCATAGCATCGACACCATTTGAGGTCAGTGTGGCACCTGTAACGCAGTCAACCTGCGACTCGGGGTTCTCCACCTTCTTAACGACAGAGAGCACTACACTACCCTGCTCGTCCCAAATCTTCTTGCCGATGAACTTTTCCTGCCACTCGCGAGAGTCCTTGATTTCAGCACCAAGACCTGCTGTCTCACCTTCGTGGTTGAAGTAAGCGCCATATACCTTGTCGCCGTCAACAGCGATGTAGCCGCTGATGCCGCCCCAGAGTCCCATACCTTTAAGGTTTACGACGAGAATATCCTTGCCGTCAATAGAACAGCAGTATATGTTCTTACCATCCTCTGTCTTCTCGCTTTTTACCACTTCATTATACTTTGCTTCAGCCTCTGCACCGTCAAGGTCGCGGATGTTGAGCGAATAAAGTATCTGTTTCTTAGTGTCGAGTTCCACGTTCTTGTCCTGCATAGGCTTCAGCGCCTGATAGACGAATGCCAACAAGAAGGCAACAACGACAACGAGTATCGCACTATATATAATAATGTACGAATTATTATTTGTGTTCATTTTCATTTTTTACCTCCTCTCTTCAAACGTTTTGAGATATTGCGCTCAACGACAAAGTGGTCGATAAGCGGAGCAAACATATTACCGAAGAAGATGGCAAGCATCATGCCCTCAGGATAACCTGGGTTCATAACACGAATGATGACTGCCATAGCTCCAATGAGGAAACCGTAATAGTACTTACCGGTCTCTGTGCGGCACGACGTAACGGGGTCGGTAGCCATGAAGACTGCACCGAAGCAGAAACCGCCGAGTACCAGGTGCTCGTACCAATGAAGTGTGGAAGCGCCAGTCTGCTCGAAGAGACAAGCCATAAGACCACCGCCGACAAAGACGCTGAGCATAGTCTTCCAAGAGGCGATGCCCATGTAGAGAAGCATAATACCACCAAGGGCGATAGCTATAACGCTGGTCTCGCCGATGGAACCAGGAATAAGACCGGTTATCATGTCGCACAGCGATGCTGTAGGCTCAATGCCCTGACCAACCTGACCAAGAGGTGTTGCTGCTGTGAAGCCGTCGGCAAGGTTGTTACCAAGTCCGATGATTGACTCGTCGGCAACCCAGATGTTGTCGCCAGTCATCTTTGAAGGATAAGAGAAGAACAGGAACATTCGCGCTGCAATAGCTACGTTGAAGATGTTCATACCTGTTCCGCCGAATATCTCCTTAGCGAAGATTACCGCAAAGGCGCAAGCCAAAGCAAGCATCCACAGAGGACAGCCGATAGGAACAATCAGGGGAATGATGATACCCGAAACAAGGTAACCCTCCTGAATCTCCTCGTGTTTCCACTGTGCCCAGGCGAACTCGATGCCGAGACCCACGATGTAGCTGACAAGAATCTTTGGCAGCACAGCAAGGAAACCGTAGATGAAGATTTCCCAGAAGCCTGCGCTGGCAAGTGTTCCGGCAGCAAGATAGTTCTGATAGCCCACGTTGTACATACCGAACAGCATTGCCGGCATCAGCGCGATAACTACCATACTCATGATACGCTTAGAATCGATAGAATCGTGAATATTCACACCATTCTTGGAAGTATCGTTTGACACGAAGAGGAAGCTCTCGAAACCTTCATAAAGGCTGAAGAAGGGGTGTAACTTGCCGCCCTCCTCGAACTTAGGTCTCGCGTCGTTGAATAATTTTCTTAGTACATTCATTATGCATTCTCCTTTCTGAGGGTGTCGAGTCCCTCTCTAACAATTCGTTGCAATTCCAGTTTAGAAGAATCTACGAACTCAGCAAGAGCGAAGTCTTCTGGAGAAACCTCGTAAATACCTAACTGCTCCTGACGGTCTATGTCGCCAGTAATAATAGCCTTAACAAGATATTCGGGATAGATGTCCATAGGAATAACCTTGTCGTACTCGCCACTCATAATCATCTTGCGCTCACCGCCCTTGACACGTGCATCGAGCGCGTACTTCTTGCTGCATAAAAGCCAAGAGAAGTAGCTGCGGCTAACGGAGAACTGGTTGAAACGCGGGAGTATCCATCCCAGCATCTCGTCGGCATCATCGCCCTCGGGAATTACTGTCACCTCGGAAGTGTGACCACCAAGATAACCGTCCATGCAAGAACGTGTTCCTGTGAGCGGATTTCCGTCGATAACACGAACGTTGGCGCCCTCAGCAACCTGATTCTTGAGGATGTCAGAAAGTTTTGTTCCTACGAGGACATCAACATAAGCAGGTTCCTTAACCTCGCTACCTGCAACAGCAACGGTGCGGGTCAGGTTAACCTTGCCGGTGTTGAACAGGCGACCGAAGAACAGAACGGCTGTAGCGTCAACGGTCCATACTACCTCACCCTTGTTGACGGGGTCAAGGTGGTTTACCTGAACGCCTACATTACCTGCCGGACACTTGCCGACGAAAACGTTGACCTCAACGTCGTTCATGTCAGCAAGAGCAGAGCCCTTACCCACACCAAGATATGTCTTTGCAATCTTGGAAAGGGCTGTTAAACCTGCCTGAAAATCGTTCTCCTGTCCTTTTACCTCAAATTCAAAACTGCCTGACAAGGGCTTGTCACGAAGAGCGGAAACGAAGATTGCCTTGGGCTGTGTCTCCGGATTTGTGGAAACAGCATAAGGCAACTGGTCGATATAACCAAAGAGACCTGCTTCGAGAAGTGCTTTCTTAACAGCTTCGCCGTCAAGTTTCTGCACGTCTTTCTTTCCGAAATCAACATACTGCTGCTCTTTGTCAGCTTTTACCTTAACGCAAAGTACCTTGCGACGCTCGCCACGTTCCACAGCGACAACTTCGCCGCTTACTGGTGAAGCAAAACGCACATCGGGGTACTGTTTGTTAACAAACAGCGCATCACCGGCTTTAACCTTGTCGCCTTCCTTGACAACAACCTTCGGAGTTACACCAACGAATGATGACGGCATGAGACCGAAGTCGCTGCCTACAACAACCTGGCGCTTCTCCTCAGGAGCTTCTCCCTGAAGACGAATGTCTAAACCTTTGCGCAATTTAAATACATGATTAATTGCCATAAAATTTATGATAAGAATTATTTCGAATTTTCAAATTGCGTGCAAAAATACTCATTATTTTTTAATTTTTAGTTAAATAATCATGGGAAAATACTTTTATATTGACTTTTTAATGTAATTTTGTCGGGCTATTTGGGAAGTATGAAAAATATTGTAAAGTGGAGTTAGCATTAAAACGCACATTTGAAAGTTGTAAAATATATAGTTAACGGACTGATTTGGGCTGTTTTTGGCTTATTGATGGCTCTTTATGTATTGCTGCACATTCCGGCAATACAGGGGTTTATTGGCAACAAAGCTGCCGTTATCCTCGGGGAAAAACTCGGAACACGTGTCATCATAGACAAGGTTGACCTAAGTAGCTGGGGAAACATTATACTCAAGGACTTTACACTTTTCGACCAGAATGGAGATACTCTTCTTACGGCATCGCACCTGAGTGCGGGTGTGGACATCTACCCGTTGACGAAGGGCAGAGTGTCTATATCGTCGGCACAGCTCTTCGACATGGATGCCAGACTGTACAAAAAAGACGACAAACACCCTGCTAACTTCCAGTTTGTCATAGACTCGCTTGCGTCGAAAGATACGACATCGACCCCGCTCGACATCAAGATAGCATCAGTAATTATCAGAAGAGGTAAGCTGCGTTACGACCAGTTGGACAAGGAAAGAACACCAAACGTCTTCAACACCTCGCATCTTGACATCAGCAATCTGAATGCATATCTTATGGCACCGAGAATTACCGACGACGAAATTACAGTCATGATGAAACGACTGTCGGTAACAGAGGCTTCGGGACTTGTGGTTGACAATATAAGTTTCCGCCTGGACGCCAACAATAAACATGCAAGCATAAAAAACCTGAAGATTGACATGCCTAAGTCTTCGTTGTCGGCAGAGAAAATAACGGCAGACTACGACATGAAGGATGGCAACATAATAACGCACTCACTATTGTATAACTGTAGCATTGATGACACACATATAACTCCCTCTGACTTAGCGTCTATACTTCCTGTACTTAAACATTTCAAAGAACCCGTAAACATCACCGCTAATGTGTCAGGAACGGGCTCCGGAATTACTGTACACCAACTAACAACAACCACCGATGGAGCAAGAGCTGACGTCTTTGGATACTTGAACTTCGAAAAGGACTGGAACGTACAAATTAAGGATTTTGCTGTCAGCAAAGATTTTATCGATTTCACCGCAAAAAAACTACGCGAAGAGAATATTGTCATTCCCGAGCAGATAACAAAACTGGGAACGCTAAACGTAAAAGGAAATGTTGGTGAGACGGGAAAATTATTATATGCTAATGCCACCATATTGTCGGATGCCGGTGACGCCACAATAGACTTCAACAACAGTCCAGGCCACTTAAAGGCAGAGGTGAAAACTGACGGTTTCAACGTGGGTGAGATACTCGGTAACGGACTGGGAAGATTTGCCGGAGAGATTAAGGCAGAAGGTAATCCGAACGGAGCGATGGACCTTAACGGCAAGGTAGATCTTGCACTTTCAGACAACAGTACGGCTTTCGACTTCAACATTGACGCCCACGTTAGCGGAAAAACGCTGAATACGCTGAATGGCGACATAAACATATCTAATTTAGGTATCACGTCGAAAAACAAAAACTATTTCTCTGAACACCTGAACATTCATGCAGAGAATAACAAGACGACGCACCAGCTGCACATAAACAGCGATTTCGCAGACATCAGTATAAACGGAATTATTGACTTTGCCACAGTACCGCAGAGTCTTGCCAACTATGTAGGAAGACGCATCTCTACCCTACCAGGACTGCCCGGAATGACCAACGATAAGAAAAATGACTTTACTGCCTCGGTTGTAGTGTATAATACGGAGATACTCCGCACGCTGCTGGACATTCCGCTTACCATATCAGAACCGCTGAATATGGATATGGCGCTACATGACGACACGTCGGAACTGAGTCTTAAAGCCTCGATACCGTCGTTTACCTACGACGACACTAATTATAAAGATGTGTTTGTAGATATATCCACTGAGGACTCTATTCGTTTGGATGCACAAATAATCAGGGTTGGAGACAACAACAGAAACTTTAAACTTGTAGCTGATGTGGCGGCGACAAATAACGAGCTAATCTCCAGCATATCGTGGGATAATAATCACGAGAATAAGGACGTTAGATTCGTAGGAACGCTGAACAGCAGCACGGAGTTCTTTAAAACGGACGACGACAAAGATGCGGTTCACCTGCGAGTACACACATCGGACATTTCCATAGGAGACACTATATGGACCATAGAACCATCGGATGTGGTGTATAGAAAAAAGTACCTTATGGTGGATAATTTCTCCGTAAAGCACAACGATCAGCATATAAATATCGACGGTATAGCATCGGAAAACACTGAAGACTCCATAACTGTTGACCTGCACGACATGAATGTGGCTTATATCCTCGACCTTGTTAACTTCGATATTGTTGAGTTCAGCGGTCTTGCCTCCGGAAGAGTATTTGCTAAAGGACTGCTCTCGGAAATTAATGCCTGGGCTGACCTCGTTGTGGAAGACTTTAAGTTTGAAAACGGCAGACTGGGAATCCTTGAGGCTCACGCTGACTGGGATAACAATGAACAGATGATAAACATCAAAGCGCTTGCAAACGACGAAGCGGACAGAAGGACCGACATCAACGGATATGTATCAATAGCCAAAAACTATATTGACCTAAACATTGAAGCGGAGAACACAAGACTGGAGTTTCTGAAGTCGTTCTGCAGCTCTTTCCTTGACAAGCCTGATATCTCGGCAAGAGGAAGAGCCCGTCTGTTTGGCGACCTGAGCGACGTAAACCTGACCGGAGACCTCGAGGCAAGCGGAAGCATGTATATCACTACGACGGGAGTGACATATAATTTCCATAATGCAAAGATTTACGCAGAGCCTAACGAGATATATCTTATCAATGACAGCGTGTCGGACATCTATGGAAATAAAGGTGTCGTTAACGGAGCACTACACCACCAGAGCTTGACAAACCTTACCTTCGACCTTGATATTGACGCTAACAAAATGCTGTGCTACGACTTCGACAACTACTATGGAAACAGCTTCTACGGCAGAATATTTGCTACAGGAAGATGTACTATTGAAGGCAGAGAGGACAGAATAAACTTCGAAATAAATGGTACTCCTAACAGAAACTCCTTCATAGAATATAATGCTGCAAGTCCCGACGAGATAAAAAACAGCGATTTTATCGAGTGGCGCGACAAGGAGGATGTAATATGGCAGATGGCTTTAAGAAGAAATTCTCCGACAAAGGAACAGCAAAACAACAAAATAGATACGGCCACAGAGATAAGCCTGAACTTTATAGTTAATATTAATCCGGATTTCACGCTCAGGATCTTAATGGATGAAAATAGTGGCGACTACATTGCGCTGAACGGTGACGGAGTGATAAACTCCAAATACTCTAATAAGGGCTCGTTCGACATGTTTGGCAATTATATTGTGGATCACGGTATATATAAGCTAACCATTCAAAATGTCATAAAGAAAGATTTCCAGTTCCTTCAAGGTTCGACAATTACCTTTGGAGGCGACCCGTATCTGGCTCCTCTTAATATGAAGGCGCAATATACCGTAAACGGAGTGTCGCTGGCAGACCTGCAGATAGGAAACTCTTTCTCGTCGAATAATGTGCGTGTAGATTGCATGATGAATATTACGGGAACGCCACAGGCTCCACACGTGGATTTTGACTTTGACCTGCCAACCGTGAACAGCGATGCAAAACAAATGGTGCGATCTGTAATAAACAGCGAGGAAGAACTGAACCAGCAAGTAATATATCTTCTCGCCGTAGGACGTTTCTATGCTGGTAACAGAAACAACAACGCTGCCGAGGAGAATGCACAACAAAGTCAGACGTCGCTGGCAATGTCGAGTCTGTTAAGCGGCACAATATCGCAACAGATAAACAACGTGTTGTCATCGTGGTTTAACAATAACAACTGGAACTTTGGTGCAAACATCTCAACGGGTAATGAAGGTTGGAACAATGCGGAATATGAAGGAATACTCAGCGGACGAATGCTAAACAACAGACTTCTTGTAAACGGACAGTTCGGCTATCGTGACAATGCAAAGACAGCTACGACTTCGTTTATAGGCGACTTCGACATTAGGTACCTACTCTTCCCAAATGGCAACCTGGCTGTAAGGGTTTACAACCAGACTAACGACAGATACTTCACGAAGAACAGTCTTAACACCCAAGGACTGGGCATTATCATAAAACGCGACTTTTAGTTGTTTACCCCGTAGCCGAAAAGTGCGAAGTCGCCCTTGAGAGGGTCCTCGGGGAAAATCTCCGCAAGGGTTTTAGTAAGTCTGATGGCGGTACTCATCGTCGCAGTCTTACTGTTTAACAGTCCTAAGCGTACAGACTGTTGAAGCACATGGGTGTCAAGAGGGATGATAAGGGTGCGACGATCTATAAATTTGCTCCATAAACCTAAGTCAACGGGCGAATCGGAACGAACCATCCAACGCAAGAACATACAAAGACGTTTGCAGGCTGATTTCGTATCTTTTGGAACGACCTGGGTGGCTCCTTCGGCAGCAAACCATTCACACAAAGAGCTGACAGCCGACAAACCATCGTTACCGCTTTCTTTGACAAAAGTACCTAACGACTCATATTCAACAAGAAGCTTCTGCAGAGCACGAAGAAAGGTATTCATCGTCCGATAGGAATACAAACGATAAAAACTACCCATTTCATCGTCGCGGAAAGATGTCTCAAAAGCACCCTGCTTAACCCATTCATAGATATCGCCTTCTGCATGGTCTAACATCCAACTTATCTTGGGAAGGAACTGCGCCCTGCTGCCATAACTTAAAGAAGATGCCACAAAGGCGGTAGTTTCCTGATTGTACGCCCCTTTCACTTGGTGCATAAAGCATGACGGATCGCCATCAAGAAACGCTTTCGTCTCGTATTGTTGTGCATAAATGCACAGGAGTTCTGCTACTTTATTTTCCATTCCAAGTGCAAAGGTAATATAATTTGTAAGAATAATTTTGTATTTTCCCAATATTTTTCTTAACTTTGCATTCGTGAAAAGATTAGCTATATTATTCATACTACTTTTAACATTTTCTTATGCTAATGCTGACTCAGAGGGATACGATTCTCCTATTCTCTCTAAGATGTGGCATTATGCAGAAAGTGTGAAGCATATCGACACCTTGGGCATCGGCGAAAGCAGGACAGCATACATTCAGTATAGGTACAACACTATAAAAAGGAATGCGCTGTTGTTGATGGTTCCAAGACTTTTCGACATTGCGCATGGACGCAGAGAATATGCTGGAGAGGTAATTATTAAGGCGAAAAAGAGAGATAACCGCACCTTCGACTTAGTAAAACAGCTGGACGTGAGCACGGTGCCACATCATACTGATGCCTTGCCGTCAATTCAAACATATTTAAAACCGGATATCTACAACGAAAAGATTTTTGTTGATAGAATAATGTCTCCATTTAACTATGACAACAGGGTGTTCTACAAATACAGCACAGAAGAGTTGGTTGATGGTGTTGTTGAGGTGACATTCAAACCAATAACCATGAACACTCAGTTGGTGAAGGGACGCTGTATCGTTGACCATGAAACCGGAAAGATTGCGTGGTTCGAGTTCTTTGGCGAGTTTGACATGATAGGATTCCGTGTTAAAGGAATTATGGACGAAGGACATAACAGTATTTACGTTAAAGATATCGACGTGGAAACAAGAATGTCGCTGTTGGGAAACAAACTGCAATCGTACCTTCATGCGGACTTTAACATACCGGAACTGCTACCCGACAGTGTTACCGACTGTACGAGTTTTAAGGTAGCAGAAGAGGTACGCCCCACTCCACTTCCCGAAGAGAACCAACGCATATACGACGCCTTCAACTTAGCTGAAGAAAAGGAAGAAGAAAAAGAAGAGGAGGAAAGCGAAAAGAAAGTAAAATTCACTAATTCGCTGAAGAAAATCGGAGAAAGTCTGATATTCCAAACGAATGGCAGCTTCAGCAGTAACCGAGGAAACCTTAGCATTTCCCCAATAATAAACCCTCTGTCTTTTGGGTATAGTAGCCAGAGAGGTGTTTATTATCGCATGTCAATGAATATCAATTATGACTTCTCTGAAAAGAAAGCGTTGTCGCTCAACGTCAACGGAGGTTACTCGTTTAAACAAAAACTCATCTACTACTCAATACCGCTTCGATTCACTTATAACAATCTAAGAAACGGATATGTTGAATTCGTTGTGGGTAATGGTAACAGAATAACAAACTCGGAAATTCTGAAGAAAATAAAAGATGAGACAGCGGAACGAATAAAATGGGACCAGATGGACCTTCAGTATTTCAAGGACTTCCGTCTGGACCTGAATACTAATTACGACTTGTCAGAGTATTGGAGTATCCAGCCTGGTATAACGTATCACCGTCGTAGCGCAGTAAACAAAAGTGGTTTTATCCTTGCAGGAAAGCCCTATGTATATTACTCTACTGCTCCGCGCTTTGCCGTCAAATGGCGACCGATGGGATATAACGGAATGTATATCAGTATTGACCACGAAATAAGCAAAAAGGATTTCTTGGGTTCTGATTTCAGCTATGATAGAACGGAAATTGATGCTATGTGGAAATATAATATGAAAAGAATGAAATGTCTGTCTTTGCGCGGCGGTATGGGTTTCTACGCGAAGAGAGAGGATGACACGTATTTCTTGGACTATACTAATTTCGCACAGAACAATATTCCTGGCGGTTGGAATGACAACTGGACAGGCGACTTTAAACTGTTGGATGCCAACTGGTACAACGCCTCTAACTACTATGTCAGAGGAAATATAACATACGAAAGTCCCTTGCTGCTGGTATCAAGACTACCATTTGTAGGACGTTTCATAGAAATGGAACGTATATACTTAAATATTCTGTCGGTAGAGAAGATAACACCTTATAACGAATGGGGATATGGATTTAAAAACAGATTATTCTCGGCAGGTGCTTTCGTAGCTTTCAGAAATTATAAATATCACGGTGTGGGTGTCAGATTCGAACTTGAACTTTTCAACAGATGGTAAACCTTACAGTATATAAAGCAAGTGCAGGAAGTGGAAAGACTTTTACGTTGGCAACAGAATACATAAAGTTGCTGATTGAGAATCCACTTGCATACAGAAATATTCTCGCCGTAACATTTACCAACAAGGCTACGGAAGAAATGAAACAACGAATACTGTGGCAACTCTACGGAATAAGCAAACAGCTACCATCGTCGGAAAGTTACATAAAAAATGTATGCGAAAGTCTTGATATAAGTAGAGAAAAGGCAAGCAAACAAGCAGCACGTGCTCTGCATGAACTGGTACACAACTATAGCTATTTTAGAGTCGGAACAATTGACGCATTCTTCCAGAATGTACTGAGAAACCTCGCAAGAGAACTGGACCTTACCGCTAATCTGAGGGTAGAACTGAACGACAAGCAGATAATGGAACAGGCTGTCGATGAGATGACGGCAGAACTTAAACCCGAGGATAAAGTGCTGAAATGGATTATCAGCTACATAACGGAAAATATTCAGGACGACAAATCGTGGAACGTCTTCGGACAGATAAAGAACTTCGGAAAAACAATCTTTGAAGATACTTACAAGGAGGAAAGTGAGATTCTTAACCAAAAACTTGGTGAGAAAGGTTTCTTTGAAAGATATACAAACGACATAAGGACTATCCGACAAGAGGCTGAGGAAAGAATGGGAATGTATGCGAAGTCATTCTTCGACATCCTGGAGCAGAATAGTTTAACAGCCGAAGACCTTTCTGGCAAGAATAAAGGAATTGTAAGCTATTTTAGAAAACTTCAAAGCGGTAAGTTCAGTGATAAAGACTGTTGGAATAAAACATTAGAAAAGCACTTGGACGATGCTGAGGCATGGGTTGCAAAAACGCATCCGGACAGATATGACATATTAGGAATTGTTGAGGCACAACTGATGCCGCTGCTTAAAAATGCTGAAAATGAAAGAGGTAAACAATGGATGCTGATGGAATCAGCAAATAAAACACTTCAGCATCTTAACAAGTTACGACTACTTGCATATATAGAAAATAAGGTGCGTAGCATGAACGAGGACGCAAACAGATTTTTGCTTAGCGATACGCAGAAACTGTTACACGACCTTATTGACGATAGCGATAGCCCCTTTATTTTCGAGAAAATAGGTACACAACTGGAACACATCATGATTGATGAATTCCAGGATACAAGTGTTATACAGTGGAACAACTTCAAAGTCTTGCTTATGGAGATCATGAGTCATAAAAACTCAAGAAACCTTATCGTTGGCGACGTGAAACAGAGTATATATCGCTGGCGTAATGGAGACTGGAGACTCCTTAATGACATAGAACAGAATTTTGACCCGGGAATTGTAAAGGTACGTTCGTTACATACTAACTACAGAAGTGAGAAAAACATCATAGACTTCAACAACTGGTTCTTCAAGAAAGCATCAGAGATAGAATATGCCAATGAGATGAACATTAATCCTGAGGAGGCAGAACAGTTGAAGAGAGCTTATTATGACGTTGAACAGGAGGTGCCAAATGAAAAGAAGGGAAACGGATATGTCAAGATAGAACTACTGTCGGGCGAGGACTATGATGAAAACATGATGAAGTCCACGGAAACGGCTGTCACAAGACTACTGCAGGCGGGAGTACAACAGAAAGATATTGCCATTCTGCTCAGAGCGAATAAGAATATTCCTGTTATTGCTGATTACTTTATGCGAAACCACCCAGAGCTTAAACTTGTAAGCGATGAGGCTTTCCGACTTGATTCTTCGTTGGCGGTAAATATTATTATCGCTGTTCTAAAGCTGGTTTATTCGCATAATGACTTGCTGACACGCACCTTCGTTGAAAAGGTATGCGGAAAAGTGGACATCGATGTAAATTCATATAAAACGCTGCCATTAAAGGAAATGGTAGAGAAAATATGCCAGGACTTCAATATCGCAGATATGAAGGAACAAAGCGCTTATGTCAGCACTTTCTTCGATCAACTAACGAAATTCATTGACGACTTTGGCTCTAATCTGCACCTGTTCTTAAGAGAATGGTATGAACATATCTGTAAGAAAACTATTCAAAGTGACGAAACGGATGGTATAAGACTACTGTCTATCCATAAATCAAAAGGACTGGAATTTCATAGCGTCATAATTCCATACTGTGATTGGAAACTTGAACTCTCAAACACCTTGTGGTGCAAGCCAAAGGAGGCTCCTTTCAATGAATTGCCTGTGGTACCGGTGGACTATAGCAGCAAGCTGATGGAGACAATATACAGCGAGGACTATAAACGAGAACATCTACAAAATTGCGTAGATAATCTTAATCTACTATATGTGGCATTTACCAGGGCTTGTAAGAACCTTTTTGTCATAGGAAAATCAAACTCTTCGGGCACAAGAAGCACAATCATTGAGCAAGTAATAGGTGACGTTGAATACGAAGTTGGCAATGACGTTTGTGCATATAATAATAAAGAGGAAGAAAAGAATGTAATGCTGATACCCACAAGAATTGATTCCTTCAATGTACCCGCTGAATTCAGACAAAGTAATAAAAGTAGAGATTTCATCGTTGGAGAAAACGAGGATGAGAAAAATATGTATATTAAACTGGGTACTGTGTTACACAATATATTTTCAAATATACGAACTCTTGACGACATTCCCAAGGTAATACAAGAAATGGAATTCGAAGGAATACTATATAACGACGACATAAGTGTTGAACACCTGAGAAAAATGCTTAGCAAACGACTGGAAACAACGCAGGTAAAGGAGTGGTTTAGTCCGAAGTGGCGACTCTTCAACGAATGTGCTATCCTTTCTGTTAATGCCGACGGAGAGGTCATAGAACGACGTCCGGATAGGGTTATGACTGATGGAGAGAAGACAATTGTCGTTGATTTTAAATTCGGAAAGCCTCATGAAGAATATCATAATCAAATAAAGTCGTATATGCAGCTGTTAAGAGATATGGGAATGCCTTGCGTGGAAGGATTTCTATGGTACGTTTACGCAAATAAAATTGAGGAGGTTAAACAATGAAAACATTTCTTGAAAGTGTAGCAGAAGACTTGCTCAACAAGTTTAGCACGAACCTTGCCGACGTTGCTATAGTTTTCCCGAACAAACGTGCTGCCCTATTTCTCAACGAGTATCTTGCACGTAAAGCCCAGAAACCAATATGGAGTCCTGCATATATTACCATTAGCGAACTGTTCAGACAACAATCGACGTTGGCTGTCGGCGATCAGATAAAACTTATATGCGACTTACATAAAAGTTTTGTTAAGATTACCGGTATAAATGAAACCCTTGATCATTTCTTCTCGTGGGGACAATTGCTGCTTTCTGACTTCGATGATATCGATAAAAATATGGCTGATGCTAAACAGGTATTTAGCAATATCAGCAACCTTCACGAATTAGACGATGTGGATTATCTATCTGACAACCAGAGGAAAGCATTAAAATCGTTCTTCTCAACATTTAATGAGGAACACGAGAGTGAACTGCGTCAACGCTTCCTTCAGCTATGGAGTAGGTTTGAGGAAATTTATAATGATTACAAAGATAGATTAAATAAGCAGAACATAGCCTATGAAGGTATGCTGTATAGAGAGGTCGCTAATAAAGAAACCTTCTCCCTACCCTACAAAAAATACGTTTTCATCGGATTTAATATGCTCCAAAAGGTAGAACAAAAACTGTTTTCAATACTTGAAAAAGAAAATAAGGCTATGTTCTACTGGGATTTCGACAGTTATTACATGAATGATAACGAGGCAGGACACTTTATAAAAGAATATCTCGAAAAATTCCCTAACGAACTGAATAACAGAGATGAAGATGTTTATTCGAACCTTGTAAAACAAAAAAATATAACCTACATTAGTTCACATACTGAGGACTTGCAAGCGAGATATATTGCGCAATGGATTAACGAGAACAATAGAGCTAACGATGGACGCAAGACTGCTATTGTAATGTGTGACGAATCGTTGCTGACAACGGTTGTTCATTGTTTGCCTGAAAATATTAGGGATATAAACATAACCACAGGTTTCCCTCTAAAACAGACTCTTGTTGCTACGACAATAATTCAAGGATTAAAGGATAAAAGTGTCAAAGAAATAATAAAGAGTCTTCTTGACAGCAGAGAAAGTGTTGCAAATGAAGAGTCTGATACTAAAAAACAATTCGAGGCAGAAGCGTTATTCAGGGCATATACCCTACTTAATAGAATTGATAAGCTCATTGATGACGGCGACCTTAAAGTGGACAACATAACACTACAAAGACTTGTGAGTCAGATAATTGGAACTACAACAATTCCATATCATGGAGAACCGATAAAAGGTATTCAGATTATGGGAGTTCTTGAAACCAGAAATCTGGACTTTGACCACGTCATATTACTCTCTTGCAACGAAGGAAACATGCCTAAAGGACTTAACGACTCGTCGTTTATTCCTCACTCAATAAGAAAAGCATTCGAACTCACTACGGTAGAACATAAAACATCCATTTACTCTTACTATTTTCATCGACTATTGCAACGGGCAAAAGATATTACAATATTGTATAATAACTCTACAGAGGATGGACATACTGGAGAGATGAGCCGATTTATGCTACAATTGTTAGTGGAAAGTAATCATGACATCAAACAGAAAGCTCTATTTGCAGGACAAGAACAAAACCTTAAACTGCCAAAAACAATTATAAAGGATAAGAATATAGAAATAGCGCTAAACAAAATTAGCAGCATCTATCCTACTTCCATAAACAGATATCTAAGATGTCCATTACAATTCTACTATCGCGACATCTTAGGACTTGACGAATTAGAGGATGACGAAGAAGGCACTATTGATAATAGAAGTTTCGGAAACATATTCCATAGAGCCTCGCAGCTTGTTTACGAAGATCTAAAAACACGTGTAAATCATGATTATTTTACAAATAATGATTTGGAGCTTCTGGACAAACATCCTGAGTTAATAGTACTTTCTGTTGATAAAGCTATAAGAGAAGAACTCTTTGATAATGCAGCCGAGATGCCGCAGTTGAACGGTATTCAGACAATCAACAGAGAAGTTATCATTCACTATATTCATAGACTTATAGAAATTGACAAGAAACTTGTTCCTTTTAAAATCATAGGTACAGAACAAAAAGTAAATAAAAAGATAACTATTAAGACATCAAACGGAAGCAAAGAGATAAATATAGGCGGATTCATCGACAGACTTGATAAAATCACAGATACAGAAACTGGTGAAATAAAAATTAGAGTCGTTGACTATAAGACTGGTTCAAAGGCTTTTAAGAACAACATTGTCGATATTAACGAAATATTCTCGCAAAAAATGATTGGTGAGAAACATTCTGACTACTATCTGCAGACCATGCTTTATTCATTGATGGTTCGCAATAGTGACAAATGGAACAAAGATGGTTTACCAGTAATACCGGCACTATTGTTTATACAACACACCGCTGGTGAGAAATATGACCCGACACTGTGTATTAACAAGGAAAAGATAAGCGATATAAAGGAATTTGAGGCGCAGTTTACAAAAGAAATAACAAAGCTGCTCGAAGAATTGTTTGACACATCTGTATCATTTATTCCTACTGACGACAGGAAAAGCTGTACTATCTGTCCTTACAAGCAACTTTGCTTTAACTGAAAAGCTCTGAATAGCGGTGAATTCGTTTAATATAGTATTTCCAAAGAATACTGAAATCATATCTTTCTGGTACACGAGCTACTAATCGTTCTGATTGTAACTTCTCTCGATCAGCCTTAAAGAGAGGTTTCATCTTATGGAAATCACGACGGGCACGAAAGATTGCCTTGAAATCACCCACATTAGCATTAAACACAAGTGTCTGGAAAGCAGCGACATAGTCCAACACTTTGCGAACCCTCATAACATGACAAAGTTCACCGTCAGGAAGACACTTGTAAAGCATCAACAGGTTATTTCTGAAATTAAGGTATGTCTTCCGAGGATTGCCTTTCGGAAGTGTTCCACCACCAAGATGATATACCTTACTGTCAGGGAGACATACCACCTTTCTGTCGTAAAGGCGCAACCTCCAGCATAGGTCAATCTCTTCATTATGAGCAAAATAGCGGGCATCCAAACCTCCAACTTTCCAATAATCTTTTGAACGAATCATAAGACAAGCTCCTGTTGCCCACAACACTTCTTTTGGTGTATCGTACTGTCCCTCGTCTTGTTCGATGGATTCGAATATTCTTCCTCTGCAGAAAGGATATCCATATTTATCAATGAAACCGCCACATGCTCCAGCATATTCAAAAGAATTGTTATTAACAACAGAGAGAAGCTTAGGTTGACATGCAGCAACTTCCTGATGCGAATCCATATATTCTATAAGTGGCACAAGCCAATGAGAAGTTACTTTGACATCGCTATTTAAAAGGATATAATATTCTGCATCTATCTGAGCAAGAGCTTTGTTATAACCTTCTGCAAATCCGAAATTTTTATTAAGGACTATTGTCCGGACTTTTGGATAGTTATCACCTAACCATTGTAGGGAGTCATCGGTAGAAGCATTATCAGCAATAATTACCACAGCATTATCAAGGGAATGCTCCAGGACTGTAGGAAGATACTCCTCAAGCATCTTCCTGCCATTCCAATTAAGAATAACTATTGCTGTCTTCATATCAATATTCTCCCCACGCTTTAATGTCTATATCGTCAAGTTTCACTTTACAAAATGCATTTATAAAAGCAGAAGCAAGACGACTGTTGGTAATTAATGGAACATTAAGGTCAATAGCGGCACGACGAATCTTATAACCATTAGTGAGTTCGTGTGCACTAAGGTCCTTCGGAATATTCACTACCATATCAATCTCATGATTATGAAGCATATCAAGAGCCTGAGGCTTTGATTCTGGCTCTGATGGCCAATACACGAGAGTGTTCTCAATTCCATTATCTGCGAGATAACGACTTGTTCCTCCTGTTGCATACAACTCATAGCCGTTATCTACAAGTTGTCGTGCCGCATCCAGCATTTCTGCTTTTTGTTTTGCAGAACCAGTGGATAGAAGTATGCGTTTCTTCGGAATACGATGACCAACAGAAAGCATTGACTTAAGAAGTGCTGTATTTGTATCGTCACCAAGACATCCCACCTCGCCTGTTGAAGCCATATCGACACCAAGAACGGGGTCGGCCTTCTGCAAACGGTTGAAAGAGAACTGGGATGCCTTAATACCGACATAGTCGAGGTCAAACAGATTCTTATGAGGCTTTTCAACGGGTAAGCCAAGCATTATTTTCGTAGCCAGCTCAATAAGGTTTATTTTCAACACCTTTGATACGAAGGGGAAAGAACGTGATGCACGAAGATTACACTCAATAACCTTAATATCGTTTTCCTTGGCAAGGAACTGAATGTTGAATGGACCGCTGATGTGAAGTTCTTCGGCAATTTTTCTGCTGATAATCTTTATTCTGCGAACCGTCTCGACATAAAGTTTCTGAGGTGGGAACTGAATAGTTGCGTCACCAGAATGGACTCCGGCAAACTCTATGTGCTCACTGATTGCATAGGCAATTATCTCACCATTGCGAGCTACGGCATCCATCTCAACCTCTTTTGCATGTTCTATAAACTGACTTACCACAACGGGATGGTCTTCACTTACATTGGCAGCCAACTGAAGGAAACGTTCCAACTCTTCCATATTAGAACATACATTCATGGCAGCACCAGAGAGAACGTATGATGGACGCACCAAAACAGGGAAGCCTACCTGATCGATAAACTTATGAATATCATCCATTGACGTAAGTGCACTCCACGCAGGCTGGTCAATACCATTTCGTCCCAACATGCTTGAGAACTTTGCACGGTCCTCAGCGCCATCAATATCCTGAGCACTTGTTCCCAATATTGGCACTTTCTGTTCATCAAGTCTTACAGCGAGATTATTAGGAATCTGTCCGCCTGTAGAAACAATTACTCCGTGCGGCTGTTCTAATTCTATTATATCCATAACGCGCTCAAAGGTGAGCTCGTCGAAGTATAACCTGTCACACATATCGTAATCTGTAGATACCGTTTCTGGATTATAATTTATCATTACGGAACGATATCCTTCCTTACGAATAGTGTTTAGAGCCTGAACGCCGCACCAGTCGAACTCTACTGACGAACCAATTCTATATGCTCCCGAGCCAAGAACTATTACAGATTTTTTGTCATCAACGAAACTGATGTCGTGTGCTATTCCCGAATATGTTACATACAGATAGTTTGTTTGTGCAGGATATTCTGCAGCAAGGGTATCAATCTGTTTCACAACAGGAAGTATTCCAAGTTGCTTGCGAATAGAACGGATCTCAAGTCCTGCTTTAGCCATATTCTTAGAACGTTCTTCCAAGCCTACAGCACGAGCTATCTGGAAGTCGGTAAAACCATATATTTTTGCTTCAAGTAACAATTCTGCAAATCCATCAATACTCACTAAATCTGTCGTTGAAGCACATTTCTTCAGGCGTTCATCGACATCAATAATATTCTTCAGTTTCTGAAGGAACCATTTGTCTATTTTGGTCAATTCATGAATACGCTCAATAGTATATTGAGGATGGTGCATCGCCTTTGAAATAATGAAAATACGCTTGTCGGTAGGCTCTTTCAGCGCAGCATCAATATCGGGTATTTCAAGTTCTTTATTCTCTACGAAACCATGCATTCCCTGTCCAATCATTCGAAGACCTTTCTGTATTGCCTCTTCAAATGTTCGTCCAATAGCCATTACCTCACCTACAGATTTCATTGACGAACCCAATTCCCTGTCAACTCCACGGAATTTTGACAAGTCCCAACGAGGAATCTTACAAACTACGTAGTCAAGAGCAGGCTCAAAAAATGCGCTTGTTTCTTTTGTTACAGAATTTTTTAGCTCAAATAATCCGTAACCCATTCCAAGTTTTGCTGCTACGAATGCAAGAGGGTATCCTGTCGCTTTAGAAGCAAGCGCTGAGGAACGTGACAGACGAGCATTTACCTCTATAACACGATAATCCTCGCTTACAGGGTCAAAAGCATACTGTACATTACACTCGCCTACGATACCAATATGACGTATAATCTTAATAGCGAGTGCGCGAAGTTTGTGATACTCTGAATTGGTTAGAGTTTGTGAAGGAGCAATTACTATTGACTCGCCGGTATGAATTCCGAGTGGGTCAAAGTTCTCCATGTTACAAACAGTAATACAGTTATCATACCTGTCGCGAACAACTTCGTATTCTATCTCTTTCCAACCTTTTAAAGACTTTTCTACAAGCACCTGGGGAGAAAATGAGAAAGCTTTTTCTGCAAGTTTGTTAAGTTCTTCTTCATTGTCACAAAAACCACTTCCAAGTCCGCCCAAAGCATATGCAGCACGGATGATGACAGGATAGCCTAACTGCTTTGCCGCATTACGAGCCTGTTCTATTGTTTCACATGCTTCACTTTTTATGGTTTTTACATCTATCTCGTCGAGTTTCTTAACAAATAACTCACGATCCTCTGTGTCGATAATTGCCTGGACAGGAGTTCCAAGTACTTCAACACCATATTTCTCTAAAATACCGTTCTTGTATAGTTCGACGCCACAGTTTAGAGCAGTCTGACCTCCAAAAGAAAGAAGAATTCCATCAGGACGTTCTTTCTGGATTACTCGCTCTACAAAATACGGCTGTACGGGCAAATAGTAAATCTGATCAGCAACACCCTCTGACGTTTGTACTGTTGCAATGTTAGGATTGATGAGTACCGTTTCAACACCTTCTTCACGTAAAGCCTTAAGTGCTTGAGAACCACTATAGTCAAATTCTCCTGCCTCACCAATTTTTAATGCTCCAGAACCGAGGAGCAGCACTTTCTTTATATTGTCTTTTTTCATAATGCCTTAATAAAACGGTCAAACATAAATTCTGTGTCAACAGGACCACTACATGCCTCTGGGTGGAACTGGCTACTAAACCACGGATTAACATTGTGTTGTATTCCCTCGTTAGAGCCATCATTCATGTTTACAAAAAGTTCACGCCAGTCTTTTCCAAGTTTTGTGGCATCTACAGCATATCCGTGATTCTGACTTGTTATATAACAATGGTCTGTGCCTACTTCGCGAACAGGTTGATTGTGTGAACGATGTCCATATTTCAACTTGTAAATTGTCGCACCTGCAGCCTTAGCCAGGAGTTGGTTACCCATACATATACCACATATCGGTTTTCGACTTGAGTTCATATATTTTCGAAGAACAGTTACAGCATCCTCACACATATCTGGGTCGCCAGGACCATTTGCTAAGAACAAACCATCAAAGTCCATCGAGGTGTAGTCATAATTCCACGGAACTCTGATAACTTCAACACCTCTATCTATAAGACAACGAATAATGTTGTGCTTTACACCACAATCTACAAGAACGACACGTTTTCCTGCTCCCTCATTATATTTGATAATCTCTTTACATGAAACTTTATCTACCCAGTTAACTCCCTCGTATGAAGCCTCGGGAATATTATTTGGTTCATCATCGAAAATTATCTTTCCCATCATTACTCCTTGTTCACGAAGAACCTTTGTCAACTGACGAGTGTCTATACCTGTTATTCCAGGAACATGCTCTCTCTTCAGCCAGTCACCAAGACTTTCTACTGCATTCCAATGACTATATTCCTTGCTGTAGTCGCTAACGATTATTGCAGATGCATAGATTTTATCACTCTCCATGAATGTTGCAAGACCGTTCGGTTCCATCGTAAAAGGTGTAACTCCATAGTTTCCGACAAGGGGATAAGTTAAAGTCATTAACTGTCCGGCATACGAAGGGTCCGTTAGTGACTCAGGGTATCCCATCATTGCAGTGTTGAATACAACTTCACCAGCTACAGGTTTCACATATCCAAAAGATTTCCCGTGGAAAGTTGTACCGTCATCAAGAAGTAATGTAACTTTTCTCATATATAATTTAAAATTTTGTCTCGTTTTGATAAACATTCTCAATATAATTCACATAAGCCTGATTAACCAGTTTAATTCCTCCCGGAGTAGGATACTTGCCTGTGAAATACCAGTCACCCTTATGTTCGGGACACGCCTCATGGAGTCCTTCTATCGACTGGAAGACTATCTCTACAGGTGTTTTCATTCCTGCAGGACGTAGTATTTCCACTATTTTACCGTTAATTTCCTCTATGGTAAAAGGCTTGTAAATTTCTCTGACACAGTTTTTCATCTGTTCCTTAGGCTTTGTCAACTCGCTCTTACATGCATGATAGGTAGCATCAATGAGTTTATGCATACCACGTTCCTTGAGAAGTTCAATAGTCGCACGGAAAGCACAAAACTCCTCCAAGCGTGCCATATCAATACCGTAATAGTCCGGGTATCTTATCTGCGGTGAAGAGCTAACCATCACTATTTTTTTTAATTTTAATCGATCTAGTATTTTAAATATGCTCTCCTTAAGAGTGGTTCCTCTTACTATACTATCGTCAATTATAACAAGATTATCCTTATGTGGTACAACACTTTCATAAGTTATGTCGTACACATGACTTGCAAGATCGTTTCGAGAGTTTCCTTCAGTAATGAATGTACGCAGTTTGATATCCTTCCATGCAACCTTCTCAGAACGCACGTAAGTGTGTAGTATGTTCTCAAGTTCTTCTTTTGTAGGCACATGATCCATAGATGATATCTTGCGGATTTTTTGTTCGTTAAGATATCTCTTGAACCCATTCAACATTCCATAGAAAGCAACTTCTGCAGTATTTGGGATGAACGAAAACACGGTATTCTCAACATCTGCATTTATTGCTTTAAGAATTGGCTTCGTAAGTTGTTCTCCAAGTTTCTTACGTTCTTTGTAAATATCTCTGTCCGAACCTCTACTAAAATATATTCTTTCAAAGGAGCATTTGGAATCACCTTTTTGTTCTATTATTTGTTTTAAGGAGCATTCTCCTGCCCTATTAACTATCAACGCACATCCTGCAGGCAACTCCTCTATATCTTCGCATTCCAAGTCAAACGTTGTTTGTAATACAGGACGTTCACTTGCTAATACAACCATTTCTTCATTTTTATAATAGAATGCGGGACGTATTCCCCAGGGATCACGCATAGAGAACATTTCGCCACTTCCTGTCATTCCACACATTACGTATCCTCCGTCGAAGTACTGCATGGTTGTCTCTAATACATTACTCATTTGGACATGGGCGTCTATATAGTTTGTTATATCCGTTCCTTCAAGTCCAAGTTCTTTAGCCTCAACGAAATTGCGTTCTACTTCCCTGTCAAGTCTGTGTCCCATCAGCTCCAGCGTAATATAACTGTCACTATATATTCGTGGATATTGTCCTTGTGAAGCAATTTTATCAAATATCTCATCTATATTTGTCATGTTAAAGTTTCCACAAAGACAAAGGTTTTTTGCTTTCCAATTATTTCTTCTAAGAAATGGATGAACATAATTCAAACCGCTTTTTCCGGTCGTAGAATATCTCAGGTGTCCCATGTAGATGTCTCCGGCAAAGTCTTTATTAACTTTAGAAAAGATTTCCGTAATCGCATCTTTTCCTTCTGCGCGTTCACGAAACATATATTCCTTTCCTGGTGTTGTATTCAGCTTTACACTTGCAATACCAGCACCTTCCTGCCCGCGGTTATGCTGCTTTTCCATCATCAGGTATAGTTTGTTAAGCCCATAAGCCCACGTGCCGTACTTTGCTTTATAATAATCTAATGGTTTAAGCAATCTTATCATTGCGACACCACATTCATGTTTCAGTTGCTCCACTTCTTAGTTATTTTATATTTTCAGTTTTTATACATTTATATATATATTAGCAAAAATCGGTAACGTCGAGGTTATTCGACAGTTACCGATTTAGCAAGGTTTCTTGGTTGGTCAACATTCTTTCCTTTGCAGACTGCGACGTGATAAGCCAACAACTGCAACGGGATGGTAGCTATCAAAGGTTCCAAACACTCAAGCGTCTTAGGTAACTCAATAACTTCATCGGCAATTCGGCTTATGGTGTCATCACCTTTACTAACAATAGCAATAACTCGTCCTTTTCTAGCTTTTATTTCCTGAATGTTTGACAACACTTTCTCGTACATATTATTATGTGTCGCTATAACCACAACAGGCATATCAGAATCGATAAGTGCTATCGGACCATGTTTCATCTCTGCTGCTGGATAGCCTTCAGCATGTATGTAACTTATCTCTTTTAACTTCAAAGCACCTTCAAGGGCAACAGGGTAACTGAATCCTCGTCCAAGATAGAGGAAGTTTCGTGCATACGTGAAAGTTCTTGCAAGATCTTCAACTCTTGAGTTAACATTAAGAACCTCACGAATCTTTTCTGGTATTTGTGCCAGTTCCTTTACTATTGAAACATATTCTTCATTAGAGATAGAACCCTTTTCTTTTGCGAGTGCTAAAGCAAGCATCGTTAATACAGTAACCTGTCCTGTAAATGCTTTTGTTGAAGCGACACCAATCTCTGGTCCCACATGAATATAACTTCCAGTGTTTGTTGCTCTTGGTATGCTTGAACCGATAGCGTTACATATTCCATATATGAATGCGCCTTTCTCTTTGGCCAACTCTACCGCTGCAAGTGTATCCGCTGTCTCGCCACTCTGAGATATAGCTATTACGACATCATCAGACGTTACGACAGGATTTCGATAGCGAAATTCCGAAGCATATTCTACCTCGACAGGTATTCTACAAAGATTTTCTATTACTTGTTTACCTATAAGACCTGCATGCCACGATGTACCACAAGCTACAATAACTACACGTTTGGCGTTTAGCAGAGCCTGTTTGTGGTCAATAACAGCACTAAGAGTAACGTTGTTTGTGTCAACATTAATTCTTCCACGCATGCAGTTAGTAAGACATTCTGGCTGTTCAAAAATCTCTTTTAACATGAAGTGCGGATAACCGCCCTTCTCTATTTGTCCAAGATTTAAGTCAACGGTCTTTATCTCCGGTGACAATTTTCTGTTAAGGATACTAACTACTTTCAGTTCCTCACCAAGTTTCATAACAGCAATATTACCATCTTCCAGATAAACCATCTGATCGGTATATTCTATTATAGGACTTGCGTCGGAACCCAAGAAAAATTCTCCATCACCGACACCTACTACCAACGGACTTTGCTTGCGTGCTGCTATTATAGTGTCAGGATTACGCTTGTCAACGATAGCTATTGCATAAGCGCCGATAACTTCGTGTAGCGCCAACTGAACAGCTGTTAGAAGATCCAATCCCTTGCGATTCTGTATATATTCTACGAACTGCACTAATACTTCTGTGTCAGTATCGCTACTGAACTCCACACCTTTTGCATGAAGATTCTTCTTCAGATCAGCGTAGTTCTCTATAATACCATTGTGTATAATAGCAAGGTTCTTTGACTCTGAATAGTGAGGATGTGCATTAACTGTTGATGGCTCTCCGTGTGTTGCCCAACGAGTGTGAGCTATGCCAACACATCCACTTACGTCTTTGTCGGCACAATAGTCTTCAAGATCGCTTACCTTTCCCTTAGTCTTATAAACACTGAGATCATTCTTCTGGTTAATAAGTGCTACTCCAGCACTGTCATAACCACGATACTCCAAACGCTTAAGACCTTTTATAAGGATAGGATAAGCGTCCTTTTTACCTATATAACCAACAATACCACACATATAGATTTATTTTCTCAGAATATTAACAACCAGTGATGCTACAGAAACGAGGACTCCCACTGCAGACATTGTAAGCGTTGTTACCTGACCGATACTTGCATTCTGTGCCTTCACCTTATTGGGCTCAACATATACAATGTCGTTCTGCTGCAAGTAATAGTATGGAGAATTGATAATGTTTGCATCGTTAAGGTTCAATATGTGAACACTTTTCTCACCTGTAGCATCCTCGCGGATAAGCATCACATTGTCGCGCTTACCATATATTGACAAGTCGCCTGCCTGAGCCAAAGCCTCAAGAATACTCATCTTTTCTGTAGATACAGAGAATGTTCCTGGGCGATTTACTTCACCCATAACAGAGATTCTGAAACTCGACATTCTAACAGTCACAACAGGCTTTTCTGTGTCAGCCATGTAAGGTTTAATCTTTGCTGTAATAAATTCCTCACACTGACGTACTGTCATTCCGGAAACATTAACCATTCCTATTACAGGGTAGTTAATATTGCCATTATTGTCAACAAGGTATGTCTGAAGTGTGACACCTCCTGTATTCAGATTTCCAGTACTGTTAAGAGTGTTAGATATAGACAAGTTAAAAGGTATTGCTGCCTTTGGATCAGTTGTTGAAACTGTAATTGTCAACATATCTTTTGGCATGATGCGTGCATCATACAAGCCTTTTGACTCGGCGAGACTAACCTCGTTAACATTTTGGAAATAAGCAACCTTCTTTGTGCTTGCGCAACTGCCAAGCATCACTACTATTGCAACAGCAACGAATGGATAAAATATTTTCTTCATATTACTTTTTAATGAATTCCTTTAAAAAACGTTGCAAAGGTATTAAAAATAAATTAGACAAACAAATATTTTTTAGATATTATAAAAAATCCCGATGATTTTTTGTCACCGGGATTTATATTATTAGAACTTGAAATAATTCTTAGCGTTGTTATAACTGATGTCCTCAACCATTCTGTAAAGACTTTCCTTGTCGTCAGGAATAAGTCCGCGCTCCACATCATTACCGATGAGGTTACACAGCAGACGACGGAAATACTCATGACGTGGATAGCTCAAGAACGAACGAGAGTCGGTGAGCATACCAACAAATCTGCTCAGCAGTCCAAGTACTGAGAGTGCGTTCATCTGGCGCTCCATACCATCAAGCTGATCATTGAACCACCATCCTGAACCGAACTGAATCTTACCAGGACAAGAACCATCCTGGAAGTTTCCAAGCATTGTTGCTATAACTTCATTAGCACATGGATTAAGCGTATATAAGATAGTACGTGTGAGTTTTCCTTCCATATTCAACTCGTTGAGGAAGTGACTCATAGCTTTTGCTGTGGTGAACTCACCGATAGAGTCGAAACCTGTATCAGCGCCAAGCTTGTTATACATGAGAGTATTATTATCACGAATAGCTCCATAGTGGAACTGCTGTGTCCATCCTGCGTCATTGTCCATTTCTGCGCAAAGTTTCAGGAAGCAGTGCTTGTACTGACGAATCTCCAGATTTGAAAGAGCCTGCTTGCGCATAGCTTTCTCAAAGATTGTCTCTATCTGACTGTCTGTATAAGGCTCATCATAGAACTCTTCAATACCATGATCTGACAGACGGCTACCTTGAGCATGGAAGAAATCATGACGCTTCTGAAGAGCATCCATCATGTCCTTAAAGTTGTTGATAGTAACACCCGCAACCTCGCCGAGTTGATTTACATAGTCAGCATACTCTGGTTTTTCAATGTTCATAGCCTTGTCAGGACGCCATGCAGGAATCATTCGTGGGTCATCCTTTGCCTTGTTTCGTGCATATTCAATATGGTTGTGCAGGTCGTCAACGGGGTCGTCTGTTGTACAAACTGTCTCTACGTTGTAGCGACGCATAAATCCACGTGCTGTATATCCTGGCTGGTTGAGTTTTTCGTTACACTCGTCGAAAATTTCTCGTGCTGTTTTTGGTGACAGTTGTTTTTCAATACCGAAGGCAGTCTTCAACTCAAGGTGTGTCCAGTGATATAGCGGGTTGCGGAAAGTATATGGTACCGTTTCTGCCCACTTCTCAAACTTTTCCCAGTCAGTGGTGTCCTTGCCTGTACAATAACGTTCTTCAACGCCGTTAGTACGCATTGCACGCCATTTATAGTGGTCACCACCAAGCCAAAGCTCAGTAATACTCTTAAACTTGTGGTCATTAGCAACCATTTCTGGAATCAGGTGACAGTGATAGTCGATGATGGGCATCTTAGCCGCATGATTGTGATAGAGATCCTGCGCAGTAGCTGTGTCAAGCAGGAAATTCTCATCCATAAATTTTTTCATAATATTGACTGTTTTAGTAATTTAATTCAAATCTCTGCAAAGGTAATAATTTCGACGCGTATTTCTATTAACTAGGTATTTCTTTTTAATTTTTTTAATATAAAAGTACAGGAGAAATTATAATGTTTAGATAGAAATTAGTACATTTGCACCAACAATATTAACTCGATGAAACATATATACACATACAAGAATTACTATGCAAAACAAAGTTTTATTGATATACACCGGCGGAACAATAGGTATGGGGCGTAACCCTAAGACGGGAGCTCTGGAGCCTCTGGACTTTGAACACCTCATTGTTAGTATACCTGAATTGGAGTCGTTGAATGTGGATATCGACGTCTATCAGTTTCAACCTCCTATAGACTCAAGTGATATGACACCGCAGCTGTGGGCACAACTTGTCAATATCATCACAGAACGTTATGCGTTATATGATGGTTTTGTCATTCTTCATGGTACCGACACTATGGCATACACCGCTTCTGCCTTGTCTTTTATGTTGGAGAATCTTACTAAACCTGTCATCCTCACAGGCTCACAGCTACCCATAGGTCAACTTCGAACCGATGGCAGAGAAAACATTATAACAAGTATTGAGTTGGCTACAGTCCGGAACGATGACGGCACAATGCGCATCCCAGAGGTATGTATTTATTTCAGTGGCAGACTATTACGCGGAAATCGCTCTACAAAGATCAACGCTGACGGTTTCAATGCTTTTGACTCCTTCAACTACCCTCATTTGTGTGATGCTGGTGTTAACTTTCATTTCCATGATCATCACATCCTTACACCCGATATTTCGCGTCCACTTACATCACACACCAAACTCGACTCCAACGTCATAGTATTCTCACTATTCCCCGGGGTTGAAGAGAATATTGTTCGTCATATCATTGATGCTCCGGAATTGCGAGGCATAGTAATGCGAACCTATGGTAGCGGCAATGCCCCACAACGTCCTTGGCTACTCCGCCTTCTTAGCGAGGTGACCCTTCGTGGTGTTACAGTTGTCAACATAAGTCAATGTGTTTCAGGACAAGTGGAAATGTCACGCTACGACACAGGCTGTCATCTCCTTGATGCCGGCGTTGTCAGCGGTTATGACTCCACCGTAGAAGCTGCTGTAACAAAACTCATGCACTTACAGGCACGTTATGACGACGCTGAAACAATCCGTAGTATGATGAACAAATCATTAGCAGGAGAAATTACAATATAATCGAACAAAAAATCTAAAATATAATGAAAACAATAGCAATAATTCCCGCACGATATGCCTCCACTCGTTTCCCAGGCAAACCTCTTGCAATACTTGGGGGCAAACCAGTAATCCAACGTGTCTATGAACAGGTAACTACTGTTCTCGATGAAGCCTATGTAGCCACCGACGACGAACGTATATATAATAAGGTACAGGAGTTTGGTGGACGAGTTGTAATGACATCGCCAAATCACAAAAGCGGCACAGACCGCGTTGAGGAAGCTGTGCAGAAGATTGGTACCGACGCTGACATCATCATAAATGTTCAGGGTGACGAACCTTTCATACATCCTTCACAGATAGAAGCACTTATCAAGTGTTTCGACGATCCGACGACACAAATAGCAACACTTGGCAAACCTTTTGACAACGATGCCGACATATCGTTGCTTGACAACCCTAACTCTCCTAAGATTGTTGTTGACAATAATAGCTTTGCACTCTATTTCTCACGCAGTGTAATACCTTTCATTCGTGGCGTTGAACACAATCAGTGGCTCGGTAAATACCCATTCCTGAAACATCTCGGTATATATGCATATCGAACTCAGGTGCTTCACGAAATAACACGTCTACCACAAAGCAGTCTGGAACTTGCCGAAAGTCTGGAACAACTTCGCTGGCTACAAAATGGCTATCGCATTCGTGTCGGAACAACAAACATAGAGACTGTTGGCATCGACACTCCAGAGGATCTTCAGCGTGCCGAGGACTATCTAACATAAATAAAGGGAACCACAGGAGCGGGTTCCCTTTTTCATTTCTGTGTTAGAAAAAAAAATTGATTGTCTCACGACAACCAATCTTTAGTTAACCTTAATAATCTAATACCATGAAAAACACGTTACAAAAGTAGTGTATTTTCTTTTAATTTGCAATAAAACTATATAAAAAAGTTCAAATATTTAATATTCGTTAAAGATTTTCCCGTCCCATTTAAAATTTCTTTGCAAAATTATTTCATTAACTTGCTTTCTATCATCAGCATTCAACATCGGCAAAGAGAGGTCAAAATGTATAACTGGCTCTTCACGAGAGAACTCTGCCGACACCATAATTGGGTCTATATAGGTAAGAAGTTCTGCATATCGTTCTTCCGTAATAGAGTCTGGACGATGAGTAAAGTATGATAAAATCTTGTCATTTTCAGGTAATGCAATCTTATCCTTCAGTAGGTTCCATTCAGAATCATAAAACCTAACAACACTCTCTGCTGCAGGAGCACTTACAGTATTAATAAGGCATACTATTGAGGTGCTGTCTGTGGTTGGAAGAAGACGCAACTGAAGGGTTGATGATTGAGAAAGTCTTATCAATGCACAATCATTTGTAAACCAAAGTATTGATGATACTCCGTTTAATTTATTATTTATACCTTCATCCTTATTGGAAATTGCTTCGGTAACCATCGCTTGACGTTCATTCTTATCAAGATACTCACATAGAGTATCAGGCATATTTACAAAGACATCAAGAGACTTTTGTGAGAATGCCAGAGAAGGCATCATAGAGACTAAAATTAATATGAAAAATCTTGTCATATTGCGAGTAATATTTATTAATGTTTGGTGCAAAGATAATATTTTTTACTATTTAATTTTGAATTTCTTACCATTATTTAAATAAAAATTTGTATCTTTGCCCCGTTTTTAATAAGGAAAAAAGATGAAACCTACAGCAATATTGCTTTTGCACTGTCCTGATAAACCAGGTATTATTTCGGAGATAACACGATTTATTACTGATAACAAGGGAAATATTGTGTACTTGGATCAGTACGTAGATCGACAGGACGGTATGTTTTTTATGCGAATAGAATGGGAGCTCGACGGCTTTCTCATTCCTCGTGACAAGGTGCGAGAATACATTTCAACACTGTATGCCAAACGTTATGGTATAACATTCAACCTCTATTTTAACGACGAAAAGCCCAGAATGGCTATCTTTGTTTCAAAGATGAGTCACTGTCTCTACGACCTTCTGGCGCGTTACAAGGCAGGAGAATGGGAAGTTGAGATACCTTGTATTATCAGCAATCACGAGGATTTAAGATATGTCGCAGAACAGTTTGACATCCCCTACTATGTGTGGAGCATTAACAAAGACCACTCAAACAAGGAAGAAGTAGAGAAGGCGGAAATGGAACTGTTACGCGAGAAGAAGGTAACATTCATTGTTCTGGCACGTTATATGCAGATAATATCTGACGAGATGATAGCGCAGTACCCGCATCACATAATTAATATACACCACTCCTTCCTACCAGCCTTTGTTGGTGCCAAACCGTACCACCAGGCGTGGGAACGTGGTGTGAAGATTATAGGTGCCACAAGTCACTATGTAACTGCAGAACTCGATGCAGGACCAATAATTGAACAGGATGTGGTACGTATAACCCACAAGGATACTCCAGAGTCACTTGTGCTAAAAGGAAAAGACCTTGAAAAGATTGTGCTTTCACACGCAGTATCAAAGCATATACAGAGAAAAATCCTGACCTATAAGAACAAAACAATTATCTTCAGTTGATGGTAGCAATTGTAAAATATAATGCGGGAAACATATATTCGGTGATTAATGCACTGAGACGCATGGGAGTTGAGCCTATGCTTACTGACGATGCCGAGAAGCTTCGTCGTGCAGACCGTATTATATTCCCCGGACAGGGAGAAGCGAGTACCGCTATGAGCTACCTGCGAGAACGAGGACTTGATGAGATAATAAAATCACTACGTCAGCCAGTACTCGGGATATGCATAGGGCAACAACTTCTATGTCGTCACTCTGAAGAAGGCGATGTAGATTGTCTTGGAGTATTCGACGTTGATGTACGTCGTTTTCAGCCACAGAATCACGAAGACAAAGTGCCTTGTATGGGGTGGCAAGAAATAGAACTTACACACAATGCTACTCCAAAGAATGGAGACTTGTTCAGAGGATTACAAAAGCCTTGGGTGTATTTCGTACATTCTTACTATGTGCCTTTGTGCAACGAGACAGTAGCTGTGGCAGACCACATACTGCCTTATTCTGCTGCACTTCAGAAAGATAATTTTTATACATGTCAGTTCCACCCCGAAAAGAGCGGGCTGGCAGGAGAACAGATAATAAAGAATTTCTTAGAACTATGATAGAGTTAATCCCAGCTATAGATATCATCAACGGACAGTGTGTACGCCTTACCAAGGGAGACTATTCACAGAAGACTGTGTACAATGACAATCCTGTCGTTGTGGCACAACATTTTGAGCAGTTGGGATTTAAACGTCTGCACATAGTCGATCTTGACGGAGCAAAATCAAAACATATCGTCAACGACGAGGTCTTAAGACGTATAACATCCGAGACAAAGCTCATTGTTGATTTCGGTGGTGGAATAAAAACCGACGACGACATAGAGAAGGCCTTTGCTGCTGGAGCGAGTATGGTGACAATAGGCTCCGTAGCTGTCACCGACAGGGAACGCTTCATAGGATGGCTACAGAAATATGGAGCTGACAAGATTATCCTTGGAGCCGATGTTCGTGGTGGAATGATTAGCATAAACGGATGGAAAGAAGACTCTCAACAGGAGTTGCTTCCATTCCTAAAATACTATGTTGACAAAGGTGTAAAGAACGTACTCTGCACGGAAATATCAAGAGACGGCACACTCTCGGGACCAGCAATGGACTTGTATCGAAAAGTAATGGCAGAATATCCCGAAATACATCTCATAGCAAGCGGAGGGGTTTCGTCTAACGAAGACATAGAGGCACTTGAGGCTGCAGGAATACCTGCCGTAGTGTTTGGAAAAGCATTTTATGAAGGTAAGATAACGTTTAAATAATGATAGCAAAGAGAATTATACCTTGTTTAGACGTGAAGAATGGTGAAACGGTGAAAGGCACCAACTTCATAAACCTGAGAAGCGCAGGCGATCCTGTCGCTCTCGGGAAGGCATACTCTGATGCAGGTGCCGACGAGTTGGTATTCCTTGATATCACCGCATCACACGAAGGACGCAAGACGTTCACAGATATGGTGACGCGAGTGGCTCAGGAACTGAACATCCCCTTCACTGTGGGTGGCGGAATAAACACCGTAGAGGATGTCGAAAGACTGCTAAGTGCTGGCGCTGACAAGATAAGCATAAACTCTGCAGCGCTGCGACGTCCGGAGCTTATAAACGAAATAACAGAGAGATTCGGCTCACAGGTATGCGTCGTCGCCATTGATGCCAAACAGGAAAGCGACGGCACGTGGCGGTGCTACCTCAACGGCGGCAGAGTGCCGACAGAGCGTGGACTCTTCGAATGGGCACAGGAGGCAGAAGAGCGTGGAGCCGGAGAGATACTCTTCACCAGTATGGATCACGACGGGGTTAAGGAGGGCTTTGCCAACGATGCTCTTGCAGAACTTGCCCAGCGACTCACAATACCCGTCATAGCCAGCGGAGGAGCAGGAAAGAAAGAGCACTTCCTTGATGCTTTCAAGAAGGGGAAGGCTGACGCAGCACTTGCTGCCAGCGTGTTCCATTTCGGTGAGATTTCCATAGCAGAATTAAAGAAATACTTAAAAGACGAGAATATTAACGTTAGAATATGAAAATAGACTTCGACAAAATGGGTGGACTTGTTCCGGCAATAATCCAAGATGCAGATACCAAGACGGTGCTGATGCTTGGATTTATGAACCAGGAGGCTTACGACAAAACCTTGGAGACAGGACGTGTAACCTTCTGGAGTCGCTCACGACAATGTCTGTGGACAAAAGGAGAGACAAGTGGAAACTTCCTCGAACTCGTTAGCATAAAGAACGATTGCGATAACGATACGCTACTTGTCAAGGTGCATCCACACGGACCCACGTGTCACACGGGGACAGACACCTGTTGGGGTGAAGAGAACACCGGTTCTCCCCTACTCTTCATCAATGAACTGCAGAGGTTCATTGAGAAACGCCACGAGGAAATGCCGGAGGGTTCATACACAACACGTCTCTTTACCGACGGAGTGAGCAGAATAGCCCAAAAAGTTGGCGAGGAGGCATTGGAGACTGTCATTGAAGCCGTAAGCGGAACAAACGAGAAACTGTCATACGAAGCGGCAGACATGATATACCACCTATTAGTGTTGCTTACTGCAAAGGGAATGAACATTAACGACATCGCCCAGGAACTGCAGAAAAGACACGATCCTAACTGGGACAAACAACGTAGAGAACAAAAAGCAAAGAAACAATGATAATAGATTACAAAAACGTAAACATCTATCAGGACCAGGACCTGGTGCTGAGAAATGTTGATTTCCACGTCGATGACGGAGAATTCATTTACATCATCGGTAAGGTGGGTTCCGGAAAATCAACTTTACTGAAAACAACTTATCTTGAAGTTGACATCGACAGCGGCGAAAAAGCCAAAGTGTTAGGACGCGACATCATGAAGCTGCGTCGTAAGGATATCCCCGCCCTGCGTAAGGAGATGGGAATCATCTTCCAGGACTTCCAGCTGTTACACGACCGTACCGTCCACAAGAACCTGCGATTTGTGCTGAGGGCAACAGGATGGAAGAAGAAAAACAGTGCCGAGATAGAACAGCGTATTGACGAAGTGCTGAAGGCTGTGGGTATGGAAGATAAGAAAATGAAGATGCCCCACGAGTTGTCTGGTGGAGAACAGCAACGTGTTGCTATAGCACGTGCGCTGCTTAACAATCCTAAGGTAGTTCTTGCTGACGAACCTACTGGAAACCTTGACCCCGAAACTGCAGAGAACATTGTAAAGCTACTTAAAGATATCAGTCTTAAAGGTACTGCCGTAGTTATCACTACTCATAACATTAACATGATTGACAAGTATCCAGGAATTGTTTATCAGTGTGTTGATAACGAGATAAAGGAAGTAACTAAGGAATATCAGAAAATAGAGCTTAACGGAGAAGAAGTATAAAACAAAAAACATAAAGGCTATGAAGGTAATGAAATTTGGCGGTACATCCGTCGGCTCACCAGAGAGAATGAAAGGTGTAGCAGAGTTGGTAACCAAAAGCGAAGGAACCACTTTCCTGGTCCTTTCAGCTATGTCCGGAACAACAAACTCATTGGTTGAAATATCTAATTACCTCTATAAGAAGAACGTTGATGGAGCCAATGAGGTTATCAACAGATTAGAGGATAACTACATGGAGCATGTAGAAAAGCTTTACTCTACTGATGAATACAAGCAGAAGACAAGAGAATTCCTCAAGGAGGAGTTTAACTATCTGCGCTCTTTCACAAAGGACCTGTTTACAAGTTTCGAGGAGAAAAGTATCGTTGCTCAGGGAGAAATCATGAGTACCAATATGATGGCAAACTACATGCAGGAGAAAGGCATCGACGCCGTACTGCTGTCTGCACTTGACTTTATGAGAACCGACAAGAATGCAGAGCCTGATCCTAATTATATAAAGGAAAAGTTAAACAAGATTCTTGCCGACAACGAAGGTCATCAGATTTATATCACCCAAGGTTTCATCTGCCGTAATGCTTATGGTGAGGTTGACAACCTGCAGCGTGGAGGTTCTGACTACACGGCATCCCTCATTGGTGCCGCCATAGAAGCTGAGGAGATACAGATATGGACCGACATCGACGGTATGCATAACAACGACCCTCGTGTTGTTGAGAAGACTGAGGCTGTAAGACAGCTCCACTTTGAAGAAGCAGCCGAATTGGCTTACTTTGGAGCAAAGATTCTCCATCCTACATGTGTTCAGCCAGCCAAGTATGCCGGCATTCCCGTACGTCTGAAGAACACTATGGAACCTGAGGCTCCCGGAACAATTATCGACAACGTCAAGGTACGCGGAAAGATAAAAGCTGTTGCAGCAAAAGACAACATCTATGCTATTAAGATTAAGTCGTCGAGAATGCTTCTCGCAACAGGTTTCCTCCGCAAGGTCTTTGAGATTTTCGAGAGTTACCAGACCGCTATCGATATGGTGGCTACATCAGAAGTCGGCGTATCAATGAGTATCGACAACGACTCTCATCTTAACGAAATTGTTGACGAGCTGAAGAAATACGGAACAGTTACTGTTGACTCCGACATGTGTATCATCTGCGTTGTAGGCGACCTCGACTGGAGCAACATCGGTTTTGAGACTATAGCTACCGATGCTCTGAAGAACATCCCTGTACGTATGATCTCATACGGAGGAAGCAACTATAACATCTCGTTCCTTATCCGTGAATCAGACAAGAAACGTGCTTTGCAGGCACTTAGCGACACCCTGTTTAACAAATAAGAAGTCCAAATGAAAGGTACTTTCCCCATAGAGAAATTCAGTAGGCTACAGACACCATTCTACTATTACGATACAGAACTGTTACGAACCACCCTTCGTGCTATCAACGAAGAGGCTGGTAAGCACCAGCGCTTTCAGGTACACTATGCCGTAAAGGCTAATGCAAATCCAAAGGTGCTGAACGTTATCTGTCAGGCAGGACTTGGTGCCGACTGCGTCAGTGGCGGAGAAATAGAGGCTGCATTAAAGGCCGGATTCCCTTCAAACAAGATTGTCTATGCGGGAGTAGGTAAAAGCGACTGGGAGATAAACCTTGGACTCGATGCCGGCATCCTGGCTTTCAATGTTGAGAGCATTCCCGAACTTGAAGTCATCAACGAACTGGCTGCGCAGAAGAACACCGTAGCAAAGGTGGCATTCCGCATAAACCCCAATGTTGGTGCTCATACTCATGCTAACATCACCACAGGACTTGCCGAGAATAAGTTCGGAATAGCTATGCGCGATATGGAAGATGTCATAAACTATGCCGCATCGCTGAAGAATGTCGTCTTTACAGGACTTCATTTCCACATAGGAAGTCAGATTCTCGAGATGGATGACTTCAAAGCATTGTGTAATCGCATTAACGACCTGCAAGACCAACTGGAGATGCACCACATCGTAGTGGACAGCATAAACGTAGGCGGAGGACTCGGCATAGACTATAATCACCCGAACCGTATGCCTATACCAGACTTCAAGGCGTATTTTGACACCTATGCTAAGTTCCTGAAACTTCGTCCGCACCAGACGTTGCACTTTGAACTTGGACGCGCTGTTGTAGCACAGTGTGGAACGTTGATAACAAGAACTCTCTATGTAAAACAAGGTGATTTCAAACAATTTGCTATCGTTGATGCCGGAATGACGGACCTTATTCGCCCTGCGCTGTATAACGCTTATCACAAGATAGAGAACATCACAAGCAACGAACCCGTTGAGACCTACGACGTCGTAGGACCCATTTGTGAGTCAAGCGACGTCTTTGCAAAGGCCATAGACCTTAACAAGACTCATCGTGGCGATCTTATAGCAATTCGTTCGGCAGGAGCCTACGGAGAAATCATGGCTTCCGGGTACAACTGTCGTCAGTTGCCTAAAGGATATATTACAGAGGAATTATAAGTAAGAATGAAAGTATTACACTTCAATACTAACGATAAATACAAAGACTTCAAACAAAAATTCAACGCGGAGAAGCCTGACATAGTCCACATTCACGACGTGTGGAGTTTTAAGGTGTGTTGTGTAGAACGCTATGCTCGAAAGAACCGAGTACCCATAGTATTGTCACCAGGACGACAGCTGATGCCTTGGCACGTGCAGCACCACTACTTCATAGAGAAACTCCCTATGATAATACTCTTCGTCAAACGACTTATCCAGAATGCTGAAGCTATTCAGGTAAACAAAAAGCAGGAGAAAGACGTCCTGATAGAACAAGGATGGAACGAGCGGGTGGAACATACAAACCAGATTGAAGAGCTCTACAAGAAGGTGATGGATTCCAACGCCTTCCTCTACTTTACCGAGAGAGAGAAGAAGGTGGAGAACACCTTACTCCGACTCGGACTGTCACGCGACGAGGATAGCGCTATCGTAACGACAGACAGCGTGTCGCTGGTTCGTGAGATTGGTCCAGGTTCTTGGAGGAATATCGCCATTCATGCTTACGACGAGAATATTACTGACGTGATAATCACGGGCATAAGGTCACTTCTCATGAGTTCTCCCCTGCCCGACGTCACTAACATAGCCCGTTTTAAGAGTACTATCATCAAGGACAACTCGCCGCTGCCTATTGACACACCGCTGATGAAACGTAATCTGTTTAATGAAGTTGCCGACGAAAAGCATGCTAAGCAGGAAGAGAAGACTATCACCATAGCACTGATAAACACCATCTATCTTATCCAGAAGAAGAACATCTCGCGCAGAGCACTCGCCGACCTCTATACGCTGCTTCGTTTCACTAATTATAATGAGGTGCGGTTGGAGCAGATGCTACAGATAATGAAACTCAAGAAACCTGCAGCACGAATACTGCAGATTCTCAGCGAGACAATAGGACTCGAAGAGGGATTCATGCCTTTCGAGCCCGTCAACGACAAGAAAACACAATTAATGAAGAAGACCTTAAATAATATAAATGTACAATGAGTAAACATCGTGAAGACATAGAACGCGATATGCGCTACTTGCAACTCTTGGCACAGTCGTTTCCTACTATTGCCGACGCAAGTACTGAGGTAATAAACCTACAGGCTATACTTAATCTTCCGAAAGGAACAGAACACTTCCTCGCTGACCTTCATGGAGCCTACGAGGCTTTCCAGCATGTAATAAGAAATGCCTCGGGAAACATTAAACGAAAAGTAAACGAGATATTCGGCAACGAATTAAGAGAAAGTGAGAAACGCAACCTGTGTACACTGATATACTACCCGGAACAGAAACTCGAGTTGGTGAAGCAGTCCGAGAATGACCTCGACGACTGGTATCGCACTACTATTCACCAACTGGTAAGGGTCTGTCGTGAAGTGTCGAGTAAATACACTCGTTCCAAGGTACGCAAGGCATTACCGCAGGACTTCTCGTACATCATACAGGAGCTCCTTCACGAAAGCACTGAAGATAATGACAAGGCTGCCTACGTGCGAGTTATTATTGATACCATTATCTCTACACGTCGTGCCGACGACTTCATAGTAGCCATAAGTCACGTCATCCACCGCCTTGCTATCGACAAGCTGCACATCCTTGGCGACATCTTTGACAGAGGACCTGGTGCCCACCTTATTCTCGACATGATGCGACAGTATGAGAACTGGGATATAGAATGGGGAAACCACGATGTCCTGTGGATGGGAGCATGTGCCGGTAACGATGCCTGCATCTGTAACGTGATACGTTTGTCGCTACGCTACGGCAACCTTGTTACTCTCGAGGAAGGCTACGGCATAAACCTCGTGCCGCTTGCCACTTTCGCTATGGAGACCTACGGCGACGACCCCTGTGCGGAGTTCATGCCTAAGACTAATGGTGGTGCCGAGACACTTGATGAGAAACGTGCCCGACTGACAGCGCAGATGCACAAGGCTATTGCCGTTCTGCAGTTCAAGATAGAGAATCAGATATTTGAACGACACCCTGAGTGGAACATGACTGACAGGTCGCTGTTCAGGAATATAGACTTCGAGAAACATACCTGTACTATTGACGGTAAGGCGTACGCTATGACAAGCTGCAACTTCCCGACAATAAATCCTGACGACCCTAATGCGCTGACACCCGAGGAGCAAGAACTCATGTCGCGCCTTCACCACTCGTTCCTCATCAGCGAGAAACTGCAGAAGCATATCCGCATGTTGCTTTCTCACGGATGTATGTTCAGCGTCATAAACAACAATCTGCTCTTCCACGCTGCCGTTCCGCTCAACGACGACGGAACGATGAAAGAGGTTCTGCTCTACCCCGACAGGAAATATAGCGGACGAGAGCTGATGTACCAGACGGGAATGCTTATACGTACTGCATTCCAGGAAGACTCCGACCCGTCTGACCGCGCCTATGCACGCGACTATTTCCTATATCTGTGGTGCGGTCCCGACTCTCTGCTGTACAACAAGTCTAAGATGGCTACCTTTGAACGTTATTTCCTTACCGACAAGGAGACGCACCACGAGGAGAAAGGTGCGTACTTTAAGTTGCGTGATAACGAGAAAGTCATCGAGGGCATCCTTGATGCTTTCGGGGTAACAGGAAAACAAAGACATATTATTAACGGACACGTACCCGTTCATGCAGCAAGTGGCGAGAACCCTATAAAGGCAAACGGAAAGCTAATGGTTATTGACGGAGGTTTCTCACAGGCTTATCATGCAACGACAGGTATCGCAGGCTACACCCTCGTATATCACAGTAGAGGCTTCGAACTCGTACAGCACGAGCCTTTCACGAGTACGGAGGACGCCATCATTCGCGGTTCCGACATTAAGAGTACAATGCAGATTGTGGAGATGTCAAGTCGCCGAATGCTTGTCTCGGATACCGATATGGGAGATGAACTGAAGAAACAAGTAACCGACTTAAAGAAACTACTCTATGCCTACAGGCACGGATACATAAAAGAGAAGCAGTGATTGCTTCTCTTTATTTTTGCTTAGAACGGTAAGTCGTCAGCCGCTGCCTCACCACCGGCAGGTGCCGGAGCGAAAGGAGCCGCATCAGCTGGTGGCGGAGGGAAAGCTCCTTCTACGGGAGCAGCCTGCGCACCTTGTGCTGCAGCCTGTGCTGCCATCGGGTCAATACGCTCTACACGCCAAGCGCTAATATCGTTAAACCAACGTCCCTGGTACTCATGACTGTCAATGTCAATACTTACTCTGAGCTCCTCACCAGGCTGAATGTTCATCTGCTTCAAACGGTCTTCACCGAAAACCCTGAAGCAGCACTTACGTGGGTACTGGTCGTGTGTCTCAATAACAAATTCCTGTGACTTCCATGCATTGCCGGTACGGGTTGATACACCGCCGCGCTCGGGCAATACAGCAATAATTTTTCCTTCTATTTCCATTATAAAATCTCGTTAATTATGTTTTCAGCCAACAAAATTAGTAAATTAGTTCTAAAATAAGAAACTTTTTCTACTTTTTTTTGCTTATCAAATCTCTTTTTCGTAACTTTGTGCTCAATTATGGAACTAATTGTGAGAAACAAAAATAATTAAATACTAGTATCAATGAGACTTACATTATCAAGCTCGGCTCTTAACAGCCGCCTCGCTACCTTGTCAAAGGTAATCAACAGCAAAAACAGTTTGGCTATTCTCGACTGTTTCTTGTTTGAAGTAAATAACCAACAACTCATCATCACCGCTTCCGACAGCGAGAACATGATGCGTACAAGCATCGCTCTCGACTCTGCCGACAGTGAAGGAAAGTTTGCTATTAACAACCAGACTATCCTTGACGCAGTAAAGGAGTTGCCTGAGCAGCCTCTCACTCTCGACGTTGACCTGCAGGCAATGACGGTAAAGGTGATTTATCAGAATGGTATCTACAACTTCACAACACAGAATGCTGAGGAGTATCCAACAAGCCTGTCTATCGACAACGACGTGACAAGTCTTACAATGAAGTCTTCTGTCCTTGCAGACAATATCACACGTACTATCTTTGCTACCGCTAACGAGGAGCTTCGTCCCGTTATGAACGGTATCTACTTCGACCTCACTCCTGAGGCTTTGGCTATCGTTGCCAGCGACGGACACAAACTCGTACGTAACCGCAACAACGCCATCCGCACTCTCGAACATAAGTCTTTCATCCTGCCTAAGAAGCCGGCAACACTGCTGAAGAACACTCTCGACAAGGATGACAGCGAAGTAGTAATCCGTTTCGACGAGCGCAATGCAGAGATAAAGTTCGGCAACACTACTCTTCAGTGCCGCCTCATCGAGGGACGTTATCCTAATTACAACTCAGTAATTCCACAGGACAACCCCAACGAGCTCACTATAGACCGCAAGACTCTCATGGGTGCGTTACGCCGCGTACTGCCGTTTGCAAGCGAGAGCAGCCAGCTCGTTCGTCTGCACCTCGAGAATGGCAAGATTGAAGTGTCTTCTGAAGACATCGACTTCGCTACAAGCGCTAAGGAGGAGATTGCATGCGACTACTCTGGCGACAGCATGAACATAGGTTTCAAGGGTTCTTCGCTTAACGAGATTCTTAATAACCTGTCAAGTGCAGAAGTTACCCTGCAGTTAGCAGACCCCTCACGTCCATGTCTTATCGTGCCTGTTGAGCAGCCCGAGGACGAAGAAATCCTTATGCTCATCATGCCAATGTTGCTTAACGACTAATATTCTTTTATGAAATTAAACCTTACAAAGCCCCTTGTTGTCTTCGATTTGGAGACAACGGGGCTTGACCTTGTTAATGACAGGGTCATTCAGATATCTTATATTAAAGTTTTTCCTGACGGTAAGGAAGAACGCGAGAACTTGTTTGTTAATCCCGAGAAGCCAATCCCTGCTGAGGTTGAGGAACTGACACATATCACTAACGATATGGTAAAGGACCAGCCGACGTTCAAACAGCTGGCTGCCAAGTTAAACGAGAAGTTTACTGGCTGCGACTTTGCTGGATACAACTCCAACAACTTCGATATCCCTATGCTTGCGGAGGAGTTCCTTCGTGCCGGCATAGACTTCGACTTCTCACGCTGTCGTCTTATCGACGCTATGACAATCTTCAAGAAGATGGAGCGTCGCAACCTTGCTGCCGCGTATAAGTTCTATTGTGGCAGAAAGATGGAAGAAGACTTCCAGGCGCACCGTGCTGACCAGGATACAGAGGCAACACTTCGTGTCCTTATGGGAGAGCTCGATATGTACGCTCCTGGCAAGCAGGAAGAGCCGGAACGTCAGCTCAACAACGACATGAACGAGTTGGCTGAGTTCTCAAAGACTAACGACAATGTAGATTTTGCCGGACGCATCATCATGAAGGACGGCAAGGAGACATTCAACTTCGGCAAGTACAAAGGATGGGCTGTTGCTGACGTGCTCCATCGCGACCCGGGTTACTACAGTTGGATGCTCTCAAGCGACTTTACATATAATACAAAACAAGTATTGACGAGAATACGTCTTCGCGAGTTTAACAACAAGAATCATGCTTAAAGGTAAACACATAGTACTGGGCATTACGGGAAGCATTGCTGCTTACAAGTCTTGTCTTATCATCCGCGAACTGATAAAGAAGGGTGCTGAGGTTCAGGTGGTCATAACACCTGCGGGCAAGGAGTTCATCACACCGATAACACTCTCTGCCCTAACCCACAAACCCGTTGTTAGCGAGTTCTTCTCACAGCGTGACGGCACGTGGAACTCCCACGTTGACCTCGGACTGTGGGCCGACGCTATGCTTATAGCACCAGCGACAGCAAGTACCATAGGAAAGATGGCTCACGGCGTTGCTGACAATATGCTCATTACTACATACCTTTCAATGAAAGCACCCGTATTCGTTGCTCCCGCAATGGATCTCGATATGTATGCTCACCCGTCAACACAGAACAATCTCGACATTCTGCGTTCCTACGGCAACATAATTATTGAGCCGCAGAGCGGTTTCCTCGCAAGCGGATTAGAGGGAAAAGGACGAATGGAAGAGCCGACAGTAATCGTAGAGAAACTCGAAGAAGCCCTCTCTAATCACTCCTCTCTCCTCTCTTCTCACTCCTCTCTCCTCTCTCCTCTCTCCTCTAAAATTTTAATCACCGCCGGTCCTACCTACGAGAAAATAGACCCCGTCCGTTTCATAGGCAACTACTCAAGTGGCAAGATGGGCTTCGCCCTCGCTGAGGAGTGTGCGCGTCGCGGCATGCAGGTAACGCTCATTGCGGGTCCTGTAAGTCTTGAGTGTTCTTCGTCTATAAAACGCATTGATGTGGAGAGCTGCGAGGAGATGTACAATGCCGCCATTGAGGAATTCCACAACGTCGATGCCGCCATACTCTGTGCTGCTGTTGCCGACTATCGTCCGGCAGAAGTGGCCGACACCAAGATAAAGCGTCACGACGACGAGGACCTTACTCTCCGTCTGCTCCCCAACAAGGACATCGCGGCAGAGTTAGGACGTCGCAAGCAGCAGAACCAGAGACTCATCGGCTTTGCTCTCGAGACTAACGACGAAGAGATAAATGCGCAGAAGAAACTCGCTAAGAAGAACTTCGACTTCATTGTCCTCAACTCCACGAGGAACGAAGGCACCACCTTCCGTTCTGACGACAACCAGATAAGTATTATCTCTGACAACGGGAAGAAGGACTTCGCAAAGAAGCCGAAGTCGGAAGTAGCACGCGATATTATTGACGAATTAGAACGTATTCTATGAAACGATATTTAGCTATATTACTAATCATAATTCTCAATTCACAATTCTCAATTATAAATTCACAGGAGCTCCAGGCTACTGTGAACATCAACCATCAGCAGATACAGGGTACCGACGTGTCTGTCTTTGAGAATCTCAAGCAGACGCTCGAGCAGTTTATCAACGATAAACAGTGGACTTCACTGCAGTTCCAGAAGAACGAGCGCATAGTATGTAGCTTTAATATTACAGTCACCAAATACGACAAGAGCAATAACATCTTCACCTGTACGGCGCTGATTCAAGCTTCGCGCCCTATCTACAATGCGGCATACAGCACCACAATATATAATAATAAGGATGCCAACTTCGACTTCGAGTTTGCGCAGTTCGACCAGCTTAACTTCAACGAGGAAGAGATAGACAACCAGCTCACGGCACTTCTGGGCTACTATGCCTACCTTATTATAGGCCTTGACCTCGAGACCTTCTCGCCTATGGGTGGCGAAGACATCCTTCAGCGCTGTATGAATCTTGTCAACAACGCCCAGTCACTACAGTTCGTGGGTTGGAAAGCCTTTGAGGATTCACGTAACCGCTTCGCCATAATCAACGACTATCTCGACGGAGCGCTGGCACCCTTCCGTCAGCTGCAGTACGACTACTACCGTCTCGGACTCGACGAGATGGCGAACAATGCTGACCGAGGACGCACAAACATCACTACGGCTCTTGAGGAGAACCTTAAGAAGGCGCACGAGAATCGTCCGCTCAGTCTGTTGCCGCAGATATGGCTCGACTACAAGAAAGACGAGATTGCTAATATATATAAAGGTAAAGGAACACAGAAGGAGAAGGAGTCGGTTTACGACATAGTGTTCAACATCAATGCTTCACAGAACAGCACTTGGGAAAAGATTAAAGAATGATAACACAACTGACGATAAAGAATTACGCCCTTATCGACTCCCTCGATATGGAGTTTCATAAGGGCTTCTCTGTAATAACTGGTGAAACGGGAGCCGGAAAGAGCATCATCCTCGGTGCTATAGCTCTGCTACTCGGACAGCGTGCTGACTCCAAGACGGTAAAGAGCGGCGAGTCGCGATGCATCATCGAGGCACACTTCGACCTCAGTCGCTACAACATGGAGGACTTCTTTACCGAGAACGACATAGACTACGACACATCAGACACCATACTCCGCAGAGAACTGACTTCGGCAGGAAAGAGTCGTGCTTTTATCAACGACACTCCCGTCGGACTTTCCGTTATGCGCCAGCTCGGACAACAACTTGTTGACATTCATTCACAACACCAGAACCTGCTCCTGCAGGAGGAGGACTTCCAACTTAATGTTGTCGATGTTATAGCCAACAACCACGAACTACTGCAACAATACAAAGCAAAGTATAACGAGCTTCACGCTGCCGAGAGAGAACTTGAGTCGCTGAAGCAGGCACTCCAGAAGGCGTCAAACGATGAGGACTTCCTTCGTTTCCAGCTTCAGGAACTTCAGGATGCCAACCTCGAGGAAGGCATGCAGGAGGAACTGGAACAGGAAGCCGAGATGCTCTCGCACGCAGAGGAGATAAAGTCGGCACTCTACGAGGCAGACACCCTCCTTACGGGTAGCGAACAGTGTATCGTGGACCAGCTGAAGAACGCCCTTCGTCCGCTGTCACGCATCACCGACGTATATCCTAAGATAGCAGAAGCCGTAGAGCGACTCGAGAGTGCCCACGTAGAGATAAAGGACATAGCACAGGAGATTGGCAGCGCTGCTTCGCAGGTAGATTACGACCCGCAGCGTCTTGAGATTGTCAACTCCTCGCTCGACACCATTTATTCGCTGCAGAAGAAACACCACGTAGAAAGCGTGGACGAACTGATAGCTCTGCGCGACAATATGGAGAAGCAGCTGCAGCAGATAGAAAACAGCGACGAAGCGTTAGCAGAACAGGAGCAGACGGTGAAACGTCTTCTCGACGAAGCGCTTCAACTTGCCAACAAGCTCTCTGCAACCAGAAAGAAGGCTGCTGCCAACATCGAGAAAGAGATGCGTGAGCGCCTTGTTCCGTTAGGAATGCCTAACGTGCAGTTTAAGGTCTCGCTGAGCCAGCCTCACCAGGCACAACTAACGTCAACGGGAATGGATGCTGTGGAGTATCTCTTTACCGCAAACACAGGAACGCCCCTGCAGCCCGTTAGTCAGATAGCCTCGGGAGGTGAGATAGCGCGAGTCATGCTGGCGCTGAAGGCTATGATAAGCGGAACAGTAAAGCTGCCCACAATAATCTTCGACGAGATAGATACGGGAGTCAGCGGAAAGATAGCCGAGAAGATGGGACACATCATGCGCGAGATGGGACAACAGGAGCGCCAGGTTATCAGCATTACTCACCTACCCCAGATAGCTTCTCTCGGCAGCACTCACTACAAAGTATATAAGGAAGATACGCCCGAAGGCGCCAAGACCTTCATGCGTCTGTTGTCGAAAGACGAGCGTATCAACGAGATAGCACAGATGCTCAGCGGTAGCGACATCACCGAAGCAGCTATCAACAATGCGAAAGACCTAATGAATAAAGCCAACCCCTAAGGATTGGCTTTATTTATTTTAAGTCTTGGTCAATCGTTACTTACTTAACCAGCACCTTCTTACCGTTTACAATTACAATTCCCTTGTAGTCCTTGCCTACGCGCTGACCAGCGAGGTTATAGTAATCATAATTCTTCATTCTCAATTCCGAATTCTCAATTGAACGGATTCCGTCAGTAACAGCCTTAACAGTCATCTTCATGTCCTTAGTTACAGTAACAGTATATTGACCTGCAGGAAGCTTAACAGTACCGTCAACCTTTGTCAAAGCATATTCAGCATTGATTTCAGGAACAATGTTGCCAGCCTCAAGTGCCCAACGGTGAGAACCGTTCAGCTCATCCCAGTTTGCGCAGTCGTTCTTGTCAGCAAATGCGAAGTAGTGCTCGCTTTCTGGAGAATTAACCTCGTAAGTCCAAGCCTGTATTGTCTCGTCGAATGGCAGCTCTGCATTGTTAGCATAGGCCCAATCTTGGTTACCACCAAGGAGATACAGATGCTCAACTGTTGGAGCTACAGTACGCTCAGTCTTCAGGAGAGTAACGAATGTTGCTGTGTTACCATTGCGTCCGAGATAGAGCTTGTCATAGTCAGCCTCAAGAGTGAATTTCTCCACTGCAGGATCATTAGCTGAAACTCTACCATTTACAAACTGCTGTGTTGTGAAGAGAACAACAGGGGCGGCAGTTCCATCAAGTGTGAAGATATCAACAGCCGACTTCTTTGTTTCGTCAGAGTTGTTGAATGCACCAGCAATAGAAATAACGTCACCAGCCTTGAAGCCACCGTCAATTTCAATTGTAGCGTAGTTACTGTTCAGAGCACCTTCTGTTGTGTATCCGTTAGCGAACTTAATACCTTTAACTTCATCAGTATTAGTGTGAATCTTAACAGCCGCGTCCATCTCTGTAGTACCACCAATAGTAATACCTGCAGCAGTTGTTGGATAGTCAATGTATGCTGGAAGAGTTGGAGTAACCTCACCAGTAACAGTCATCTTCAAGTCCTTAGTAACAGAAATCTTATATGAGCCGGCACCAAGCTGAACATTACCCTCGAATACTGAAACAAGCTGGTATTCTGCATTGATTTCAGGAGCGATGTTACTCTCGCCGATAGCAAAGCGATGACCTGCTTTGAATGAATCCCAGTCACCATTTGTAAACTGCTGGTCAGCAAAAGAGAAGTTTACAACATCTGTAGAAGCATAGTCATACTCGAAAGCCTGAGTCTCTTCATTCCAAGTCATCTCAACCATTGCATCCAATTTCCAGTCATTGAGGTCACCAATAAGGTAAAGCTTCTCAACTGTTGGAGTTGCAGCCTTTGCAGTTACAACAACATTCTTGATTTCCCAAGTACCACCTTTGTTAGCCTCAGTATTTGAATAACGGAAAGCAATTCTAATCTTTGCGTTATTGTAAGCAGAAAGGTCAATATCGCCAGACTCTACCCAGTTGAAGTTCTCATTTGTAACGTGATTTGGAATAGCTACAGGAGTCCATTGTGCACCATCTTCTTCAAGCTTAACGAACAGCTGAGCCTCCTCAGCTACAGTACCGAAGTATCTTCCAGCATGAGAGAATGTCAGAACTGCATCCTGCTTATTTGTCAAATCAATAACAGAAGAAACTAAATCGAATGAACCAACAACTTCTTTATTGTATGCAGTACCATAAGCGCAGTTATACTGACTATTGTAACTCCAAACGTTAGGAGCCTCTGTTGCGAAGCCGTCAAGACCTTTAGCCATAGGAGCATAGAATACTGTTCCTTCTGGAGCAAGCTCACCAGAAATAGTAACCTTCATGTCCTTAACGCTGATAGTATAAATACCTGCAACAAGCATGATAGTACCATCACCCTTTGTAAGTTCAAACTCTGTGTCGAGTGTTGGAGCACCGTCAATGTTTGCTATGTAGTAGCGGTGGTTTGTATTGAAGTCTGTCCAATATGGATCAGCAGCAGCCTCTTCTGCAGTCTGCTGGTAGTCAGCAATTGCAAAATAAGACAATGGCTTTGTAGCAACATACTGATATGTGTAAGTTTGTGTATCAGCGTTGTAAGCCATCTCGTCCATTGCTGTGGGGTCCCAAGGAGTTGTTGTACCGTCACCGATAACATAGAGCTTTGGCTGCTCTGGAGCAACTTCACCTTCCCACTCTATTTCTACTGAAGCAAGATAGAGAGCATTGGCTTGTGATCTGATACCGACGTACTCATAATCATCAGTAACTTCAAGTGTGGAAACAAGCTCTGTTGCATCATCTATATTCAATTCAGCTAACATAGTTCCTTGGTTAGTTCCATAAAGGTCTGTCGGAGCTTCGTAAGCAGTGTTGCTGCCATAAATTTGAACTTTACGTCCTGCAGCTGTATTATCTGCCCAATTAAGAACAACCTTCTTCAGTTTACCACCGGAAGTCGTAGAAACTATACCTGAATTACTATTAGATGAACGTAATTGTATTGCCGCTGTATTACCCGCAGACATATTTGCAGCATATATAGCATTCGATGTGAAGGTCTTACCTGTAAAGTTAGCATAAGAATTGCCTCCTGTTGCAGTAGCACCAAGACCAACAGATGTCAGCACGTCGGTAACTGTGCCTACTGGAGTTGGTGGAGGTGTAGGAGTTTCAGCACGAGTGATTGTCAGCTCAAGGATACAAGTTCCTGTATTACCGGAACGACCTATGAATAACTTCTCAGCATCAGCTGTCAGTGTAAATGTCTGAGCTGTGGGCTCTACAGATGTGTCATTAGTGTTAAGGAAGTTATCTGTTGTCCACAAATTTGTCTTATTTTGGTCGTAGAAAGCAATAGCAGCATTCTTTTCAGATGCATTGTTATAGCAACCAGTAATGGAGATAACATCACCTGACTTGAAGCCACCTTCAACGGAGAGTTCAGCATAGTATTTCTCGTTGTCATCCATTTTGATTGACTTGCCGAACTTAATACAGTCCGTACTAACATTCTTTACTTTCACAGTAGAATAAGACACGTCAGTTGTCTCAGTTGTTCCTTCGCCTTCTGTGGCAGGCTTTAAGGAAACCAACGTAATTCCATCCTTTGTTGTAGGATAGTCAATTAATTTCGTCGTTTCCTGCGCATTCACCACTATGGAGAACAGCGCAAGGGTTAGAAATGTGAATAATTTTTTCATATTAGATTTGATTTAGTTAATAAAAATAGGTTTACTTTGCAAAGATAAATATTACTAATTAAAGTTCCAAACAATTTAAGATTTATTTTACAATAAATCAAAGTTCGCGCACACGCACACGAAAGATGGTTTTTAGGATTTCTCAATTTTTATTTTTCAAAAAAAAGTGTCATCCGTCATGCTGCAAACCATAGGTTTTCCCCGACCAAAGCATAGGTTTTCCCCGACCAAACCATAGGTTTTCTCCGACCAAACCATAGGTTTTCTCCGACCAAACCATAGGTTTACTTTGGACAAGCATACACGTCAATTTACTTTGGATAAGCATACGCGCTGCCAATCCAAATGTAAAGATTTTTTAATGACGGCTGACACTTTTTTTCGAAAATTAAAATTTCCATAATCCTAAAAAAGGTATGTTTTAAACCTTTGTTTTCCTGCGTGGTGTCAGGCGCTTAATACATTTCTCTAACCACTAACCTCTAACCACTAAAAAGCCTCGACCGAGTGGCCGGGGCTTTGACTTCGTCTAACCCCCTCACGCTCGACATAGCTCAAGCAAGCTTAGCTCTGTCCTCGCTTAATCGGGGCTTTTAATTTAAATTATTTGTCGTCATAATGTCCATATATTTGATTTTTATGTCATTTATGACATTGAAATCGAATACAAGATGTGACGAGGGACAGGTCAACTGATACATCTTCATCTTTATTTGTCTTCTTGTTGGGATTCTTCTTTTTCGGGCAGTAAATAATCGCTGGCTTTATCCTTAGTAATGACACTACGACCCAGTTTGCTCTCCAACTGTTTGCGTGCTGCCTTTGCCACGCTGCCGCCTTCTCTTGCAACTTGTGTCTGAGCGTTGAAGCCCTTAGGGTCACGTTCTTTCGAGATTTCTGTGGCAGAAGCCTCCGCCAAGATATTAAGGGCTATCTCCAGGTTGGTCATATTGTCGCGCAGGTTCTCCTTCTTCAACCCCTTGTAATGCTTATATCGCTTGGTGGTAAAGCCGCTCCATTCACGTGTGATGATATCCGTCAGCGAGGCATATTCCAACCCTTCTTTGACGCCTGTCCGCTTCCACTCGTCAGTCAGTTCCTTGCGCACCTCTATTGACTTGATACGCTGGTTAATCCAAGCCTCGCTATAGCCTAAGCGCCTATAGTCAACAATAGCCTGTTCGATGCTCAGTTCAGGGTCTTGCATTTGGTCGAGACGCTGGCTAGCCACCTGTGCCATCCACTGTTTGAAGGGTTCTGCCTTTTTAGAAGGGATTGACTGTATAATGCGGAAGATACCCTGTTGCGTTGCGCAATTGACCCTCTGTTTACCACCTGCTGTCTGAACGGAAAGGGGGGTGACAATTTGTCCCCACCCTTTGGCAAGTTCAGGGTCACGCTTCTTCATTTTTTTGATG
>ONAJ01000018.1 GCA_900315775.1 uncultured Prevotella sp.
GGTGTAAGTAGGCTGGTTTCACCGCGTAAGTAGCCTACTTTCACATCGGAATAAGGCACTTATACTTTTTCCGAAAATATTTCTTATACAAAATATGGATTTACCATACTTATTTAGTATCTTTGCAGCGTAAATAAACTCAAACAAATGAATATGAAAAAGTCTATTATGACGTTCGCAGCCGTCCTTTGCTGCATAATGACAGCCGCAGTATTCACAGCCTGCAGCAAAAGCAACAACAACGATCCGATAGTAATAATTCCAGCGAAGACCACGATGAGTTGTACGTTGAAGGTTGAATCAAATGCACTTAACTCGTTCGACTTCTTCGCCAGTTACTATGATAACAACGGCAAGGTGCAAACCATACAGGTGCCATGGGTAGACTCAAAGACAGAACTGGTATTAATCAATAAATCCGTACCTGCCAAGGAATGGACTATAGACGTGGCGAGGACAAAGCTGCCCGCAACACACGGCGTGCTTTTCAAGGTAAAGCCAAAGGAGGGCATAGACCACAATGCAGAGTACAGTTTCCTCTGGGGATTTAACATGGTGTACTACGGAATGGATGCTCGCGATGGAGTTATTATAGACAAGAACTGGAGCAACGAATCTTCTTTCAACATCCCCGAAGGCAAGATGGACGAAACATTCAAATCTGGAGAAGTCATACTGTTAAACAATTTAGTTACATTCCAGACCGACGGCTCACTTACCAACGGCAAGTGGCAGTAATATTAAAAGTTTTAACCCTGTGAAAAAGTTCTTTTTTATTGTTATGACCATGCTGATGGTCAACACCGTGCAGGCACAGCAACTGTACGAGGACAGTCTTAAAATACTGATGCGCTTGGATAGCATACAGAACAAGGATACCGTCAGCAGCCAGTCCATCATGTTCCTTCATAAAGAGAAGAACATGGGGACTCAATTTCATTACAGCAGGCCACGTCCTGACTACACAAAAACGTCAGACCAATTGGGGAACATCCGCGACCGAGTTGTAAGAAAAAGAAGAGAGGGGGAAGGACGACCGCTGCAGCCGATATCACCATTCTCTAATATGAACAGATAATTCGCTACGGAAGCGAAAAAAGAGCGAAAAACTTGCCGGTATCGGCAAAAAGTACTATCTTTGCATGCAGAATCGGCAGTAAAACTTGCCGATAGACTGTAACTATGGAGTACATATCAGTAAGTATTTTTGCTCGCTCAAGTTCTTCTCTCACTTAATCACGATTTTTTTACCATTATTTATATATACCCTTCTGCGTAGGCAGGGGGAGACATTTATAAAATTTTCCATTTATATTTGCTTATTTGTTCACAAATAACTACTTTTGTGCCACAAAGCAAGTAGCACTTGCGAAAATCTAATAATTAATAACATGGATTCATTAACATTCTTAGGGTTTAACGTCGATGCGTGGATCACTATCGTAACGGTGTTCACCATGTTCACGGTGCTCCTGACAACGAAGTGGCGCAGCGACGTAGTATTTCTGGGGGCTATCGGAGTGCTCTACGTAACGGGAGTGCTCGATGCAAAAGAAGCCTTCGCTGGGTTTAGCAGCACGTCGGTGATTACCGTCGGAGTGCTCTTTGTCGTTGTAGCTGGTCTTAACCATACCGGTGTGCTACAGGGCATTGTAAGATATCTGCTGGGAGCACCGAAAAGCTACGGAAAGGCGGTAACAAGACTGATGCTGCCGGTTGCCTTGCTGAGCTCATTCCTTAGCAACACTACTGTGGTGGCTCTCTTCGTAAACATCGTAAAGATTTGGGCAAAGAAACTCGGTGTCTCGCCATCAAAACTGCTCATACCACTGAGCTATGCCTCGGGAATGGGTGGCATCTGCACCCTCATTGGTACCCCGCCGAACCTTATCATCAGCGGACTCTACGAGGAGCATACTGGCAACTCTATGAATATCCTCGCCACTACCATCCCGGGACTGTTCTGTCTCGCCGTGGGTGTGCTGTCCGTCATCGCCATGCGCCGACTGTTGCCTGACCGCAAGGCTCCCGAGAGTGCTTTCGAATCTACAGGCGACTACACCGTAGGACTGCAGGTGCCGTCGGACAATCCTCATATCGGCAAAACACTGGGTGAGGCAGGACTGTTCCACGTCAATGGCGGTAGCCTCATCAAGATGTCTCACTTCGACAACATCCCCTCGCCTATCTCTGAGGACGAGCCCATCATGGGTGGCGACCACCTTGTCTATGCAGGACAAATAGAAGATATCCTGTCAATGGCGTATGAGCGTAAGCTGGCAAGCGACTATGGTCAGGTGTTCTCTGTCAACGAAATAGATAATTACCGCTCACTGCATACGGCATACGTCAAGTTCGGCAGTGAACTCATAGGAAAGACAATAGAAAGCACTACCATAGAAAAGGATAACGACGTTATTCTTGTAGCTGTTTCCCGAAGTGGTGAGCGCATCAACACGGCACCGCGCAACGTAGTGCTGGCTGCAGGCGACACGCTACTCTTTATATGTCTTAAGAACTTTAATGCCGAGAGCTCTTCCATGAAGGATTGCCTTAACTTCTTCGACTCCGACGAAGTACCTAACTACGGCAAGGGCACCATCATCTCCTCCCTAATCATGATAACCATGGTCGTCCTCTCCGCCCTCGGCATAATGCCACTTCTTCAGTGCGCCTTCCTCGCCGCAGCAGCAATGCTCCTGTTCCGCTGTTGCAACATGGAACAGGCTATGAAAGCCGTCAACTGGGAAATACTGATGGTATTTGCCGGCAGCGCCGTCCTCGGTACTGCCATCCAGGAAACCGGCATCGCAGAATGGCTGGCTAACGGCATCCTCGACATCTGCGGCACCAATCCTATTGTCGTCATGACAGCAGTATGCTTCGTAGGAACCTTCGTCACTGAGTTTATCTCTAACACTGCAGCGGGAGCTATGTTCTTCCCTATAATGTACGATGCCGCCGAGAAACTGGGCTACGACCCCTTCCCCTTCCTCGTGGCACTCATGATTAGCGTCAGCAGCAGCTTTGCTACGCCAATAGGTTCACCCACCCACATGCTGGTCTATGGACCTGGCGGCTACCGCTTCAGCGACTTCCTGCGCATCGGTCTGCTGATGAACATCATCATCCTTGCCGCCAACATCTTTATAACAAGCATCGTATATCCTTTAACACCATTACAATAAAAATAAGCGGAGCCGAAAGCTCCGCTTATTTAGTTATTAGGGGTTAGCAAACATTTTTATTTCGCACTATTCTTATCAGAATAGTCGGTGGGCATGCTATCAGGGGTATTAGGAGCGGGATTATCGTCCTTACTACATGAAGAATAATCTGTAAATTAATAAACTTTTTTTGCTGTGTAAAAATTTGGGTATTTGTGAACTTAGTATTACTTTTGCAGGCATTACCTTTCAATTACTAGACAATTATGAGAATTCTTTACTTAATACTTGTATGCATGATGACAATAGGGAGTGCAGGGGCTAACGGTGGTTTCCTGCGAGTGGAAGGACAGAACATAGTGAAGCCCGACGGGGAGAAGCTGTACATTCAGGGCACTAACCTCGGCAACTGGCTGAATCCCGAGGGGTATATGTTCGGAATGAAGATTACCAATTCGCCAAGGTTTATCGACGAGATGCTGTGCGAACTGGTGGGACCAACCAATGCAGCACACTTCTGGAAGGAGTTTAAGGAGAAGTATATTACCCAGGACGATATCAGGTTTATTGCGGAGAGGGGCGCCAACACGGTACGGTTGCCCTTCCACTATAAGCTGTTCACTAAAGAGGACTACATGGGACTTGACGACAACAGTGAGGAGGGTTTCAGACTGATTGACAGGGCGATAGGATGGTGCAAGGAGGCGGGGCTGTACGTCATCCTGGATATGCACGACTGCCCTGGAGGACAGACGGGCGACAACATTGACGACAGCTACGGATACCCCTGGCTGATAACGGAGAGGGAGGAACAGGAGCGTTTTATTGACATCTGGCGCACCATAGCACGTCACTACAAGGACGAGACGGCGGTGCTGGGCTACGGACTGATGAACGAGGCGCTGGCAACATACTTCAACGATGAGTACGACGAACTGACGGGAAAGTTAGGAGCACTTTACACGGAGACCGTGAAGGCGGTGCGACAGGAAGACAAAAACCACATCATAATTCTCGGCGGTGCCAACTGGAATACTCGTTTCGAGATGCTCGACATGAGTGCCGACGAACAGCTGATGATAGAGTGTCACCGCTACGGAGGAGAGCCTGTACGCGAGGCTATACAGAACTTCATTGAGTCTCAGCAGAAGACGAATCGTCCGATGTATATGGGTGAGATAGGTCACGGCACGACGGAATGGCAGACAAAATTCGTGCAGGTGATGAAAGACTGCAACATTGGCTACACCTTCTGGCCGTACAAAAAACTCGACAACAGCTGCATGGTGGCAATAAAACGTCCTGAGGGATGGGAACGCATAGTGGAGTTCGCCGAAGGAACACGCAACAGCTATGCCACCATTCGTGAGGCACGGAAGAAACTGCCGCAACAGGAGGCTATGAAGATACTGAGAACCTTCTTGGACAACATTCTTTTTGACAAATGTATGGTGCAGGAAGACTACGTAACAAGTATGGGAATGAAGTAGCTGACATGAAGAAAATTGATAAAAAATTTGCACAACAAAGTAAAATATCTTACTTTTGCCACAAGAAAGGTGTTAATTCACCTTGTTTAATTATAGAACTATAAACCTAAAAAGAGCATTTAAAATGAAAAAGATTATTTACAGCATCACTCTTTTGATGGCTTCCGTATTCTTTATGACTTCATGTAGCAGTGACGACGGTGCCGCACCATCGCTGACACAACTCTTCGGAGTATGGTCTATCTCTGACGTACAGGATCAGCAGGGAAACACTGTTAACATGCAGCTGGAAATCATGACAATGGCGTATTCACAGTATGCAACCACTATAGGACAGACAGCTGAAACCACAGTTCCTATGGGTGCGCTGGCTTACAGTAAAACTACTGTAACAACCTCTTCATACGTAAGTCCGTACGGAGGATACCCCGGAGGAGGCTACAACTGGGGAGGCAATACCGGACAATATACCCAAAACAAAACATACACCAAGGAGGTAGGATACTTCACGGTGGACAACTCCACGGGTATTGACAAACTGCGCCTCTACCCACAGGCAAGACTGAGAAGCGACGACGGTATGACATGGTACAACGACGGCCATAGCTCGGCAGTAATGACTGAGTATTCATACACCGTTAGTGCAACACAACTCGTATTCAACCTCCCAGACCTCACACAACAAGTATGGACAAAGGGACACGGCGGTGGCACACCAGCAGTAAACACTATCGTGGGCATCTGGCAGATTAACAACATGATTCAGTCGGGCAACACCGTAAACATGCAAATGGAACTGACATCGGAAATATACAGCAAGTACGCACCGACAATAAACATGCCCGTTCCTGCTGGTGTTCCTGAATCAGCACTGGCTTACGTAAAGACTGTTGTCACTAACATCGGCGGCGGATACGACCCGTGGGGCAGTGGCGGCTACGGCACAAAGAGCTACGGCAAGGAAATTGGTTACTACCTCAACACTTCTGTGGGAGGAGCTAACAAACTCATCCTCTACTCTGTAGTTAATATGACCAGCCAGGACGGCGTTTCGTGGACAAAGGACGAAAGCAAACCTACCACAATGACCGAATATACCTACGTGCTGAGCAGCAACCAACTCATCTTCAACTTGCCAGACCTCACACAGCAGATCTGGACAAGAATGCGATAATCTTTCACATAACAGCAAAACAATAAGGACGTGAAGAGAATCCTTCTGTTGGCAGCGGGTATTCTATGCTCGCTGCTTTCAATTCAAGCATTTACCGTCACCTATACGGCTATCGACAAGCCCGAGGGATGGGACGACATGACGGCATGGACCGATAACTACTTGCCATCGGGAAGCACCGTGGCACTGGGCGCCAGCGTTACATTCAGAACTCCTGGAGCCAGCGGATATGCCGTTGACTGGTACGTCAATGGTGTTAAAATAGAACAACCTGTCGGCTTCACGTATTCCATTATCATCACTGCATCGGTACATGTGGAGGCACGATACCGCGAAGCTTATAAGTTCATATTCCAAGGTACACCATACGTGCGCTACGCCAACGAGAAGGGATACGCCACACTGACGCAGAACTTCTACCACACTGACCACGTGAGTCAGAAGGGCATAGGACATACCGTGGATTACTGGACGGGCAGCAACGGCAAAAACTATGCTGTTGACCGCACTCCTAACGATAACTTGTACGTCAGCGAACTGCTCACCAGCGACGTGGTGCTTACACCACACTATGTGTTGAGCGGAAAGAGCATCGGCGACAGCACTGTTGTAGTCACATGGCGCTTCGACCAGCCTGCGAACATACTGCTACTGCGCGACATGAAGGGGAAGGCTCCCTTCGTACAGACGGCGGTATTCCAAGGTGTTTACACCGACATAGCAATGACTATCGATGCTACCGCAGGACGCATAGACAACTACAACAACGGCATGTGGAACCAGACATCGATACCTGCCCAAACGAGTGCCGGCACACGAATGAGACTACCTTCTACCTACGGCACGCTGTTCCGCGTATTGACGAAGGAACCGCTGACGACAAGCACTACCATCGCAGGGAAGTCGGACTACACACAGTCGCAACTTACCGACGGCTCGTGGCAGTCGCTGATATACTGCTACAATCCTAACGACACGGTGGATATGGTGATTGGCGAGGACATCAGCCTCATCAGCATTGCGGCAATGTACCCAGGTGCCAACAACACACTGACGTGGAGACCGGTCACCGGAACGGGCGAACCGGTAATAAACACTGCATACAAAATAGGCGAAGCTGGCGGACTGCTCAGGAACATGAGTAATATCGCCAATATAGGCATGCTACAGATTACTCCAAGTGTTGCAAACGCAATGACATCGCTAATCGAAATGCCACAGACCTTCAACGAATGGCGCAGCATGACGGTGGGCTTCGAGGTTGCCGACGGCTATGCCTTCCTGCCTACATCGGCAGAGGTGCCTTTCTTCCCCGTAGTGCCTACCACAACAACAAATCCAAACATCCTGTCGGCACTGTGGCTGGAGGACGAACATGGACTGCGTATCGACTCGCTATTCACGAACCGCGTGCCTAACGTGCTGAACTACGACTCGCTGACGTACTCTGCTCCTGCGGACTACAGAATGACGAAATTCATGCGCGGCAAGGTGACAATGAGAATATTTGTCTTCGGCACGGCAGCACAATACCGCTTAGGCGAGGCTATTTCTATCAGCGGAAGTCTATACCGACACATCACCTTCCCAGAAGACAGCCGATGGATGCCACTGGTCATCACTAACGCCATAGACTTCGACGGCACCGAACTGCAAGACGTAGAGGTGTATGAGGCGGTGGGCGTAAGAGAGCGCACGGGCTACTTAAACCTCGTTCCCGTAGAGGAGTGCCCTCCAGGAACAATAGTTATGCTGCGCGCTCCTAATCCCGGAGCGGAATATTTCGTACCGCTGACTCACTGCGACGATGCCTTCGACCCGAAGATGAACATCCTGCACATTAGCGACGGCACAGTGACGGGTAACTCCGACCGCTATGTCTATGAACTGCAGGACGGCAGACCAGTATTTGTGCCCTCAAAGGAAGGAGAGACTATCCCCGAGGGTAACTTCTACATAGAGTACGAATTCATGGCTACTCACGACGTGCTGTATATCTCTGACGAAGACCCAAGCGGCATAGACACCGCACACGAAGTGGGCACTGCACCATCAGCAGCACGCAGAATAATAAAGGACGGACGTATATACATTGTTAAGCCGGACGGCACAATGTACAACATTGCGGGATGCAGGGTGCGCTAAGGCATCGGTAAGAGTCCTTCCCACCGAACGTTCCACCTACCATTATCAGGGAAACCAGGGTTAACACCTGTGTTTCCCTCCCAACCGGCACACATCATTGCAACGGCGGTGAGCAGACCGCCATTACCAGGAAGATAGCAGCGCAAGCGGCCGTCCTGATAGTTGTGACCGTTAGGCAGGTAGGTGTTGGTGCGCTTATCCATGAGGAGGGCATCGACAGCTCGATCGCCATCACCAAGACGTGCCGCACTCATGGCTACCATAGGATAGTCCCATCCCCACGTGCGGTCCCAATTCCATCCGCTCCATATCCATGTTAACGTCTGACGCATAATGGTGGTATCGGCAAGTTCACTTGCAGGGAGCACGCCCATAGCACCGAGCACTGCAGGATGATCGCTGATAAGACTCTGTGTGGTGTAGGTGTCGGGGGCTGACTCGGCAGCGAGATATACCTTAGTGCCGTCGGGGGCGGTGCCTGCAGCCAATGGTGAGAGTTTCTGTATTATGGTGTCCCACAGCGTATTACGCTCCAAGCCCCGGCGTTGTCGCCACTGCTGTGCCGTCTGCAGGGCATAGTGCCAGTAGGACAGCTCAAAGGGAGGGTTATAGGTAACGCTCGCCTTCAGTGTTTCCTGGGCGGGGATGACACCTTTTATTATATAGCGGTCGCGGACAGCATCATAGGTTACGAAGTCTGCCATCCACGTTGCGGTGCTGTCGATGAGTTCTCCGTAGCTGTCGAGAAGGCGAGATGCGAGGTGCTTGGTGCGAGGTGCGCTGTGCATACTCCTATACACTAACTCTGCAAGGTATATTAGGTGGGGCTGTTGCCACACGAGGTAGCTGCCTACCTTCGACGGTGCTTCCTCGCCGCTGGGGTCGGTCATCTTCATCCAGCGTACTCCACGGAAACCCTGACGCTGGGCTATACGACGGGCAACGGGTGCGGCGGTGAAGTACCACCGCAGGGTGCGCTCCAAGCGGTCGGCATGTCCCCATAGCGGCAGCCAAGCCTGGTGCCACCATATCATTTCCATGTGGAACTTACCAAACCACGAGTTGTAGGTCAGTCCTGTCTCCTGCGGAGGGGTGTTGCCACAACACTGTATGGCAAGAAGATACTGACTGAGCACTACACGGCGCTCCAACTCTGGAGCCCTCGCATCGGTACACTGTGAGAAATCGACGGCAGCACCTTCGTTCCAGAAGGTCTGCCAGTGGTTTGCCGACAGTGCGGCAACGTCGGAAAAGGTCTCACTGCCAGCATCTTCCGCCACAGGAAGATACTCGCAGGTGTATGTCAACAAACCGCCTTCGGCAGTAAGCACCCAGTAGTTGGGGGCTTTCTCGCGGAGTACGGCATTCTCGTCCCACTTCAACGATACGTAGTATATTGTGCTGTCGATGGTACGACGGAGCAAAGCACTTCTTGCGCTACTGCTTACCAGCTCGGTGCGGTGGTTCTTGTCGGCAGTCCAGTCGCAGGCATCGTCGGTATGTTTCCCCGTAGGATAGGCGAAGCGCAGACACACCCCTACCCTGCTACCGTCTTCTGCCTGCACCCGCCACGCCATCATGTCACGCTGAGGATGACACACGGCACTGACGTGATAACGACTGTTAGCGATGGTGAACTGCGATGTTATCATGCCTGTCCACATATCAAGTTGCTGGTGGATATCTTTCAGGTCGGAGGGCTTCAGGTTCTCCACCTCCAAGCCGTTACATCCGAGGTGCAGACGATGGGGATTCATGCGATACCACTGGGCGGCACGACGCGGACGACCATCCTCACGGAACTCAGTGGCATAGAGCTCTTTATGTCCGTGACCGAAGTCTTCCTCCTTATAGCTCTCCTCTATCTTCAGGTGCTCAGGATTACCGAAACTGTGCCACCCCCAGTCGCTCTGCGTACCGAGGGGCACCCCACCGCGGTAGTACTCGGGGAAGGTCTGCATACCTGTAGCATCGACGGTAACGGCAAAGCCACCATTTCCAACACTCAACGACGCTAAGGTATCGACACTCTGTACCACAGGGTTATTACGTCCCACAAGCGCCTTGCGGTCAATGCCTTCCGTCGTCGCCATCGTCGTCACTGCAACGAACAACAGCAAAACCATTATACTAAATATCTTCTTCATATAAAAAAGTGCTAACCGAATGGGTTAGCACCTTTATTTTTTTGCTTTAAAACTTAATCGTCCATGCCGATAATCATACCCTGATAGTTGAACTTCAGGTCGATGTCGTTAGACAGCTCGATGTCGTAGCCGTAGCGCTCCTTGTCAATCTTTGTGATGATGTTGCCAGGGAAGCTTGTCTCAACGTACTGCTGGATAGGAGCAGGGATGATAGCTGCAGGAACAGGAGTAACATGGCAGTCAACCTTCTTCCAATTGCCCTTGCGGTTAAACTCTATCTTTGTTCCATCGTCGAGGCGGCACTCGTATGAGTTCCAGTCCTTTTCAGCGTATATAATTCTCTTGCCCTGGAAGTTCGTCTGCACGAAAGTCTTTGCTGCTGCTGGGAGCTGCTCTACAGGGATAGGAGTATCGTCGGCCATTGCTACATTAGATACCAAAATACACATAATTGCTGCGAGGAAAAACTTAATCTGCTTCATAATTCATTTCCTTTTAAAGATTCAAAAATAATGTTTTCAACTCACTAATCAATATCGACGTCCATTGGAAGTCCGTCGCTGTCGAATTCTATTTCCATACCGGTATTGAGATGCACCTTATACTTCGTGGTGAACCACTCGGTATCCTTCTTTGCAACGACGATGCTACAACCAGGATAGGTCTTTGCGACAAAGCTCTGTGCTGCTGCCGGGAGCTGCTCTACAGGGATTGCCTTTTCGTCGTCGCAACTGGTTACGAGGACTACACAAACCAGTGCAATCATCAGAATATTCTTTATCTGTTTCATCATTCTTCGTGTTATTTGTTGATGCAAAAGTAAGTATTATTCTAATAACTCTCCCAACAATTACTATAAAAAAGGTTAATGGGAGTAAAAATAAATGTCAATATTTCTCTATACCTTATACACATTTACTACCTTTGTACCCAATTATTAATGTATTAGTTTTTATTAATCCCCTTAACAATGAAAAAAGCATTATTATTAAGTGGCTTATTACTTTTAGTAGGAATAGGTAGCACAAAAGCTCAAATGAACGAGAAGTTCAACGACGGCAAAATTCCCAGCGGATGGTTCGCCGACGGATGGACTGTAAAGGACAATGCAGCACAGAAGGGCTCTAACTCGCAAGGTTTCGACATGGGCAGTCTGATGGGCGGCAGTTCCGACTTCTCATATCTTATGACCCCACCACTGAAGGTTAACGGTGGTGAGAAACTCTCCTTCTCAGCGAAGAAGAGCACTGGCGGTTCAAGCTCTTTCATGGGCGACTCCGACTCTACCTTCGTCGTAGAGCGTTCCGTTTACGGTCAGCACAAATGGATACAGGTGGCAGACCTGACCACAGAATTGGACACGTTATACAAGACGTTCACCATCTCTGACACCGAAGCTGGCGAGTATCGTTTCCGTTTCCGTTCAGGAGGTACCGTACTCATTGACAGCGTTGCAGGTTTCAACATCGACCAGAATGCTCCGGACATCCTCGTAGTAGATACAGTAGGTCGCAAGCACGGCGTTGCAGTGAAGACAATAGACTTCGGTCACTGTAAGGCTGACTCTACCATGAGTCTTCTGGTTATCAACACAGCTACAGGTACTCTGAAGGTGGACAACACTACAGCTTCACCATTCCGTTTCGACAAGGGCTCCTTGGACGTTGCGAGCGGTGACTCTTTGGAAGTGAAGATTACTTTTGCCTTCCAGAATGGAAAGCAGGGAAAGAACGAAGCTTTGACAACATTCAAGCCAAAAGATACCCGTGTTGAGGGTTTGGAGATAAAGACATACGCCATCGTCACAGAGCCTGATGTATGGGTGGAGAACTTCAATGCTGAGAAAGCTCCATTAGCATGGATTGGTGACGGATGGAACATCGGCAACGGTGTTGCTACAGTAGCATCAGCAGGCGGCGGCGGAATGTTTGGCGGCGGTGCTTCATACACCCTTACCACTCCCCCACTCACCATTGGCGGTGAGTCGCAGGCACTGATATTCTCCGTAAAGAACGGTGACGGCGGTGGCGGCACGGGTTCGTTCATGGGCGGAGGCAGCACTCCTTCCATCACTATCGAGAAGTCTGTTTACGGCAGCAACAAGTGGGAAAAGGTAAAAACTATTTCCGACATTGACTCTTTATACCTTGACAAGTGGGTTTCAGGCATTGAGGCTGGTGACTATCGTCTCCGTTTCGTTGCTTCTGACAGTCTTGTTATCGACTCTGTAGCAGGCTACAAGGTTAAGCAGAATGCTCCTGACATGTATATCACATACAACGAGAAGCCTACAAACTACGTATTCTACGGACTGAAGAAGGCTAACCACATTGAGAAGCTGAACATTTTCAACTCAGGAACAGGTACGCTGGAGGTTGATATCCTCTCGTCTAACAATGACATTTTCAAAGTAAAGCAGGAGTCAGTAAGCATCCCCGCAGGTGAGTCAACAGATGTAGAGATTGAACTTATCTACGACAAGGCTATCTATGGTGAGAACATCGCATCTATACAATTCCAGGCACTTGGCAACGTCCTTGTACCACAGTATGTAACAGTTAGAGGATACAAGATTAGCAACGAGGCATGGTCGGAGGACTTCGAACCTGAATATGTTGTTGAGGATGAGTCGGAACCACGTGAACTTCCCGAGGGATGGGAGACTACCGGATGGCAGGTTACCAAGCCCAGCGGAGGTATGATGGAGATGTTCGGCGGTGGCGGCGAGCCAAAGACATGGATGGCTACCACAGAGTCTGGCGACTACGAGCTTATCACCCCACGTCTGCAGGCTACTCAGGGCGAGGTAATGTCGTTCGACGTAGAGTTTGACAGCATGGGCAGCATGATGAGTATGTTCGGTGGCGACAGCGAGCCTTCTATGCTCAATGTTTACTACCGTCGTGACGTTGACAGCGACTGGACACTCTACAACACCCTTGTACAGACAGAGACAGTATATTTCAAGGCTCCTTATTCAGGCATATACCAGCTGAAGTTCATCGGCAACGGTGGTATGCTTGACAACTTCCTCGGATTCAGCATCCCTGCAGAGCCAGTGAAGATGTACGAGAAATATGACAACCAAATCATCGCAGATGAATATAATAATAAGGTAGTAAATATTGAATACGACCGTGAGCTGTCAGCAGTACAAGATCGTGACGGCAAATGGCAGAGCAGAGCATTCACCGTATGTCTGCCTTACGACTTCAACTACACAGCTTACTATCCAAAAGAGCAGGTTGGTGTTTACAAGCTCGAGTACGTAGATGACTTCTACAACGAGTTTATCTTCAACAAGACCGACGGCAACGTTGCTGCTGGCGAGGCTTGTCTGGTAGTTGTCAACGAGGGAAGCGTAAGACTGAATGCCGTACAAACACTCGTCACCAACCAGCCTAAGGTTAGCGAGGTATATGCTTATGGCGAGGAACAGCCTACCGTTGTAGGAACATGGCAGGGCATATTCGACAACACTGCAGCCGAAGACGAGAAACTTACCAATGCCTTCGTAATGGATGATGACGGTTTATGGAAACCATTCCCAGCAGGTATGTACATGTTGTCGTTACGTTCATTCTTTAAGAAGAACGAGGCTTCTGATAAGAACTACAAGCCTATGACACGTCAGGCTATCAATCCTAAGAAAGCTCCAAGCAAGCTCATGGCAGCACCTAACGACGAGGAGCACGACGGACTGGTTAAGTTCCCCGCAGAACTCTTCTGGGGTGACCTGAAGGGCGAGGTAGGTCCTACAGAGATTGGCACTATCCACACCATCGACCAGGACGGAATACACCGTTACTACGACATGCAAGGTCGTCTTCTCAACGGAAAGCCTAACAAGGGCATTTACATCATCAACGGAAAGAAATACAGTAAGTAAGTTATGAAAAGAATCATTAATTGGGTGCTTTCACTCACACTGATATTCAGCGCGACACTGCTGTCGTCGTGCAGTTCCGACGATGGACCTTCTACGTATGAGAAGAACCGCAACGACATGCACGACCACATAAAGAAGGACCTCACGGTGCTGTCAGAGACGCTGAACTTCGACGCCATGAATATGTCGGCAGAGGTTACAAAGCAGTTCATCCAACTGACAGGCAAGAGCCGTCACCTCATGGACGACCTGAAGGCAGCAATGATACTCGCTACTGTTCAGAACGTAACACAGAATACCCACATCCACGGTATGCGTGTGATACTCGACGAAAAGGGAAACTATGATATCAGTCCTGCAGAAGGACTGGTATTCATCTTCCCAGCCACCATCGAGGGACGCGGAACAGACCTCTACAAGATGACGCTGAAAAACAGCAAGAACTGGAACGAGGCATCAGGTGCGTTCACCATGACGATGAGTGCTCTGTACAACGACAAGGAAGTGGTACTGAACAAGGCAGAGCTGAACATCACCAAGGAAAACGAATATGCTATGGGCATTGCAGGCCTGATGCTCGGAGCCTTCAAAATGAACAGCAAATTGCAGTACTTCCCGATAGCAGGAGAAAGCGAAGATGTCGCAAGTAGCATAAATATAGGCATGAAAAGAGATGAGAATGGCTCCTTGTCCCTCGGCATTACATATAGCCAGAAGGAACAGACCATTATGAACACCGGATTTATATTCCCGCTTGCCCAGGATTTTCCTCTGACCGACATCGACACTACAATAGAGAACAGTGAATTTATTACAGCTTATGCGACTATCCTTAACGACATTCACATCGGCGGTACAATTAATAGAGGCAAAGAGTTCTTGCCAGTATGGAAGGAACTCCTCGCTAACGCTTCGCTGCCTGCAGATCAGTACAACGAACTCGTGAAGAAACTCGATGAGCAGTTAGAAATGTATATTGTCTGTGGCAGGAGAGGAAATATGGTAGAAATGAAACTCACTGGCGACCAGGATGCAGAGGGCAACCACCTGATGCCTACGTTCGACTTCGACAATTCCTCACACTTCACAGCACTGAAAGATATTCTTGACGCAACGACTATGGAGACCTTGAAGAATACATACAAATACACGGCATTGCCAGTAACAAACGCTGCCACCACGTATTCTGACATGATCTCAATACTTATGCGGGTTCTTCCTGTAAAAGAATAGCGATAATGAAAAAGCGGAGCCGAAGCTCCGCTTTTTTTGTTAACTTATATACTGGAAATTCCGCCTCAAAATCATATATCAACATTTTCTTCGTTTACACATTGACAACAACAAAAAACCTCGACCGAGTGGTCGAGGTTTTTATGTTCTTCTGTAAGAATATTAGCACTGTGCCAACTTTCCGTCAGAACCAAGAACTTCCTTAATCTTGTGGCTGTAGAGCTCAATCATAAGGTCGCGAGCTGGACCGCAGTACTTACGTGGGTCGAACTCACCTGGTTTCTCAGCAAATACCTTGCGAACAGCAGCGGTGAATGCCAGACGAGAGTCAGAGTCGATATTAATCTTACATACAGCGCTCTTAGAAGCCTTGCGGAGCTGCTCCTCAGGAATACCAACAGCGTCGGGCAGTTTACCACCGTTCTCGTTGATAATCTTAACATACTCCTGTGGTACTGAAGAAGAACCGTGGAGCACGATGGGGAATCCAGGAAGTTTCTCCATGATGGCGTCAAGAACGTCGAATGCCAATGGAGGAGGAACGAGCAGACCTGTCTTCGGGTCGCGTGTGCACTGCTCTGGCTTGAACTTATAAGCACCGTGGCTGGTACCGATAGAGATAGCGAGAGAGTCGCAGCCTGTACGTGTAGCGAAGTCGATAACCTCCTCAGGCTTTGTATAGTGAGACTCCTCAGCAACAACCTCATCCTCAACACCTGCGAGTACACCAAGCTCAGCCTCAACAGTAACGTCGTACTGGTGAGCGTACTCTACAACCTTCTTTGTGAGGGCGATGTTCTCCTCGTAAGGCAGTGAAGAACCGTCGATCATCACTGATGAGAAGCCCATGTCAACACAGTTCTTGCAGAGCTCGAAGCTGTCTCCGTGGTCGAGGTGAAGAACAATCTCAGGATGCTCGCAACCGAGTTCCTTAGCATACTCTACAGCACCCTGTGCCATGTAGCGCAGAAGTGTTGGATTAGCGTAGTTACGTGCGCCCTTGCTCACCTGAAGGATAACAGGAGAACGAAGGTCAGAAGAAGCCTTGATAATAGCCTGTAACTGCTCCAGATTGTTGAAGTTGAATGCGGGGATAGCATATCCGCCGTTGATGGCTCTCTTGAACATCTCACGGGTGTTCACCAAGCCTAAGTCTTTGTAATTAACCATAATTGTTTTTAAAAATTAAATATTGTCGTTATTCTGTTATTCGTGATTATTTCTCAAGAGCCTTCCAGATACCTGCTGCACAAGCACCGCCTACGAAAGGACCTACGATGAATATCCAAAGGTTGGCGAGAGCTGTACCGCCCTGGAAGATAGCAGGACCGATGGAACGTGCAGGGTTAACAGATGTACCCGTGTAACGGATGCAGCAGAGGTGAACCAGCACGAGTGCCAGACCTATTGCCAAGCCTGCGAAATTGTTTGTAGCACCGTTTGTCTTGCTTGTAGCACCGAGTACTACGAGGACGAATACGCAAGTGAAGAAAATCTCTGCCAGCAGACCGCCAAGTACAGGGATTGTACCGGCGCCATTAGCCTGGAGGTCGTTAGCTCCTGTGCCCTCGAGACCAGCAGAAGTGGTGAGAACATAAAGAACAGCAGAACCGATGATGGCTCCGATAACCTGACTTACCATGTAACCGCAAGCCTCCTTGCTGTTCATACGACCGCTGAGCCATACACCGAGGGTGATAGCAGGATTGATATGACAACCTGAGATGCCACCAATAGTGTAAGCCATAGCTACTACGGCGAGACCGAAAGCGAATGATGTACCGACAACGGTTTCAGGGTCAGCATTTGTACATCCTAAAGAAACTGCTGCACCACAACCCATGAGCACGAGCACCATTGTGCCGACTGCTTCTGCTAAATACTTTTTCATGTTGTATGTGTTTTTATTGTTAATAATGAAATCTTCTGCAAAATTAAGCAAATATTTTCTATGCTCCAACTTTTAAGGCAAAAAAAATGGTCTACCGCTGTAGACCCTAATCTTGTTAACCTTAAATCTAATACTATGAAAAACACGATGCAAAGGTAAGGTGTTTCTCGACATATTCAAAGGATTTAGGTTATAATCTTCTGACTTACAGTACTTTTTTGATATAAATCAATTCTCTGGAAGCAGCACTACTCCCTCCTGTCGCATTCCGTCCATCATTATTTTAAGAGGCTTGTTGAAGCGTACATGGCGTACGAAGTCGGTTTCTTCTATTGCTTCCATAGCGTCGAGAACATCTTTCTGTATGACGCCGTCGCCACAGAAGTCGTTAATAGTGAAATAGCCTACTCCGAAGGAGGTGAGGTTCTGGAAGAAGTGGGTTCCCTGAGAAGGATCTACACGATAGTTCTGCAGTCCCTGTTCCACGATGATACGTGCTGCCGAGATATGGGGCCACTTTACCGGAATGCCTAACCAGTAGTCACTGGAGCCCCAGCGACCTGGTCCCATGAGTACGTAGTTCTCGCCTCGTTCAAGGAAACGACGGTTTATCTGCTCTATCTCGTCGGCAATCTTAGGATTATTCATTGCCGTGAAGTCGTCGCCTGTCTTTACATAGACAACGTCGAAGACATCCTCGGAGATGCCATGACCCAAGGAGTGGTTGCTGCGCAGGAGACACTGGCTGTCGGGAATAGACTGCAGGTCTTCCTCGAGAACCTGTTTGGAATCTACGATAGGACGTATCTGCAGGAGGTAGAACTCTGCCGTGCGGTCATCTTTGACATTGCATGCCAACTCTATCTCCACAGGACGGCGCATGGCATCGCTGCCGTACTTCATGGACATCTGCAGAAGCTCTGGCAACGGAATGATGTCGTGCTGCAGGACTCCCGTCAGAGAGATAATCTTTCTGCCGCCCTCGTAGTATCCGTCACGGATAATCTGGTCGTACGGGTCATAGGTTGACGCTATATAGCGCAGGGTGCCATCCTTGTCGGCATCGCGCACCTTCAGTTTCTTAATGTTGAAAGCATCGTCAACCTTAAACTCATTGCTTACATGCTCCATGTCAAGGGCATAGAATTGAGTCTGTGTCTCCTTGAGGGCAATCTCCATTTCGGACATCTGCAGTACCTGAGTAGGATGATAGGGGCATACACGCAACGTCTGTCCACCGTCAACGATATATTTTCCAAGTCCTAATGCGAGTGATGCTATTCCCTCCTCTGCTGTCTCGTCGTTAATGGGATAGTAGTTGAGCGAACGCAGTACACCGCTTATGGTGGGATAAAAGTTTGTGCCGTGCTGCTCACCTACAACCTCCTGCAGGATGACAGCCATCTTCTCCTGGTCGATAACGTTACTCGTTGCTGTCATATATGCCTTGGAGTCTTTATAATAGACCGAAGCATAAACGCTCTTTATGGCGGCAGCCAGCATCTGAAGCATCTGATATTTGTCTTCAAGATAAGGTATCATATACGTGGAGTAGATGCCTGCAAAGGGCTGATAGTGAGAGTCCTCGAGCAACGAAGAGCTGCGGATGGCGATAGGGCTGCGGGTAGCCTCGAAGAACGTGAAGAAGTCGGCAATGAACTTATCGGGCAGCTGTGCACGCAGGAAGTGCTGCAATATCGTCTCGTCGGAGGCGTCGCTAAGCGCTATCTGGTACAGGTTATTACTGTCCATGAACTCATCGAAGACATCGGTACACAGCACCACTGTCTTCGGAATACCAACTTTGACATTCTCGAACTTATTGAATTCAGGATGTGTCTTTATGACGTTATCAAGGAAGGCAAGTCCTCTACCCTTTCCACCCAACGAGCCGTCACCGATTCGGGCAAAGTGACTGTAGGCATCGAACTTACCACGGTCGAACACAGCCACAACACCAATGTTCTTCATACGACGGTACTGCACAATGGCGTCAAAGATGATCTGGCGGTGCATATCGACATCCTGCAACTTATGCCACGTAACAGTCTTCAAGAACTCTGATACCGGGAAGATGGCACGTGCACAGAGCCAACGACTCATGTGGTTACGTGAGATGTGGTACAGCATGGAGTCGTTGGGGATGGTGAAGATATTATCCTGTAGCTCCTTGAGGTTGCGTATGCGCATTATCTCTTCCTTCGTCTCTGGGTTACGGAAGACGAAATCGCCGAAACCCATGTGGTCAGCGAGGAGGTTGCGCAGGTCGATATTCATCTTCTTGGAGTTCTTATCGATAAACGCTATTCCCTCTTTCTCTGCACGTTTACGGTTCTGTGTCTCGGAACTCTGCATGATGAGCGGTACGTACTCGTCGTGTTCACGGATGGCGTGAAGCAGTTTAAATCCTGCCTCGGCATCATTCTCTCCGTTGATGGGGAAACGACAGTCGCTGATGACACCAATGGTGTTGTCGGCATATTTATTATAGAGGTCCATTGCCTCCTCGTAGTTTCGTGCCAACACCACCTTTGGTCGTCCACGCATACGCAGCGTGGCACTGTGCGGATTGAGTGCCTCTGTCGCAAAACGCTGACTCTGCGCAAGTATATAATTATAAAGGTTGGGCAGGACAGAGGAATAGAAACGTATGTTATCCTCCACAAGGAGAATCATCTGCACACCAGCCTCCTGGATGTCGTGTTCCAGATTCATGCGGTCCTCGATAAGCTTTATTATGGAGAGGATGAGATTGGTGTTGCCAAGCCAGCAGAAGATGTAGTCGAAGATTGACATATCCTCGTTCTCTATACGACGGGTGATGCCGTGCGAGAACGGCGTCAACACGACGCAGGGGATGAGTGGAAAGTGATGCTTAATGTCGCGTGCCACTTCGAAGGCGTCGTTGTCAGCGTTACCAGGCATACATATCACGAGATCGACACTCGTCGTACTGAGAAACTCTGCAGCTTCCTCGGTGGTACTAACCTGTGTGAACGAGGGAGGGTAACGCAGTCCTAACTCAGTATATTCGTTAAAGATTTTCTCGTCAACACGTCCGTCGTCCTCAAGCATGAATGCATCATAGGGATTAGCCACGATGAGTACATTAAAAATGCGGTGCGTCATAAGGTTTACAAACGACACGTCACGCAATATGAACTTGTTCCACTGCTGGGGGATATTGTTATTCTCCATAGATAATTCTGCTTTTAGTGGTGCAAATATAATGATTTTTTACAGGATTATTTGCTGTTTTAAAAAAAATAATTATATTTGCAAGCGAAACACTATATTGTTTAACCTTAAAAATCTATAGTATGGAAGTTGTAAGAATAATGCAAGACCTGGAAAAGAAACACCCAGGTGAGTTGGAGTACTTACAAGCAGTGAAGGAGGTACTCACCTCTATTCAGGACGTTTACAACCAGCATCCCGAGTTTGAGAAAGCAAAAATTATTGAGCGCCTTGTAGAGCCAGAGCGTATCACGACGTTCCGTGTGCCTTGGGTTGACGACAAGGGAGAGGTACAGGTAAACATCGGCTACCGTGTGCAGTTCAACAGTGCCATCGGTCCGTACAAGGGCGGTCTGCGTTTCCACCCGTCGGTAAACCTCTCTATTCTGAAGTTCTTAGGCTTTGAGCAGACTTTTAAGAATGCGCTGACAACACTGCCTATGGGTGGCGGTAAGGGCGGCTCGGACTTTGCCCCACGCGGCAAGAGCGATGCCGAGATTATGCGTTTCTGTCAGGCGTTCATGTGCGAGTTGTACAAGGTAATTGGTCCTGACATGGATGTTCCTGCCGGTGATATCGGTGTTGGCGGCAGGGAAATAGGTTATCTCTTTGGCATGTACAAGAAGTTGACAAGTCAGTTCCACGGTGCCACACTTACCGGTAAGGGTCTGGAATGGGGCGGTTCTATACTTCGTCCGGAGGCAACAGGATTCGGAGCCCTTTATTTCGTGAACCAGATGATGCGTGAACACGGACTTGACATTAAGGGCAAGACGGTGGCTCTCTCGGGCTTCGGCAACGTGGCATGGGGTGCAGCGAAGAAAGCTACTGAGCTGGGCGCTAAGGTCATTACCATCAGCGGTCCTGACGGATACATCTACGACCCGGCAGGTCTTGACGACGAGAAGATAGAATACATGCTTGAACTACGTGCTTCGGGTAACGACATCTGTCAGCCTTATGCCGACGAATTCGAGGGTGCACAGTTCTTCGAGGGCAAGAAACCCTGGGAGCAGAAAGCAGATATCTATCTGCCATGTGCTACACAGAACGAGCTTAATGGTGACGACGCTGACGCCATCCTCGCCAACAAGCCGTTATGCGTTGCAGAGGTATCGAATATGGGATGTACCGCAGAGGCTGTTGACAAATTCATTGCTGCTAATCAGCTATTCGCTCCCGGAAAGGCGGTCAATGCCGGTGGTGTAGCAACAAGTGGTCTGGAGATGACTCAAAACTCTATGCGCATAGCATGGAGCGGCGAAGAGGTAGATCAGAAGTTGCACCAGATAATGTCGGGCATCCACGAGCAGTGCGTGAAGTACGGACGCGAAGGAAACTACATAAACTACGTCAAGGGCGCCAACGTTGCCGGATTCATGAAGGTGGCAAAGGCTATGCTTGCACAAGGTATAGTTTAAATGTGAATGAATAATATTAAAATTATAAGTAGTATAGGAAAGCGCGCAGCAGTGCTGTGCGCCTTCCTACTTTTTTGTTTGCCGCAATGTTTTGCACAGGTGCAAAGGGGTAAGGCATCGTACTATCATCACCGCTTTCACGGAAAGCGAATGAGCAGTGGAACACACTATCACCGTGACAGTCTCTACTGTGCACACCGTACCTACCCTTTCGGTACACCGCTAAAGGTTACCAACGTAAAGAACGGTAAATGGACGGTAGTAAAGGTTGTGGACCGCGGACCGCACGTACGTGGACGAATAATAGACTTGTCGTATGCTGCCGCAAAAGATATTGATATGGTTAGGGCTGGCACTGCGACTGTTGAAGTTGAGAAGATTGACAGTCTTACGTATATCAGACTTACCGCAGAGCCACCTCAAATTCCCGATTCTGTGCTGTGTCGGGATTCCCTGCCGCAGTAACAGTGACGCGGAAGCGAAGTTTATCGCCGCGTAACTTATCATCAGCCTTCACCATTGCTGTATAACGAATACCTTTTCCCGGGGCTATCCTCTCAACAATGATACCTTGGGAGACGATGACGTGCTTGTTGCCTGTCAACTCTATAACCTGCGGCTGTACGTTATAGAGCATACGTCCTGAACGATTCATCACCTCGAAGACTACACGACACATCTCACCTGGACGCACCGTGAGGTTCTGTTCCTGTTCGTTGACAAAGCGAAGATTACGTATCTCAAGTAACTGGTTGTCAGCAACAGCGGGCTGAGCTACGCTATAACCGCTGCCACTATTGCCGCTGCCCGGTGAGAAGTCAAAACGGTCGTCGGCGCCATTTGACGGGTCAAAACCACTGTCGTTATAATCTGGTGCACTGTAGCTATAGTCACGTGACGACTGCGACTGACGTTTCTGCTCTATGCGTTCCATGGTGCGCTGCTTATGCTCCTGATACTCTTCCTCGGCAGCTTTGTCTGCCTGAGCACCTATGGCAGCACCTACCACAGCACCACCAGCCATTCCTACAAGGGTGCCAACATCGCTGCCGCGCCATCCGCTACTGATACCACCTACTGCGGAACCGATGATAGAGCCGAAACCTGCTCCCACATAGGCTCCAGCGCCAGTGTATGTACCACAACTGCTCACCAACAGAGCCACACCTATCGTAATAAAAAATAACTTCTTCATTGTCTTAATTATTTGAATTACGATGCAAAGATACAACATCTTCCGAAGAGTGCAATTCCTTTTTCCCTAAAACATGATAGGGATTTCCCTATTTCACATAAAAAACGCCCACCGTACGTCATTGTACGATGGGCGCTGAGCTTATAAATATGTCTTGTTGACTTATTCAGCCTTTGCTTCCTCGGCTTTAGCCTCTTCAGCTGCAGGAGCTTCTGCAACAGGAGCCTCTTCTGCCTTTGGCGCTTCCTCAGCAGCTGCTACTGGAGCCTCTGCCTTTGGAGCAGCCTTGCGGCTACGACGAGTCTTCTTAGCTGCCTTAGGAGCCTTTGCCATGTTCTCATCGAAGTCAACAAGCTCGATGAATGCCATGTCAGCACCGTCACCCTTACGTGCACCAAGCTTAATGATGCGGGTGTAGCCTCCAGGACGGTCGCCTACCTTCGGTGCGATCTCCTTGAAAAGCTCTGTAACAGCATATTTATTCTGCAGGTAGCTGAATACTACACGACGTGAGTTGGTAGTATCTTCCTTGCAACGTGTGATCAGTGGCTCAGCATACTTCTTGAGTGCCTTTGCCTTGGCGAGGGTCGTAGTGATTCTTTTGTGCATAATCAGCGAGATGGTCATGTTAGCTAACATGGCACGACGATGATCTGCAGTACGGCCCAGATGGTTGAATTTCTTTCCGTGTCTCATTTTTTACTTTTTTTCTTTTGTGGACAATTATCAATTGTCAATTATCAATTGTCAATTACTCCTTGTCCAGTTTGTACTTTGAAATATCAGTTCCAAACGACAGATTCAGACTCTCGAGCAAATCATCAAGCTCTGAAAGCGATTTCTTACCAAAGTTGCGGAACTTAAGGAGGTCAGTCTTGTTGTACTGTACCAGGTCGCCAAGTGTCTCAACGTCAGCTGCCTTGAGGCAGTTGAGTGCACGAACAGAGAGGTTCATGTCTGTGAGTTTAGTCTTAAGCAACTGGCGCATGTGCAGTACTTCCTCATCGAACTCCTGATTACCGAGGTCGTCGGTATTCTCGATTGTGATCTTCTCGTCAGAGAAGAGCATAAAGTGGAAGATAAGGATTTTAGCTGCTTCTTTAAGCGCATCCTTTGGGTGTATGGAACCATCCGTTGTCACTTCGAGCACGAGCTTATCGTAGTCGGTCTTCTGCTCAACACGATAGGGCTCTACGCTGTACTTGACATTGCGGATTGGAGTATAAATAGAGTCTATAGGAATGACGTTAACGTCGGTGCAGAACTCACGATTCTCGTCAGCGGGAACATAACCTCTGCCCTTGTTGATGGTCAAGTCTATCTGCATCGATGCTTTGGCATCTAAATGACAAATCACCAAATCAGGATTTAACACTTCAAATCCAGTCAGATACTTGCCAATATCACCTGCTTTGAATTCTGTGGAATTCTCTACGGTGATACTAACCTTCTCATTCTCGAATTCTTCTACTACTTGCTTGAATCGAACTTGCTTCAAATTCAAGATCATGTTGGTTACATCTTCCTTAACACCTGGTACAGAGGAGAACTCATGCTCAACACCTGAAATCTTTATAGTGTTGATAGCATAACCCTCGAGCGATGAAAGGAGTATGCGGCGCAACGCGTTACCTATGGTAACTCCAAAGCCTGGCTCTAATGGACGGAATTCGAACTTGCCGAACTTCTCGTCTGCCTCCAGCATGACTACTTTATCGGGTTTTTGAAATGCTAATATCGCCATTGATTTAATTGATTTTAGTTCTTAGAGTACAACTCAACGATTAACTGCTCTTTAATGTTCTCGGGGATGTCGGCACGCTCGGGACGGTGCAGGAACTTGCCGCTCTTTGTCTGCTCGTCCCACTCAAGCCATGGATACTTGCTGTGGTTGAAGCCAGCCAAAGAAGCCTCGATAACCTCGAGAGATTTCGCCTTCTCGCGAACGCCGACAATCTGACCTGCCTTAACGTTGTAAGAAGGTATGTTTACTACCTGTCCATCGACTACGATGTGCTTGTGACCTACGAGCTGACGTGCTGCTGCACGGGTAGGTGCTATTCCGAGACGGAACACTACGTTGTCAAGGCGGCTCTCAAGCGACTGCAGCAGCACCTCACCGGTGATACCGTCAGCCTTTGCTGCCTTCTCAAACAGGTTACGGAACTGACGCTCAAGTACTCCATAAGTGTACTTAGCCTTCTGCTTCTCTGCCAACATGACACCATACTCCGACATCTTACGACGACGGTTATTGCCATGCTGTCCCGGGGGGAAGTTCCTGCGGGACAAAACTTTGTCGGCGCCGAAGATGGCTTCGCCAAATCGACGTGCAATTTTTGATTTCGGTCCTATATATCTTGCCATATACTATAAAAATGTTTCTTTATTTCGTTATTACGTTATATCGTTATATCGCCCTTATTATACGCGACGACGTTTCGGAGGACGACATCCGTTGTGTGGAAGTGGGGTAACATCAACGATCTCAATTACCTCGATACCTGCTCCGTGTACGGCGCGAATAGCTGACTCACGACCGTTACCTGGACCCTTAACATATGCCTTTACCTTGCGAAGACCGAGGTCGAAAGCAACCTTTGCGCAGTCTTCTGCTGCCATCTGTGCTGCATATGGAGTGTTCTTCTTAGAACCACGGAAGCCCATCTTACCTGCTGAAGACCAAGAAATAACCTGACCCTCACCGTTTGCTAAAGATACAATGATATTGTTGAATGAGCTATGAACATGGAGCTGTCCGATAGCGTCAACCTTAACATTTCTTTTCTTTGTGACTGTTTTCTTTGCCATAATCTTTTTAAGCTTTAAACTTTAAACACTAAACTTTAAACTTTACTTCGTGGCCTTCTTCTTATTTGCAACAGTCTTCTTCTTACCTTTACGGGTACGAGCATTGTTCTTGGTGCTCTGACCACGAACAGGAAGACCATGACGATGACGGACTCCACGATAGCAACCAATATCCATCAGTCGCTTGATATTCATCTGGATCTCGCTACGGAGATCACCTTCTACTTTGAATTCAGCGCCGATAATTTCACGGATTTTAGCTGCCTGGTCATCAGTCCACTCGCTTACCTTCAGGTCGCGGTTAACACCAGCCTTATCCAATATCTTTGCTGAACTACTTCGACCAATACCATAGATATAGGTCAATGCGATTTCGCCACGCTTATTCTGGGGCAAATCTACTCCAACATGATTTTCTGCCCTATTTTATGCTTATTTAACATTAACCCTGACGAAGCTTAAACTTTGGGTTCTTCTTGTTGATTACGAAAAGACGACCCTTACGACGTACTATCTTGCAGTCGTCGTTACGCTTCTTTAATGATGCTCTTGTCTTCATATAGCTATAATTTTATTTGTATCTAAACACAATTCGTCCTTTGGTGAGATCGTAGGGACTCATCTCTACCTTCACTTTATCACCAGGAAGTATCTTGATGTAGTGCATACGCATCTTTCCTGAGATATGTGCTATGATGGGCACTCCGTTTTCCAACTCTACCCTGAACATTGCATTTGACAATGCCTCTACGATAGTCCCGTCTTGCTCTATTGCGTCTTGTTTTGCCATACTAATTTAAAAATGAATAAGTTTGTTTACTTATTATGATTCTGATTGCTCGATGTTTTCTACTTCTTCGAACGACGAGAGGATTTCTGCCTTTCCACGTCGTATTGCAATGGTATGCTCGAAATGAGCAGCCGGCTTGCCGTCGCGAGTTCTGATTGTCCACATATCTGATGCGTCAAGGAATATCTCGCGAGAGCCCATAGTTACCATCGGTTCGATGGCTATACACATGCCAGCCTTTAGCATTACTCCGTTGCCGCGTCTGCCGTAGTTAGGTACTTGCGGATCTTCGTGCATTTCGCGTCCGATACCGTGACCTGTCAGTTCGCGTACTATGCCGTAGCCTTGCGCTTCGCAATGTGTCTGGACAGCATAGCTGATGTCGCCTAAATGATGACCTGCGACAGCATTCTCTATGGCGAGGTAAAGTGACTCTTTGGTTGTCTTTAGCAGACGCTTGACGTCTTCGCTCACCTCGCCTACACAGAACGTGTATGCCGAGTCGCCATTAAAACCGTTCAATAACGTGCCGCAGTCGATAGTTATGATGTCACCATCCTTGAGAACTGTCTCTGGGCTTGGTACTCCATGTACCACCACATCATTGACCGACGTACAGATGCTGGCGGGGAACGGCGCTCCGTTGGGATTGGGGAAGTTCAGGAACGTGGGTTCTGCCCCATGATCTCTAATGAACTCCTCCGCAATCTTATCCAATTGGAGTGTTGTCACACCAGGCTTGATATGTCGCGCTAACTCGCCAAGGGTCTTACCAACAAGTTGGTTAGCCTGGCGCATCAGCTCTATCTCGTCCTCGGTCTTCAGAAATATCTTCATCTGTGCAAATTAGTATGCACCTGTACCAGCACCTCTGGTTGAACGTACTCTACCTGAATTGAGCAGACCATCATAGTGGCGCATCATCAGGTGGCTCTCTATCTGAGTCAGGGTGTCAATAACAACACCGACAAGGATGAGGAGTGATGTTCCTCCGAAGAACTGTGCGAAACCGTCCTGAACATTAAGCAGACTTGCGAACGCTGGCATAATTGCTATGAACGCGATGAAGAGCGAACCGGGGAACGTGATGCGTGACATCACGGTGTCGATATAGTCAGCGGTATCCTTGCCAGGCTTTACACCTGGGATGAAACCGTTGTTACGCTTCATGTCCTCTGCCATTTGTGTTGGGTTCAGTGTGATTGCTGTGTAGAAGTAAGTGAATGCAATGATAAGGAATGCGAACACTATATTATACAACAGACTATGGTGGTTAAGGAGGTTACGGAGTAACCATCCGCTCTGGTCTGCACTGAGTTGTACGATAGTCAATGGGATGAACATCAACGCCTGAGCGAAGATGATAGGCATCACGTTAGCTGCGAACAACTTCAGTGGGATGTACTGACGAGCACCACCGTACTGACGGTTGCCGGAAAGGCGCTTTGCATACTGCACGGGGACCTTACGAACACCTTGTGTGAGGAGTATCGCTGCACATATTACTGCAAAGAGTATGAGCAACTCTACGATAAACATTACGATACCACCACCGGAGATAGCAGTCAGACGACTGGTAGCCTCCTGGATGAATGCCTGTGGCAAACGTGCGATGATACCTATCATGATTATCAGTGAGATACCGTTACCTATACCCTTGTCGGTGATACGCTCACCAAGCCACAGGATGAACATTGAACCAGCAGCAAGGATAATGAATCCTGTGAACATGAACTGATTCCATGATACGCCTGTTGCAAGAGCTCCTGCTGCCTGCATCTTCAGGTTAGCAAGATAGGCAGGTCCTTGGAACAGCAAGATAGCTACGGTGAGTACACGTGTGTACCACTGTATCTTCTTGTGTCCACTCTCACCCTCGCGCTGCATCTTCTGGAAGTAAGGTACTGCTACTGCGAGCAGCTGCATTACGATGGATGCAGAGATGTAAGGCATGATTCCCAATGCAAAGATAGAAGCATTTGAGAATGCACCACCTGAGAACATATCAAGAAGTGACATCAAGCCTCCCGCTGTCTGCTCTTGCAGTTTACCCAGCTGAGCCGGATTAATACCAGGGAGCACGACGAACGAGCCGAAACGATAAATTGCCACGAACAAGATGGTGATGAGGATGCGCTCGCGCAGGTCCTCAATACGCCAACAGTTCTTCAGGTACTCTATTAACTTTTTCATTGAAACGTTTAAATTATTGTTGCGGTTCCACCTACTGCCTTAATGGCTTCTTCTGCGGTCTTTGAGAATGCATTAGCCTCTACCTCGAGCTTAGCCTTGAGCTCACCCATACCAAGAACTTTTACAAGTTCCTTGCCGTTGGTGAGACCAGCAGCCTGAAGTTCAGCAATACCGATCTTTGTAAGACCCTTACTCTCTGCAAGCTTCTGGAGTGTAGAGAGGTTTACTGCGAAGTACTCTTTATGGTTGATGTTCTTGAAGCCAAACTTTGGTACTCGGCGCTGCAGAGGCATCTGACCACCTTCGAAACCAATCTTCTTCTTGTAACCAGAGCGTGCCTTAGCACCCTTGTGTCCACGAGTAGAAGTACCTCCAAGACCAGAACCTGGACCACGTCCTATTCTACGACGAGAATGTGTTGAGCCTTCAGCTGGTTTTAAAGTATGTAATTTCATAATGTGTTACTAATTTGATGTTTAACGTTTATTATTCTACTACGGTTACCAAGTGATGAACTTTACGGATCATACCACGTACCGATGGGTTGTCCTCGAGTTCTACTACCTGAGAGATCTTGCGCAGTCCAAGTGCATCAAGAGTTCTCTTCTGATCAATAGGAGCACCGATCTTGCTCTTTATCTGCTTAACCTTAATTTTTGCCATTTCTATTGTCTCCTATCATTTAACCGTTAAATACTCTGTCCAGACTGATACCGCGAGTCTGTGCTACTGTGTAAGCGTCGCGGATTTCACTCAGTGCCTTAATAGTTGCCTTAACGAGGTTGTGTGGGTTAGAAGAGCCCTTGCTCTTTGCGAGCACGTCCTTAACACCAACACTCTCAAGTACAGCACGCATAGCACCACCAGCTACAAGACCAGTACCGGCTGCAGCAGGACGAAGCAATACGTGAGCACCACCAAAGCGAGCCTCAATCTCGTGTGGAATTGTGCCCTTAAGAACGGGAACCTTTACCAAGTTCTTCTTAGCAGCCTCTGTGCCCTTAGAGATAGCGGCTGTAACTTCGCCTGCTTTTCCAAGACCCCAGCCGATGATACCATTACCATCGCCGACTACTACGATTGCTGCAAATGTAAAGGTACGACCACCCTTTGTTACCTTGGTCACACGGTTAATAGCAACCAGACGGTCTTTCAACTCAACGTCACTATTTATCTTAACTTTGTTCATTGCCATAATCGTTTAAAATTTAAGTCCACCTTTACGTGCACCGTCAGCAAGCTCCTTAACACGTCCGTGGTAGAGATAACCGTTACGGTCGAATACCACCTGAGAGATACCTGCCTCCTGTGCGTTCTTTGCTATCATTTCACCAACTTTAGCAGCCTGCTCCTTCTTAGGCATTGCTTCCATTCCGAGTGAGGATGCTGAAGCAAGTGTCTTGCCCTCGAGGTCATTAATTACCTGAGCATAAATCTGCTTGTTTGAACGGAACACGCTCAAGCGAGGACGCTCTGCGGTGCCGTTAACACTCTTGCGAATTCTGAACTTTATCTTGATTCGTCTTTCTACTTTCTTTGTCGTCATAATCTTTTAATTTACGATTTTCAATTTATAAGATTACTTAGCCGCTGCTGACTTACCAGACTTTCTGCGGATAACCTCGCCTTTGAACAAGATACCTTTTCCTTTATAAGGCTCAGGCATACGGAAAGAACGAATCTTAGCACAAATGAGTCCGAGCAATTGCTTGTCGCATGACTCTAATACAATCTGAGGATTCTGGTTACGCTCCATCTTTGTCTCAACCTTAACCTCCTTAGGAAGCTGGATGAAGATGGGGTGTGTGTAACCCAGTGCGAATTCAATGAGGTTACCCTGGTTTGATACACGATAACCGACACCAACAAGCTCCATTTCCTTCTTGTAACCTTCGCTAACGCCAACAACCATGTTGTTTACGAGTGAACGGTACAGACCGTGGAAAGCCTGCTTCTGCTTATAGTTGACAGGACTGTTCTCATCGACTTCAAACTCGATGTGAGCATCCTCAATCTTTACGATGATAGATGGATCAACCTTCTGTGAAAGTTCGCCCTTAGGACCTTTCACTGTTACTATGCCGTCCTTCTGAGTAACTGTTACTCCTGCGGGAATATTTATTGGCAACTTACCTATTCTTGACATACGTTTGTCCTCCTCTTAATTAATAAACATAGCAAAGAACCTCACCACCAATCTTGAGTGCTGAAGCCTCCTTGTTTGTCATTACACCTTGAGACGTAGATAGAATTGCTATACCCAGTCCGTTAATTACTCTCGGCATGTCCTTGTAACCAGTGTACTTACGAAGACCTGGTGTGGACACTCTTCTGAGCGACTTAATAGCGCTCTGCTTTGTTGCGGGATCATACTTCAAGGCAATCTTGATTGTTCCCTGAGGACCATCCTCGATGAACTTGTAGTTCAGGATGTAGCCCTTCTCGAAGAGGATCTTAGTGATTTCCTTCTTCAAGTTTGACGCTGGCACTTCTACAACACGGTGATTAGCCATGATTGCATTTCTCAACCTCGTCAAAAAATCTGCTATTGGATCTGTCATAATATAAATTGTTTAATTGATCGGGACTCCCCCGATAATATTAAAAAATACTCTTACCAGCTTGCTTTCTTTACGCCTGGGATAAGACCTGCTGATGCCATCTCACGGAACTGTATACGAGAGATACCGAACTGACGGATATATCCTTTTGGACGTCCGGTAATCTTGCAACGGTTGTGCAGACGGATAGGGTTAGCGTTACGTGGGATGCTCTGCAGTTTGCGAGCAGCCTCATAAGCTTCTGCAGGGTCGTCTGTCTTTGCGATGATCTGCTTCAGAGCAGCACGTTTCTCAGCGTAGCGAGCAACAAGTTTAGCGCGCTTTACCTCGCGAGCTTTCATTGATTCTTTTGCCATATCTCTTAATCGTTTTTAGCGTTCTTGAAAGGAAGACCAAATGCCTTGAGCAGTGCATAACCCTCTTCGTCAGTCTTTGCAGAAGTAACGAAAGTGATGTTCATACCCTGAATGCGGTCGATAGAGTCGATATTGATTTCAGGGAAGATAATCTGCTCCTGAATACCCAGAGTGTAGTTTCCACGTCCGTCGAACTTGCTCTCGATACCCTTGAAGTCACGGATACGAGGAAGTGCGATACGAACAAGGCGCTCCAAGAATTCGTACATACGCTCGCGACGCAGAGTTACCATAACGCCGATAGGCATCTTCTTACGTAACTTGAAGTTCGCGATATCCTTTTTAGAATAGGTGGCTACTGCCTTCTGACCAGTGATAGTAGAAATCTCGTTGATTGCTACGTCAATGATCTTCTTATCCTGTGTAGCGTCACCCAGTCCCTGGTTAACTACAATCTTCTTCAGTACAGGAATCTGCATTGAAGATGAGTAGTTGAACTGCTTCTGCAGTGCAGGAGCTATTGTCTCCTTATACTGCTTCTTTAACTGTGCTGTATTTGCCATTACTTAATCTCCTCCCCTGACTTTTTAGCGATTCGTATGACATTCTTACCCTCTCTCTTTACAGAGACGCGTGTAGCTTTGCCACTCTTAGGGTCAACCAAACTAAGGTTTGAAATATGGATTGGTGCCTCCTGCTTTACGATACCACCCTGAGGGTTCTTAGCGCTGGGCTTCATGCTCTTAGAAACCATATTGATTCCCTCGACAAGAGCACGCTGCTCCTTTACCAATACTTTGAGCACCTTTCCCGTCTTGCCCTTATCCTCACCGGCAAGGACAATCACGTTGTCGTTTTTCTTAATATGTAACTTTGTCATTACTCTTTTCTTTTAATGATTAAAGAACCTCAGGTGCCAAAGAAACGACCTTCATGTTTACTGCACGCAACTCACGAGCTACAGGGCCGAAGATACGGCTGCCACGAAGCTCACCAGCGTTGTTGAGCAGTACGCATGCGTTATCGTCGAAACGGATGTATGAACCGTCAGCACGACGAATCTCCTTCTTTGTGCGTACAATTAAAGCCTTTGATACTGCACCTTTTTTAACATCACTTGTAGGAATGGCGTTCTTGATTGCAACAACAATAACGTCACCTACGCTGGCATAACGGCGGCGGGTACCACCCAGCACACGGATGCAGAGTGCCTCACGAGCACCGCTGTTATCACATACCGTAAGTCTTGATTCTGCTTGTATCATAATTACTTAGCTTTTTCAATTATTGAAACCAATCTCCATCTCTTTGTTTTTGACAAAGGACGAGTCTCCATAATGAGGACGGTATCACCGATATTAGCCTCATTCTTCTCATCGTGTGCATGATACTTCTTAGTCTTCTGCACAAACTTACCATAAATAGGGTGCTTCTCCTTGAACTTGGCAGCTATAACAATGGTTTTATCCATTTTGTTGCTGATAACCACACCCTGTCTTGTCTTTCTTAAATTTCTTGTTTCCATCTGGACCATTGTTATTTATTAAGTTCTCTTTGGCGAAGTTCTGTCTTCAGACGTGCTACGTCGCGACGAACGGCCTTGATCTGAGAAGGATTCTCCAGAGGAGTGATTGCATGGTTGAGCTTAAGCTGGTTCAGCTTTGCTTCCTCACTCTCTATGCGCTCTGCTAATGCTTTAGCGTCGAGCCCCTTAATTTCACTTGTCTTCATCTTTTAAGCGTTTTTATCGTAATCACGTCTAACTATAAACTTTGTCTTAACAGGAAGTTTCTGAGCTCCGAGACGAAGTGCTTCCTTAGCAATATCGAAAGGAACGCCCTCTACTTCAAAAAGAACACGTCCTGGTGTCACTGGAGCTACCCATCCTGCGGGGTCTCCCTTACCTTTACCCATTCGGACGTCAGCAGGCTTACGTGTGATTGGTTTGTCCGGGAATACACGAATCCATACCTGTCCTTCACGCTGCATGTAACGGTTGATCGCAACACGGGCAGCCTCCAACTGGCGGCTGTCGAGCCATTTTGCATCAAGTGTCTTTATGCCGAATGAGCCAAAAGCCAACTGTGTACCTCTGTGGGCGTTGCCTTTATTGCCACGACCGTCTTGAGGTCTTCTATATCTTACTCTTTTAGGCTGTAACATGATAAATTCTTGATTTAACGGTTATTGTTTCTTTTACGGTTGCCGCCACGCTTTGCTCCTGCTGGGCGTCCACCCTGCTTCTCCTGAGCGAAGTTAGGAGTAAGATCTACCTTGTCGTAAATCTCACCACGGCAAATCCATACCTTAATACCAAGCAGACCAACCTTTGTCAGCGCTTCTGCCTGACAGTAGTCAATGTCTGCACGGAAAGTGTGCAGAGGAGTACGGCCTTCCTTGAACATTTCCTTACGTGCCATTTCAGCACCGTTCAAACGACCTGTAATCTGTACTTTGATACCCTCGGCACCTGCGCGCATTGTGTTGGCTACTGCCATCTTGATAGCGCGACGGTATGCTATCTTGCCTTCTACCTGGCGAGCGATATTGTTGGCTACGATAGTTGCATCGAGGTCTGGTTTCTTTACTTCAAAGATGTTAATCTGAACATCCTTGTCGTAGAGCTTCTTCAACTCCTCTTTCAGATTGTCAACGTCTTGACCACCTTTACCAATGACGAGTCCTGGGCGGGCTGTGCAAATAGTAATGGTAACCAGTTTCAGTGTACGTTCGATGACAATTTTGCTTACGCTTGCCTTTGCAAGACGCTCGTTAAGATACTTACGGATTTTTCTGTCTTCTACCAGATTGTCACCGAAGTTCTTGCCACCAAACCAGTTTGAGTCCCAACCGCGGATGATTCCCAGACGATTGCTTATTGGATTAACTTTCTGTCCCATTATACTTATTATTTTTCGTCATTAGTTTTAGCATCCACAAAGAGTGTTACGTGGTTCGAACGCTTACGGATACGATATCCACGACCCTGTGGTGCAGGTCTCATACGCTTCATAGTAACGCCTTCGTCAACGAAGACTTTAGAGATATAGAGTTCGCCGTCTTCTGCTTTGCGATCATTCTTGGCTTCCCAATTGGCAATAGCAGAGCGGAGAAGCTTCTCTACATCGGCAGCTGCAGCTTTCTTAGAGAATCTGAGCACGCCGAGAGCGCGGTTTACTTCCATACCGCGAATCATATCAACGACATAGCGCATCTTGCGAGGTGAAGAGGGAACTCCCTTGAGCTTCGCAAAATACAATGTCTTCAGGGCTTCTTTTCTTTTTTCAGCCGCTATCTTTTTTCTTGCTCCCATTATTATTCTACTTTTTTAAATGGTTTAAGCCTGTTTATTTCTTGTTACCTGCATGGCCTCCGAAACGACGAGTTGGAGCGAACTCTCCTAACTTGTGTCCTACCATATTCTCGGTAATGTAAACAGGGATAAATTTGTTTCCGTTATGAACAGCTACAGTGTGTCCCACAAAGTCTGGGGAAATCATTGAAGCTCTGGCCCATGTCTTAACGACATTCTTTTTACCACTCTCGTTCATTGCGAGAATCTTCTTCTCGAGTGATACGTTGATATATGGACCTTTTTTAAGTGAACGACTCATAATCTATTCAGTTTACTTTTAATTATTTACTTGCTCGTGCAATGATATACTTATTTGAAAGTTTCTTTGGTGCGCGTGTCTTGAGACCCTTAGCGTACAAGCCCTTACGTGAACGTGGGTGTCCACCAGACTGACGACCTTCACCACCACCCATTGGGTGATCAACAGGGTTCATAACAACACCACGGTTGTGAGGACGACGTCCCAACCAACGAGAGCGTCCAGCCTTACCAGACTGCTCCAGAGCGTGGTCTGCATTACCTACTACACCTACAGTTGCCTTACAAGCACTGAGAATCTTACGAGTTTCTCCCGATGGGAGCTTAATCACACAATAACTGCCTTCACGAGAAGTGAGCTGAGCGAAGTTACCTGCCGAACGAACCAACTTAGCGCCCTGACCAGGACGAAGTTCGATGTTGTGGATTACCGTACCTACAGGGATGCTCTCCAGAGGAAGTGCATTACCTACCTCAGGAGCAGCCTCTGCGCCTGACAGCAATGTAGCACCTACCTGAAGTCCGTTAGGAGCGATAATGTAACGTTTTTCACCATCAGCGTAGAACAACAATGCGATACGAGCCGAACGGTTTGGATCGTACTCTATTGTCTTTACTACAGCTGGAACACCATCTTTCTCTCGCTTGAAGTCGATCAGACGATACTTCTGCTTATGACCGCCACCCATGTAGCGTACAGTCATCTTACCGGTGTTGTTTCGACCACCAGTAGAGCGCTTACCGCGTACGAGAGACTTCTCTGGCACGGATGCAGTAATATCCTCGAACGTGCCAATAATCTTGTGTCTTTGACCCGGAGTTACGGGCTTTAATTTACGTACTGCCCCTTAAGAGTAACGATTGCCTTTTTGAACGCATTGCGCTGACCGCGGATAAGACCAGCCTTTGTATAGCGGCTTGAACGCTTACCTGCATAACGCATAGTGTTCACATCCTCTACTGTAACATTGTACAGCTCTTCGACTTCCTTCTTTATCTCAAGCTTGTTAGCCTCAGGGCGAACAATGAAGCCATAGCGGTTAGGCTGCTTGTCTGTAATCTTGGTCATCTTCTCAGTGACCAATGGTTTAATGATAAATGCCATAATTCTATGTCTCCTCTAATTTATTTCAAGATTCCGTCGATAGTCTCCAGAGACTTCTCTGTCATAACAAGCACGTCTGCGTTCAAAACCTTGTAAGTATTGAGCGTAGAAGCAAGCATAACCTCAGCCTTCTGTAAGTTACGAGCCGACAAATATACATTTTTATTTACTTCTGGCAAAACGAGAAGCATTTTCTTGTCATCACATTTAAGATTTTTTGCAATATTTACAAATTCTTTAGTTTTTGGAGCCTCCATAGCGAAGTCTTCAAGTACGATGATTGCATTCTCCTGTGCCTTGTAAGTGAGAGCACTCTTACGAGCGAGTTTCTTTACTTTCTTGTTCAGTTTGAAACCGTAGTTACGTGGTTTAGGACCGAATACACGACCACCACCAACGAGAACTGGAGAGTTGATGTCACCACGACGAGCGCCACCACTACCCTTCTGACGGATAAGTTTACGTGTAGAACCAGCGTGCTCACTGCGCTCCTTAGACTTTGCTGTACCCTGGCGCTGATTAGCCAAGTACTGCTTTACGTCCATATACACAACGTGGTCGTTAGGTTCAATTGCGAAGATAGATTCGTTTAACGTAACCTTTCTTCCGGTCTCCTGACCTTTGATGTTTAATACGTTAATTTCCATTACTTGTTAATAATTACTGTTGAACCATTACAACCAGCTACTGAGCCCTTAACAATGATAAGGTTGTTCTCTGGTATTACCTTTAACACTCTGAGGTTTTGCGTGGTTACTCTTTCACCACCCATGTGGCCACCCATGCGCATTCCCTTAAACACCTTTGCAGGGTAAGAACATGCACCGATAGATCCCGGCTTACGAGCGCGGTCGTCCTGACCGTGGGTGCTCTGACCGACACCACCAAAACCATGGCGCTTCATAACGCCCTGGAAACCTTTACCTTTAGAAGTACCAACTACGTCAACGAACTCTGTACCTTCAAAGATGTCAACTGTAATTGTGTCACCGAGGTTGTGCTCCTCGTCAAACTTGAACTCGGCCAAGTGGTACTTTGGTGTTGTACCGGCTTTCTTGAATACTCCCATCATTGGTTTTGTGGTGTTCTTTTCTTTCTTCTCACCAAAAGCCAACTGCAGGGCTGCGTAACCGTCTTTCTCGACAGTCTTCACCTGAGTAACAACACAAGGACCAGCTTCGATAACAGTGCACGGAACATTCTTACCGTCGGCACTGAAAACGGATGTCATTCCGATTTTCTTTCCTAATAATCCTGGCATTTCAGTTTAAAATTTTAATAAATTATGTATGTTATATTTGTTTCTTTTCAAGTGTCACTGCACAAACTATGCTCACAAAACACACTCAAAAAGAAACACACTTTTACTTCCTGCTTGAAGTGTAAGTCGCTCTTTATCAGCGTATTGTTAGCGTTTTAGCCAGCGCAATACTCACTTTTAGCGGGGCAAAGGTACGAACTTTTTTCCGTTCCACCAAACTTTTTTCATTATTTTTTCATCTTCTTTCTCCTCTCACTTCCTTGATTCTCAGTGTAAAAAGTAACACTTCAAAATAAGAAACAATTATTTATTGTTAATTTGTAGCTTGTTATTAATTATTTTTTTACCTTTGCACGTGATTTTACATTTTTGCTATCAAAATGATTGAGAAGACAGTCGATTTAGACAAAATACTTAAGGATAAACTCGGCGACAAGACGAAGTTTGTACCTTCTGCTCTCGTGGGTTGGTTGAAGAAGATTATCCACGAGGACGAAGTGAACAGATTTCTTTGGGAGTCCAAGGACGTGACAGGAACGCCGTGGCTCGAGGCCTGTGTAAAATATCTGGAAATGGACCTCGAGATAAAGGGTATGGAGAACCTTCCCAGCAAGGACGACGGACGTCTATATACCATAGTGTCCAACCATCCTCTTGGCGGTGTTGACGGAGTAGCTTTAGGAGCCATCATCGGGCGCCACTATGACAGTCGTTTCCGCTATCTTGTCAACGACCTCCTTATGAACCTGCCCGGACTTGCACCGCTGTGTATCCCCATCAACAAGACAGGAAAGCAGGGACGCGACTTCCCCGCAATGGTAGAGGCTGGCTTCCAAAGCAACAATCACATGTTGATGTTCCCTGCCGGAATATGTTCCAGGAAGCGCAACGGTGTTATTCGCGACATCCCTTGGAAGAAGACGTTCATAACAAAAAGCATACAATACCAGCGTGACGTAGTGCCCATCCACTTCGAGGGCAAGAACTCAAAGTTCTTCTACCGCCTGGCAAACTTCAGCGACCGTTTTCTGCCGTTCAACTTAGCAATGTTGTTCCTGGTTGACGAGATGTATAAGAACGTTGGCAAGTCGTTTACCATAACGATAGGCAAGCCCATTCCCTGGCAGACCTTCGACAAATCGAAGAACCACAACCAGTGGGCGCAGTGGGTACAGGACAGAGTTTACGAATTATGACGATATATAATTAGAGGATACATGGAAAAGCCAATTATCGCACCCATCGAGAGGGAGTTGCTACTAAAAGAACTGACACCCGACAAGCAGCTCCGAATGACTAACAAAAGTCACAACGAGATTTACATCATCACCGCCCACGACTCTCCCAACGTAATGAGAGAGATAGGCAGACTGCGCGAAGAAGCCTTCCGCGAGGCTGGTGGCGGCACGGGACTGGACTGCGACATCGACGAGTTCGACACCTGTGAGAACTGTTACAAGCAGCTCATTGTGTGGAACCCCGAGACGCACGAGATTATCGGTGGCTACCGTTATCTTATGGGTTCCGACTGGCAGATGGACGATAACGGACAACCCATCCTCGCCACAAGCCACATGTTCAAATTCTCTGAGAAGTTCCTGCGTGAATATATGCCTTACACCGTAGAGTTGGGACGTTCCTTCGTCTCTTTGGAGTACCAGAACATCAAAAAGAACAGCAAGAGCATCTTCGCTCTCGACAACCTCTGGGACGGTCTGGGTGCCCTCTACGTCATAAAGCCCGAACTGAAATACTTCTTTGGCAAGGTAACCATGTATCCCTCATATATCCGCAAGGGTCGCGACATGATTCTTTATTTCCTCAAGAAACACTTCAACGACAAGGAAGGACTTATCACTCCTATGAAACCATTGGAGTTAGAGACTCCCGAAGAGGAACTGAAGAAGATATTCAAGTACGACAACTTCCGCGACAACTACAAGGTGCTCAATCAGGAAATCCGCAAGATGGGCTACAACATTCCGCCGCTTGTCAATGCCTACATGAACCTGTCACCCACGATGAAACTCTTCGGCACAGCAATAAACTACGGTTTTGGCGACGTCGAGGAGACAGGTATCCTTATCGCTATGGACGAGATCCTCGAGGAGAAACGCGTGCGCCACATCGACAGTTACATCAAGGAGCACCCCGAGCATCTTAAGATTACCAGCGGGGCAAACAAGATTTTCTATAAGAGTAAGGAGTAATCCCTACACCACAGGCAGACTTATTCCGTTAATCTTCTGGAACACGTCGAGAGCATATACGTCGGTCATTCCGCTGACGTAGTCTATCACTGACATGATACGTGTCTCCAAGTTCTCACTGCGTATGTCGTACTGACTGCTCACCCTGTCAAGCAACTGCTTTGAGTAGAAGCGGTCGGGATGCATCACAGCATCCATCATCGACTCCATAAGAGTAGCAAGAATCTTATAACCGCTCAACTCCACGTCGAGCACGGGCTTACTCTTGTAAATCTTCTGTATCGACATCTTCGTACAACGCTTATAAGCCTCTCTCTGCAGAGGTGCTATATTATCTATGAGACTGCCTTCAAAGGTCCCGTCAAGTATCTCTTGCTCATGTTCCATAAAGGCATCAACACAGCAGTTCTCGAGTTTTCCAATCACACAGGCTCTCATATACACCACCTTCTCGCTAACATCGGTAATACCCTCGTCGTGTATCCTCTTGCGTATATTCTCCTTCATATCGTCATCGAAGAATCCCAAGAGCATACTCTCCGTCTCCTCAAACGACAGTATCATCAGCTTATGAGCATCCTCAATGTCCATTATCTCGTAACAGATATCGTCGGCAGCCTCAACGAGATATACCAGCGGATGACGAACGTAGCTCAGCGGCTCTCCGGGTTTCGACTTACATGTTATGCCCATTTCGTCGGCTATTCTCTGGTATATCTCCTTCTCTGAGTCAAAGAATCCGAACTTTCCTTTCTTTCCGGCGCACGACGATGCAAAGGGGTACTTCACTATGCTGGCAAGGGTGGAATAGGTCATTGCGAAACCGCCTTCTCTTCGTCCGAGGAAACGATGACTGAGAATCCTGAAGGCATTGGCATTTCCCTCGAAGTGTGTGATGTCATCCCAGAAAGCCTTGCTCACCTCGTCTTTAAGGAACAGTCCACCGCCCTCACTGAAGAACGACTGTATAGCCTTCTCTCCGCTATGTCCGAAAGGCGGGTTACCCATATCGTGAGCCAGACATGCCGCACTCACTATCGTTCCCATCTGTGGTATCAGCGTCTCAGCGTACGCCGGTGTTGCCTGTACCAGTCGGTGTGCCACATCATTACCCAGTGACATTCCCACACTCGCCACCTCAAGGGAGTGCGTCAGTCGGTTATGCACAAACACGCTGCCCGGCAACGGGAACACCTGTGTCTTGTTCTGCATACGTCGGAACGGAGCCGAAAAGATTAGTCTGTCGTAGTCACGCTTGAACTCCGAACGTTCATCATGACGCTCTACATGTCTGTTTTCCTGTCCTAAGCGCTTATAAGTAATGAGTTTCTCCCAGTCCATAATCTTAAAATTTTTGCAAAAGTACACAAATTATTTGAATGTTGGAAATAATTTATGTACCTTTGCACATTATTTTATATATATGGTTAAGGTAAAGATTATAAACAAGGGACATCAGCAACTACCAGCATACGCCACACCACAGAGTGCCGGCATGGATTTGCGTGCCAACATCGACGCAGCTATAACGCTCAAGCCTATGGAACGCAAACTGATTCCCACAGGACTTTTTATGGCTCTCCCTGAGGGCTACGAGGCTCAGGTGCGTCCACGTAGCGGACTGGCACTGAAACATGGCATCACCGTTCTTAACTCGCCAGGCACCATCGATGCCGACTACAGAGGCGAGGTTGGTGTGATACTCATAAACCTCTCACAGGAGGACTTCATCATCAACGACGGCGAACGCATAGCACAAATGGTTATAGCACGTCACGAGACTGCCGATTTCGAACAGGTGGAGGTCCTCGACGATACGGAACGTGGCGAAGGTGGTTATGGACATACGGGTATTTAAACATATTGCATTTATCGTTTCCTGCGCGCTCTTTGTCGCATGCGGAAAGACTGCGTTGAAGGAGCAGAAGAGTATTCCTTCTGTGGACTATAACACTGCACAGAAGGTTAAGTACTTCTATGCTGAGTCGGTTACGCAACTGCAGAAGGGCAACTACGACGCTGCCTTCGACCTTCTCAAGCACTGCATAGAACTTAACCCTTATGCTGCGGAGGCTTATTACGGACTTACTCCACTTTATGCCGAGATGGGAATGGACACCCTGGCTCTCGAAAACATGGAGAAGGCAGTAAGTCTGCGACCGGACAACGTCACCTATCAGGAGCGACTGGCGCAGACCTATTTAGGTACTAAGCAGTGGGACAAAGCCATTAACACCTACGAACGCATAATGTCCTATTCGCCGACAAGAACTGACGTGCTGGGAATTCTCATACAACTCTACGGACAGGACAAGGACTACGACAACATTATACGCTGCCTTGACAGGGTGGAGAATATCGAAGGAGCATCCGAGCAGACAGCACTCTCAAAGATGCACATATACTCGTTGAAGGGAGAGAAAGACAAGGAGCTACAGGTACTGGAGGATCTTGTCAAGAAACATCCTAACGACATGAACTATCGCGTCATGAAGGGCAACTGGCTCATCCAGAACGGCATGCACGCGGAGGCTTTCGAGGAGTACCAGTTTGCGCTGCGTCAAGACCCTAAGCACGTTGCAGCCAGACTGTCGCTACTCGATTACTATCGTACCCTCGACAAGGACTCGTTGGCTAACGCCCTGCAGGAGGATATCCTTGAGAGTCCCGAGATACCTACCAACGACAAGGTGATGCTCGTAAGAAAGGTTGTTGCGGAGAACGAGCAGAACGGTGCCGACAGCACCCAGGTACTCGACCTTTTCAACCGTGTGCTCAGCAAGCCACAGCACTCTGCCGACATGACGGCAATGTATGCTGCCTACCTGCAGATGAAGAACTTCCCGCAGGACAGCATCAACACCGTATATTACCAGGCTCTGAAGATTGAGCCCGACAATGCCTCTGTGCGCCTTGCCCTTATACAGTCGCTATGGAAAGAACAGAACTTCGACGAGATAATCCGTCTGTCGAAGGAGGCAACGCAGTATAACCCCGACGAGATGGCGTTCTACTATTTCCTTGGCGTGTGCTACTTCCAGAAGGGCAATAACGATGCGTCTCTCGATGCCCTGCGTCGCGGAGTAAGTCAGATAAACTCCAAGAGCAACAAGGAATTCGTCAGCGACTTCTACGCCATCATGGGCGACATCCTCCACGAGAAGGGGAAATCCACCGAGGCATATGCCGCCTACGACAGCTGTCTGCAGTGGAAGCCCGACAACATCTCGTGTCTTAACAACTACGCCTACTTCCTCAGCGAGGAGGACAAAGACCTCGACAAGGCGGAGCGAATGAGCAAGAAGACTATCGACGAGGAGCCCGAGAACCCTACATATCTTGACACCTACGCCTGGATTCTCTTCAAACAGCAGCGTTATGAGGAGGCACAGAAGTACATCGACAAGGTCTTGGAACTGAGTCCGTCACCCGATGCCACCCTACTGGAGCATGCTGGCGACATTTACTCAAAGACGAGCAACACCAAGGAGGCAGTAGTCTTCTGGAAGAAAGCCCTTGAGGGAAAGAGCAAGAATGCCAAACTCATCAGAAAGAAGATTAAGCAAAGGAAGTATCTCATAAAATGAAAATAGTAAGAATAGTAACCATCATATTCTGCTGCACACTGTTTGCTGCCTGTGCAACACAGAAGCAGACCGTCGGCAGCGCCACATCGTCACAGACCGCCGACGTACGGTCTGTTGAGAAGAAAAAGAAGGAGTTCATACGAAAGGTCTATGACAACGCCACCTTTAGCAGGAACATCGTCTCGAAGATAGACTTCTCGTTGAGTGCAGGCTCACAGAACATCTCTGTCGGCGGTTCTCTCCACATGCGCAAGGACGACGTGATAAGGATTCAGCTCTTCGTGCCCATCATAGGCATCGAGGCAGGACGTCTGGAGTTCACCAAGGACTACGTGATGATAGTTGACCGCATCCACTCGGAGTACATCAAGGCAGACTACAACCAGGTGGACTTCCTGAGGAACAATGGACTTAACTTCTACTCTCTGCAGGCGCTCTTCTGGAACGAGCTGTTCATCCCGGGCAAGGACAAGGTTACCGACGGCACACTGAAGGTCTTTGATGTTGACCTGCAGGAGTCGGCACCGATGTCGGCAGTATCGCTGCATCAGGGTTATCTCGACTACATGTGGAGAGCCGACAACGACAAGGCTTTCATCCACGAGACTAACGTGCAGTACAGTCATCCGAAGGACGGCACAACGTCTGTGCAGTGTCTCTACGACAACTTCAAAGCCCTCGGCAGCAAGAACTTCCCTACAAGCATAGCGCTTAGTCTTAGCACTAACGCCACAAAACAGGCGCGAAAGATGCAGATAAAGATGAAGCTTAACTCCCTCGACACCAGCGACGATTGGGATCCGCGCACTACCGTATCAAAGAAATACAAGGAGGTTAGCGTTGACGACGTACTAAAGAAAATCATGAGTCTGTAAAATGAAGAAACTTATCACCATAATACTCGCCGCTGCCCTTTTCCTCCCCTTGGGAGCACAGACAAGGAAGTCCTCGTCAGCGAAGAAGGCAACGACACATAAGACTACCACCCAGAAGAAGAAAGGTGGCAAGACTGCTACTGCCGGTAAGAAATCTTCCACCAAGAAGAGCAAGGAGCCTACATACACCAACGCTTCTATAAAGGGTTTGCAGAACGAGCGCCAACAGATACAGAAGAAGATTAAGGAACAGGAGCAACTCCTCAGGGCAAACAAAGCCGACGTGAAGAAGCGCCTGAGCAACCTCGTTGCTCTTAACTCCGAAATAGACCAGAGAAAGAGAACCATTGAAACCATTCAGAAGGACATCGTGGCTCTCGACGGCAACATAGAACTGCTCACCACACAGCTTGCCACCCTGGAGCAGCAGCTTCAGGCACATAAGCAGAACTACGTCAAGTCTCTGCGCTATATGGCACGTACCAGAAGCATCGAGGAACAGCTCATGTTCATCTTCTCTGCCAAGAACCTCACCCAGATGTATCGTCGTCTGCGTTTCGTTCGCGACTATGCCGCTTATCAGCGCACACAGGGCGAGATGGTAAAGGCTAAGCAGGCGCAGATTACTGCCAAGCACAAGGAGCTTGAGAAGGTTAAGGGCGACAAGAGCAACATGCTCTACAAGGGCAAGAAAGAGCAGGAGGCACTACAGGGACAACAGGCTGAACAGCAGAAGATGGTTTCGTCTCTGAAGAAGCAGCAAAAGACAATACAGGGAATCATCGACGACCAAAAGAAGAAAGATGCTGCCCTGAACGCACAGATTGACCGTTTGGTAGCCGAAGAGGTGGCAAAGGCAAAGGCTCGTGCCGAAGCGGAGGCAAAGCGCAAGGCGGAGGCTGAGCGTAAGCGTAAGGCGGAGGAGCTGGCACGCAAGAAGGCGGAGGCAGAACGCATAGAACGCGAGAATGCCCGTCGTGTTGCTGAGGCACGTGAGCGCGAAGAACGTGCAAGGGCTCGTGCCGAGGAAGCTTCGGCAAGAGACAAGGAACGTGCCGAGATGGAGGCACGTCGTGCTTCCGCAGAACGTGAGGCTGCCGAGAGGAAGGCTAAGGTGGAGAACGAACGTAGCAACCGCGAGGTGGAACGTGCCAGGGAGGCTTCTCACGAGGCGCTGACATTCAGCAGCGAGGACCGTGCGCTGAGCAGCAACTTCGAGAGCAACCGCGGACGTCTGCCGATGCCTATCACTGGTGGCTATCGCATCGTGAGCCACTTCGGACAGTATAACGTGGATGGTCTTAAAAACGTCACCCTCGACAATAAAGGTATCAACATTCTCGGCAGCCCTGGCGCCCAGGCCCGTTCTATCTTCAACGGCGAGGTGAGTGCCGTCTTCAGTTTCGGAGGCCAGATGATTGTCATGGTGCGTCACGGAAAGTACATCTCCGTATATTGCAACCTCCGTTCGGTAAGCGTCAGCAGGGGTCAGAAGGTCAGCACACGTCAGGTTCTCGGAACCGTTGGCTCGGAGAACATCCTTCAGTTCCAGTTGCGCAAGGAGACGGCAAAGCTTAATCCCGAGTCGTGGTTAGGACGCTAAGTCAAGACCGTCTAACAATGATACGTAAGTCTTTATGGCATTCTCTATTTCGCTCTGCATGATGAACTCATCGGCAGAGTGAGAGCGTGCGCTGTCGCCAGGACCGAGTTTCAACGACGGGAACGTCATCAGCGCCTGGTCTGACAATGTCGGCGAGCCGTAGGGTTTCATCCCCATTGCCACACATCGTTTCACCAACGGGTGCTCAAGGTCTATGTGCGACGAGCTGAGCCTTACGGAACGTGCCTTCACCTCACTCTTCAGGTGTTTCTTTATATATTCCAGTACGAACTCGTTACGATAGTATTCGTTGGTACGCACATCGACAACCATCTCGCACTTGTCGGGCACCACGTTGTGCTGCGTACCGGCATTAATCATAGTCACCTTCATCTGTGTACAGCCGAGCAGCGGACTCTCCTTCCTGAACTTATGGGTACACAGCCAGCGCAGGTCGTCAAGAGCCTCTTCGATAGCGTTCACCCCCTCGTTGCGTGCAGCATGACCGGAGCGTCCGCGTGCTGTAATGTCGAGCACCATAAGTCCTTTCTCTGCCACGGCGGGTTGCATACTCGTGGGCTCACCAACTATAGCGACGTCAATCTTTGGCAACTGCGGCAGCACACTTTCTATTCCGTCGGCTCCCGACACCTCCTCCTCGGCAGATGCAAGATATATAATATTGTACGCCTGCGCACGCGAAGACAGTATGCGGAACACCTCGTAGAGCGACACAAGTCCTCCGCCGCAGTCGTTGCTGCCCAAGCCGTAGAGACGGTCGCCCTCCTCCACAGCCTCGAAGGGGTTGCGCGTCCACGACGCTACGGGTTTCACCGTGTCCAAGTGGGCGTTGAGCAGTAGTGTCGGACGGTTCTCGTCGTAGTCGCGACTCACCACCCACACGTTATTCCCCGAGCGGTTCACATTAAATCCGTCACTCGCCATCGTCTCCTCCATGAGGTCGGCAACACCCTTCTCTTCCCTGCTCACCGAAGGAATCTCTATGAGTTTCTTCAACAAAAGAATTGCACGCTGCGTTTCGTTCATACCTGTAATGTTTAAATGTTTCGTCTGCAAAGATACTAATTATTTCATAAACTTACTACTCTTCTTTGTAGTTTAAATTATTCTTCGTACCTTTGTAGCCAGAAATACAATTAATTAGGTTAAATGCCAACAACATTATTACCCCCGCACGTTTGTGTCCCATAATGGGATGCTGACGTGCCGCTTTTTATGTTTAACCAATTCGCAAAATAAACATTAAAACTATAATAATATGAATAAAGCTAAACGACTATTTATTTCGATGCTCACCCTGCTTTGCTGCAGTACGGGGATGTGGGCCAGTTCAATACCTGGTGCTTTGTACGGGCGTTTTACCATCAATGCCAGCGGCGAAAAAGTTGTGTTCTCGCAGGGCAACCTGCAATATGTTGGCACATGGCAGTTTGCCGAGAATCAGTGGGATTGTTTCAGCACTTCGCAGTATAACGACCACCGCGACCTTTTTGGCTGGGGTACAGGCGATGCGCCTAACAAGGTAAGTGATAATAATGGTGACTATGGCACCTTCACCGACTGGGGCACAAATGCCATCACCAATGGCGGCAACACAGAAAACTCCGGCTGGCGCACACTGACCAAAGACGAGTGGGTATATTTGTTCTATTCTCGTGAGAATGCCGCCACGCTCTTTGGTTTTGGTAGTGTGAATGGTATGAACGGTCTCATTATTCTTCCTGACAATTGGACTACTCCGGAAGGTGCTTCTTTTACTGCCAGTACGACATTAGGCTTGACAAATCTAGGTAGTTATTATCATAATGGTAAAGAAGATAATTACTCTCACAACACCTATACGGCGGAGCAGTGGGCTGTAATGGAATCCGCTGGTGCTGTCTTTTTGCCTGCGGCGGCTTATCGTCATGGGGCGGATTCAAATATACATTATACCGACTTGGGTGGTTTCTATTGGTCCTCTACGCCTTATGATTCGGATAAGGCATACTACCTCAACTTCTATTATAATGACCTTGATCCGCAGTTCAAGGAAATGCGATATGGTGGTCGTCCCGTCCGCCTTGTAAGAAGTTCCTTGGACCAGGACAACGAAGGCAATTACCTCATCGGCTCAGCGTATGATTGGAAAGACTTTGCCACATTGGTGCAGACGACGCCGACAGCCAATGCCAAGATGACGGCAGACATCGATCTGGGCGGTGACCAAACAATGATAGGAACGCTCAGTGTGCCTTATCAAGGTTCCTTCGATGGACAAGGACATATGCTGACCGTTGCCTATGATATTAGTAGTGACCAAACCGCAATTGCTCCCTTCGCATGTGTGAATGGTGCAACTATCCAAAATCTCCATGTCGCAGGAAGCATTAGACAACGACGTTGTGCAGCTGGTGGCGTGGCGGGATCGGTTAATGGTAATCTTACCGTGAGAAAATGTTGGGTTTCTGCTACTCTGAAGGTGGATGGTTATGGTGATTATCAGGGTACAATCGGCGGTATTGCCAGTTGCTGTGATGCCGCTGGTGTACATAATAGCAGTATCCTGATAGAAGACTGCTTGTTTAGCGGACATATCGCTACAGGTTATCACTGTGGTGGCATCATGTCACATGTACATGGATCTGACGGCTATAACAATTCTGCACAATTCAATAATTGCTTGAATATTGGCACTATCAATGGTATTGCAGGAACTACAGGCACTTTCATTAGAACTGGCGTACAAGGAGACCCATACACTATAACCAATTGTCATTATCAGACACCTTGGGGCGGCAATCAAGGCACATATGCCTCATCCACGGATCTCTCCAACGGCACCACAGCTACGGCGCTGAATGCCGGTCGCACAGGCGATGAGGCTGTCTGGGTGCAAGACCCTGTGACTAACCAGCCGATGCTGAAGATTTTTGCAAATGCAGCATATACCGTACCGTCATCGGGCATCGGAACCTTCAGCGCCAAGGCTCCGTTTGCATTGCCCGACGGTCTGAATGCATACTACTGCAAGGGATATAATGACGGACAGATATCTGCTGTGGCTATCAACGGCGTAGTGCCTGCAAATACGGGCGTGCTGTTGAAAGGCACACCTGGCGAGACCTATACGCTGACGAGAACGAACAGCGAGGCGGCTTCCGTAACGGACAATGCATTAGTGGCAGTAACAGAACAGACAGTCATCTACCAGATTGTCGAAATTAACGAAGTTGAATACACCAACTTCGGTCTCTCAGGTGGTGTGTTCAAGAAAGTGAATTCAAATCCAAAGGGTGTAACGGTAAAGGCTAACCGCGCATATCTGCAGATCCCGTCGAGCGCTTTGCCTCCTGCAACTGCAGCAGAGGGAATAATACTGGTATGGGATGAAGAGACGGACGGAATTAGCAGTCTCTCCACCAACCCTTCTCCAAGTAGAGAGGTGATATACTACGACCTGCAGGGTCGTCGTGTAGCCAAGCCTGCAAAGGGACTGTACATAGTGAATGGCAAAAAGGTAATCGTTAAGTAAAGCAAGGAGGAAACAGATATGAAAAAGAAATATATCAACCCCAAAATACAGGTGGTAAAAATGCAAACCAGCACTCTTATATGTACCTCGCCACTCACCACTGTCCAGGTAAACACTATGGACGAGATGGACGTAAACGAGGATTTTGAGTAAAAACATTTTTAGGATTTCCTAAATTCTGGTTTATAAAAAAACATTACACATTACACAAAGCTCGGTAGCAACGGGGTTTGTGGGTGTGTAATGTTTTTAGGATTTCTCAATTTTTATTTTTCAAAAAAAAGTGTCATCCGTCATGCTGCAAAGCATAGGTTTTCCCCGACTAAACCATAGGTTTTCTCCAACCAAACCATGGGTTTTCTCCAACCAAACCATGGGTTTACTCCGACAAAACCATAGGTTTACTCCATCAAAACCATAGGTTTACTTTGGATAAACATACATGCTGACAATCCAAATGTAAAGATTTTTTAATGACGGCTGACACTTTTTTTCGAAAACTAAAATTTCCATAATCCTAAAAAAGGTTACACCACAGTCAAAACCCTTTATTTATCGGACTTTGTGTAATGTGTAATGTTTTTTAGAAAAATAAAATTTCCATAATCCTAAATTGAGAATTGTCACAGAAAACAAAAGAACTCGCTTACTTCTTTCTTCTTCTGAAAAGAGGTTAGTTTATGGAGTAAAAGTTGACATCGATTTACAAAGATTTGTTAAAAACGAAAGAAATCTCCACAATAATTCCCGAATTTGGGAATCGTTTTTGTATATTTGCCGCCAAATAACAATAAAAATCACTGTTTTAAGTTTAGACGACACACACTATGGCAACAAGAAATGAGAACTCTGCACCCTTCATGGCTGTTCATCCTGGAATGATGATTAAGCCTGAACTTGACGAGCGTGGCATAAGTCAGAAAGCATTTGCTAAGATGCTTGGTACCCAGCCATCACATTTGAGTGAGGTGCTCAATGGAAAGCGTGCTCTCACGACAGAGCTGGCTATGAAGATAGAACATGCTATCGGACTGCCTGCAAAGCTTCTGCTTTCAGCTCAGACACAATACGAGTTGGAACTGGCAAGCCAAAATCATGTTGATGACAAACAACAGGAAACTGTGGCTGTCACCATTCCTATAAAAGACCATAGTCTTCTGCAAGAACTTGTGCGAAGATTCGGTTGGGCTTGTGCTTTTTAAATATTGAAACTGTGAAAGTCTTTATGGGTACACGGGGTATAGATGAAAATATTTCGTCTACAAAGATACGAATTATTTTATAAACCCAATTCTTTTTAGTTTATTTACCTGTCTTCTCCATCTCATTCTTCTTTTAGCTAAATTATTCTTTGGAATTACGGGGATATTTAGTACCTTTGCAGACAGAAAAGAAAGAACAACAAGAACTAAATAAAAATAAAGATATGAGAACAACTAAACAACTACTCATTTCAATGATCGCCCTGCTTTGCTGCACGGGTGCATGGGCCAGTTCAATACCTGGTGCTTTGTCCGGGCGTTTTACAATCAATGCCAGCGGTGAGAAGGTTCTGTTTTCACAAGGTAACCTGCAGTATCAGGCATCTACCGATACTTGGCGCTTTGCGGAGAACCAGTATGACTACATCGGCAGTGCCAATAGCAGCATTTCAGAGTCGTACACAGGATGGATAGACCTTTTTGGTTGGGCTACCAATGGACTTGAGGCAAATACGGCAACTGGGAAGATGCCATATTACGCGGGAACAACAGATGAGGATTATGGACCATCAATAACATCTGGCGAATTTGACAAGACCATCTACGATTGGGGTAAGGCAATTGACGATAGTTGGCATACGCTTTCAAATGCAGAGTGGAACTATATATTTGCCGGACGTGCCAATTATAGTTCACTTTATGGATTTGGCCGTTTATTTGGTGTTAATGGTGTCTTTTTACTTCCTGACGATTGGAGTTGGAGCGAAACATCAATTGCAACGGCGGCAACGGCTGCTGGTTTTGCTTGGTCAGGCGGTGCGAAAACTTTTTCAAGCAATATTATATCTAATAATACTCTTTGGAGTGTCATGGAGTCCGCTGGAGCCGTATTCATCCCTGCGGCAGGTTACCGTCAGGGTACAACAACAAATATGTCTGGTGATGGAGGAGATTATTGGTCATCAACTGCTTCAAGTGACAAGAAAGCATATCGAACAAGTTTCTATAACGAACACTTAAACCTCAGTAACAATTATGGACGATCCGATGGTATATCCGTCCGCCTTGTCAGAAGTTCTTTGGAGCAGGACGCAGAGGGCTATTACCTCCTCGGCTCAGCGGATGACTGGAAAGACTTTGCTGCTATCGTCAACAGCGGCACCAATCCTGCTGCCAATGCCAAGATGACAGCTGACATCAATCTAGGCGATGACCAGACTAAGATTGGCTCTTACGCCACAAGATACAGCGGAATATTTGACGGACAAGGTCATACGTTGACCTTAAATTATAACACGTCGAGTATGAGTATAGAGACCGGTCAAAGTTTTCTTGGCGCTGCTCCGTTTAGAGATATTGAGGGTGCGACTATCCGCAATGTACATACGGCTGGCAGTATAATAGCAGATAAAATCGGAGCTTCCGGATTAGTTGGCTGGGCATACGGAACAAACACCATAGAGAATTGCTGGAGCGATGTGAATATCGCATCGTCAAACAATACTGCAGATACGTTCACAGGCTTTGTGGCCTTTATGTATGGAACCTCGATTAACATAACAGATTGTATTTTCACGGGTTGTATTCAATCGACCTGCAAAAAATCTCATAGCGGATTTATCGGTTATCATTACTCAGGTACTTCCGCTCTCACCAATTGCCTTGTTATACTGGATGAGGGCAGCGACACCAATATATATAGTAGTTGGCTCACAACGTTCTTCACTTTTGATAGGTTTGCAAAAGAAGACCAATCTGCAGGAACTTATACCAATTGCTACTACTATCGGGACTTTGGAGTTGCCCAAGGCACAAAAGCAACTGCTGCAGAACTTGCTGACGGCACAATCGCTTATAAACTCCAGAATCTTCGTGGAGACCTGGTTTGGGGACAGCGCATCGGCACAGATACAGAGCCAGTACTGACCAACGACGAAAACTATCGTGTATACAGAAGCAAAAATGGCGGCTATACCAACAACCCAGAGGAGGCATATGAAGGTATACAACAAGATGGAGAAGGGAATTACCTCCTCGGTTGCTTGTCTGACTGGCAGGATTTTGCAGAAATAGTTAACAGCGGCACTAATACTGCTGCCAATGCCAAGATGACGGCAGACATCAATCTGGGCGATTACCAGACGATGATAGGATCTTATCACCAAAGATATCAAGGCACATTCAACGGTCAAGGTCATACTCTTACTGTTAACTACAACACCTCGGGAATGTCCTGCGAAACAGAACAAAGAGATTTAGATCATGATTTCCTTGGTGCCGGTCCGTTCAAAGATATTCAAGGCGCAACAATTCGAAATCTGCATACAGCAGGTATAATTACCGCAGATAAGATTGGTGCTGCCGGATTGGTTGGCTGGACATACGGTACCAATACGATAGAACAATGCTGGAGTGATGTGGATATTGTATCTTCAAACAATACTGCTGATACATTTGCTGGATTTGTAGCTTTCCAATATGGAACACAGCTTAGTATTACTGATTGTGTCTATACCGGAAAGATACAATCAGAAAGCAAAATCTCTCATGGAGGATTCGTAGCTTTTCAAAAAGTAGGTGTTACAAACCTGAATAACTGTTTGCTAATTTTGGATGAAGGCAGCGATGTGAATACCACAGCTTCGGCTGGTTATATGTTCCATACGTTTGTGCGTAATTATGACAAACATAACGTCATCAATACAATAAACAATTGTTATTATCTTACCCCTTTTGGAGTTGAACAAGGTACACAAGCAACTGTTGCAGAACTTGCCGACGGCACTACTTCCACAGCCCTGCAGAATGGCCGCGCTGAGGAAATATGGGTACAAGACCCGCTGACGAACCAGCCGATGCTGAAACTATTTGCAACGAATGCATACAAGGTACCGTCATCCGGCATCGGAACATTCAGTGCCAAGGCGAAGTTTGCATTGCCCGACGGTCTGAATGCATACTACTGCAAGAACTACGATGAGAAAAACACCACTATCGCGGCTTTCGCCATCGAAGGCGTAGTACCTGCCAATACAGGTGTGATACTCAAAGGAGAGCCGGGCGAGACCTATACGCTGACGGGAACGAACAGCGAGGCGGCTACCGTAACGGGCAATGCATTAGTGGCAGTAACAGAAGAGACTTTCATCACACAGACGGTTGATATTGATGCTGTAAACTACACCAATTTCGGTCTTTCTGGCGGCGTGTTCAAGAAGGTGAATTCAAAAGGTGGAACGGTAAAGGCAAACCGCGCATATCTGCAAATTCCGTCAATTGCTTTGTCTTCTGCTGCAGAGGGAATCATGCTTGTATGGGATGAAGAGACGGACGGAATTAGCTGTCTCTCCACCAACCTATCTCCAAGTAGAGAGGTGATATACTACGACCTGCAGGGTCGTCGTGTAGCCAAGCCTGCCAAAGGTCTGTACATAGTGAACGGCAAAAAGGTAATTATTAAGTAAAGAAGGGAGGTAACAGATATGAAAAAAACATATATCAACCCCGAAATACAGGTGGTAAAAATGCAGACTAGCACTCTTATATGCACCTCGCCACTCTACAATGTCCGGGTGAAAACTGTAGAGATGGAAAAGGATGAGGAATTTGAATAGGGCTTTGTTGTCTAAGTAGGAACATGAAAATATTTCGTGTTTCTTTTGACTTTTTCAAAAATAGTTTGTACTTTTGCAGTTAAATCAATCCTTATACTATGCAGACAAGGTGTCATTTTTCTGTTTTAATACACGAGCAGGCAAAGAAGTACGGCGAGAGAACGGTGTTTGAATATCGTGATTTCGGCAGTACGGAGTGGAGAGAGTGTTCTTGGAAGACATTCTCTGAACGAGTACGTCAGGTGAGCAACGCCATGTTGAACCTCAACGTTAAGGTTCAGGAGAATATGGGAATCTTCTCGCAGAACGTCATTCAGTATATGTTTACCGACTTCGGTGCTTTCGGAATACGTGCTGTCACCATTCCCTTCTACGCTACGAGTAGTGAGCAGCAGATACAGTTTATGATTAGCGATGCGCAGATACGCATCCTCTTCGTTGGCGAACAGGACCAATACGACAAGGCATATCGTGTGTTGCCGCTATGTCCGTCGCTTGAGAAGATTATCATTTTCGACCCTGCTGTAAAGAAAGACCCCAACGACCCCAGCTCTATGTATTTCGACGAGTTCCTGAAACTCGGCGAGGGTTTCCCGCGACAGAGCGAGGTGGACGTCCTCAGCAAGCAGGCAAACAACGACGACATAGCTAACATCCTTTATACCAGCGGAACAACAGGCGATTCGAAGGGTGTCATACTCACCCACGGACAGTACAATGCCGCCATGCTTGCCAACGACGAGTGCGTTCCTGTTGGCGAGAAGGACAGGGTGATGTGTTTCCTCCCGCTGACTCACGTCTTCGAGCGCGGATGGGCGTTCCTCTGTCTTACCGAGGGTGCCAAGATTATCATCAACACCTACCCCAAGGAAGTTCAGCAGTCACTGCGCGAGACACATCCGACGTGTATGTGTGCCGTTCCCCGTTTCTGGGAGAAGGTATATATCGGTGTCAAGGAAAAGATTGAGAGCGCCAGCGCTTTGGAGCGCAAGCTCTTCAACCGTGCACTTGCCGTAGGCAGAAGGCACAACATAGAGTATGTCAGTCGCGGAAAGCGTCCGCCACTGAACCTGCACTTAGAGTATATGATGTACGACAAGACAGTGTTCTCGTTGGTACGCAAGCAGTTAGGACTTGAGAACCCACACTTCTTCCCCACCGCAGGGTCATACGTCTCTTCTGAGGTCGAAGAGTTTGTACACACCATAGGACTCAACATGGTTGTGGGCTACGGACTCACCGAGAGTCTTGCCACCGTAAGTTGCGACCACATGGACAAGGTCTATACTATGGGTTCCGTAGGTCGTCCTATCACGGGCATCAGCATAAAGATTGGCGAGAACGACGAGATACTCCTCAAGGGTCCTACCATCACCAAGGGATACTACAACCGCGACGCCCTCAACAAGGAGGCGTTCGACGAAGACGGATACTTCCACACAGGCGATGCCGGTTACCTGAAGGACGGCGAGCTGTACCTCAAGGAGCGCATCAAGGAGCTCTACAAGACGAGCAACGGAAAGTACATTGCTCCACAGATGATTGAGTCGAAGCTCCTCGTCGATAAGTTCATTGAGCAACTGGCAGTCATTGCCGACCAGCGCAAGTTCGTCTCAGCACTCATAGTGCCGTCGTTCCCGCTGCTCGAGGACTACGCAAGAGAACACAACATTAAATACGGCAGCATGTCAGAGTTGTGCAAGCACCCCGCCATAATGAAGATGATGCAGGAGCGCATAGACACATTGCAGCAGCAGCTGGCAAGCTACGAGAAGATTAAGCGTTTCACACTGCTCCCCAACGCCTTCACCATGGAGAACGGAGAGCTCACAAACACGCTGAAGATTAGGCGAGCAGTACTCAACAAGAACTATGCCGCCGAAATAGAAAAAATGTACGAAGAGTAATGATTACAGCTGACCAGCTAAAGGATGTCCTGCAGCGTGCAGAGGCACTGCACCGCTATCTGGACATCGACCGCAAAAAGATAGAATACGAAGAAGAAGACCTTCGCACTCAGGCACCCGACTTCTGGGAAGACCGCTTAAGGGCAGAAGAGCAGATGAAGAAAGTTAAAGCCATCAAGAAGTGGATTGACGGCTATAACGAGGTGCGTAGTGCCGCCGACGAACTGCAACTTGCCTTCGACTTCTACAAAGAGGAAATGGTCACCGAAGAAGAGGTCGATAAAGACTACCAGATAGCGATAGAACGACTGGAGGAGCTGGAACTGAAGAACATGCTGCGCCAGAAGGAGGACCCCATGGAGTGTGTCCTCAAGATAAACTCCGGTGCCGGCGGCACAGAGAGTCAGGACTGGGCACAGATGCTCATGCGAATGTATATGCGCTGGGCAGAGGCTCACGGCTACAAGGTGTCTATAAGCAATCTCCAGGAAGGCGACGAGGCAGGAATAAAGAGCGTCACTATGGAGATTGAGGGCGGTGAGTTCGCCTACGGTTTCCTGAAGAGCGAGAACGGTGTTCACCGTCTGGTAAGGGTTAGTCCCTTCAACGCTCAGGGCAAGCGCATGACAAGTTTCGCCAGCGTCTTCGTCTCGCCTCTCGTCGATGACACCATCGAGGTGTATGTTGATCCCGCCAAACTGTCGTGGGACACCTTCCGCTCCAGCGGTGCAGGCGGTCAGAACGTCAACAAGGTGGAGTCGGGAGTGCGTCTGCGCTATTGGTACACAGACCCCGACACCGGTGAGGAAGAGGAAATACTCATCGAGAATACCGAAACCCGCGACCAGCCGAAGAACAAGGAACGTGCTATGGCACTGCTGCGCTCACAGCTCTACGACAGGGCAATGAAGAAGCGACTCGAGGCACAGGCAAAGATTGAGGCAGGAAAGAAGAAGATAGAATGGGGCTCACAGATACGCTCCTACGTCTTCGACGACCGCCGCGTGAAGGACCACCGCACCAACTACCAGACGTCGGATGTCGATGGAGTGATGGACGGCAAGATAGACGACTTCATAAAGGCGTACCTCATGGAGTTCCCAAGCGAAAATGAATAATAACGACGTAATAACGTCATAACGTAATAACGATATAACGTAATAACGAAACAAAATAAAATCATGTCACAGAAAAGAAAAGCACAGCGCGCACGTCGTGCCGCACAAGAAGAGAAACAGGCTCAGAACGTTATCAAGTGGATCTTTGCAGCATTGGTATTCCTTGCATTACTGATGGTTTGCGTTTTCTTCTTTAACTAATGGGCAACCAGGAAATAGAACGTAAGTTCCTGGTATGTGGCTATGACTACAAGACACAGGCTGTCAGTCATAGCCACATACAACAAGGCTACATACTGAGCAGTCAGGGACGTACTGTGAGGGTACGTGTCCGCGACGACAAGGCGTACCTCACCATCAAAGGACCCGCCCAGGAAGGACACTTCGGACGCTATGAGTTCGAGAAAGAGATATCTCTTGAGGACGCAAAGGAACTTATGAAACTATGCGAACCTGGCATTATCGACAAGACACGATACCTCGTTCCCTGCGGAAAACACACCTTTGAAGTTGACGAGTTCTACGGCGACAACGCCGGTCTGGTAATGGCCGAGGTGGAACTGTCCGATGAAAACGAGACCTTCGAGAAGCCCGCCTTCATTGGTATGGAGGTGACTGGCGACAAACGTTTCTACAACGGACACATGCGGAAGATGCCGTTCATCGTCTGGCGCGGCACCATTCCCAAAGAATACCGACACATAGAATTAGAGTAGCACCCGTGGTGTTGGCAAGGAAGTCCATCCACTCCCCGCTCCTCCTGCCACCAGTACAGTTAGCCTGAAGCCACTCTATCAGTCCGCTCATAAGTACCGGCGCAAGCCACCCGAGCAATATCCAACGCTTTTTGTTTATCACCTCGTGTTGACGCCAATACTCTATGGCGATGACGCCACACGTACCTGCGTACATCACCATGTGGGTCCACTTGTCCATAAACGCCACTTCGCCGAGAGGTGTATCAGGAACATCCATAAAACAAAGCACCCAGATAATCACGATACACAGGCAAGAGAAGGGATAGTGCTTTAACAAATGCAATAAAAAATTCATATTTGCTTTCTATTTTGCTGCAAAAGTACTATTTTTTTTATAATTTTGCAGCCGTAATGAGTAAAAACATTAATTCAAATAGAGGAAACTTCGGTTCTAAGCTGGGCATAATACTTGCCACAGCAGGCGGAGCCGTAGGACTGGGTAACGTGTGGCGTTTCCCCTATGTCACAGGACAAAACGGAGGTGCTGCCTTCATCATTATATATATTATATGTGTACTGCTGATGGGTATCCCCGTAATGCTCTGCGAGTTTATGATAGGTCGTCACGCGCAGGCAAACACTGCTCGTGCCTATACGAAGCTCGCCAACGGCACACCCTGGAAGTTCGTTGGCTATATGGGTGTCCTCACCGCCGCCATCATCATCGGATACTACGGTGTTGTGAGCGGATGGACGCTGCAGTATGTCTTCGCATCGGCGGCTGACGAGCTCCACGGCACACCGGAATACTTCCAGAAGTTCTTCAACGACTTCTCGAATAACCCCATAAAGCCGATAGTATGGATGTCGCTCATCGTTGGTTTTACCCACTTCGTCATAGTTCACGGAGTGCAGAACGGCATAGAGAGGGCTTCAAAGATTATGATGCCTATACTCTTCCTGCTCCTCCTTGCCCTTGTAGCTTGTTCGCTGTCGCTGCCCAACGCTGCGAAGGGTGTGGAGTTCCTCTTCCATCCCGATTTCTCGAAGATTAACAGCGACACCTTCCTTGAGGCACTCGGACAGGCGTTCTACTCGTTGAGCATCGCTATGGGCTGTCTGTGTACCTACGCCAGCTACTTCAAACGCGAGACGAACCTCACGAAGTCGGCACTACAGATAGCGGGTATCGACACGTTCATTGCTATCCTCGCAGGACTTCTCATCTTCCCCGCAGCCATCTCCGTTGGTGTACAGCCCGACAGCGGACCGTCGCTGATATTCATCACCCTACCGAACGTCTTCGAACAGGCATTCGGCAATATGAGAATATTGCAGTATATAGTATCTTTCTCCTTCTATATGCTGCTCACCATCGCGGCTTTAACGTCGAACATATCACTCCACGAGGTTTCTACGTCGTTCCTCAGCGAGGAGTTACATCTGGGTCGCAAGGGTGCGGCACGCGTGGTGTCGCTGATGTGTATCGTCATTGGTGCCCTCTGTTCACTGTCACTGAGCGGCAAGTACTCCCTGCAACTGTTTGGCGGGAGTCTCTTCAGCTTCCTCGACTGGTTCTCGGCAAATATATGTCTGCCGTTAGGAGGCTTCCTCACGTGTATCTTCGTAGGCTGGTATGTTGACCATAAGTTTGTGCGCGACGAGCTGTCCAACTGGGGAACTATACGCACCCCACACGTTCACGCCTTCGTGTTCATAGTGAAATACGTTTGTCCGCTACTGACACTTTTAATATTCCTACATCAGTTTGATTTAGTATAATGGATTCTCGAAGTAAGTTCACATCAAAGATTGGTATCATCCTCGCCACAGCAGGCTCTGCGGTAGGACTGGGAAACATCTGGCGCTTCCCGTACGAGGCAGGACAGAACGGAGGTTCTGCATTCCTCATAATATACCTCTGCTGCATAGCGGCACTGGGTGTGCCGGCAATGCTCTGCGAGTTCATCGTAGGACGTAATGCTCAGGCTAACGCCACACGAGCCTACGGCGGATGGCCCTGGAAACTGGTGGGATATATGGGTGTGCTTACTGGGTTCATCATCATGGGAGCCTACTCCGTCGTTGCCGGCTGGACTTTGGAATATGTCTTTGCAGCAACAGCGGGAAAACTTTATGGCGACCCCGCCTACGTACAACAGTATTTCGCCAACTTCACCTCGAATCCCATACGTCCTATCATGTGGGCTATGTTCTTTATGATCCTCACCCACCTTATTATTACTAAGGGTGTGCAGAAGGGCATAGAACGCGCATCGAAGGTTATGATGCCTATACTCTTCATACTCCTTCTAATCCTCGTGGTATGCTCGCTGTCGCTGCCCAACTCCATAAAGGGTGTGGAGTTCCTGCTAAAGCCGGACTTCTCGAAGGTGAACCAAAAGACTTTCCTCGATGCTCTCGGACAGACATTCTTCTCGTTGAGCACAGGAATGGCGGCTCTCGTAACCTACTCCAGCTATTTCGGAAAACAGGTGAACCTCATAAGGTCTGCGTGGCAGATAGCACTCATAGACACCTCGGTGGCAATACTTGCTGCGCTGATGATATTCCCCGCAGCATTCTCTGTAGGCATACAGCCCGACAGCGGACCGTCGCTGATATTCATCACCCTGCCTAACGTCTTCATAGAGGCATTCGCATCGGCACCGGTGATAGGCTACCTCATAGGAATAACCTTCTACCTGTTGCTCTCACTCGCCGCCCTCACGTCGATAATCTCTATGCACGAGACGCCGACAGCCTTTGTCAGCGAGGAGTTCCACCTCGGACGCAAGACGGCAGCAGGCATAGTAACTGTGCTCGCACTGATAACAGGAGCGCTGTGCTCCCTCTCCATCGGTGCCGTGCCGAGTCTCCAGTTGTTCGGACGCTCGCTCTTCGACTTCTTCGACTACCTCTCTGCCAACGTACTGCTTACCGCAGGAGGCTTCCTCACCGCTATCTATGTCGGCTGGGTGATGCCCCACCATAACGTGCGCAACCAGGTAACCAACTGGGGTACTACAAACAACAAGTACTTCCACCTGTTCGTACTGTCTGCAAAATACATTTGTCCTACAGGTATAGCACTGATATTCATGCATCAATTCGGACTAATATAATGAAACTACGTGATATAATATATCTGCACAAGTCAATCAAGCGAGCACTACTCACACTACTACTCTCCGCTATAGCGGCAGGTGTGGCGATATATTACGCAGGGAAAACAGAAGGTGAGGAACAGGGCGACAAGGACACTACACGCTACACCCCACGTGTATCGCAGCTCGCTTCTCGCCCACAGCAGTACTATCGTGTGGAGCAGGCACCCGTAGAACGTTTCGCCTTCGACCCGAATACTGCCGACAGCACACAGCTTCTTAGACTTGGACTGCAACCGTGGCAGGTGCGCAACATATATAAGTACCGCGCAAAGGGCGGCATATACAGGAAAAAGGAGGACTTTGCACGACTCTACGGACTTACGGCAAAGCAATATCGGGAACTGGAGCCTTATATACACATCTCCGACGACTACCGTCCGGCATCGGAACTATTCAAGAATTCCGAAGAACAACGCTATGAGCGCGACACACTGAAATACCCCATAAAGCTGAAAGAGGGCGAGACGGTAACTCTGAACATAGCCGACACATCAACGCTGAAGAAGGTGCCAGGCATTGGCAGCGCTTTCGCACGCGCTATCATAGGCTACGGGAAACGACTCGGAGGGTATGTAAGTACCTCACAACTCCTCGAGATATCAAACTTCCCCAGAAAGAGTCTGCCTTATTTCAAGGTTGACAGCACTAAAATACGTAAGATTAAGGTCAACAAACTCACTCTCGACCAGCTGAAACGTCACCCCTACATAAACTTCTATCAGGCTCGTACCATTACGGACTACAGAAGACTGAAGGGCGACTTAAAGAGTCTGGACGACCTCAAGCTGCATAAAGACTTTCCGGAGGCGGAGAGAAAGCGTCTTGAGCCTTATATGGATTATTATTTTAATAATGATTAAAGGGGCACTAAACCCAACTAACATTTCAGAAATTAACACTGACTGGTTGGAAGATTTCTAAAATCCTGTTAAAACTTGTCTTACATATTGTAGTCTATGTATTTTTTTATTACATTTGCTCCATGTTTGGCAATTAACGAAACAAAGAAAATATGAGAAAAATGTTTGAGCATGAGTAATAAGACGAATACGAATAAAGGTTGGTGGGAACGAGTAAAACAAGTATTCAAAACCAACACCAGTCTGACCGTTATCATCTCTGCAGTACTGCTATTAGAGCTGATGATGGGTATCATGTTCTATTCCGCCCAAAACTTTATCCAAAGAACGATGGAGAGAATGGTAAGGGTGGAGATGAATGCCATATACCATTGTATTCGTAACAAACTGGCTAATGTAGAAGTAACCATTGACAACTTATCGTGGGTAGTAAGTGAGAGTCTTAATGAACCAAACTGGATGTTTGACGTCACTAAGCAGATGGTCAGTGATAATCCTATTATCTACGGTAGCGGCATCGCCTTTACCCCTTACTACTACAGAAACAAAGGCAAACTATACGAGCCCTACTCGGTGCGCAGGGGCGGAGACTCCATCGTGACAATGCAGGTAGGAAGAAATCGTGTCATATATACCAATAAGGAGTATTACCGTATTCCCGTGACCACAGGCAAGTCGCTTTGGAGCGAACCTTATGAAGACAAAGTGGGAGTAATTGGTATGACAACGACATACAGTTCCCCTGTCCGCGATACGTCCAACAAAATCGTCGGTGTTATATTTGCCGACATCCCCACCCGTCTGCTGGAAGACATCATGAACGAGGAGAAGGTATATAAGACCACGCAGCGTTTCCTGGTAACGGGCAGTTACAACAAACTTGTCGGCGAGGACACCCCTCTGTTCCAGGAGATTCTTAAACTCCTGAAAGTCGATAACGACAAGACCGACTACTTCACGACGAAGGACAAAGATGGCAATAAGTACCACGTCTTCTACACTCCTGTAGGAGGAAAGACTGACTGGGTACTCATAAACATCGTGAACGACAACGAGGTGTTCAGCAGACTGCGCATGATGCGTCTAATGCTGATGCTACCATTGAGTTTAGGTCTTATATTTTCCCTTTTCATCGTATGGCGCAGCTCTCGCAACCTGAATCATCTGCGTAGAATTAATGCCGAGAAGGAGCGCATTGACGGAGAGTTACGTGTTGCCAGCGAGATTCAACAGAGTATGTTGCCTCAAGGAGAGATAACCGTTGAGAATCTGGAGTTAGAAGGTTTCCTAAAACCGGCACGCGAGGTAGGTGGTGACATTTACGACTATTATGTTCGCGACGAGAAGTTATTCTTCTGCATTGGCGACGTCAGCGGCAAGGGAGCTCCTGCAGCTATGCTTATGGCTGTCGTTCAGGCGCTGTTCCGTTCGGCTTCCGCCCACGAGAGTAACCCAGCCCGAATAATTCTGTCTATCAATGAAGCAGCATGTCAGAACAACAAGTCAAACATGTTCGTCACCATGTTTGTCGGAGTACTTGACCTACCCACAGGACATCTGCGCTATTGCGATGCGGGACACGACGCACCTATACTGATGGAAGACGGGAAGTGGAAGCTGATAGATGCAGCGCCACACCTTCCTGTCGGAGTATTTGCTGACACGAAGTACGAAATGCAGACGCTAACACTTCTGCCCTCGAGCACTATCTTCCTATATACCGACGGACTTACGGAAGCAAAGGATGCAGCACGTAAGCAGTTTGGTCTGGAACGGATAATGACAATCCTCGAAGAGAGTACCGACGACGAGCCGAAGGATATTCTGGCGAACATATCCGACGCCGTTGACAAGTTCGTAAAGAATGCTGAGCAGAGCGACGACCTTACGATGCTTGCCATAAAGTACCATGCTCTACAGTTTGAGAGCACACTGACGGAGACGCTGACAATAAAGAATGACGTTCACGAAGTGAAGCGTTTCAGCGAATTTATGAAATCGGCTATCGAGAAGCTGAATGTTGACACCTCACTGGCTCGTCAGCTGCGTCTGGCAGTAGAGGAGGCTGTAGTCAACGTGATAGACTATGCCTATCCTATAGATTCCGAGGGTGACATAATCATTAATATGATGTATGATGGTAACACCCTGCGTTTCCAGATTATTGACACGGGTGTTGCCTTTGACCCCACCGCCAAACAGAGGACCGACACGACGCTCTCTGCTGAAGACCGTCAGATTGGAGGACTGGGAATACTATTGGTTCGCGAGCTGATGGACAGCATCAACTACGAGCGCATAGACGGCAAGAATATACTTACGCTAATAAAAAACATAAATAACAAATAATTAAATCATAAAAACTATGAATGCAAAAATTGAAGAAATCGACGGCAAGTACATTGCCACATTAGAAGGAGAAATGGACACCGCAGCTGCTGTGGAAGTTGAAGACGTGTTGAAACCTCTCTACGAGAGTAACGGTAAAGATGTCATTATCGAGTGCAAGGACCTGGAATATATTGCATCGAGCGGTTTGCGCATCCTTCTCAGCATCCTTAAGGGAGCAAAGGCAGCAGGCAGTAAGGTAACTTTACGCAACGTTAACGACGACATAAAGAACGTATTCAAGCTGACAGGATTCATCAGCATCTTCGAGTTTGAATGATATGAAGAATTCATTTTCATCAAAGGATTCCCTGAGTATCATATAAACGATATATTATTGTTACGCTAGCTCTAAACACTTTTGAATTATGAAAACAGCGCCTTTATCAAAAATACAGTATGGCATCTATGCCGAGTGTGTCTCTCATCAGGGTGAGACCTGCTACAACCTTCCTTATATGTTTGTACTTGACGGTAGTCTTGACGAGAATAAACTCAAAAAAGCTATTGAGACTGCCGTAGCTGCACACCCCACCCTCTTCACACGCATTGCGGTGAACGAGCAGGGCGATCCTGTACAGACCATTGACGACAGCGAGACGTTTTCATTGAGCATTGAGCCCTATGACGACAAATCTTCACAGTCGCTCGTCATTCCTTTCGACATCGTTAACGACCGTCTTTTCCACATTCGTCTGCTGAAAGATGCTGAGCATTTCTATCTCCTGCTCGACATCCACCATATCATTGGCGACGGCATTACCCTGAAGGTTATGCTTGCCGATATAGAGGCAGCATACAACGGTAAGGCACTGGAACCCGAAACGATGACAATGATTGACGTAGCCATCGCTGATGCCGAGAAGCGTCAGACACCAGCCTTTGAGGATGGCAAGCAGTGGTATGCCCAGAACTTCGACTGTGGCGACACATTCACTGGGCTCATTCCCGACCTGGAAGGTGCGGAGCGCACGGAGGCAAACATAATTCGTGTGCTTAGCGTTGACAAGGAAAAGGTAGAGTCTTTCTGCAAGTCCAACGGCTTATTCAAGAACACTCTCTTCATGTCAGCATACGCCTATCTCCTGGCGAAGTACAACAACGAGCAGGAGGCGCTGTTTACAACTGTATATAACGGACGTACCGACAAACGACTCTCGCATACCGTGGGTATGACGGTGAAGACACTACCCGTTTATGCAAAGTTCACCAACGACACCACTGTGATGGACTTCATGAAAGCCTGTCAGGAGCAGAATACCGGCTGTCGTGAACATGATATCTATGCCTATCCTGACTTGATGACCGACCTCAACCTGCAAAGCAACTCCATGTTTGCATGGAGAGGAAGTATGTTTGGCAACACACAACTGATGGGCAAGCCCATGCAGACAATACAGCTCTGCAACCACACCTTAGAGGTGCCGCTTTGTATGATGGCCTATACCATTGGTGACCAATACCAGCTGAGGGCAGAATATGATGCCAGCGCATACTCCGAGAAATTGATTAATGACTTCATGGAGAGCTACGAGGCAACTCTGAAAGGTTTCCTAAGTCAGAAGACTCTGTGTGATGTTGAAATAACTACAGCTTCACAAGTAGAGATACTCGACAGCTTCAACCAGACTGACGAACAATACGACAACACTCAGACCATTGTATCACTGTTCCGCAAGCAGGTAAAGGCTACACCCGAAAATATCGCTGTAGTCTATAAAGATAAGAAATACACCTATGCTGAGGTGGATGCCATCAGTGACCGTATAGCAGGATACATCGCTGGTAAAGGACTGGTATCAGAAGATGTGGTGTCGATACTTATTCCACGTTGTGAGTGGATGGCTATTGCCTCATTGGGCGTGCTGAAGGCAGGATGTGCCTACCAGCCCCTTGACCCCTCGTACCCGAAGGAGCGTCTTAACTTCATGATGCAAGATGCGAACGCCAAGTTGCTCATTGCTGACGAGGAGCTGCGACCCATCGTGGACGAATACAAAGGCGAGGTACTGTTGACGAAGGATATTATGAATATCGAAGCATCGGAATGTCGAGATGTCGAAATAAAGCCCGACAATCTGTTCATCCTCCTCTACACCTCTGGTTCTACAGGTGTACCAAAGGGTTGTCAGCTGATGCACAGCAATCTCGTCTGCTTCTGCCATTGGTATCAGCGTTACTACAGTCTGAAACCGGAACATAATGTGGCAGCCTACGCCAGCTATGGTTTCGACGCATGTATGATGGACTTGTATCCAGCGTTGACCTGCGGTGCTTCGGTATATATCATCCCAGAGGAGCTGCGTCTCGACCTTATAGCCCTCAACGACTACTTCGAGCAGAACAAGATTACTCATTCGTTTATGACCACACAGGTGGGCTATCAGTTTGCCACAAGCATTGAGAACCACTCGCTGCTTCACCTCTCAACGGGTGGTGAGAAACTGGCATCACTGACTCCACCAACCGGTTATAAATTCCACAATGCATACGGACCGACAGAGTGTACCATTTACACTACCGCCTATTACGTGGACAAGAAGTTGAAAGAGATACCTATCGGTAAACCTCTCGACAATATGCGACTGTATATTGTTGACCCACAGGGACACCGTCTGCCTATAGGCGCTGCCGGAGAATTGTGGATTAGCGGTCCACAGGTATCTCGCGGCTATCTGAACCGTCCTGAGAAAACCGCAGAGGTATATATCCCCAATCCGTTTACAGATTCTGAAAAATACTCCCGCATCTACCGTACCGGCGACATTGTGCGTTATCTGCCCTCTGGCGATATCGAGTTTGTGGGCCGTAAGGACGGACAGGTGAAGATTCGCGGTTTCCGCATCGAACTGAAAGAGGTGGAAGCAGTAATCCGCGAGTTCCCCGGTATCAAGGATGCTACCGTGCAGGCTTTCGACGAGGAAGGCGGAGGAAAGTTTATTGCTGCCTACATCGTCAGCGATGAGCAGGTGGACATCGAGGCTTTGAACAGCTTTATCCTCGACCAGAAACCGCCATACATGGTGCCTGCCGTAACAATGCAGATTGAGGCTATCCCGCTGAACCAGAATCAGAAGGTAAACAAGAAAGCACTACCAAAGCCAGAGAAGAAAGCTGCCGTAGATGAAGTGGAGACTAGCGTACCTATGAACGTACTGGAGAAGGAAATCCACGACATCATCGCACAAATCATCAACAACGATAACTTTGGCATAACAACGATACTGGGCTACGCCGGTCTTACATCTATCATGGCCATCAAACTGGCTATACAGATTAACAAGCGCTTCGGCATAACCTTAGACTCAAAGGCTCTTGCCAAGACAGGCAGTGTGCAAAGCATAGAGAACGAGATATTGACAATGCTGATGAGTGGTAATGCCACCACACAGCAGGCAGGCGAGACGGAGCATGCCGACATGAGCAACATCCCGCTTTCATACGCACAGATGGGTGTCTATGTGGACTCTATTAAGAACCCCGAGTCAACCATCTACAACACACCGGTCATTGCCCGTTTCCCCAAGGATGTGGATATCAAACTGCTTACCAAGGCTGCAGAGACGCTCATCAAGATGCATCCTATGCTGCAGGCACATTTTGGCAGTGCCGGGTCTGACGTCATCCAGATTGTCGATCTCGAGCAACCTGTCGAGATTTCTCAAAGCCAGTGCAAGGAGGAAGATATACCCCGTTACAAGTGGGAGTTCGTCAAGCCTTTCAATCTGCGGCAAGGACCGCTCTACCGTATGGAGATTGTCACCACCGAACAGTGGGTGTATCTGATGATGGACATCCATCACCTCGTCATCGACGGTGGTTCCTTCGATGTGCTCCTGACGCAGCTGTTCGACCTGCTCAACGGCAAGGAGATTGAGCCCGAGACCTTTACCTACGCCGACTTCGTGGCAGCACAGAAAGCCGCTGAAAGCAGCGAGGAATTTGCTGCAGCCCGCGACTTCTTCCAGACCCGGCTGGGCAAGGTAGAAGGGGTAACAGAGGTTCCGACGGACCTTACTAACCCAGTAGATCAAGGTAAGGTAGGAACAGTATATTGTCCTCTGGACTTCGAGGCTATCGACGCCTTCTGCCGCCAGCACAATATCTCTCCGGCACATCACATCCTTGCTGCCACCTTCTATGCGCTGTCACGCTTTACCAACAGCGAGCAGCTATGCATCACCACCATCAGTAACGGACGTTCTGACTTGCGTATCAGCAACACGGTCGGCATGTTCGTCAACACGCTGGCATTGAGTGCCACCATCGGCGAGCAGAGTGTCATGGAGTTCATCAGCGAAACCAGCAAGAACTTCGACGAGACGCTGCAGCACGAGACCTATCCGTTTACTCGTATTGCTTCCGACTACGACCTGTCTGCAGAAATCATGTTCGCCTACCAGATGGGCGTCATCGACGACTATCAATATAAAGGTGAGACGATTGCCATTGAGACCTTCGAGTCTGACACGCCGAAGTTCCGCATCGCCTTCTTCATCATGAACGATGAGTCGGGACGGCCGAGCATCTGCCTGCAGTACGACAACGGACGCTACAGCCGCGAGTTGATGGAATATCTGGCACAGTCTATCAGCAATGCTGCCAATAGCTTCATCAGCAATCCCACGCTACCGCTGAAGAACGTGTCACTACTCGACACCAAGCAGGTGGCATTGCTCGACAGCTTCAACCAGAACGATGTCGATTACGACAATACCCAGACCGTCGTGTCGTTGTTCCGCCGTCAGGTTGAGCTGCATCCCGACAACATCGCCATGGTCTATCACGACATCCGTCTCACCTACAAGCAGGTCGATGAACAGTCGGAGCGCATAGCCCAGTACGTCCAGTCGCTGGGGCTCGGCAACGAGGATGTGGTATCTATCCTGATTCCACGCAGCGAATGGATGGTCGTGGCATCAATGGGTGTACTGAAAGCCGGTTGCGCCTACCAGCCGCTGGATCCCAGTTATCCCGCCGAGCGTCTGAACTTCATGATGCAGGATGCGGGCGCCAAGCTGCTCATTGCCGATGAGGAACTGCGTCCCATCGTCGATGAATACCAAGGCAAGGTGCTGCTGACCAAGGACATCAATGCCCTGCCAGCTGCCACGGCCCCCGTCAAGGCCGACATAACGCCGTCGTCGCTGTTCATCCTGCTCTACACCTCAGGCTCTACAGGCACACCTAAGGGCTGTCAGCTGGAACACGGCAATCTGGTGTGCTTCTGCCATTGGTACCATCGCTACTACGACCTGAAACCTGAGAGCAAGGTGGCTGCATACGCCAGCTACGGCTTCGATGCCTGTATGATGGATATGTACTCCGCTCTCACCCATGGTGCTACCGTTTATATCATTGGCGAGGACATCCGTCTGAACCTGCCCGACCTGAACGACTACTTCGATCGCGAAGGCATTACCCATTCGTTTATGACCACACAGGTGGGCTGTCAGTTTGCCATGAACTTCGACAACCATTCACTGCTCCACCTCTCTGTTGGCGGCGAAAAAGTACTGCCACTCACGCCTCCTACTGCCTATCAGCTCCATAATGCCTACGGACCTACGGAGTGTACCATCTTTACCACTACCTACGCCATGAAGGAGTTCGAGCAGAATGCCCCCATTGGCAAGCCGCTCGACAATTTCCGGCTGTACATTGTCGACAAGCAGCTTAACCGTCTGCCGGTAGGAGCCGTGGGCGAACTCTGGGTCAGTGGTCCACAGGTAAGCCGAGGCTATCTGAACCGTCCTGAGAAGACTGCAGAAACCTATCTTTCGAATCCGTTTACCACCGATGCCAAATACTCCAGAGTCTATCGTACAGGCGACATCGTTCGCTATCTGGCTGATGGCAATATCCAGTTCGTAGGCCGTCGCGACGGTCAGGTGAAGATTCGTGGTTTCCGCATCGAGCTGAAAGAGGTAGAGGCCGTGATCCGTGAGTATCCTGGCATCAAGGATGCTACCGTCCAGGCTTTCGACTACGAAACGGGCGGCAAGTTCATTGCAGCCTACATCGTGAGCGACAAACAGGTGGATATCAAGGAACTGAATGCCTTCATCGGCAAGCAGAAACCGTCATACATGATTCCTGCGGCCACCATGCAGATTGATGCCATTCCGCTCAACCAGAACCAGAAGGTAAATCGCAAGGCACTGCCTGCTCCGGTGGTTCAGGCCGCCGACCACGAGTATGTGAAACCAAAGAACGAACAGGAGCGCATGTTTGCCAAGATCTTCGGCGATATTCTGTCGTTAGACAAGGTGAGCGCCACCGACAACTTCTTCGAACTGGGCGGCACCTCACTCATGGTAACCAAGGTCATCATCGAGTGCGACAAGGCTGGCTATCACGTCATCTATGGCGATGTGTTCACTCATCCCACACCACGTTTGCTGGCTCAGTTCGTGAGTGGCGAAGCTCCCACTGAAGATGCTGATGTCGAGTTCACCAACTTCGACTATACTGGCATCGATGCCATCCTGAAGCACAACAATATTGAGACGTTCCTCAAGGGCGAACGCCAGCAGCTGGGCCATGTCCTCCTTACCGGTGCCACCGGCTACTTAGGCATCCATGTGCTGCGCGAACTGATCGACTCCGATGCTGCTACCATCACGTGTCTGGTTCGCGGTCAGGATCAGCCTGCTGCCGAGCATCGTCTCAAGAACCTGTTGTTCTATTATTTCGAGAAATCATTTAAAGAACTCTTCGGCACCCGTCTCTTTGTGGTGAATGGCGACGTGACACAAGAAATCAATGTGGACAGCCACATCGACACTGTATTCAACTGCGCTGCCAATGTGAAGCACTTCTCCAAGGGTACCGATATCGAGGATGTGAACATCGGTGGTGCACAGCGCTGCGTAGACTTCTGTCTGAATACCGGCGCACGACTGGTACATATCTCCACTACCTCCGTAGGCGAGATATGGATTATCCATAACGACGGCGAACAAGTGCCCATGTTGGATGAGCGCAAGCTGTGGTTCGGACAGTTCCTCGACAACCGTTACATCAGCTCTAAGTTCCTGGCCGAACGTTTGATTCTCGATGCCGTTGCCCATCACGGATTGAATGCCAAGGTGATGCGTGTAGGCAATCTGGCACCGCGCAGCTACGACGGCGAGTTCCAGGCCAACTTCAACAGCAACAGCTATATGGGTCGCCTCAAGGTGTTCCACGTGCTGGGCTGCTGTCCCTACGACAGTTACGACGAGCTCACCGAGATGTCGCCCATCGATCAGACGGCCAAGGCTGTGGTGACCCTTGCGGCTACGCCTAAGGAGTGTACCGTGTTCCAGCCCTTCAATAACCACACAGAACTGCTGGGCGACGTGCTCCAGCTCATGACGAAAGTGGGCAGAGAGATACGCTTTGTGGAAAATGCCGAATTCGAGAAGACCATCGACGAGGCAGGACAGGATCCCGAAAAAGCTAAGCTGCTCTCAGCCATTCTGGCCTACCAGGATGTGGCCCACGGACAGAAGGCCGCGATTATCGAGCGCGACAACCGCTACACATGTAATGTGCTGCACCGCCTCGGTTTCCACTGGCGCGACACCTCTTGGGACTATGTAGAGCGTATGCTTAAAGCCATCGGTGGCTTTGGTTTCTTTGAGTAATGACAAAACAAGATGACTACAGAAGAAAAGAAAGAGTTTAACGTCCAGTTCTGGCGATTCTTGTGGGCATCCATACTCATTGGACTGTCTGCCTGTCTGGGAAATGTGGTTGACGCAATGATTGTGGGCAACCTGATTGACGAGGACTCTGTGAGTGCCATCAATCTGTCACTGCCATTGCTTCAGTTTATGTTCACCATCAACATGCTACTGGCTACAGGAGCCGGCATGTTGGTGGGAATGGAACTGGGCAAGAAAGACACACATCGTGCATCCTACATATTTATTATTTCTATGTTGGCATGTTTGCTGACGGGTCTCGCATTGACAGCATGCGGTGTGCTGGCACCAGATGTCGTAACACGACTACTGTGTGACCACGACCAACTTTATCAGCCCACCTACAAATATCTGCGGGTGATGCTGATAGGCGCACCTGCCTACCTGTTAATGTGGGGCGTTGACACAATGGTCAGCGTTGACGGCAGTCCACGACTGGTGTCTGTATCCATATTGGTGGATAATGTCGTTCACCTAGTGCTCGACGTAGTGTTCATCAAGTACTTCGGTTGGGGCATTGAGGGTAGCTCATGGGCTGCCGTCATTGGTCACATCGTGGGCATCGCCATAATGAGTATCCATTTCCTTTCCAAGGACAACCATCTGCGATTCATTTGTGGACGTCAGAAACCCGTTCTCGGTGCTATTATCTCGCAGGGAGCGCCACTTGCTATTGCCTCAATCTGTCTGACGGTATTGATGTTTGCTTCAAATAAGATTATATTGTCATCGCTGGGACGTACGGGCATCTATGCCTTTGCCCTTTGTATGAATCTGCTACTCATTTACAACCTGTTCCTGGGAGGAGTCTGTCGTACCATACAGTCGTTAGGCTCAATCCAAGTCGGAAGGGGCGACAACGAGGCTTTCACACTGGTGTTGCGCAAGTCGTTTAATTTCATTACTGTGGCGATGGTCATCACCTGCATCTATGTATGGATATGGCCCGAGAGCATCGTCATGCTCTTCGGTACCAATGAGAGTGAGATGATTGTCGAAAGCTGTAATGCATTGCGCATCTTTGCCGTCTGTCTCATTCCATTCTGCTACATCTACACCATCATGATTGTCTATAAACTCTACGACTACCATCATATGGCACTCTTCATTTCTTTCGCCCTCTCGCTGACAGTCATCCCCGTGTTATGGCTGTTCTCCTGGTACGCTAAGGAGTGGATATGGTATGGCTTCCTTGTAGCCTATACCATAGAGATGATTGCCATCTTCGTACTACACAAGGTGACACACGTCAGGTTTGAGTTAAGAGTGAAAAGTGAAGAGTGAAGAATCAATAATAATAAAGACATGAAAACATACACATCATTAACTAAAACGCAATATGGACTCTACGTGGAATGTGTAAACCACCCAGGGGGGCCCTGCTACAATATACCTTGTTTCTATATCCTCGACGGCAGTTTGGACGAAGAACGGCTCCGTAAGGCTGTCGAGACGGCAGTTGCTGCTCACCCGACGCTGTTTACACGCATAGAACTGACGGACGAGGGTGACCCTGTGCAGACTGTCGACGATACGGAAACATTCTCGTTACAGGTAGAACATATCAACGACATTGAGGCTGTCAAGAAAACGATGGTTCAACCTTTCAACATCGTAGGTGACCGTCTGTTCCGCATCCGCCTGTTGCGCGACAAAGAACACTTTTATTATTTCCAGGATATACACCATACTATTTTCGACGGAGGTTCACTGGGCATCATGCTGGCTGACATCGAGAAAGCCTACAATGGTGAACCGTTGGAACCAGAGCAGATAACGCTGACGCAACTGGCTGTTGCAGAAGAGGAGCAACGTAAGACGGATGTCTTCGAGGAAGACAAAAAATGGTATGCAGAAAACTTCGACTGCAGCGACTGCTACTCTCCACTATTGAGCGACCAACTTGAGCAGAGCAAGCAGCCTGGCACAGAGTTCAGACTGACACGCATCTTGAGCGTAGGCATCGACTCTGTCGATGTTTTCTGCAAGTCGAACGGCATTTTCCGAAGTTCTTTCTTTACAGCCGCCTATGCTTATCTGTTGGCAAAATACAATAACGACCAGCAGGTGCTGTTCAACACGGTACACAACGGACGTGCCGACAAGCGCTCTAACCGTACGGTGGGCATGCTGGTGAAGACGGTACCCGTGTATGCCAAGTTCGATGGCGACACCCGTGTGCTCGACTTCATCAAGGCTGGACAGGAGCAGATGAAGGGATGCCGCCAGCATGTGTCATACAATTATAGCGATGCCATCAATGACTTGGGGCTGCAACCTGCCACGCTGTTTGTCTGGCACGGGAATACACTGGACAACAATCCGTTCTGTGGTAAGCCTATGAAGTTTGAGATCCTCTGCAACAACAGCCGCGAGGTGTCACTCTATCTGAAGGCATTCATCAAGGACGGACGATTTGAGGTAGAAGCAGAATATAATAGCAACGAATACAGCGAAGCGCTCATAGACCAATTTATGGAAAGCTACGAGGCGGTCATAGAGGGTTTCCTTTCTCAGGAAAGGCTGTGCGACATCAATATGACAACAGCCTCACAGATGGCGTTGCTCGACTCGTTCAACGACACAGACCATCCCTACGATGAAACGCAAACGGTGGTATCGCTGTTCCGCCGTCAGGCAAAGGCGACACCTGATGCCGAGGCTGTGGTCTTCAAAGACCATCGTTACACATACGCTGAGGTGGATGAAATAAGCGACCGCATAGCAGGCTATATCCTGTCCAAAGGACTGAATGTGGGCGATGCTGTGTCTGTCGTTATACCCCGCAGCGAATGGATGGCTATTGCCTCGCTCGGTGTGCTGAAGGCCGGTTGTGCTTATCAGCCTCTTGACCCCACCTACCCGAAGGAACGTCTGAATTTTATGGTGAAGGATGCCGAAGCAAAGCTACTTATTGCCGACGAAGAACTTCGCCAGTTAGTAGATGAATACCAAGGAGAGGTATTGTTGACAAAGGAAATAGAGAATCTTCCTGCCCTCACAGCGGAAGCCAACTCTCAACTCTCAACTCTCAACTCTCAACTCTCTCCATCAGACCGTTTCATACTGCTCTATACCAGTGGATCAACAGGTGTTCCTAAAGGTTGTCAACTGACGCACGGCAACCTGGTGTGTTACTGTAACTGGTACTGGAGATACTACGGGTTGAAGCCAGAGCATAACGCTCCGAATAAGCGAGAGCAGAACGAGCTGGCTTGTTCTGCCGAGCGTGAGGAGGGTCGAACACAGTTCAACGTGGCTGAATATGCCAGCTACGGCTTCGACGTACATCAGGAGGGCATCTATCCTCCATTGACAGGCGGTGCCACCGTACATATCATCCCCGAGGAACTGCGTTTGGACCTCATATCGCTTAACGATTATCTGGAACGCGAGCACATCACCCATACCTTTATGACCACACAGGTGGGCTATCAGTTTGCAGCGAATATCGAGAACCACTCGCTACTTCACCTCTCTGTGGCAGGCGAGAAACTTGCCAGCATCACCCCGCCTAAGGGCTATCAGTTGCATAACGGCTATGGTCCGACAGAGGCTACCATCCTCATCACTATCTATCCCGTCACGAAGAAAGATACGGACGTGCCCATCGGCAAACCGATGGACAACGTGCGGCTTTATGTGGTCGATCAGCAGGGCCACCGTCTGCCGGTGGGAGCCATGGGAGAGCTATGGGCAGCAGGACCACAGGTGGCTAAAGGCTATCTGAACCGACCTGATAAGCAGGCGGAGGTATTTATCAACAACCCCTTCGAAGCTGCAAACAGCAAGTATTCTCGCTGCTACCGCACCGGTGACATCGTCCGTTATTTGCCCGACGGCAACATTCAGTTTGTGGGACGCAAGGATGGTCAGGTTAAGATTCGCGGCTTCCGTATCGAATTGAAAGAGGTGGAAGCAGTAATCCGCGAGTTCCCCGGCATCAACGACGCTACCGTGCAGGCTTTCGATGACGAGAACGGCGGTAAGTTTATCGCTGCTTACATAGTCAGCGACGAACAGGTGGACATTGAGGCTTTGAACAGCTTCATCCTTGACCAAAAACCACCATACATGGTGCCTGCCGTAACAATGCAGATTGAGGCTATCCCGCTGAACCAGAACCAGAAGGTAAACAAGAAAGCACTACCTAAGCCCGTTCGGGCTGTTACTACAGAGTCACAACAAGCGGAGAGTGCCCCGCTTAACCTGTTGGAGCAGGAGTTGCACGAGATAATAGCTGATATCGTAAACCACACGGACTTCGGAGTAACCACATTATTGGGCTCTGCTGGTCTGACATCAATATCAGCCATAAAACTGGCTATTCAAGTCAATAAGCGCTATGGTATTACCCTCGACTCAAAATCTCTTGTAAAGAGTGGTACACTACAGAGCATTGAGAACGAAATATGGAAACAGATAAAAGTTGGCAACAGTGCTCCTGCTGACACGCCAACAGCAAAGACCGAAACGCTGTCCTCTGTTCCTTTAAGCTATGCTCAGACAGGAGTATATTTAGACTGTCTTAAGAACCCCGAGACAACGCTCTATAATATTCCTAACAAAATAGCTTTCCCGAAGACTACAGATACTGCTGCATTGGTTGATGCTCTCAATACTCTCGTTAAGCATCATCCTCAGATGACAGTTCACTTCGGTAACGGTGAAGAGGGTATTGTGCAGACCGTCAATCCAGAACAAGTTGTGGATGTACCAGTAAAACAGATGAGCGAGGAAGATTTGACGACATACAAACACAGTTTTGTCAAGCCCTTCGACCTTAGCAAAGGACCGTTCTATCGTTTTGAGATAATCACCACCCAGAAGCATGTCTATCTGCTGATGGATGTCCACCATCTTGTCTTCGACGGAGCATCCCTTGACCTTTCCCTGCGGGAACTTTGTAATGTTCTTGATGGTGTTGCCATTGAGAACGAGGCACTTTCTTACGCAGCCTATGTCACCGAAGAGAAGAATGCCGAAAACAGCGATTCTTTCCTGAAGGCAAAAGACTTTTTCAACAACCGTCTTTCTCTCGTTGAGGCAGCAACGGAGGTTCGTCCCGACCTGCCCAATCCTGTTAAGGCAACTATCAGTAGGGCTACCGCACCACTCGACATTGATGCCATCAATGGGTTCTGTAGGAAAAACCAGATTACCCCTGCACACCTCATATTGTCGGCAGTATTCTATTCATTGTCGCGTTTTACCCGTTCCGAACAGCTATGTATAACTACTATCAGTAATGGTCGTACTAATCTGACCATACGCAATACGGTTGGTATGTTCGTGAACACGCTGGCTATAACTGCAACCATCGGAAAACAGACTGTCAGCGAGTTCCTGCACGAGGTGAGCGATAACTTCGACGAGACATTGAGTCACGAGAACTACCCATTCTCACAGATTGCTGCTGACTATGGTCTTGCACCGGAAATACAGTTCGTCTATCAGCTTGGCGTTACAGATAAATACCAATGTCAAGGCGAGACGTTACAGTTGGAGAGTCTGGAACTCAGCGTACCAAAATTCCCCATCACCTTCTTTATATATGACATTGACGGGCAAGCTACCGTTTGTGTTGAATACGACAACGGCAAATATTCCAAACAGCTGATGCAAAGTCTTGCCAATGCTATTATGGTAACTGTTGACCGCATGATGGGACAACCTGAAGTGCCACTTAACAGCATCAGCATCGTCAGCGACGAAGAGGCACAGCGTATTATTGAAATAGGTACGGGCAAGGATATCGATGTGGACCTGAGTAAGACCTTTGCCAATCTCTTTACCGAACAAGCAAAGCGTACTCCTGACAATCCTGCTGTGGTAGATAAAGACAGTCAGTTGACATACGCTGAAATGGACAACTACTCCAATGCGCTGGCTCATCAACTTATTGACTTTGGTGTGAAGCCCAATGACTTTGTCTGTGTGATGCTTGACCGTGTGAAGGAGTTCCCTCTGTCTGTTCTGGCTATTCACAAGGCTGGTGCTGCCTATACGCCACTTGACTTCGAATATCCTAACGAACGATTAAGCTACATGCTGGAGAACTCTGAGTCTAAAGTGCTGATTACAACGCATGACGTATTGGAGGCAAAGGAAGCGGAAGGCGACTTCAGCACCGCTGCTGCCAAGACATTCTTCATCGATGACTTCATGGAAAGTGAAGAATTAAGAATGAAGAATGAAGAATTTGCTACCGCTATCGACCTGTCTGCTCCGGACGGTCTCGCCTACATGATCTACACTTCAGGCTCTACGGGCAAACCCAAGGGCGCGATGTTACATCAGGCAGGTTTGCGCAACTTCATAGCTGTGGTTATCGATATGGAGAAACTAACGGCAGAGGACCGCGTCAGCGGACACCGTTCATTCTCCTTCGATGCACACATTGAAGATATGTATCCTGTGCTTACCTTAGGTGGATCGTTCCACATCATGCCTGCAGAGATTCGCAAGAACCTCGGAGAGATACGTCAGTTCCTCTTCGACCACAAGATTACTGGTGGCGGATACTCTACGGCAATGACATGTTTGTTGTTGAACACCTTCGACGACCTGCCAATCCGTTTCACCACAGGTGGTGGAGAAAAGATGGATGGTGTATATAGCGACCATATTGAGATTATCAACGTATATGGTCCTACAGAGTGTACCGACGACACATCTTATTATAGCATTGCTCCTGGTGTGAGAGCGGAAAACATTCCTATAGGTCAGAGTGTAGCAAACAACTGGAACTTTATCGTCGATACCGCAGGTAATCTCGTACCACAGGGTGTACCTGGCGAGTTGTGTTTCGCCGGCATCCAGGTAGGACGAGGCTATTGGCGACTGCCTGAGCGAACAGCGCAGTCGTTCGTACCTTGTCCCTTCGTTAAAGAAGACCGTTGGGGACGTCCTGTACAGATGTATCATACTGGTGACCTCTGCCGTTGGAACAACGAGGGACAGATAGAATATCTTGGACGTATCGATACACAGGTGAAACTTCGAGGTTTCCGCATTGAGTTGGGCGAGATAGAGAGTAAAGCACTCAACATCGACGGCATCCGTCAGGCTGCTGCAGAAGTGCGCAAGATACAAGGCAACGAGCATCTGGTGCTCTATTACACTGTGGTCGATGGTTCCCCCATCGACGACGAAACCATTCGCAAGACGCTGACTGCTTCATCTCTCGCTGACTATATGGTGCCCGATGTATATATGCTGATGGCAACAATGCCCATGACGCCTAACGGAAAGATTAATCGTAAGGTACTCCCCACTCCGGAATTACAACGCACAACAGAATATGTTGCTCCTGAGGGTGAGAAGGAAAAGCTTTTCTGCGATATCTTCTCTGACATTCTAAAGATTAAGGAGGTGGGAGCTACCGACAACTTCTTTGAAATTGGCGGCACCAGCATCAATGCTATCAAGGTTATCGTTGAAGCCAGCAAACACGGAGTGCAGATAGTATTCAATGATATCTTCACACTGAAAACGCCAAGGGCGCTGGCATCTTTTGTTAGCAACGAGAAGAGCACTAATAATTTAGAGCATAATGTGGAACATCATGAAGAGCGTAAAGACTCATTCCAGGCTATTGACGCCGTTTTGGAAAAGAACACCATTACTTCTTTCCGTGAAGGCGACAGTCTGTCTATTGACAATGTTCTTCTTACTGGCGCTACAGGTTATCTTGGCATCCACATTCTCAACGAGTTGCTTACTAATTACAGCGGACATATTTTCTGTCCAATACGTGCGAAAGGTGATGCTGAAGCAGCAAGCAGACTGCGTACTTTGTACTTCTACTACTTCGGCAAGACAGAAGTCTTCAGTAAATTTAATGAACGTGTAACAGTGTTTGCAGCAGAGGTGACCCAGCCTGACGCACTCAAACAGGCAGCAGCAGCAGATTCTTCACTCTTCACTCTTCACTCTTCACTTACAGTGATTAATTGTGTTGCCAACGTGAAGCACTTCTCTGCCGGCAATGATATAGAGATGGTGAACATTGAATCTGTGCGCCACCTTGTCAACTATTGTCTGCGTACCAATTCACGACTCATCCATATCTCAACGAATAGCATTGCTGGTGTCAGCGTTGACGGAGTACCCGGACCAGAAGTAGTGCTTACGGAGCGTGACCTATGGATTGGACAGGAAATCAATACCAACAAGTATGTTTATTCCAAGTTCAAGGCAGAAGAGCTGGTACTCAACGCCATTGCCGATCAAGGACTGAATGCCAAGATTATGCGTGTAGGCAACCTTTCTGCACGTCAGAAGGATGGTGAGTTCCAGATAAACTTCAACACCAACAACTTCCTGGCAATGCTCCGCGCCTACGTCGTACTGGGCATGGTGCCCTACGAGGCACTTGACCAACGTTTCGAGTTATCACCTATCGACGAGGTAGCCCATGCTATTATGTTGCTTGCACAGACACCGAAGGAATGTATTGTCTTCCATCCAAACAATACTCACCGTCAGTACCTCTCTGACATCCTCACAGGCTTTGCTCAGGCAGGTATCACTCTACAACGGGTAGAGCCAGAGGTATTCCAGCAGACGTTGGAAAAGGCGATGGACAATCCAGACCTTATAACACTGCTTCGACCCCTGATGGCATACGAAGCCTCTGGTGGACATATGACGCGATGGATAGAGTCTGACAACAACTACACCACACAGGTGCTGTACCGCAAAGGCTTCCAGTGGCCTGTTACCGCAGCAGAATATGTGCGCCGATTCATTGACACCATTGTCGGTTTCGACTATTTCAACGTAAAATAAATATGGTATGAACAATAAAAAGGCGGCAAAGGAGTTCTCCTCTGCCGCCTTTTGTCGGGATGAGGCGACTCGAACGCCCGACCCCTACGTCCCGAACGTAGTGCGCTACCAACTGCGCTACATCCCGATTGCCTGTAAGCGGGCGCAAAGGTAATTCATTTTTGCCATTCCTGCAAATAACTCGCCGTATTTTTCTTATATTTTTTGTTAGGTTAATTTAAAATAAAGATTAGCAAGCTCAACCCCAAGGTTTTAATTTATTGGGATTGGTGGCAACGGGAATAAAGTCACTATTCAAAGGAGGAACAAGTGAAAAGCAAAAGGAAAAAACCAAAAGAATGCTTGACAAATATTAGTCCACAGCCCTAATCCGATGTGTTTGAGAACGAGTTTCACTGTAAAAGTAGCCTACTTTTACACAATAACTAGCCTACTTACACATCGCTTTAGGCGAATTCTGAAAAAAGAATTTTTCATCAACACTTAACGTTTTGGGCACGAAATTGCCGCTGCGCCCTCTGTTTATCGGCGTTTTGGGAAGGTTAAGTGTTGTTTCAACACTTAACATAGACTTAACGTTAAGTGTAGGTTAAGTGTTAGAAGACACTTAACGTGGGTTGAGCCCCGATG
>ONAJ01000021.1 GCA_900315775.1 uncultured Prevotella sp.
CATGCTATAATTTTTGAACCTTTAAGAAAAATTTTTCTCAAGGCTCAAACTCATAGCATTAAAAAAAACAAATATTTTTTGGTTTTGTCCTCGCTTATTCGTACCTTTGTCCCCGTACTATGACGCAAAAGGAAAGGATATTGTATGTTTAAAGCTGTAAAATATAATAGTAGAAAAGAAGCATTAGCAGCGTTCCAAAAAATGATAGAACGCAAGAAGGATTGGGTTGAACGTACAGAACATGAATTTACTTTGTTAAGACAACAAACATTACAGTAAAAGATGAAGCCGTTAGACCTAAATCGTCTTAATATGCACACACCATATTCTGTTTGGGAAGTTGGTGATGGTGCCTATGGCTTTAAGACTAATTTCGATGTTCTTTATCGTATAGTTTTTATTCCAGATCAGACAATCTGGCAAGAAGGTGCATACGAGTTCGGAATTCTCAACGAAAATAGAAAACCTTCTCCAAATGACAAATTGTTAAGAGAAACGATTTTCCGAATTATAGAGGAGTTCTTCTTGTCCAATCCCGAAATTTTGCTTTATCAATGTGAAACAGGTGATAATAGGCAAGCTATGCGTGATAGACTATTCCTTCGGTGGTTCAGCGAGTATGTGAATAGTGATAAATATTGCATAAAGGTGGCAGAAATCATAGCAGAGGGAATATCTAACTACGCTGCGGTTATTGTACAACGCTCAAATCCTAATTTAAAGGAAATATTATCAGACTTTGATGAGTTTGTGAGTTTCTTTAAAGAAAAACCAACTATACAATAGCAAACAAATGCAATTATAAAGAAGTCCAAAAATGTTCTCCCGAAAGTATATTTTTGGACTTTTATTTTGCCCTTTCAATTTTAATTCGTACCTCTGACTTCGTCTAAGGTACTCCCGCTCGACAAAACGAAGAATCACTTCTTCACATGCTATAATTTTTGAACCTTTAAGAAAAATTTTTCTCAAGGCTCAAACTCATAGCATTAAAAAAAACAAATATTTTTTGGTTTTGTCCTCGCTTATTGACATGAGTAAGTACGAGATTCCTTTTCTCACAGCATGCATACAAGCATTTGGACGTCGCTTCGCTATGACCAGACAGGCGGCCTTTCAGTATCTGCATAAATATAAAGGAATTGCTTTCTTAATAGAGTTTTACGATGTGGAACATTTGCAGTCTTTGGACGAAACGGTAGATGATTTACTTCTTATCTGCCAAAAGAATGGGGGGACGTTGGCATGATACTATATCATGGTTCAAATACAGATATCGCTACTATTGACCTGACAAAAGGATTTCAATACAAAGATTTTGGCAAAGGGTTTTATCTAACGCCAAATAAAGAGACGGCAGTACGAATGGCAAAAAAGAAGGCACGACTATTTGGTGACTCACCTGTGCTGATTACCTATGAGTTGGATGATGCTATCATGCAATCAGGTTTAAATATAAAGATTTTTCCAGAACAAGCATGCGTAGAATGGTTCTTGTTTGTAGATGCTAATCGTGATAGGAAAAACAAGAAACCTATACATGATTATGACGTCGTTGTCGGACCAATAGCAGACGATGGTGTTGTATTACAAATAACCAATTATCATGAAGGAATTTACTCTCCTGAACAGGCAGCAAAGCTTCTTCAAGACAAATACCTTGACCAACAATACTATTTTGGAACTCAAAAAGCATTGACATTCCTTCATAAAGTAAAAACTGAATCATTATGAACCAGCCAACACATCATCAAATAGCAACATATTTAACCGACTACATCTTGAGCGAGTTGGTAAAATATGTGATAGAGGATACTGGTTGCACGATAGAGCAAGCAATGGAACGTGTGTACAACTCTTCACTAATGACAGCATTACAGGATGAAGAAGGAGAATTATATGTTCAAAGTCCTGCATATATCTATGAGTTGATGAACCAGAAGTATTCTTGATACTAAAAAAAACAAATATTTTTTGGTTTTGTCCTCGCTTATTTGTACCTCTGACTTCGTCGAAGGTACTCCCATTCGGGAATAAAAATAAAAATTATCCATTTTTTATTTTGTATTCCACTCATTTATTTGTACCTTTGTCCCCCGAAACAGAGATGTCTGTACTTAATAAGAATTAAAAACTAATTAAAACAAACGAACCACCCCTACGTGGCGAACTTTAAGAAATGACAATTCATTCAGTTACATAAACTGGAAGTATTTGTGCTACTCTATACTTTAGAGCAGCCCTCTCGCGCGTACCTTTTAGTTAAGGTGCCTGTAAAGAACATATTTAGAACATAATAATTCAAATAACTAATTTAAACAAACAAAACATGAAAAAATTATTAACTTTATTTACGCTACTACTAACTGTATGTAGTGGGGCGTGGGGAGATGACACTGTGCTGTTCTCTACCGACTTTACGGAATCTGGCTGGAGTTCATTGAATACAACAGAGACAAGTCAGACCCTTACTATAGGGACTCAAACAGTTTATGTAAGGGCTAACAACACAGATAATTTACCATCAGTTAATACATCAACTGGAACTTTGACATGGGGAAATAGAAATTTTTCTAATAAAGATTGTTATATCGCGATACCAGTAAATAATGTGAATGGCTCTTTGACAATTACTGTAACTAATAATAATTCGAACACGAGATTTAATTATGCTACTTCTACAAATTCTACAGTAAGTAATCCATCAAGTACAACTAGTTCAACTGCTGCTAATCCCTCTACTGTAACATTAAACGGTCTTACTGGAACATTTTATATGGTGTATATTGGACGTCAGGGTGGCAGTTATACAAACGCAACAGCCATTACAATTACTACATCTGCAGAGACTAAATATAACGTAACCTACCATGCAAATGGCTCTGGTGAAGATGATATTACACACAAAGTGTCAACAGTTGAAGCAAACATGTTTACATGGACTGGTCACAACTTTATAGGTTGGAACACTCAGGCAGATGGCAAAGGAACTGCTTATGCAGTTGGTGCTGCCGTAACGGGAATCTTAGAACTCTTTGCTCAGTGGGAAGAGATAAAATATACTGTAACCTATAATGCCAATTGCGGTTCTTGCGCTACAGCAAGCGAAACTCAGGCTTCAGCTGGCGCTGCTCTTACTTTACCTACTCCTACATGGGCTGGCTATACCTTCAATGGTTGGTACAATGCAGGTAGCAAGATTGGTGATGCAGGTGATTCTTACACTCCAACAGCTAATATTACTCTCTACGCAAAGTGGACGGACAATATAGAAGGAAAACTGTTTAGTTATGTTGATGGTAACTATGGCGACAAGTTCCAGGCATTTGATGATTCAGGTTGGGTTACTGCTAATGCAACAGGTAAGAGTAAAACATTTACTGATGGAGTAACAGGTGCACAGTTTGTAATTACCAATGGTGCTTGGGATAATAAAACAAATGCAATTTCGGCACTTGCAAAATACATAGCAAGCTCTACAACAATGAAAGTTGTCGTCCCCACGGGATATAAAGCAACAGTTAATATTTGGTATAATTCTTATGGTGATTCGAAACTGCTGAAAGTGGATGGTGATGCCCAAACAGCTCCAGGTACGAATAAGTTAAGCGATAGTCAAACAAATGCACAAATTTACTCAAAGCTAGTCGCAGTAACGGTTACGGAAAAGAATGGAGAAGTTGTACTAACTTCTTCAGGTAGTAGTGACAATATCTATATTGCTCGTGTCGCTGTAACGCTGACTCACGTTAGTGCAACAATCACTGAAGCTGGTTACGCAAGTTTTGCAAGCACTTCTGCTCTTGACTTCAGTGATTCGGGCATTACAGCTTACATTGCTACTGCTAATGGAACAGATAACGTTACTATGACAGAAATTGCTAAGGTTCCTGCAAATACAGGTGTTGTGCTTAAGGGTACTAAAGGTACAGTTAATGTGCCTGTACTTACTGGCGATGCTGATGATACAACAGGTAACCTGCTTAAGCCAGGTGAAAAGACTGTAGACGAAGATGAGGCAACAGCTGGAACTATCTATGCTTTCGGAAAGAAGGGTGGACAGGTTGGCTTCGTTAGGGCACATGAAGGATTTACAATTGCCGCAGGTAAGGCTTATCTTGACCTGAATGGTAAACTCGCTAAGGGTGCAGACTTCCTCTCATTCGTATTTGGTGATGAAGGCGAAGAGACAGACGGCATCAAGGCAGTATCTACAACGGTAGAGAATGGTGTACGTTACAATCTCGCAGGTCAGAAGGTAGGTGCTGATTATAAGGGCATCGTAATTGTGAATGGTAAGAAAGTAATCATTAAATAAAAGAAGGAGGACAACGAAATGAAAACATATATAAAGCCAAATACAGATGTAACAACTGTAATGTTTGAAGGAAACCTGATGGCTGGGACAAAATTCCAGAAATTAGAAGGTGATACAAGTTCAGGCTTCGAGTTACTTGGAAAAGAAGATAATACTCCTGTAACAAACAACTCCGTTTGGGACGAAGAGGAATAAGAAACTCGAAATTAGAAGTAAAGAGCCACATCGAAGGATGTGGCTCTTTTAATATCGTGAAGGTACGTGCTTCAAAAGCCCTGTTTAAAGGCTTTTCGGTGATTTGTGGTGATTTTGTTCGGTGATTTGTGGCGATTTTGTTCGGTGATTTGTGGCAGTTTGGTTCGGTCGAAGCATTTTTCTACTATAATTATTTGGAAGTGTATCTACTTTTTAGTTACCTTTGCACAAAATAATAAAAGGGTGAAAGAAGTATAAGATGGGAAAAGGAAAGCTGGCGAAGTTCGCCGATATGGAGAGTTATGAGAATGTGTTTCAGTACCCGTTCTCGGTAATAGAGCAGGTGCCGTTCGAGATGAAGGGACACTGGAGGGAGCAGTTCTTCCACAACGATAACCCTATAGTGCTGGAGTTAGGCTGCGGCAAGGGAGAATATGCTGTGGGGCTGGCGAAACAGCATCCCGACATGAACTTCATCGGAGTAGATATTAAGGGTGCACGAATGTGGACGGGTGCCACACAAGCTATAAAGGAGGGAATAAAGAACGTTGCCTTCCTTCGCACAAACATAGAGATAATAGACCGTTTCTTCGACAAGGACGAGGTGCAGGAGATATGGCTCACCTTCAGTGACCCACAGATGAAGAACCCGAGAAAACGACTGACATCGACATTCTTCATGGAGCGCTACAGAAGGTTCCTCGTTGACGGCGGCACGATACACCTGAAGACGGACTCTAACTTCCTCTTTACATATACTAAATATATGGTGGAGAACAACCAACTGCCTGTAGAGGTGCAGACGGAAGACCTATATAACGACGCGAAGGTGCAGGAGGCTACGGAACAGGTGCGACGCATACAGACATACTACGAGCAGATGTGGCTCGACAGAGGACTGAATATACGCTACATGCGGTTCCGCCTACCTCAGAACGGTACGTTGGAAGAGCCTGACGTAGAGATAGAACTTGACAATTACCGCTCTTATCATCGACCCAAACGCAGCGGTTTGGAAAGAAGTAAATGATTAAGTAACCCTTGACAAGCATCCTCGATGAGGTCGAGGGCAAACTCAAAATCGCGTGCCTGACCATAATAAGGGTCGGGCACTGTTGTTTGTCCCGGGTGGTGCTCAAGATAGTCGGCAAGACAGAGAATCTTCTTCGCCGCCTCGTGTGAGGGCGCTATGCGACGAAGGTCGTAGATGTTCTCCTCGTCCATTCCTATGATATAGTCGAAGCGGTCGAAGTCGGCAGACTTCACCTGACGCGCCCTGTGGTCGAAGTTATACCCTCTGCGTGCTCCACACTCCCGCATACGGCGGTCGGGCAGCTGACCTTCGTGCCAGGAACCGATACCTGCAGAGTCGATGAAGAATTCGTGACTCTGGGAATCGAGGTTTGAAACGAGGTGCTTCATAACACCGTCGGCAGCGGGTGAACGACAGATGTTACCCAAGCATACAAATAGAATTTTTATCTTCATATCATGGAATTTGTTTGCAAATATACGAAAATACTTGTACTTTTGCAAACAAAACGTTTACAACTATGCCTACAGAATACATGATACGCTTATTGATAGCTGCCGTTTTGGGTGCTATCATCGGTCTTGACAGAGAGTACAGAACGAAGGCGGCAGGTTTCCGCACCCACTTCCTCGTGGCGTTGGGTAGTGCCCTGTTTATGATAGTCTCGGTACACGGGTTCGACGACTTGCCGAAGGACCAGATGACGCTACGTATGGACCCCGCCCGTATTGCTGCTCAGGTGGTGACGGGTATCGGTTTCATTGGTGCCGGAACGATAATCTTCCAGAAGAATATGGTGAAGGGACTGACCACAGCAGCAGGCTTGTGGGTAACGGCAGCGATAGGTCTGGCGTGTGGTGTAGGAATGTATTGGCTGTCAGCAATGACAACAGTCCTCGTGCTGATTTGTTATGAGGGCTTTAACATGATTCTCAGGAAACTACGTAATAAAGGAAACGAAGAGAGCGAGGAATAATCCTCGCTCTCTTTATTTGCTATTTACTATTAATTATTCTTCTACTACAACAACTTCCTCTTCTTCTTCGAGAGTCTCTTTAGCAAAGCGCTTCAGGTAGAGTTCGCGATAGATAACTGCGTCGGCGCCAAGGAAGAATGGTATGATGCAAACGATGATAGCGATGTCGAGGATAGTCTCGATGAAGTCTGCAATGTGACCCAGAAGAGCAGAAATAAAAAAGAGGATAACTACTATGACAGACATTACAAGACTGATGCCGAAGATGGTCCACTTATATCCGTAAGTAGCCTGGTTACTCAGCTTCATAGCGTCTGTCGGCGACTTGTCGAAATCAACAAGGATGTAGATAGCTAACGACATAGCGATGTCGATGACGATAGCAGGAATAATCATAAAGAAGAATCCTGCAATGACTGCCAGATGTATGAAAGCTACAACCAAGAAGAAGGCGCTGAAGTCGCGACGGTACTTCTCGTCGAAGATGAACAGCGGCGAGATAACCTTTCCCGATGCCAGCTTACCAGGAATACTCTGCATAGCGATGGTTGTTCCCACGTTGATGTAAGGAATCCATATCGTCAGGACGTACAACAATGCTACTCCGATGAGTGACGGGAGATTCTTCAAACCAATCTGGATAGCCTCCTGAATGGTTGCTACTACTTTAAGATCTGCTTTTTCCATAATAATACGTTTTTGTGATTAGAATTTGGATTTTACTCTATTACTACGGTTGTCCATCCGTGCTTGTCCTCAATCTCGCCGTACTGAATGCCACGCAGGGTGTCGAACAGTTTCTTTGAGATGGGTCCTGGCTTCTCGCCAAACGAATAGCGCTTGCCTGTGTCGAGGTCGTCGATGTACGATATAGGACTGATGACAGCTGCTGTTCCGCAAGCTCCTGCCTCCTCGAATGTCTCCAACTCTTCCTCGGGGATAGGACGACGCTCCACCTTCATTCCGAGATCCTCGGCTACCTGCATCAACGACTTGTTGGTGATAGAAGGTAGGATAGAGGTAGATTTCGGTGTAACATAGGTGTTGTCCTTGATGCCGAAGAAGTTGGCAGCACCACACTCGTCAATATATTTCTTCTCCTTAGCGTCAAGATAGAACTCGCAGGCGTAGCCCTTCTCGTGTGCAAGGTTGTTGGCAAACAGCGATGCAGCGTAGTTTCCGCCCACCTTGTACTTACCTGTTCCGAGAGGTGCCGAACGGTCGTAGTCGCGAATGATGACGTAAGGATTAGAAGAGAAACCACCCTTGAAGTATGGTCCTACAGGAGTTACGAAGATAAGGAAGCAGTACTCCTTAGCAGGATGTACACCAACCTGTGCGCTGGTACCTATGAGCAGCGGACGGATATACAGTGTAGCACCACTCTCGTATGTCGGAATATATTCCTGGTTGAGGCGCACAACCTTCTTTACCATATCAATGAATAGTTCCGTAGGAACCTCAGGCATGAGGATTCCGCGACAGGTGCTCTGCAGACGTGCTGCATTCTCGTCAACACGGAACACGCGCACCTTGCCGTCGGGACAGCGGTAAGCCTTGAGTCCTTCGAAAGCCTCCTGACCATAGTGCAACGAAGTTGCAGCCATATGCAGTTTCAGGTATTCGTCGGAGCATACTTCCACTTCGCCCCATTTGCCATCACGATAATAACAACGTACATTGTAGTCGGTTTTCATATAACCGAAAGAGAGGTTTGCCCAATCAATATTTTTCATACAGTCTTATAGTTAAATGTTATAACTTGAATGCAAAAGTAGAAAAAAATAAACATACTGACAAGAAAAATAAAAAAAAATGCTAACTTTGCACCCTCAAAGGTAGATTAGTAATGAGGTACGCAGTAATAGCGGCAGGAGAAGGAAGCCGTTTAGCAAGCGAAGGGATAAGCAAACCAAAACCACTTGTGCAACTTGGCAATGAACTGCTCATAGACCGTCTTATCCGTATTTTTATGGACAACGGTGCTGAGGAGATTGTTGTAATCTGTAATGACAAGACAGCGCAGGTGGCAGGTCATCTTGTGGACTTGCAGCGCGACGGTCTTAACGGTCGTCCTGTCCCCTTGCGTTTCCTCGTCAAGAGCACTCCAAGCTCTATGCACAGCCTCTTTGAGATTAGTCAGTTCCTCGAGGGAGCGCCCTTCATCCTCACTACCGTAGATACTGTCTTCAGCGAACAGGAGTTCCGTCGTTATGTCGATGAGGTGCGTTCAGTACGTGACGGTGAAGGCGTTATGGCTGTCACCGACTATGTTGATGACGAGAGTCCGCTATACGTGGAAACTGACAACATGATGAACATCCGCGGGTTCCACGATGAGCCCAATCGTCAGCCGCTAATCTCTGCAGGCATCTACGGACTGCCCTCAAAGGCTCTCGACACACTCCGCCGCTGTGTGGAACGCGGTGAGAGCAGGATGCGCAACTTCCAACGGGCACTCATTACCGACGGCTTCCGTCTGTGTGCCCATAAACTGGGAAAGGTTGTCGATGTGGATCATGCCGGCGACATCGTAAAGGCTGGCGAGCTATTAGGTCTTGATGCCTTGCTCGTGAAGCGCGATGCCCAGTTCTCACCAGGCTCGGAGGATAAAGACCTGAGAATACTCAAGACGGTAGCGAAGAATCTGGAGTTGCGAGGCTACAAAACAACAATATTAGAGGAAAGGGAACTGTCGATGACGGCACATACTACATTAATATTCTCTATGGCACGTAGTCAGCGAGCTCTCGACATACTGAAAAAAGCTCCCTGTCCTGTGGTCAACAGTCCCGAGTCGGTGGAGATATGTAACAGTCGCATAGCTGTTGATAGACTGATGCGTGAAAACAACATCCCCTGTGCTCCGCTTGAATCGGATAGCGGATACTGGATAAAGAGCGACCGGGGACACGAAATGGAGTTCGTGAAAGAAAAACTCGGAGGACTGAAAGCCCCCTCTACTTGGAGGGGGATGGGGGAGGCTCCTCTAATAGTAGGAAATGTTGAGGGCAGGGAGGTGAAGTTCTACGGCGTAAGAGGACGATACTTCTACCCCAAAGGAATGAATGAACTAAGACACGAGGCGGAGCGACTTGCCGACATCATCGGTATCGACGTGTATGGCGGCGACTGCATAGTACGTGCTGACGGCACCTTTGCCATAATAGACTTCAACGACTGGCCCTCGTTCTCGCCCTGTGTGGAAGAGGCAGCCGAACAAATAATAGGAAAATGACATTCAAAGAAATATTACAATCAACATACAAGAGCTCTGACACAGAAGAGTGGCTCGACGTGCACTTCACACGTCCCGTAGGACTCGTGATAGCACTGTTCTGCCGCCGTCTGGGTATCGTGCCCAACGCCGTCACCATATTCTCTATCGTCATAGGTGCCGCGGCGGGAGTGCTCTTCTACTTCGACGACCTCGCGCTGAACGTCGCAGGCATCCTGCTGCTTATGTTTGCTAACTTCTGCGACTCCGCCGACGGACAGCTGGCGCGGCTTACCGACAACCGCACGCTGTTGGGACGTGCCCTTGACGGCTTTGCCGAGAACGTGTGGTTCGTGTTTATATATGTCGCCCTGTGTCTCAGACTCCAGTCGCAGCCCATGCCCTATACCGATGAGCCCTGGGGCATACGCATCTGGATTCTCAGCGTCGTGGTAGGCTTTCTGTGTCACTCGCCGCAGTGCTCCCTTGCCGACTACTACCGCCAGATACACCTCTTCTTCCTGAAGGGTGAGCAGGGCTCCGAACTTGATAGCTACGCACAGCAGCGTGCCATCTATGACAGCCTGCCCAAGGACAAGTGGTTCGACCGCTTGTTCTACTACAGCTACTCCAACTACTGTCGTAGTCAGGAGAGTCGCACACCACGTTTCCAAGAGCTCTTCAAGAAGTGGAAAGAGGCAACACCAAGTCCTCAGCTGGCAGCTGTAAAGTCGCAATTCCTCGAGGGCTCACGTCCGTTGATGCCTATGACGAATATTCTGACATTCAATACTCGCGCCATAAGTCTTTATATCTCAATACTGCTCAACATCCCTTGGGCATTCCTGATATTTGAGATGGTGGTACTTCACAGCCTGTATATCTACATGCACCACAGACACGAAAGACTCTGCGCTAAAATGACTAAGATGATAGAAAATGCATAAGACGTATATATTCGACTACGGAGGCACCCTCGATACTGGTGGAGACCACTGGGGTAGGGTTATATGGCATGCTTACGAGCGCGCCGGCATCCCCGTCGGCGAGGAGCAGTTCCGTGAGGCGTACGTCTTTGCAGAACGAAAACTCGGCAGCGAACCGATAATAAAACCTTCTTTCACCTTCCGTGAGACGTTGCACACGAAGCTCCAGATAGAAATGGAACACCTCGGGATAAACGAGGGACTCACAAAGGTGCTCGACGACCTCTACGCGCTGACACAGAAACAGACGGCGGCAAGTCGTGAGGTACTCTTGAAACTACGCGAGACAGCCACGCTGGCACTAGTCAGCAACTTCTACGGCAACCTCGACACCGTGCTCCAGGAGTTCCACCTCGACAACATCTTTGATGTGGTAGTTGAGTCTGCCGCCGTAGGCATACGCAAGCCAGACCCCGCAATTTACAAGCTGGCGCTGGAGTTGATAGAGGAGAGAGGAAAGGCTACGGGTAGGCGAGCGAAGCTCGGGAATGAGAGGAGAGAGGAGAGAGGAGATGCTGTCGCCGTTATTGGTGACAGTATGAAAAACGACATTCAACCAGCTAAAGAACTGGGACTTTACACCATACAGATTAGTGGTGAGCCCTGGGACAACATAAATACAACAGGCATAAGTGCCGACAGAGTAATAACAAATTTGAAAGAACTATTGTAGATGAAAAGACTCTTTTGCTTATATATAGCCCTTCTGACAGCTGTTCTTGTCAATGCACAGAACATCACGGGACAGATAGTCGATGCTCTCACAGGCGACAGCATCCCCTTTGCCAGTCTTGCCTATCGTGGTCATCATATCTCTATCGCCAGCAACCACGCTGGACGCTTTACCATAGAGCGCCACCAGGGATGGACGCTGACGTTCTCGGCTATTGGCTATAAGAATAAAAAGGTACGTGTTGAGGCTTCTACACCAAACCGCTTAGTAGTGCGTCTGGAGAGCGACTCAAAACAACTGGGCGAGGTGACGGTGAAGACAAAGCGCGGAAAGTACCGTCGTAAGGAGAACCCCGCAGTAGAGCTTATGCGTCGAGTCATCGCAGCTAAGAAACGTACCGACCTTGCCAGATACCCCTTCTATGAGTATCATAACTACCAGAAGCTGACCCTCGCCGTCAACGACGTGAAGCCGGGGGACCTTGACAGCGGTTTCTTCAAGAACAAGGCTTGGTTGAGCAAACAGGTCGAGATGTGCGAATACAACAACAAACTCATTCTGCCGCTATCTGTCGATGAGACGGTGACGCGTAAGATATACCGAAAGAATCCGCACTCGGAGAAGGACATCATCATAGGACAGCGTTCAGAGGGTGTCAACCACGTGCTGCAGACGGGAGAAATACTTAATACGGTGGCGAAGGATGCCTTCACCGATATTGATATCTACGACAACCAGATTCGAGTGCTGCGCCACCCGTTCACGTCGCCTATAGGACGCAACGCCATAGAGTTCTATCGCTTCTATATCGTTGATACCGTGCTGGTAGATCGCGACTCGTGCTACCACCTCGCCTTCCTGCCTAACAACCAGCAGGACTTCGGATTCCGAGGTGACCTCTACATACTCGCCGATACCACGCTGCACGTAAAACGTTGTAACATGTCGCTGCCGAAGTCGTCGGACGTCAACTTCGTGAAGAATATGTGGATACAACAGGAATACACAAAACTCGATAACGGCGAGTGGGTGCTCACTACCGACGATATGATAGTGGAACTATCGCTACTGGACCTCTTTACGAAAGGTATCGCCATAAGGACGACGCGAAAAACGGACTATAGCTTTGAACCAATAGAAAAGAAGATGTTCAGCGGGAAACAGGCGGTAAAGATGAACCCCGACGCGCTGATACAATCTACTGAGTTCTGGCAAGAGGCACGTAAGGTGCCGCTGACGAAGAGCGAGGCACGCATGGGAGGATTCATACACGACATGCAGCACGCCAAAGGCTATAAGTGGATACTGCCGGCATTCAAGATTCTTGTGGAGAACTTCGTAGAGACAGGTTCCGAGAAGACTCCAAGTAAGGTAGATATAGGACCTATCAACACCATAGTGTCCAGAAACTTCATCGATGGATGGCGCTTCCGTGCAAGCGCGCTGACGACGGCTAATCTCAACCCACACTGGTTCCTCAAGGGCTACTATGCCTATGGAACTAAGAGTCATAAACATTATTATAATGCCAAACTGACATATACCTTTAATAAAAAGATATATACACCGGAGGAGTTCCCCAGACGCTCTGTAGTGCTCGAGAGTACCTACGACGTTATGAGCCCCTCGGACCGCTTCCTCACTACTGATAAGGATAATGTGTTTACCGCATTTAAGTGGACTAAGGTGGACCGCATGATGTTCTACAACCGACAGAAGATAGAGTTCCAGTATGAGACTGACTTTAACTTGCTATATACTCTCGGAATGAAATTCGAGAAGGACGACCCCGCAGGAAATATGCACTTCACACCGTTCCGTACTACCGAACTCACAGGACAGCTGCGATACGCACCAGGCGAGAAATATATGAATACCAAACAGCGACGAATAGCTGTCAATAGCGATAATCCGGTATATACTATCTCGCACACTATCGGTTTCAATGGCTTCCTCGGAGGACAACACCGCTATAACTTTACTGAGGCATCAATTTATCATCGTATATGGCTCAACTCATGGGGAAAGTTAGATATCACGCTGAAGGGTGGAGTACAGTGGAACCACGTGCCTTACATGCTCCTCATATTCCCTGCAGCAAACCTCTCGTACTTCTCACAGGAGAATACCTTCTCAATGATAAACAATATGGAGTTCCTCAACGACCGCTATATGTCGCTACATATGGCGTGGGACCTCAAAGGAAAACTATTCAACCGCGTACCGCTGCTTAGAAAACTGAAACTGCGTGAGTTCATCGGATTCAAGACTCTGTGGGGAGGAATAACTGACCGTAATGCGGCATACCTGCCTGAAGGCTCCTACGCTATGAACCCACGTCGTCCGTACGCCGAATTCGCCATAGGTGTTCATAACATCTTCCGAATCCTGCAAATACAGTATGTTCGTCGTATCAACTACAACGACCTGCCTACAGCACGTAAGAACGGCATCCGATTTATGTTCAACATCACGTTCTAAACCAGAATCATGAATATACTACTTGCCGACCCACAGGACATCACCCGAGCAGGACTCCTATGGCTCTGCGCACAGATGGGAGACACCATCGAGGGTGAGTGCATAACTGTTACTGACAAACCCTCGCTTGTGCAGAACCTGAAACAGAACCCGGAGTCCCTCGTGGTGCTCGACTATACTCTCTTCGACATCAATGACGTTGATGAACTTTCTATCATCTGTCAGTGCTACCCTGAGTCCCAGTGGCTTATCTTCAGCGACGACCTCAGCATAGACTTCATAAAGCAGGCTGCCGCAATATCCCACCGCATAAGCATTCTCTTCAAGGACTCACCCATGAGCGAGATACGTCAGTGCCTCACCACCATACTCTCCGGCAACCGCTACGTGTGCCAGCGCGTCATGGAACTGCTGCTCGCACCACGCACTGCCGAGCAGTCGCCGGGAACCGCCGACCTTACACCCACGGAGCGCGAGATACTTCACGACATAGCTCTGGGAATGACAACGCGCGAGATAGCTGAGAAACGCTACTCCAGCTTTCATACAGTAAATACTCACCGCAAAAATATCTTCCGAAAAATTAATGTAAATAACGTTCACGAAGCGACTCGCTATGCCCTACGAGCTGGTCTCATAGATTCTGCAGAGTACTATATATAAGTAAAAAAGTTTCGCAAACGTTTGCGTTGTAAGAAAAAAAGTGTATCTTTGCATTGCCTTAACATTGAAAATCGTAATGGAAAGAAAACGTAGAACATCGCTGAAAGACCTTGCAGAAAGGCTTGGAGTAAGTATAGCAACCATTTCAAGAGCCCTCCGCGACTCTCACGAAGTGAGTCCTGCTATGCGTGAAAAGGTAAAACTACTGGCAGAACAACTAAACTATCGACCGAACCCATTTGCACAAGGATTACGTACCGAAGGACCTAAGGCTATCGGTGTGGTGCTACCAAACCTTGTCACTCACTATTACGCTGCTGTGCTCGACGGTATCGAGGACTTCGCCATAAGAAACGGCTATACCGTTATCAGCGCCAACTCTCACGAGGACCAGCAGCGTGAGGCGGCAGCCATAGACAATTTTATAAATCTACATGTCGGCGGTATCATAGCGTGTCTCTCACAACAGACGAGTCAGTATAATCATTTCCTCGAGGCAAATAAACTTGGCATACCTCTTGTGTTCTTCGCACGTACATGTATGCAGGACCGCTTCTCGTCGGTAACTGGTGATGGTGACGTTGCAGCCCAGCGCGCCACAGAACATCTCATAGATACGGGCAGTCGCAGAATAGCTTTCATAGGAGGTCCTAACCACCTTGATATGGTGCAGCGACGCAAACACGGCTATCTAGAGGCGCTACGTGAAAATCGCTTGCCAATAGACCGCGACATCATCTGCTGCGACCTCATCGACAAAGAACGAGTACGACAGACCGTCGTAGCATTGCTACGTAGCGATAATCGTCCTGATGCCATACTTGCCTTCAACGACATTATTATGTATGCTGTCTTCGAGACAGTAAAGGAACTGGGATTGCGAATCCCCGAAGATGTCGCCATCATAGGATTCTCGGATTCAGAAACTTCACGTCTTGTAACACCAAAACTTTCCGTCATACAAGACCAGGCACACCTTCAGGGAGAACGTGCCTGTGACCTACTACTAAGACAAATTAACGGCGACACAGAAATAGTACACGAACAAATACCTATGCTACTGCAGATACGCGAAAGTAGCGCAAAGAAATAAATAGAAGACAATACAAACTATGAAAAAACTAATGATGATTGTTGCACTTATAACTGCAACGCTAACAGTGTGTGGACAAAACCCACTGCCTGCATTCCCGGGAGCAGAGGGTTACGGTCGTTATACCACAGGAGGACGCGGTGGCGCAGTGTATCACGTTACGAACCTTAACGATTCAGGAGAAGGCTCTTTCCGAGATGCCTGCGGGAAAAGTGGTGCACGTACCATTGTGTTTGATGTTTCGGGTACTATATACCTTAAATCGGAACTGAAACTGAACAGGGGTGATGTGACAATCGCTGGGCAGACGGCTCCTGGTGATGGAGTATGTATAGCTGATTATCCCTTTGTAATTAGTGCCAACAATGTTATAATTCGTTACCTGCGCTTCCGACTTGGCAACAGAAATGTTGCTTATCACGAAGGTGACGGACTTGGGGGTATGGACAAACAAAACATTATAGTGGATCACTGCTCTGTCAGCTGGTCTGTTGACGAGTGCCTGTCAGTGTATGGGTCAAAGAATATCACCGTCCAATGGTGTCTCGTGTCGCAGAGCCTGGTTAATTCAGGTCATTCAAAAGGTGCTCACGGATATGGCGGAAACTGGGGCGGTAGCGGTGCTTCCTATCATCATAACCTTTTGGCTCACCACGTGAGTCGCACCCCACGTCTGGGACCGAGACCTGGTACACAGACTGACGAACGAATGGATATGCGTAATAACGTTATCTATAACTGGGCTGGTGAAGGTTGTTATGGTGGCGAAGGAATGAATGTCAACATAGTTAATAACTATTACCAACCAGGACCAGGAACTGATACTCGCTCTACAAAAATACAGCAGCGCATAGCATCTATAGGCATACGCACAACATCATATACGCACCACGATACATCCTCGCCAAATCAGTGGGATAAGATGTGGCATGTATGGGGAAAATTCTTCGTTGACGGTAATGTAAATACTAAGTTCGACGAGGTAACTAACGACAACTGGACATACGGTATATACAACCAGATTGATAATAATAAGGTGGATGGTACCTATAACGACCAGGTAAAGCAGGAAATGCATCTCGACTCTCCGATACCTTTCGTTATAACAACTACCCATACGGCAGAGAAAGCGTACGAAAAGGTATTGCTTTACGCTGGTGCCAGCCTGCATCGTGATGCGCTCGATGAACTTATCGTCAGCGATACTCGTTCGGGGGTTGCCTCTGTCACAGGAAGTAACAATGCTTCCGGATATATTAACTCTCAGGATGATTTGTTGAATTTTATAACCGGTGCGGACAGTCCTTGGCCTACGCTAACAAATACCGAAGTACAGACAGATACGGATGGTGATGGTATGCCTGATACGTGGGAGGATGCTAACGGACTGGACAAGAATAATCCAGATGATGGTAATTTAATTACCGAAGCGGGATACACGCAGTTGGAGAATTACCTCAATGCTTTGGTAGATGAGATTACCCAATCACAAAACGAAGAGGGTACCGTGATGGGTGAAACGGAAGTTGTTAGCAGTATTTCGGAAGTTAGGGCAGGAGAGTCCTACGGACATCAACTTCGGCACGACGATGTTTGGTATTCCCTACAAGGTATAAGAATGAGCACCCCACACAGTGGAGTGCTCATAAAGGATGGAAAGAAGGTTCTTGTTCGTTAAACTCCTTCTTGTTTTTATTCATCTTCCATAAACAGAGGATCTTCGGGCATTACCATTATTGGTTTCTGCTCAGCCTCGCGGAGGATATTCTCTGGAACGTATTGCTTGTCAACGACAAGGCGGAACATATATTCGCGGAACCATTCGGCAGTCATGATGAGACAGCCCTTCTGTCCGTGATCGCTGCCCCATGAGTTCTCCACTTTCCACTGTAGTGGCTTGCCATCAGCGTCAAGATCTACGGCGGTGAGGGTCATAGCATGTGTGGAACCGCTGTCGAAGGTGGCTATGCGCTCTGCCTTGTTCATAGTGAAGTCACCGAAGAGCGAGGTGTAGTCGTAGTTGTCGAGGGCAAGGTAACCACGTTTGCGATCAAACTGCTTGCCAACGTCGTAACTGCTGTAGAGCTTACGTCCATCGCGGAGCTGTGCTATTGCGAGTTGTTCGATGTCCTCCATAGGGAGATTGAGGTACTTCCAGTTATGTCCGTCGTAAGTGTGGCGGTCGTACTCTACCTCGTATGTCTTATGATAAGGACGACGGGGGTCGTTCATCACCATAATGAAAGAGCCGTTGAGAGGACGTCCCACAACCTCGTCGTAGAATGTCTTCGGGGTGAACTGCTTCGTATTTAAAGCTTTGCCATCCTTGTTGCGGAAGGTGTAGGAGAATGTCTTGATGGGTTCTCCGAGTGTCATTACGAGCATGTGGTACACTTCGGCAAGCATTGATGGTTTAAGTTTCTCGGCCTTTGCCTTGCTGCCAGCGTTACGCAGTTGTAAGCCCATCTGACGGAGTTTAGACTTCAGCAGAGTGCGCATCTTTGAGGTATTCTCGGCAGAGTATGTCTCTGTACACACCTCTGCGGGTACCAGTCCGTACTTCTCTGCGAGGTCGGCAACACCACAGAATGTTCCTCCGTCGCCTATAGGACTTTGGAAGAAGAAGCGTACGCGTTCGTTCTCCATAGGTTTGTCGGAGGTGTCGATGACACCTTGCAGGAAGAGGTTGCTTTTCTCTAACTGGTCATAGAAAAACAGAAAGTCCTGTGATAGTTCTATACCAGCATAGTCCTTGCGCAGCGAGTCGTTCTTACAGGTGCGAGCATAGTCGGAGCGCAGCACGTTGAAGCCGCTGAACATCCAACAGCGTCCCGACTGTTTCTGGTCGGTGATGCTCTGCTTGGGAGTTTCAATACTGAAGTAAGTGCTCATTGGTGCCTGACGACGGTTCTTAGCCAGGTTGTCAATATTGTTTGACGCTATTGCGTTAGACAATGCTCTGTCGGCGGGTGTCTGCTTACTTTCAATGTCGCGGAGCATCTTCTCTGTGATACCTCCAGTAGTTTTTTGTGCTGCAGCGTTAATACTCAGTAACAAACCGATTACTATGGATGTCGTAAGTTTAGTACAAATCATAATTATCAATTCTAAATTCTCAATTCTCAGTTATCATACGCATGTACTGGGTAGTCGGTGGTGAAGTGAAGACCTCTGCATTCCTTGCGCTCAATAGCCCAGCGGGTGATGAGGTATCCCACATTAATCATATTACGTAACTCGCAGATGTCTTTGGTTGCCTTTACACGTTTGAAGAGCTCTTCGGTCTCGCTGTAAAGCATATCAAGACGTGTCCATGCGCGCTTAAGACGGAGGTCGGAACGTACAATGCCTACATAGTTCGACATTATTTCGCCTACTTCCTTGACGCTTTGGGTAATGAGGACACGCTCTTCGTTAGTCAGCGTACCTTCATCGTTCCACTCTGGAACCTGTGTGTTGAAGTCGTATTCCGCAACGTGTGCCAGCGAGTGACGCGCTGCTGTCTCGGCATATACGACAGCTTCGATGAGTGAGTTCGACGCCAGACGGTTACCACCGTGAAGTCCTGTACAAGAGCACTCGCCGAGAGCGTAAAGACGCTTTATGCTGGAGCAGCCGTTGAGGTCAACCTTTATACCTCCGCACATATAGTGGGCGGCAGGACGCACAGGGATGTAGTCGGTGGTGATGTCAATACCTATCTGCAGACACTTCTGGTAGATGTTTGGGAAGTGATGACGTGTCTCCTCGGCATTCTTATGGGTGACGTCAAGACATACGTGGTCAAGACCGTGAATCTTCATCTCTTTGTCAATAGCTCGTGCCACAATGTCGCGAGGAGCTAATGACAGTCGTTCGTCGTACTTCTCCATAAACGACTCGCCATTTGGGAGTCGCAGTATGCCGCCATATCCGCGCATAGCCTCGGTGATAAGGAAAGCTGGATGTGTTTCGCCAACATGATGGAGAACGGTAGGGTGGAACTGCACAAACTCCATATCGGCAACAGTACCCTTAGCACGATATACCATCGCAATACCATCACCGGTAGCTATAACGGGGTTAGACGTAGTCATATAGACAGCACCCACACCACCAGTACATATTACTGTGCACTTAGCGAGGTAGGTATCTACCTTCTGCGTAGTAGGATTAAGGATATATGCTCCGTAGCATTCTATGTTGTCCATGTGACGGTTCACCTCCACACCCAAATGGTGCTGGGTGATAATTTCTACAGCAAAGTGATTCTCCTTGATTTCTATGTCGGGATTGTTCCTTATGGCTTCCATAAGTCCTCGCTGTATCTCGGCTCCAGTATCGTCAGCATGATGAAGGATACGGAATTCGGAGTGACCGCCCTCACGATGGAGGTCGAAGTCGCCGTTATCCTTGCGGTCGAAGTTAACACCCCATTTTACGAGTTCTTTGATTTGTTCCGGCGCCATAGTGACCACCTGACGTACTGCCTCCGGGTCGCTGATGTAATCGCCAGCAATCATAGTGTCCTCAATGTGCTTCTCAAAGTTATCAACAAGGAGGTTTGTCACCGATGCAACACCACCTTGCGCAAACGAAGTATTAGCCTCGTCCAGTGAGGTCTTGCAGATTAGACATACCTTTCCCTTCTTCTCTCTTGCCACTTTCAGGGCATAGCTCATGCCGGCAACACCCGCACCGACAATAAGAAAGTCGTATTTATATACCATTGTTTTACGTTAACGTTGCTGCAAAAGTACGAATAAGCAAGGACAAAACCAAAGAAAATACAAAAAAAAGGACTTCAGTAGAAGTCCCTTCTCATTATTAACTAATAACCAAAACAAAATTTCGAAAAAAGTCAGCACTCTTTAGAGCTTCTTGCTGACGTTGATTGCTTCTGCAATCTCTATAGCTATAATTGCCATAGTTCCTAATGCAATCGTCATCATCTTTTTACCTTTCTTTTAATTAATACCTATTTTCTATGTTATCCTGAATGGGATTGCTCCCTAATTGCACTGCAAAGGTATGGTGTTTTCACTGTGTACGCAAACAATAAGGGGTTCGGTGCGGTTTTTATAAGATATTTTTTGATGTCAATCAAGTTTTATATGGAAAAATTTTGGTAAATGAAAGTTTTATAGCTATCTTTGCAAAGACAAAGAATTAATAACAAAACCTTATACAGCTATGATAGATGTAAAAGAAACACTAAAGAAAAGCGAAGAAAGAATGGAAATGGCTGCTATGTACTTGGAAGAGAGCCTTAACCGTATTCGTGCAGGACGCGCCAACGCAGCAATTCTTGACGGCGTAAGAGTGGAATCATACGGACAGATGGTACCGCTGAACCAGGTAGCTAACGTTACTTGTCCCGATGCAAGAACAATAGCTATTCGTCCTTGGGACAAGAAGGCTATACGAGACATCGAAAAGGCTATCATGGACAGCGACGTAGGTATAACACCTGAAAACAATGGTGAGATAATACGTCTTGGAATTCCACAGCCTACAGAGGAACGACGTCGTGAACTCGCTAAGCAGTGTAACAAGATTGGTGAAAAGGCAAAGGTAGAAGTGCGTAACGTGCGTGGCGAGATAAAGGAAAAACTGAAGAAAGCCATAAAGGACGGACTCTCTGAAGACAACGAGAAGGACGCAGAACTCGAATTGCAGAAAATTCACGATAAGTTCATAAAGAAAATAGACGACCTCCTCGCTGCAAAGAACAAGGAGATAATGACGGTTTAAGAGCAAGAATAGCGTTATGTGTTAATCGGCTGTGCCGATTAAAAATAAAGAATGAAAGGAATCGTCATAAAGAATACAGGCAGTTGGTACTCCGTCCTCACGGACGAGGGTACCACTGTTCTTTGTAAGATAAAAGGAAACTTCAGACTGAAGGACATCCGTAGCACTAATCCCGTTGCTGTTGGGGATAGGGTTAGCCTCTCTCCCAACCCCTCCCCAAGTAGGGAGGGGAGTCGCCAGTCCGTAGGTACCCCCTCTACTTGGAGGGGGCAGGGGGAGGCTGTAGGTAGTGAGGTTACTTTTATTACTGCTATAGAGGATAGAAAAAACTACATCGTCAGACGCTCACAGAACCTGTCGAAACAGAGTCATATCATTGCGGCTAATGTGGACCAGGCGGTGCTGATGGTGACAGTGAACTATCCAGAGACGTCAACGACGTTCATAGACCGCTTTCTGGCGTCAGCGGAGGCATACGACATCCCCGTTATACTTGTGTTTAACAAGATGGATTTGCTCAACGAGGAGGAACTGCACTACCAACAGATGATGATGGAACTGTACGACACAGTGGGCTACACCTGTGTGGCGCTGTCGGCAGAACAGGGCTTGGGTATTGATGCTCTGCGCGAACTGTTGAAGGACAAAGTAACCGTATTCAGCGGAAACAGTGGAGTAGGGAAATCAACACTTCTAAATCAGCTCATCCCTGGGGTGAACCTTAAGACTGCAGCAATATCGGATGCACATAATACAGGAATGCACACAACGACATTCTCCGAGATGTTACGACTGCCTTTCGGAGGGTGGGCTATAGATACCCCGGGAGTAAAGGGTTTCGGTTCCTTCGATATGGAGCCTGAGGAGTTGACAAGCTATTTCAAGGAGATATTTCATTTCTCGAAAAACTGTCGCTTCTCGAACTGCACACATACCCACGAACCAGGATGTGCTGTACTGAAAGCATTAGAGGACCACTATATAGCGCAGAGCCGTTATCAGAGTTACCTCTCGATGCTTGAGGATAAGGATGGAGGAAAATACAGAGAAAGTCAATAATAAAAAAGCTCGGGAAATTCCCGAGCTTTTATTTTGGCTTTATATGACTTAATTACTTAACCATATATTTGCGACCGTTCTGGATAACGATACCGCGGTAGTCATTGTTTACGCGCTGACCAGCGAGGTTGTACTTAACACCAGCCTTAGCCTCGTTCTTAACGTTGCTGATACCGTCTGTTTCACCCTTCTCAGCCTCGAGAGACCAGCCCTTCATGATGTCCTTGCCACCTGCGAATGTCACAGTGAAGGTAAAGTAAGGCTCTGTGATGTCGATAAGGTCGATAGCAAAGTTAGTTTCGTCGTAACCAAGCCACTCAGGAGCCTCTGTAGCAGGCTTTCTTCCATCACCCGGATCTGTATCTTCTCCATAGTAGAACTCCCAGAAGCCTACCCAAACGCCGTTAGGACGGAACTTGAACTTCCATATCTGTGTCTCTGCGCCACCTTCTACTTCTGCAGAAGCAGGAATAATAGCCTTCAGAGCAGCTACGTCAACTGAAGTCTGGAACTGGTTCTCACCGATTTGCTTGAACAGATTCTCGCTAGCAGCCCACTCGTTGTGGTTACCAGAAATTCCAATCTCATTAATCACAACATCAGGAAGATCGACATACTCCTCGGTGATGTCCTCGAAAACAACATTGCCTTCGCCATCGTCCCAAGAAAGTCTGAAGTAACGGTCGGTTGTAGCTGCTTCTACATTACCAGTCTGCTTTGTACCTTCTGCTTCACCGTCGTTGAAGAGGAAAGAAATCTTTGTTACGCCAGCGAATGTGTACTTCCAGAAAGTATCACCTGATTGAGGATCCTCCCAAGTCTCTGTCAACTGGTATGTTCCAGGCCAAGCGCCTTCGGGTCCAGGATAGCCGTTGTCACCTTCCCACCACCAGATGAAAGGAGCTGTTTCGCACTGAACGTAAACATTGATATCTGCACTAGCTGTCAATGCAAATACACTCATTAAAAGTAAGGTAAAAATTTTCTTCATAATAGTAAATGTTTAAGTTTATAAATGTTTTTCTTAAATGGTTTTATCGCTTTACGTCAGCAAATGTAGTAAATTTTAATATTGCATGATATGTTTTTTTCAAAAAAAACGCGCAATTTGTAGCGCAAACGTTTGCGCAACCTTAAAAACAAGCAGGCAACCCACATGGAGCTGCCTGCTTGTTGAAATGTTAGATGTAATATATGGTATATTACTTATTTGTCTTCAGGATTGTCCAGTTGCCGGTGATATCATTAAGGAAGATGTCGTATGTTCCGGCAGGAACTGTAATCTCCTGGCTACCTGCAGGCAGTGTGTAAACAGTCGGGTTGATAGGCTGTGAACCGTCACCACCCCAAACCTTAGTGTCAGCGTGGTTAGCACGGAACTTAACCTTAGTCTCGGCTGTTACCTCATAGTCTAACAGATACCAGTTGTGTGGAGCAACCTTACACTGGGTGAGGTCTTTCTCACCATTAGCACCAACGATGCTGATCTGATTGTACTTCTCAGTCTCCTGAACAGCCGTCCATGTGTACTTATGGATTTTGTTCTCCTCGTCCATGGTGATGGTGAAGGTGTACCAGCCCTCGGTAACAGGACCTAACCAGCCGCCCGCCTTCTTGAAGTCGCCGCTTACGAGGCGCTCATCCTTGCTACCTCCATTGAAGCCCCATGAATTTGAGGTTGCGTTAGCCAGCATAGCCTCGCGCTCCCAAACCTTAACGTTGAACTGGCTAGAACCGTTAGTGTTGTTTGCCCAGAATGTAGTGTAGGTGAATGTTGTCTCACTGGTCTTGTAGAACATGTAGCAACGGTACTCCTCAGGAGCCTCAATCTTCATATTAGACATTGCAGCGCCATTTGTGAGCACGTAGTAGCAGTGGAATATGACTATTGGCTCAATAACTATTGTCTGCTTTTCCATGTTAATGGTGAGTTCATATCTGGATGCACCGTCAGTAGCAGGACCTACTATAGGAGCACCACCACGTAGCAATGATTCTCCCTCACCCTTGCCGAATCCGAGTTTCACGTCGCCAGCCTTGAACTTTTCGAGGTCTTCGTCAGCAACAACGTAGAACTTAGTATCGTGACGTACATTAGCTGCGTCTTTGAGAGCGTCAATAGAGAGTGTGAATACAGGATCGTCATATACGTCAGTAGCCTCATGGTCGAACTTAGTCTCAATCCATTTGCCGTCCAGACCAAGAACCATAGCATAGTAAGCATTAGCTATGTGGCGGTCACCCTCGTTGACAGGAGTAAATAGCACCTTGTAGTTGCCGTAGTAGTTGCTACCTGGGGTTCCTACAATAGCTTCACTTGTTCCGTCAGTAACGGTGTAGAGGTGAATGCGAATGTAAAGGTCTGTCAGGTTAGGATTGTGAGTAAATTCGTTGTAGTAGGCTGCCTGCAGCTCACTTGGCAAAACGGTAACTTTATCGGTCTCAGCCATACTCTCGCAGTCAACAGTAGCATACTTGCTGTAGTCTGCATCACGTGAGATGTCTATGCGTGCCTTAACAATAGTGTTCTTTGGCATCTGTCCTTCTGCAACAGTAACAGTTCCCAACTCTACAGGCTTGTCTTCTGCAATAAGCTGCTGCAGATTGATTCCGCCAATATTAACGGGAGCAAATTGTATTGCGTCAGACTTCAGTGCGCTCTCTGGCAGGTTTGACTGTGGAGGAGTCGAGGTGGAGTAGTCGTCACCGCAAGAGGTGAAGACTACTGCCACGAGAGCCATTATATAAAAACTTAATTTTTTCATAATTCCTTATTTTTTAGTTCGCAACAATTCTTAATGAGAGATCTTTCATGTTGAATGTGATTGTGTATGAACCAGCTGGGATACTCTCGAACTTCCAGTTACTTTGTCCCTTTACAACAGGTTTGAAGTCAAAAGCTCCATCCTTAAGTTCGCATGCCACATTATTTAAGTCAGGAACATCTGCTCCCCATGAGTCGCCGCCTCCCCAGTCAGTCAACTTTTCATAGAAGCGGAAAGTTAATTCTCCTGCTTCTAGTTCGAACGTTCCTTCGAAGTTCTTATTGCCAATTTCAGTTTCTTCAAGTTTCCATTCTTCAAGAGCTGCTGCGTTAGCAGGTATTGGAGCGAGCCATTCGCCAGGAGTACCAATGAGGTAGATGAATGCCGGCTTCTTAATTACACGGAATGATCTCATGTGATTGAAGAATACAGGTTCTGAAATAATTGTAGAACCAGGAACTTCTGTAGTATTAGACTCTATCAAAGCAGCCTTTACACGTACGGCAATCTTGCGGAAGCCTTTGTCAACGTACTGCTCAATTTCCTTAACACCGTCAGCCTGGTTGATTTCCATTGCCATACCTTCGGCGCTGATGTTGGCAGAACATGTTGTGTAAGTACTAATCATGAAGTCATCCTCATAACCGATAACGTTGCCGTCATCGTCTTTGATAGTCTTCTGGCTCCACTTAATAGATCCGTCGTCCTGAACAACACCGACCTGAATGCTATAAGTAGCCTGAGCGTTATAGCCGTAGTTGGGTTGTGACCAAGTAAGATGGACCGTGTTATCCTCCGAAAGTTGGATATACTGGTCTGTCATAGCAGGAGTATTAACCTTGAACTCTGTCGGAGTACGGAATGTAGGATTGTCGTCGCGATCATCCTTGCATGATGTGAATAAGCTGGCAATGCCAAAGATGAGCAGGGTGCCAAGCAATAATTTGTTCTTCATATTGCGTTTCTTATTATATTCTGTTATTATCTCTATTTATTCAGTCTCCGAGTAGCCGTCAATCTGTGTCAGATTCTTGTTAGCCATAATCTCTGAAGATGGTATAGGGAATACGTTGCGTGTCTTTGGGAACTTAATCTTGTTGGCGCCATTAGCAACACCGTTCTTGTAGTCCCAGTTGTATGCGTCCTGACCACCGTACTTGTTATTACGGATGAGGTCAACGCGACGATAACCCTCATAGTAGAACTCACGAGCGCGTTCGTCGAGAACGTCGTTGAGAGAGTAAATACTTCTAACGCCAGCATGAGCACGATTACGGATAGCATCCATATACTGCTTAACCTTTGGTGTTGAAGAACCTGCGATATGCAGTTCTGCCTCAGCAGCATTGAGGTAAGCCTCAGCAACGCGGAAGAGGAAGAAGTCTATATCAACGTCAGTTTCATTGTGAGGAGTTGCACCTGTAGAGTAGTTGTTGTTCCACTTAGGAGTTGCAATACCTTCTGTGTAAGCAGAGTTTGCTGCTAACTCAAGAGTACGGTTCTTGCCGTAGAAGATGGCGCGGTCGTCACTACTTGCGTCACGAATCTCCTTAGCTGTCTTTCCAACGTAGATAGAAGGTGAAGAGGTGAACTTCTCGAGGAACTGAGGACGGCAACGCATACCTGCCCAAGAACCGTCTTTAGTACCAGGACCGAGGTTAGTAACGGTAGCGGTAGTGTATTTATCTGAGCTACCCCACATAGCTGCGATGAAGAAGCGTGAGCCACCCCATCCGCGAGTGGTGTTACCGTCCTGCTTAAGAGGAAGGATAGCCTCGCAGGTAGCACCGTTAGAACCGTTGTCACCCATGAAGAGGAGGTCGTAGGGCTTGTAACCGTTGTCCTTAGCTACTTGTGACATCTCATCATCAGTGAAGAGCTTGTAGCCAGACTCGTTAATAACCTTCTCGGCATACTGCAGAGCCTTGTCCCAGTGAGGATTGTTCTGACCGTCGTTGTTGAGGTATGTACCTGCGTTGAGGTACAGACGGCTCAGGAGCAACCAAGCTGTAGCCTTGTCAATACGTCCGTAGTCGGGATCTGTTTCAGCCTTAGGTTTTGGAGCAAGCAGATTAGGTTCTGCTGTCTCAATCTCGTTCTTTACCCAGTTGAAAAGGAACTCACGTCCGAGAGCCAGTTTCTCTGCACGGGTGTGACTCTTCTCGTCAACGAACTTCTCGTTGTAAGCGTGAGCCTGCTTAGGCACATCTGGCGAGATAGTTGTTGTGAACGATGGGTCACCAAAGAAGTCAAGCATTAAATAATAATTGTACGCGCGAAGCATACGAACCTCTGCCAACATTGTTGCATCCTGATCAGAGAACTTCTCAATGTAATGGTTGCAGAAACCAATGTTAGACACCAGACGATAATAGAGGAACTTCAGCGTAGGAGTACTTGGAACACACTGGTTATAGCAGATGTCCACGATACCACCGTCAGACCACCAGCAGATAGACTCGTCGGTAGGAAGTACGTTGAAGTTGAATATGTTACGCAGTAGGGTAGAACGACCCGCATCCTGGATGGTGAAGTCGGCGTTACCGTCGTTACCTTCCATAATCAGACCCGCATAGCACTTGGCATACAGACCGTTGATATCTACGGTAGCAGTCACTGTCGGGTCAAGGTTGCCATCATTCAGGTCCTTCATGCAGGATGTAGTAGTCAGCATAATTGCTGCTACAGGAACCATTGTCTTTAATATATTGAATTTCATATTTCAGTACTTTTTAGTGATTTAGAAGTTCAGGTTAAGACCCAACAGGAATGTGCGGCAGCGTGGATAAACGCTTCCTTCCTTACCAGATGTCTGTTCAGGATCAAGACCTTTGTACTTAGTAACTGTGAATACGTTAGAGCAAGAAGCATAAATACGTCCTGAAAGACCGTGATATGCATTTGTCTTGAACAGCTTATCAAAGTTGTAACCGAGAGTGATGTTATCGCACTTCAGGAACGAAGCGTTCTGTACGAAGTAGTCAGAAAGTGGATAGTTGTAAGAAGACCACTTCAGATTGATGATGTCTGCTGTGCTGTTCTCATAGAATCCACCAGGATTTGCCATTACTGTAGAGTTCATCTTACCCTGGATGAGGTCGTTGTAAACATAGTTTCCAAGGCTGAAGCGGAAGTTTGTTCCGAGGTCCCAGTCCTTATAAGAAACCTTGAAGTTGAAACCACCAGTCCAAGGAGCTGCGATGTTCTTATAGAAGTAACGGTCATTATCGTCGATAGTACCGTCAGCATTGCGATCTACGTAAACGCCCTGAATAGGACGACCGCTCTGGTCGTAAACCTGCTGATATACCCAGAATGAGTTAGCTGGCTCACCAACCTTGTGGTATGTAACCTTTGAGTCGGTACCTACTGTCATTCCTGCTTCAATCATATCGCGACCTCCGTATAGTTCGGTAATCTTGTTCTTGTTGTAAGCAACGTTTGCACCTACTTCAATGAACCAGTCCTTTGTTTGAAGAGGTCTGCCAGTAACTGCAATTTCAATACCGGTATTTTTCAGAGATCCTGCGTTAAGCATCATAGCGTTATCGAAGTTCATACCGCCAGGAATTGTAGGAGTACAAAGCAGGTCGGTAGTCTTACGATGGTAAGCATCGAATGCGAGAGTGAGTCGCTGGTTCCACATACCGAAGTCAACACCGACGTTCCATGTAGTTGTTGTTTCCCAAGTCAGGTCATTGTTATAAACCAATGGCTGATAGAGGACACCTGTAGTGTTAGGACCAATAGGATAGAGGTAGTGGCTGTTAGCGATATCGGTAGTTACCTTGTAAACAGGAGTGTAGTACTCTCTACCGGTATTCTGCTGACCTGTCTTACCCCAACCCAAACGGATCTTTGCATCGCTGATGATATCAACGTCCTTCAGGAAGCTCTCGTCCTTAAGACGCCAAGCGAATGCTGCTGATGGGAAGAAACCCCAGCGGTGTCCGTCAGCGAAACGGCTTGAACCGTCATAACGAGCTGTGAATGTGAAGAGGTAGCGATCCATAAGAGTGTAGTTAGCACGTCCGTACCAGCTGACGAGGACTGTCTGTCCCTTCCACTCTGGAGTGCTCTGAGAGTGAATCTTGCCTGCTCTTGGCACTTTCTCTCCGTCAATTTCGTCTTCACCAGTGTTTGTCATTGGGTAGTAGTCTCTGTACCAAGAACCTCCCCAATACTTCATGCGGCTGTACTCGTAACCTGCCATGATGTCAAAGTGATGGTTCTCTGTGAAGTCCTTCATGTACTGTGCGTAAGCTGTGTAGATAAGGTTGTACTTCTTCTCCTTGTTCTCGCCAGAACCACCATAGTAATAACCATAAGTGCTCTTAGGATTGTTTGATGTATATTCACCACCATCAGAATAATCACCAGCGATGTTCATGTGGAGGCGGAGGCTCTCGAATCCGTGAATCTTATAGTCAAATTCAATGTTACCTAACAGGACGTTAGCTTTCTTATAGAAAGTGTAGTTGTCAATCTTCTCAACAGGGTTGTTAGGAGAGTTGTCGAGGAAGGTGTATGGATAAGTCGGGTCGTTATAGAAGTCGCCCTCTTTTACCCACTGCCAGTAACCGCCGAAGTTCTCAAACTTCGGGTCGTTGCTGCGAACAGGACGTGTTGGGTCCATACGTGTTGCAAGACCGATAGCGTCTGTACCACCAGGTTTTGTCTTAGAATAAGCATACTTACCATTGAAGTTAATGGTCAGGTGATCCTCGAGCAGTGATGGACTAAGGCTGATGCCAGCTGTGAAACGGCTGTAAGAAGAGCCCTTCAATACACCCTGCTGGTTTGTGTAGCCTACACTTGCACGATAAGGCATTGACCAAGCTTTGTTACCAAAGCCACCAGTTACAGTAACGTTCTGGTCGTGGCTGAATGAGTTGCGGTAGATCTCCTTCTGCCAGTCAGTGTCGTATGTTCCTGCTGCATAGTTAGGAGTGCCGTCAGCGTTGAACTCTCTCCATCCCAGTCCGTCGTACTGTGAAGAACCCTCGCCGTATGTGTTCTTCATGTGAGCCACATATTCGCCAGCGTTCAGTACGTCGAGTTTCTTAGCAACGCTACTTACAGAGAATGTACCGTTGTATGAAACCTTCGGAGCTTGGTTCTTCTGTCCCTTCTTTGTTGTGATGATGATGACACCGTTAGAACCGCGGCTACCATAAATAGCAGTAGCTGAAGCATCCTTCAGCACGGTGAACGATTCGATATCGTTAGGGTTAACAAGTGACAGAGGGTTGTTGGTACCCTTTGTGGCATTGTTGTCCATTGGCATACCGTCAATCACGATAAGTGGGTCGTTAGATGCGTTAAGTGAGGCACCACCACGAATACGTATCTGGGCGCCGTCACCAGGAGCACCAGAAGCGGAGTTTACGTTCACACCCGCAATCTTACCCTGGATCATGTCCTGTGCACTTACCTGGATACCATGATTCTTCTCATCTGGCTTCAGAGCCGTAACAGAACCAGTAAGGTCAGTCTTACGTGCAACACCATAACCGATGACAACGACGTTCTCAAGCATTTGTGAGTCGTCCTCAAGAGTGATGTTTAAGTCTGTGGCAGCAGCGACTTTCGCTTCCTTGTAACCTACGTAGGATACAATAATCTGTGCGCCCTGCTTTGCTTTCAGGATAAAGTTACCATCGAAGTCAGTAACCGTTCCGCCATCTTGTCCTACAACACGGACAGTAGCTCCGATGACTGCTTCTCCAGTAGCATCCTTAACATGGCCGTTGACAGTAATCTGCTGTGCAAAGGCTCCTGCAGAAAGGATTAGCCCACAAACCAATGCGAGCATCCTCAGAGGCATTCTGAATTTTACCTGCTTCATCATACTACATTTTTAGTTAATAAATTATTCAGTTAGTAATTATTTTGTTAATATTGAATACTTTACACAAATAGTATTAGTTCTTTTAGTATTGTCAAGAATAATTCTTCACAGAATTGCAGTGCAAATATAGTTTTATATACTTAAATAAAGATAAAAAAATGACATAAATCAAGTGTTTTCGTTGTGCAAACGTTTGCGCTATGAAAATAAAATATTACTTTTGCATATTGTATGAACGTAAAAATGTTTTATATAAATTTGCAACTGAAAACCTATTAACCTGATACTAACCACCTATGAAGGAGCAAAAAGTATTGACTATGAAAGATATCGCTAAGGAGTTTGGAGTCTCCGTAGCGACAGTCTCAAGAGCTTTGCAAGACAGCCCTCGAATAAGTGCTGAGCGGAGGGCTAATATAATAAGGTACGCGAAGGAACATAATTTCCTCCCCAATACGATAGCCGAAAATCTTCGTCGAAGCAAGGTGGCGCAACCGAAAATCATCGGTGTCATAATGCCACAGATAGCTCATTATTATTTCTCGACCATCCTGGCGGGAATAGAAGAGGAGGCTCACAGTCGCGGTTACGACATCATGGTGGCTCAGAGCAACGAGCAGTACGACAGAGAGGTGGCTATATGTAAGTCGTTCTTCGCCAACAGGGTGTGTGGCATCATTGTTAGTCAGGCAAAGGACACAAAGAATTATGCACACTTCCAGAATCTTCTCGACAACGGAGTACCCTTGGTGTTCTTTGACCGTATATGTACGGGTATAAACACTAACAGAGTAGTTGTTGACGACTATATGGGTGCATATAATGCAGTAAGCTACCTCATCGAGACGGGCTGTAAGAACATTGCATTCTACGGCTCTCCTATGCAGCTCGAGATTTCAAAGAACAGACACAACGGTTATGTTGATGCGCTGTTGAAACACGGACTGCATCCCGATGAGTCGCTGCAGCGAGAATGTGACAATCGTAAGATGGCAGAGGAAATAACACCTGAGATGCTAAGGAGACCGAACCGTCCCGATGCTTTCTTCGCCGTTAACGATGATACTGCAATAGGAATATTATATACAGCAAAACGTATGGGTTTCCGTGTACCCGAGGACATCTCAATATGCGGCTTTACCAACGGAGAGCGTGCAATAGCCTGCGAACCGATGCTCACAACGGTGGAGCAGAGAGGGCATAAGGTTGGTGAGGAGGCTGTGAACATACTCCTCGATTATGTTGAAGGAGGTCTCACGACAGATAAAGTGGAGAAGAAAGTAGTACGTACACGACTCATCGTGCGTGGAACAACGAGGTAATTATGAATTAAAATAAAGATATGGAAAAACCGAATTTAAGTTTTTGGAATTTATGGAATCTGAGTTTTGGATTCTTTGGTGTGCAGATAGCTTATTCTTTGCAGAATGCTAATATCTCACGTATCTTTGCTACGCTGGGAGCCGATCCGCACACGTTGAGTTTCTTTTGGATACTCCCACCGTTGATGGGAATGCTCGTTCAGCCTATTGTGGGTACTCTGAGCGACAAGACCTGGACACGCTTTGGTCGTCGAATACCTTATTTGTTTATAGGAGCAGCTGTGGCCGTTGCCGTAATGTTCCTATTGCCAAATGCAGGTTCGTTAGGTCTTTCCGTTGGTGCTGCTCTGTGGTTCGGAGCTTGTGCCCTTATGTTCCTCGATACCTCTATCAATATGGCTATGCAACCCTTTAAGATGCTTGTTGGCGATATGGTCAACGAGAAGCAGAAGGCTAAGGCATACTCCATACAGTCGTTCCTGTGTAATGCTGGCGGACTGGTAGGCTTCGTCTTCCCGTTCCTCTTCGCCACCCTCGGTATAGCCAATACTGCAGCTGCGGGAGTAGTTCCCGATTCTGTGGTATATTCCTTCTATATCGGAGCTATTATCCTTATTCTTTGTGTAATTTACACTACGGTGAAGGTGAAGGAATGGTCACCCGAGGAGTACGCGAAGTATAATGCTAAAAGAGAGGAGAGAGGAGAGAGGAGAGAGGAGTGTGAAAAGGAGAGCAACGACAGCGCTAACTGGCTTGTACTTCTGAAGAAAGCTCCGGCAGCCTTCTGGCAGGTTGGTCTTGTACAGTTCTTCTGTTGGGCAGCATTCCTCTTTATGTGGAGCTATACTACGGGAGCCATCTCTGACACAGTATGGGGCACTACCGACGTGACCTCAGCAGCTTACCAGGATGCAGGCTCTTGGACGGGTATCGTCTTTGGTGTCCAGACTCTCGGAGCGGTGCTGTGGGCTATGGTACTCCCTCAGTTCCCCAACATGAAGATGGCTTACTCCGTAAGTCTCGTACTGGGATGCGTGGGATTCGTTATGGTTCCGTTTGTTCACGACCAGTATTTGTTGTTCGTTCCCTTCCTGCTCATAGGCTGTGCTTGGGCTGCAATGCTTGCAATGCCTTTCGCCCTCGTAACCAACGCCCTTCAGGGTTATGGTCACATGGGTGTCTATCTGGGACTCTTCAACTGTACCATCTGCATTCCACAGATTATTGCGGCACTTCTTGGTGGTGTGATACTTACCCTCGTAGGCAGTCATCAGTATAACATGATGGTGGTGGCAGGTGTGAGTCTTCTCATCGGTGCAGGATGTGTCTTCGCCATTAAAGATACGAAATAATAACCTTATAATACTATGACTATGGAACAAAGCACAGTTTTTGAAGTGTTCGGGGCGATAGCCAGTATTACTATGATTTTGGGGTATCTGCCTCAAGCCATAGAGACTATCCGCACCCGTAATACTGACGGAATAGCTCTGCCTACATTCCTGATGATGGCGGTGGGTGGCTTCTGCTTTATGATACAGGGCCTCATACACAAGCCCGACATCCTCTGGGCACTATTCCTGACGAATCTTGTTACCTCCTCATGTAGCATGATAGTGTTCTGCATAAAAATTTATAATGACTATTTTAAGAAAAAATAATTTGTCCTATGAAGATAAAGTTTAATATAGGCTACCGCACAATGTTCGGGGAACAGTTGGTGCTTAACATTGTAGCAACAAAAGAGAATAAGCGTAAGGTGTCCTCATACCACATGAATACCGTTGATGGTGAGAAGTGGACATACGAACTCAATGGGCGTTACGCAGTAGGTTCGCAAATTGACTATTACTATAGTGTTGAAAGTAACGGCGCGACACAGCGCATAGAGTGGCAGGTAACCACTCACCGTCTTGAAATGGTCAGCGAGAAAGGCACACGCTACGTGGTTTACGACCAGTGGATAGATACTCCCGAGGACAGCTACCTCTACAGTAGTGCCTTCACGGAGTGCATAGCCCGTCACACTCCCGTTAAGAGTCCTTTCAAACCCTACATAAAGACGGTACGTCTGAAGGTGCGTGCTCCACAGTTGCGCAGCAACGAGTGTCTGGCTATTGTCGGAGGTGGTAAGGTGCTCGGCAACTGGGATGTAAGTAAGTCGCTCAAGATGACAGAACACAACTACAACGAGTGGATGATTAACCTTGATGCATCACAAATAGAAGACTCTAAGTTGGAGTTTAAGTTTATATGTGTCAACGAAGACAAAAACGTAGGCGTAGAGTGGGAGACAAGTGCAAACAGAGAGATAGAGCTTGAGACAATCAATGACGGCGAAGTTATGGTCTATGAACAGCCTATAGCTTACTTCGAATTTCCGCGTCCTCGTTGCGCAGGAACCCTCGTCCCCGTCTTCTCTCTGCGTAGTAAGAACAGCTTCGGAGTAGGCGACTTCGGTGACCTGATGAAGATGATTGACTGGGTGGCAGCAACGCGTCAGCGAGTGCTCCAGGTCCTCCCTATCAACGACACCACTATCACACATACCTGGACCGACTCTTATCCTTACTCTTGTATAAGTATCTTTGCTCTCCATCCGCAGTATGTTAATCTTAACGCTCTGCCAGAGCTCAAAGACGAGAAGAAACGTAAGGAGTTCGAAAAACTTCGTGTGGAGCTGAATGCACTGCCACAGATAGACTATGAGCGTGTGAACAATGCGAAGAACGAATATATGCACCTACTGTTTAAGCAGGAAGGCGCACACATGATGAAGACGGTTTCGTATAAGCGTTTCTTCGAGGAGTCGAAGGAGTGGCTCGAGGCGTATGCAAAATATTGCTGCAAGCGCGACAACCTCAGCGAGGAAGAGGTGCCGTTCTACTACTTCGTGCAGTATGTGCTCAGTCGCCAGATGAGTGAGGCACACGAGTATGCACGTCAGAAGGGTATTATCCTCAAGGGCGACATTCCTATTGGTGTTAACCGCAACGGATGCGACGTCATGCAGGAGCCTCGTTACTTCAACCTCAACGGACAGGCAGGAGCACCGCCAGACGACTTCTCCGTAAACGGACAGAACTGGGGATTCCCGACATACAACTGGGACGAGATGATAAAAGACGGCTGTCGCTGGTGGATACGTCGCTTCCAGAACATGTCGAAGTATTTCGATGCTTATCGTATTGACCACGTGCTGGGCTTCTTCCGTATATGGGAAATCCCTGCCGACGCTGTTCACGGACTGTTAGGACAGTTTGCTCCTGCCCTCGGTATGACGCGTGAGGAGATAGAGGGCTACGGACTCCATTTCCAGGAGGAGCTCTACACCCGTCCGTTTATTACCGACTGGGTACTCGACCGCATCTTCCGCGAACACACCTCCGAGGTGAAGAAGAAGTATATTGACGCTGCACCGAATGGCTTCTATACCATGAAACCTGAGTACGACACTCAGCGCAAGGTAGAGGCTGCCTTCGAGGGTAAGACGACAGATAAGGATATCTGGATTCGCGACGGCTTGTATGCACTTATCAGCGACGTTCTCTTCGTTCGCGATCACCGCAATCCTAATTTGTTCCATCCACGTATCTCCGTACAGTTCGACTTCATCTACGAGAGCCTTACCGATAGCGATAAGTTCTTGTTCAACAACCTTTACAACGACTACTTCTATCGTCGTAACAACCAGTATTGGTACACCGAGGCAATGAAGAAACTCCCACGTCTGGTTGAGGCTACAAGAATGCTTGTATGCGCCGAGGACCTCGGTATGGTACCCGACTGCGTTGCATGGGTAATGAACCAGCTCCGCATCCTCTCTCTCGAGATACAGTCTATGCCGAAAGACCCGACAACACGTTTCGGCAAGCTGAAACACAATCCGTACCGCTCTGTATGCACCATAAGCAGTCACGATATGCCTACACTTCGACAGTGGTGGGACGAGGACGAACAGCGCACCCAGGAGTACTATTCTTGTATGCTCCATCGTGGTGGTGCTGCTCCGCACCCGCTGCCCGGATGGTTGGCACGCGACATCGTAAGCCGACAGCTCACGTCGCCTTCTATGCTCTGCATACTGAGTATTCAGGACTGGATGGCCATCGACGAGCAGTTGCGCCTGAAGGATCCTAATGCAGAACGCATAAATATCCCTGCTAATCCTAAGCACTACTGGCGTTACCGTATGCACGTAAGCATCGAGGAACTCATGTCTAACAGAAGTTTCACGGAGAATGTCAAAGAGTTGGTATTGCAGTCGGGACGTAAGTAATGCATAATTCATAATTCATAATTTTGTAATTTATGAAGAGAAACATATTATTGACGTTATGTCTGGTGCTGGGCACTGTTTCCTTGTTGGCACAGCAGGTTAAGTCGCCTAATGGGAATGTAGAGCTGAAGTTCTCATTAGACGGCACCCGTCCTACGTACGAAATGTCGTACAAGGGGAAAACTGTCATCAAACCGTCACACCTCGGTTTGGAGTTGGCAAAGGATAAGCACGCCAGCAGAAAATATAAAGAGACAGACTTGATGGATGGCTTTACTGTTGTTGACATAAAGACCTCTACCTTCGACGAGACGTGGAAACCCGTGTGGGGCGAGACGGCAACAATACGTAACCACTATAACGAGTTGGCTGTGACGCTGCAGCAGAAGGAGCGCACCATAGTGCTGCGCTTCCGCGTGTATGACGACGGCATAGGATTCCGTTATGAGTTCCCGCAGCAGAAGGACCTCAACTACTTTATTATTAAGGAGGAGATGACGGAGTTCGCTATGACCGGCGACCACACCGCATGGTGGCTTCCCGGCGACTACGACACTCAGGAGCAGGAAACACAGCAGACACGCCTGTCGGAGATACGCGGTCGCATGAAGGAGGCTGTCAACTGGGGCAACTCCTCTGTGGCAGTATTCTCGGACACCGGTGTGCAGACAGCATTACAGATGAAGACCGACGACGGATTGTACATCAACATCCACGAGGCAGCGTGTCTTGACTATGCTACTATGCACCTTGAACTTGTTGACGCTAAGACAACGGCGCTGACGACAAAACTGCAGGGCAACAGCAATGTCTATACACCAAACCCTGCGCCGTCGGCTTATCCGCTTCCCGCACCAATGACTTTCGTAAGTCATCTTACTCCCGACGCTACAGGACTGAAAGGCGCTATGCAGACTCCCTGCGAGACCCCTTGGCGTACGGTAATGGTTAGCGACGATGCCCGCGACATGCTCTCTTCAAATCTTATACTCAATCTCAACGAGCCTTGTAAGATAGAAGATACTTCGTGGATTCATCCTACGAAATACTGCGGAGTATGGTGGGAGATGATAGTAGGAAAGAGCTCTTGGCATTATACCAACGACTTCCCCTCAATAAAACTCGACCAGATAGACTGGCGTAGTGTGAAGCCCAACGGCTATCATGCTGCTAACAACGAGAAGGTGAAGCGCTACATCGACTTCGCCGCAAAGAACGGTCTCGACGAGGTGCTCGTTGAAGGTTGGAACGTAGGTTGGGAAGACTGGGCAAATATGTGGAAACGCGACGTCTTCGACTTCGTGACACCATATCCCGATTTCGACATCAAGATGCTTAACGACTACGCTCGCTCCAAGGGCGTAAAGATTCTTATGCACCACGAGACATCGTCGAGCACTCAGAACTACGAGCGCCACCTTGAGAACGCTTTCAAACTTATGAACAAGTACGGCTACGACGCTGTGAAGACGGGCTATGTGGGTGACATCATCCCACGTGGCGATCACCACTTCTCGCAGTCTATGAACAACCACTATCTGTATGTCATCAAGGAGGCTGCAAAGCACCATATCATGGTGAACTCTCACGAGGCAACACGTCCTACAGGCATCTGTCGTACATACCCCAACCTCGTTGGTGGCGAGTCGGCACGCGGCACAGAGTACGAGGCGTTCGGCGGCAGCCGTCCCGACCATACCTGCATACTGCCGTTCACACGTCTGCAGGGCGGTCCTATGGACTACACCCCGGGAATCTTCGTCACTAAGCTGAGCACCTGGAGCGACAACCCCTCGTGGGCACGTATCACCCTTGCCGGTTCGTTGGCTCTCTATCTCACCATGTATTCTCCTCTGCAGATGGCTGCCGACCTCCCCGAGAACTACGAGCAGTTCGATGACGCCTTCCAGTTTATTCGTGACGTAGCTTGCGACTGGGACGACTCCAAGTATCTTGAGGCAGAACCCGCTGACTATATCACCGTTGCACGTAAGGCAAAGGGCACAGACAACTGGTTCATTGGCGGCAAGTGCGACGAGAACGGACACTTGGCAGTAGTGAAACTTGACTTCCTCGACAAGGGACGCAAGTACGACTGCACACTCTATGCCGATGCTAAGGATGCTCACTACGAGAAGAATCCTCAGGCTTATACCATCACCAAGAAGGTAGTGAAAAAGGGTGATGTGATAAAAGTTAAGGAAGCACCAGGCGGTGGCTTCGCTGTTTCATTGATAGCAAAATAATTAGGATATATGAAGAAAATAGCACTAATCGCACTATGCATTATGAACTATGGATTATGCATTGCTCAGGACTTTCATTTCGATGAGATGACTTACACGCCGGAGGCAACGACGTTCCGTCTCTTTGCCCCCAACGACGCCAAGTGCTACGTCAAGGTAGGCAACAAAAAAGTTAAGATGACGCGCACCGCAGATAATCTGTGGATGGCAAAGGTGAAGGGCGACCTTAAGGGAAAACCATATGTCTTTAATACCGGACACGGCGACACTCCTGGAGTATTCGCAAAGGCTGTAGGAGTAAACGGTCAGCAGGGCTATGTCATAGACCTCAGAACTACCGACCCCGCAGGGTGGGAGAGTGACAAGCGCCCCGTATGTAAATCTTTTGCCGACATCGTGGTCTATGAGATGCATCACCGCGATTTCTCAATAGCACGTCCTGATGCCCAGTACCCGGGTAAGTTCCTTGCCCTTACGGAGCCTTGGGCAATACGTCACCTGAAGAGTCTCGGTGTCAACGCTGTCCATATACTGCCCAGTTACGACTTCGGCTCTGTTGACGAGACACGTCTGCAGGACAATAAGTACAACTGGGGTTACGACCCCGTGAACTATAACGTTCCCGAGGGTTCTTACTCTACGGACCCGTATAACCCCGAGACCCGTATCCGTGAGTTCAAACAGATGGTACAGGCTCTCCACAAGGCTGGCATACGTGTTATCCTCGACGTGGTGTATAACCACACCTACGACATAGACCACTCAAATTTCCAGCGCACCTATCCCGACTATTACTACCGAAAAATAGATGATGGCGAAAAGTCAAATCATAATTCTCAATTTTCAATTTCCAATTCTCAATTATACTCCAACGGTTCCGGTTGCGGCAACGAGACCGCGTCGGACAAACCTATGATGCGCCAGTTCATGATTGAGTCGGTGAAATACTGGGCTAACGAGTATCACATCGACGGCTTCCGTTTCGACCTCATGGGAATTCACGACATAGAGACGATGAACCAGATTCGTAAGGCTCTCGACGAGATAGATCCGTCAATCTTCATCTACGGCGAAGGATGGAGCGCAGGCAGCTGTGCTTATCCTTACGAGAAACTGGCTATGAAGGCACATATCCAACAGACACCGCGAATAGCTGCCTTCTCCGACGAGATACGCGATGCTCTGCGCGGTCCCTTCGACAACGACACTAAGCCGGGTATTCTTGGCGGCGCTCCCAATATGGAGGAGAGTCTGAAGTTCGGTATCGTGGGCTGCATCAGCCATCCGCAGGTAGATATGTCAAAGGTGAACTACTCCAAGACTCCTTGGGCAGCAGAGCCCACACAGATGATGTCGTACGTCTCATGTCACGACGATATGTGTCTTGTTGACCGTCTCAAGGCGAGCGTTCCGGGCATTACCCAGGATGAGCTTATCCGTCTCGACCTGTTGGCACAGACTGCCGTCTTCACGTCGCAGGGTGTTCCCTTCATCCTGAGCGGTGAAGAGATGCTGCGCGACAAGAAAGGCGTACACAACTCCTACGAGTCGCCGGACAGCATCAACCACCTCGACTGGAGCAACCTCGAGAAATATCCGCAGGTCTTTGAGTATTATAAAAACCTCATCCAGCTTCGCAAGCGTTATCCGCACTTCCGTCTGGGCAGTGCCGACCTTGTTCGCAAGAGCGTGCAGTTCCTCGATGCTCCCAAGGGTGTCGTAGCCTACCGCATTGAGGCTACTCGTGGCTGCATCGTCGACCACGTTATCGTGGTGCTCAACTTCACCCGTCAGGAGCAGCGCATTGCCATCCCCGAGGGTAAATATTGGGTACTCGGTGCATCAGGCGTCATCGACCTCAACGGCCTTGACCTCATCAAGACCAACCAGGCTGTCGTCGCTCCTCAAACAGCTTTGATATTACAAAACTAACGAATAGATCAATATGAAGAAACTAATAATCCTTAGCTTACTATTAAGCGTAACAATGACAATTAAGGCAGCAGGTGTGAAGGTTGACCGCATCGACCCCACCGATTGGTATGTGGGAATGAAAAATCCTTCCCTACAGCTTATGGTTTATGGAAAGGGAATAGGCAGCGTAAACAACGTAACAACCGACTATCCCGGAGTCGTCGTTGACAGCATAGTCCGCGTTGACTCTCCTAACTATCTGCTGGTGTATCTTAACCTCAGCGGCGCACAGGCAGGAACAATGACTCTGAAGTTCGACGGTAAGGCAGTGAAGTATGAGTTGAAAAACCGCGAGATGACAGGCGACAAACGTCAAGGCTTCGACATTAGCGACGTGCTCTACCTGCTCATGCCCGACCGCTTCGCACAGGGACCTAACCACAAGTCACAGATAAAGGGTATGCGCGCTTACAAGGAAGACCGCGCGGCACACTCGTTGCGTCACGGTGGCGACCTCGAAGGACTGCGCCAGCATCTGGACTACTTCAACGACCTGGGCGTTACAGCGCTGTGGTTTACTCCTATTCTTGAGAACGACTCTCCCGATATGGGTGAGTGGTCCACATATCACGGCTATGCCTGCACCGACTACTATCGTGTAGATCCGCGCTTCGGTACCAATGCCGACTACCGCCGACTCATCGACGAGTGTCACAAGAAGGGACTAAAGGTCGTTATGGACATGATTTTCAATCACTGCGGCTTCGAACATCCGTGGGTTGCCGATATGCCTACAAAGGACTGGTTCAACCTTCCGGGATGGCTCAAGGAGTCCGGCGGCACCAGCGACTCGCGCAACACGAGCTTCCTGCAGACAAGCTATAAACTGACTCCCGTCCTCGACCCCTACGCTTCTGAGGTTGACAAACGCGAGACCGTCGAGGGGTGGTTCGTATCTACTATGCCCGACCTTAACCAGAACAACCCACACCTCATGCGTTACCTTATACAGAACAGCATCTGGTGGATAGAGACGGCAGGCATCGACGGCATCCGTATGGACACATATCCCTATGCCTTCCGCAAACCTATGGCACAGTGGATGAAAGAACTCGACGAGGAATATCCCAACTTCAACACCGTCGGCGAGACGTGGGTTACACAGCCCGCATACACCGCAGCATGGCAGAAAGGCTCTAAACTCTCTAACATGAACTCATACCTTAAAACGGTTATGGACTTCTCGTTCCAGGAGAAACTCGACTCTGCGAAACAGGAGGAGACCGACGAGTGGTGGCGCGGCTACAACCGTCTGTACAACTCTTTCTGCTACGACTACCTGTATCCTAACCCCTCCAGCGTTATGGCGTTCATCGATAACCACGATACCGACCGCTTCCTCGGAAACACTCAGGACTCCCTCGCCCTGAAACAGGCGCTGGCACTGCTCCTCACGGTAAAGCGTATTCCTCAGCTCTACTACGGTACGGAGATACTTATGAACGGTACCAAGAAAAAGACTGATGGCGACGTGCGTAAGGACTTCCCCGGAGGCTTCCCTGGCGACACCCAGAACGCCTTCACTGCCGAGGGACGCACACCACAGCAGCAAGGCATGTACAGCTGGCTCTCACGCATTCTCCACTGGCGACAGGGCAACAACGCCATCATCCGCGGCTCCATGAAACAGTTCATACCCTACGAAGGCATCTACGTTATCTATCGTCAGTATCGCAGTAAGAACGTACTTACAATAATCAATGGCAGAAAGAAAAATGCCGAGATGGACGTAAAACGCTATGCTGAGGCAATAGGTAATAAGACATCGGCAACAGATGTCACCACAGGAAAGACAGTACGTCTTGACCAACCCATAAAACTCAGGTCACGACAAACAATGATACTTGAATACTAAGAATAAAAGCCCCGACCGTGTGGTCGGGGCTTTTTAGTGGTTAGAGGTTAGAGATTTTTAGTGGTTAGAGGTTAGAGATTTTTAGTGGTTAGAGGTTAGAGATTTTTAGTGGTTAGAGGTTAGAGATTTTTAGTGGTTAGTGGTTAGTGGTTAGTGGTTAGAGGTTAGAGAATAGTATTGGCGCCATATTACATATCTCGTACCCACGCACCCTCGTGCCCACGAGAAATCGACTCTTCGATTTCTACATTGCAAATTTACAAATAAACTCCCATACTTGTATAATTCTGATACCTTGCACTGAAACTTTTTCTCAACCCGCCTAATCAGATGTGTAAGTAGCCCACTTACTGTGTGTAAGTAGCCTACTTATTCACATTGACGCACTGTAGTACAATTCGAAGTAAGGCACTTCACCCCTCAGGTGTTAATATGTTAATATGTTAATATGTTAATTTCAATGTTTTATTAACACCAAAAAGGGGTGAAACATGTCAATCTTGATATTATATATATTATAATATATATAATATTTATAGTATAATATTATTATACTTTATATATATCCTCGCGCCACCTTGACATATCGGGTAATTTTATTAATTCGTTAACTCATTAACATATTAACATATTAACAAATTAACATATAAGGCACTGCTTAACTAAAATAATGGCAACTATATAGCAAAGTTAAAAGTTAAAAGTTAAAAGTTAAAAACATTGTGTTTTAATGTTTTCAAAAAAGGGGAGAAAGAGAGTATTATGATATTATATATATTATAATATATATAATATTTATAGTATATATTATTATACTATATTATTCTCTTCTCTTCCCTCCCTCCTTACCGACTCGACCAACCATACAAGCATGTTGGCTCTCACTGCTTACTCGGTTCGAAAGTAAAAATAAAAATGAATTTTTATTTTGTTTTGCTCTTGACTTTTCGTACTTTTGCAGCGTTAATTGGCTTCTATATTATGAAATGGATATTATTGATAGAACATATATAACGAAAATAACAGACCAGATGTCCAATTTGATAAAAATGGAATACATACTATGAATAAGAATTTCAATTTTTTTACGGTTTCTATATTTTGTGATTGTGATTATAAAGACATTGTTTCAGCCATATATCAAATTAAGAAGACTCAGATAGAATCAAACAAAATAGAAATAAGAGAAGAAAAATCGATTATCGAGGAATACTATAACCCACCAAGTGGGGGTGCACACTTTCCGCAATTTACCTGTTGGGAGAGTGAAAAATATCCAAATAAGGTTTTTTTTATTTCTAATTATGAAGATGGACTTTATACTCTATGTAAAGCTATTCACAGAATTGTTGGAAAAATCCTGATAATATGTTCGCTTTCAAATAAGACTAATATTAGTAACCCCTTTTTTCAATTTTATTATTCGGATTCTAATTTAAACGAAAGAAGTATTATGGCTTATAAAGATGAACGGTGGATTTTTTATGAAGAAGGTACTCCTTTGTATTTTGAAAATATATGTAATTACAAGAATAAATATATAAAGAGAAGGCTTAATAATGATATTATTATTGAATATCTAAAAAAATTAGGCATTGATTTGTGGGAAATAGACCAATCAATTGTAAATAGTACTGCTTATAAACAAAATAGATGGTAAGAGGAAATTTGTTATATCGTATATTTATCAATTATATGATATATTCTATAATTCATATTATGATGCTTTTGGTCATAAATGAATTTAATCCTGCGATTATAGTTGTGGGGGGGATTATTATTATGCTCATTTTTTCTCCAGTCAATGTTCTCTTTCATACCTTATTAGCATTAACAGGTCTTTCGAACATTATTTATTCAAATAAACAAACGATATGCAGTAGTGTCCTCTGTGTATCCATCTTAACAACAAATTTTTACCTTGCAAAGAAATTACCGATAGAACGATTTGTTCATGATGGAGAGAATGTGTCATTGAAATGGTATCTGACAGATAAATACATCTTACTTTTTTCTTACATTATCTTACTCATATTAATTCTGATGTATGAAAAATTAAGAAAATCAAAAAATATAGCCTAAATGATACTGGAAATAAATACATTTCATGTAGTTTTTAACAAATGGTTAAGGATGTTTATAAAGAGAGGAAATATGAATAAACTATTTATATTATCATTTTTAGTCTTTGCAATTTCATGTCATGACAAAGACGTTATAAGAGAAAGTAATCGTCAGGCCGAGTGCGTTATTTATTGGGTGGCTGATGATCATCCAAAAGAACATGATTGGGAATTTCACAGCAGACGTGTTTCTATTGGAGCAACGATATATAATCATACTAACAACAAATTATTTGTTCCAGTACAAGAATGGAGAGACAGCATATTTCATTCAAAAATAATGGCATTATATAATGATTCAGATTTAGTATATAATAGCGAAATACGGTTTTCTAAAAACAAAATAATATTCGATGAAATAACTAAACGTGGTAATAATTATATATTAGATGCTAACGATTCTATGTACATAACACTTCGGATTTCAACTTCTTCTCTACAACGTGCTAACATACCATTAGATATACCCCTTGACACACTATTACATCATCTTGTTTTTAAATATCATAAGTGTTATAATGATACCGATAAGGTTAAACTACCAATTAGTGATATGATTTTCAAAGACAGTATTATTCAGATTTACCAACCCGGTCCAAATAATGATGTGGATTAAATACGATACAGTTCAAAGATTATAACAATAAAGTAATAAAAGAACATGGTTGGGAATAAAATCTTTTTTTTCGCTTTTTTACTATTGTATATTTGTGGATGTACAAATGACGTAAGTATTATACAGGGTAGGTTTCTTTGTGTGACAGATTCTAAACCCTGGTCAGACTCATTATATACGGAATATATAAAAGAAGGAAACAACATTAATCCGAGATATATTGAGTTACAGTTTGTTTTAAACAATGAAACAGACGAGAAAATATATCTTCCTATTAAAACATTCTCAGATACTGTGGCAAAATCGTCAATTGAAATTAGTTTTATAGACAAATCGGATACAATACATCCTCATTTCTTCATAAAGAAGAGCCCTTGTGATTCTAATTATTTATGTAAAGGTGATTCAATAACACTTTTTTTAACAATAAGCCAATTCCAAAAGTGGAGTAAAAAGGGTATAGATGTTAATACAGATATTGATACTATTTTAGATAAGATTTATCTGGAATATATTAAATCTCCTGAAGACTTAAAAAAAGGATGTTATATTCCAGATATAGTGTTTGAAAGACAACCATTGTATTATTATGAAATCCCTCAAGACAAATCTATATTAAAGAAACTTCATAGAGATAGAGTTTTAGTTCGACAATCAAAGGTAGATTATGAATAACGATAGAAGAGGGTCATCGGGACGGTTCTCCTGACCCTCTTTCGTATTTTACCTTATTATAATACGTGGAAAGGTGAAACAGGTCTGTCCCTGCGTTCTACTTGATATTATTTTTATGTTTGCATAGATTAATAATTAACTTGAAAGGGAAGGAATAAAGAAAAAAATACAAAAATTCTTTGGATATTAGTACCACATTTAGTACTTTTGTAACGAGAAACAAAAGAAGAGACAATGAAAATGGCAAATGTAAATTCAGTTCCTGTTCAGGGTCAGATACTGGTAAATATCGAAGATATGTCAATGCTGAAAGACATTAAGAAGGCCATTAGCATGGTCAAAGGCGTTGGCAAAATCACGCTTCCTCGTGGCAAGCGCCTTTCTTCGTACGAACGTTCGTTGCGCGATCTCGACGAGGGCAGGGTCTTTGAGTACAACAGTCTGGACGACTTAATTAAGGAGATAGAAGGATGAGCGCAAAATATAAGTTGCGAATCACCGGTGAGTGTAAACAGAACCTGAAGCTCTGCAAACGTCGCGGTTTACCCATGGACGAGTTATGGAAAGTAGTTGAAAAGCTACTCAACGGTGAAAAACTCGACGAGAAATATTACGCTCATGCTCTTTCTGGTAACCGTAAAGGTCAGTGGGAATGTCATATACAACCAGACTGGCTCTTGATATGGGAAGTACACGATCAAGAACTCGTTCTTGTTTTAGTTAACTCTGGATCCCACTCAGATTTGTTTGAAAAAAAGTATCGGAAATAATTTTGTATGGTATGACAAAGCCCCCTCCCTTCGACTCAGCATATTATACATGTAATTTTGACGTTTAAGGGTGTAAGGGTGTTAACCCCCTGTGTTTATCGGGGTTTGAGCTGCACATCCCAGGGTGTAAGGGTGTGGTAAGGGTGTGGTAAAGCCTACCCGTAGCCTTTCCAAAGGGAGGGGATGATATTCACAAACCTGTAGTTTCGAGGAAAATTCTCTAGAGAATTTGTTGTGAAAGCGTGGGTTTTGTCGGATTAGGGGGTAGGTTTGTAGGAAAATTCTCTAGAGAATTTCCCGACATCACAACACCCTTGCAACACCCTAACACCTTAGGGTGTCGCGCTTAAAGCCTTTATTCATCGGACTTTAACACCCTTACACCCTTTAAGGTGGAAATTTGTATCTTTAATATTAGTACAGCAGCAAAAGACCTGCAACGCCGCAATAGACTATCATGCGGATGGGGTTGATGCGGAAATACATCACTCCGATGAATGTTGATGCGAAGAGGAAACAGCTTATCCAGAACTGCCAGGGGTCAATAGATGGTGCCGAGAAGTTGTCGGTTGTCATAAGCAACAGTGTGGCGGCTCCCAGGAGACCTACGACGGCGGGACGAAGACCTAAGAAGGCACTCTGAACGGTGTTTGTCTTCATATATTTGATGAACATCTTGGAGATGATAATCATCAGTACCAATGACGGCAGTACGAGGGCAAAGGTTGCTGTGGCGCTGCCGAGGACAGCCATAGGCATTGAGAAACCGGCGTTCTTAACGGCGGTATAGCCGCAGAACGTGGCGCTGTTGATACCGATAGGTCCAGGGGTCATCTGCGAGATAGCCACGATGTCGGTAAACTGTGCCGTAGTAAGCCACTGATGATGCATGACTACTTCGCCCTGTATGAGTGACAACATGCCGTAGCCGCCGCCAAAACCGAAGAGTCCTATTTCGAAAAACGTTATAAAGAGGTATAGAAAAATCATTCTGTAGGTTTTATAAATTGACCATATATATATCCTGCTGTACCAGCCACCGCAATGACGAGGATAGGACTGACGCCCAATGCCCAGATGGCGATAGCACAACCAACGGGTATCCAGCAGTTGGTGAGGGTGATGTTAGCACTCTGCGCCAGTCGGAAGGTGGGCACAGCGATGAGCGCTACCACCGCAGGACGTATGCCCCGGAAGATAGCCTCGATGACAGCGTTGTCCTTAAAACGCAGGAAGAACATAGCAATGAGAAGGATGATGAGGAACGAGGGCAGTGCCGTAGCGAATGCCGTAGTGATGGCTCCCCACGTCTTCTTTAGTTTATAGCCTATGAAGATGCTGATGTTTATTGCGAACACTCCTGGGCAGCTCTGCGCTACGGCGATGAGGTCAACGAGCTCTTCCTTCGTCATCCAGTGGTGTTTGTCCACAACCTCTGTCTCTATGATGGGTATCATGGCGTAACCGCCACCAAAGGTGACGGCGCCAATCTTGAAGAAGGTTTTTATTAATTCATAATGCATAATTAATAATTCATAATGCATAATTAATAATTCATAATTAATAATTCATAATTATTTTAGAAAAAAATAGAGCTCCTTATTTATTTTCAATCCACTTCCTTGCATTAACGAAGGCTTCAATCCACGGAGTCACTTCGTCGGAACGACGGTCGGCAGGGTAGTAGGCGCACTGCCAAGGGAAGATGGCACGCTCGAGGTGCGGCATCATAGCCAGGTGGCGTCCGTCGGCAGAGCAGATGCCTGCAACGTCATAGTCGGAGCCGTTAGGATTGCCAGGATAGCCGTGATAGTTGTACTTGGCAACAACGTGGTACTGGTTCTCTGCCTTCGGCAGGTGGAACTTTCCTTCGCCGTGAGCCACCCAGATGCCCAGCTTCTGACCACCGAGAGTCTTGAACATCACGCTGTCGTTCTCGGGAATCTGAAGTGTGAGGAAGGCACTCTCGAACTTATGGGAGTCGTTGTGGAGCATACGAGCCTTCTTTTGTCCTTGCTCTTGTCCCTCTAAGAGCCCCAACTCCACCATCAGCTGGCATCCGTTACAAATACCTAACGACAGGGTGTCCTTGCGAGCATAGAAACGGTCGAGCGCTTCCTTAGCCTTCGGGTTGAAGAGGAAGGCACCAGCCCATCCCTTGGCGGAACCGAGGACGTCGCTGTTGGAGAATCCTCCGCAGAACACTATCATGTTTACTTCGTCCAGCGTCTCACGACCTGTGATGAGGTCGGTCATCATGACGTCCTTGACGTCGAAGCCTGCAAGGTATAGCGAGTATGCCATCTCGCGCTCACCGTTAGTTCCCTTCTCACGGATGATAGCCGCCTTGGGGCGGGAGTCATTTTGGAGAGAGGAGAGAGGAGAGAGGAGAGAGGAGAGGTGCGAGGTACGAGGGATGTTCCATTCTACAGGTTGTTTCTTGTAGTTCTCGTAGCGCTCTGCAGCCTTGCCGTTGAAGCTCTGCTTGGTATCGAGGAGGTATGACGTCTTGTACCACACGTCACGAAGGTGGTCGATGTCGAGGGTGATGGGTGACGGGTGGTTGACGGTTATCTGGCGTCCCTCTGCGGGATGTCCTATGTATGCGTAGCTTATGCCGTTTTCTTTGAGAATGTTTTCTACCGCCTTCTCGTTGTCGCCGCTAACCTGAATGACGATACCCGGGTTCTCGGCAAAGAGAACGGTGACGATGTCGGCACTCTTGAATGCTGACAGGTCGATAGACATACCGCCACGAGTGTTTGCAAAACACATCTCAAGGAGTGTTGTGACGAGTCCGCCGGCGGAGATGTCGTGACCAGCCATGATGAGTCCTTCGCCGATAAGCTTCTGGATGGTGTTGAAGGCTGTGCGGAAATATTCCGGGTCCTTAACCGTAGGCACGTCGTCGCCGACAAAGCCTAAGCTCTGGGCGAAGGCAGAACCGCCGAGACGCTGCTGGTCGAAGGAGAAGTCGATGTGGTAAAGACGACTATTGCTGTCGTTGACCACCACCGGCGATACCACCTTGCGAATGTCGCTGACCTCGCCGCCGCTGCTTACGATGACCGTTCCCGGAGAGATAATCTTGTCGCCGTTAGGATACTGCTGTGACATACTCAGAGAGTCCTTGCCCGTAGGGACGTTGACGCCGATGGCGCAGCAGAAATCAGACAGCGCTTTGACAGCTTTGTAGAGACGGGCATCTTCGCCCTCCTGTGAACGACAGGGCCACATCCAGTTAGCACTGAGGCTTACGCTGTCGAGTCCGTCCTCCAGCGGTGCCCATATAATATTGGTAAGCGACTCGGCAACAGAGAGTACCGAACCCGCTTCGGGTGATGCAAGACCAGCCTGCGGAGCGTGTCCCAGGGCGGTAGCAATACCTTTCTTTCCCTTGTAGTCTAATGCTACCACACCGCAGTCGCTCAGCGGCAATTGCAACTCACCCTGACACTGCTGACGAGCTATCTTACCCGTCACGGAGCGGTCCACCTTGTTTGTTAACCAGTCCTTGCATGCCACAGCCTCCAGTTGAAGAACTTGTTCTAGATATCCTAGAAATTCTAGAGATCCTAGGTTATCTAGTTTCCCTAGTTTCTCCTCAACATTCTTGTAGTGACGCTCTACGGTCTTGTCAACCATAACGGTCTTTGGCGAGTGTCCGAACATCTGCGCTACGTCGAGGTCGAAGGGTTTTACGCCGTCGCCCTGACGGAACGAGAAGTGTGCGTCGCCGGTAGTCTCGCCTACAACATACAGCGGGGCACGTTCACGTTCAGCAATCTTACGTACATAGTCGATATGCTTTTCATCGATGAGCAGTCCCATACGCTCCTGACTCTCGTTGGCGATAATCTCCTTTGCCGAGAGGGTCTTGTCGCCGATGGGCAGCTTGGTCATGTCTATTTCTCCTCCACACTCCTCGACGAGCTCCGACAGACAGTTTACGTGACCTGCCGAACCGTGGTCGTGGATGCTTACCACAGGGTTCTCGTCGCCCTCGACGAGTGCTCTTACGAGGTTATAAGCACGTTTCTGCATTTCGGGGTTGGCACGCTGAACGGCGTTAAGCTCGATGCCGTTAGAGTAGCGTCCTGTATCAACGGAAGAGACACTGCCTCCACCGAGACCGATGCGGTAGTTATCACCACCTACTACAACCACTTTGTTGCCTTTCTGTGGTTCGCGTTTCAGACAGTCGCGCTTCTTGCCGTAGCCCACACCGCCTGCAAGCATTATCACCTTGTCGTATGCGTACGACGTGTTCTCCTCTTTATGTTCAAAGGTAAGTACAGAACCGCAGATAAGCGGCTGACCGAACTTGTTTCCGAAGTCGGAGGCGCCGTTTGACGCCTTTATAAGTATCTGCTCGGGTGTCTGGTACAGCCACTTGCGAACAGGAAGTATCTCCTCCCATTTTCGTCCCTCGCCCTTCGTGTCTCTCTCCTCTCTCCTCTCTCCTCTCTCCTCTAATCTTGGATACGCCGTCATATAAACCGCAGTACCGGCGATAGGCCACGAGCCTACACCGCCACCCATACGGTCGCGAATTTCGCCGCCAGTACCCGTTGAGGCTCCGTTGAAGGGCTCTACGGTGGTAGGGAAGTTGTGGGTCTCTGCCTTCAGCGATATAACACTCTCTATTTCCTTGACCCGGAACCAGTCGCTTGTGGTCTGGTCGGCAGGAGCAAACTGCTCGATGATGGGACCCTCAGAGAATGCCACATTATCTTTATATGCTGACAGAATCTTGTGCGGATGTTCCTTTGTAGTCTTTTTTATCATGGCAAAGAGCGACGACTCCATCTCCTTGCCGTCGATGATAAACGTACCACCGAAGATCTTATGACGGCAGTGCTCGGAGTTTATCTGTGCAAATCCGAAGATCTCGCTGTCGGTGAGAGGACGTCCTAACTGTTTCTCTACGCTGTGCAGATATTCTATCTCCTCCGGTGACAGCGCAAGTCCCTCTTTCTCATTATATTCCTCGAGATTCTCAACGTGCTTTATCGGTTCCGGCTTGATGTTGACGGTAAAGATTTCCTGGTCAAGACCGTTGTACATACGCTGCAGCATAGGGTCGTGCTCGGCATCCTCGTTGTCAACGGGGAAATACTCCTCGATACGTTGAATGCCCTTGATGCCCATATTCTGGGTAATCTCAACGGCATTGGTACTCCACGGAGTTATCATCTCACGACGTGGACCAACGAAGAAACCTTTTACTGTCTGCCCGTCGATGAGTGATGCATCACCGTAAAGCCAACAAAGTTCCTGAATCTCTTTTTCACTTAGCGCAGTCTCCGACGCTGTTGCAATAACACTGTTTTGTGGGGTTTGGAATAGATAAATCATGATAAAAAGAGTTGTAATCCTAAAATTCAGGTGCAAAATTACACAAGAATTTCTTAAAAGTACTACTTAAATGCTGCCTTGATGGTTAAAAAAGTATAAAGGAAAGCAACAAATACGTGTTTGTAACGTCTTATAGATAAATTTGCAGCGCATTTTAAAACTAATAAAAGAAAGGTAATGATTATGAAAAAGTACATTTTAGTAATATCTGTTGTCGCTGGTACCGTAGCTCTTAGCAGCTGTGTCAGCAAGCAGAAACTTGTTGAGTGCGAGACAACTAACAAGACTCTGACAGAGAATTTACAGAACTCTAAAGAACAACTGGCAGCAAGCAACACGCGAGTAAAATCTCTTGAGGAGCAGCTCGCCGAGACAAAGCGCAACAACGTTGCCCTGCAGATGGCTCTTGACAAGAGTCTTACAAACACTTCGCAGAACAATGTTTCTATCGAGAAACTTGTGGACCAGATTAACGAGTCAAACCAGTACATCCGCCACCTGGTAGAGGTGAAGTCGAAGTCTGACTCTTTGAATATGGTACTTACAAACAACCTCACCCGTTCGCTCTCTAAGGAAGAGCTCAAGGAGGTTGACGTTCAGGTGCTGAAGGGTGTTGTCTATATCTCACTTGCCGACAACATGCTTTACAAGAGCGGTTCTTACGAGATAAACAGTCGTGCGGCAGAGACTCTGTCGAAGATTGCGAAAATTATCAAGGACTACAAGGACTACGACGTGCTCATCGAGGGTAATACCGACAACGTGCCCATCTCGCGTCAGAACATCCGTAACAACTGGGACCTCTCTTGTCTGCGTGCATCGAGTGTTGTGCAGGTTCTGCAGAACGACTACGGTGTAGATCCTAAGCGTCTTACAGCAGGCGGTCGTGGTGAGTACAACCCACTACAGAGCAACGACAGCGAGGTTGGCAAGCAGCGCAACCGTCGTACTCAGATTATCATCACTCCGAAACTCGACCAGTTCATGGAGCTCATTGATAAGGCGCCTGAGAACAAATAAATTCTTCGAACTGCTCGCGGTCGCCGTTGAACACGTTGATGTCAACCTGCGGAACGATACCGCTGACGCGACCGTCTGGACATAGCTGCCAGAAAAGAAGTCTTACATCAGGTCTGTATTCACCATAGCGTGCAATCCAGACCTGATAATTTTTCTTTATGTCTGTAGCGTTGACAAGGTATTTGTTGACAAACATCTGGTTGACATAAAGAATAGGTCGTTTGCCACAACGCTTCTCCACAATGTCGAGCCACGTGCGTACATTCTTAAATAGCAGGTCTATGCCGCCGTAGGCTCTTATCTGCGCATCAGTAGGCTCTATGTCGATGACGGGCGGGAAGTCGGTCTTGTTAATATGCGCCGTCTTTAGGAAGTGCTCTGCCTGTTCCCTCGCACCACTCGACAGCGAGAAGAAGTGGTACGAGCCGCAGTGTATTCCGTGACTTCGTGCCTGCTGATAGTCTTCCTTGTAGTATTTGTTGGTTACAGTAGTGCCCTCGGTAGCCTTTATGTAACAGAAAGATACGGGGTAGTCAACTATTCCGTTGATGCGTTTCTTGCTGATGGTGCCCAGATGTGTGATGCGCAGTTTGGACCATTCTATCTTGAAATGTCTTCGTCCTTGCTCGTGCTGGTAGCGTGCTATGTCTATGCCGTAGATGCGTTCCGTATTGTGGGTCATGCGTTCTCCGCGGAATTTGTCGTCTTTCCATTCGCCCACACGGACGTGTCCTGTGGAGTCTATGGCGAAGCCGAAACCTTCGCGCTTGCCGTCATCCCACATGCCGTCATAGAAGTTTCCCTTGATGTCCCTCAGTACACCGTGTCCCTCGTAGAGACCGTTTTCTGTTGTTCCGGAATAGTTCCACGTCAGTCGTTCCTGGGACTTGCTGCGAATGACGTTTTCTATGTATTCGTCGTTCACTATGTTGTTGTAAAGCACGTAGGCGCCCTTCGGCATAGTGTCGTTCTCTGCTATTATAAGTTGTCGGTGGTTCTTAACCTCCATATCAACCATCTCGCAGGGAATGCGCTTGCCGTCAATAGTCAGGAAGTATTTGCGACACAGCTCTATCTCGATGCGTTTCTTGTAGTCTATGGTACGCAACAGGAACAGCGCCTGTTTTACGTCGTTGATGGCATCGAAGACGTCGGCAGCATAGGAACCCACGATGTTATAGCCGTCGTCGTTGACGTTGTGGCGCTCCAGGTAGTAGCCTAACTCGTCCATCTTCTTGGCCAGCTGTGCGCTGTCGGCAAGAAGCTTTTCGGTGTTTTTGTCTAACGTGGCTTTGATGTTGTTGTTCATTGCCTTAAGAATGCTGACGATAGCTGTGTCAGGGTTGCTGGTCATTACCTGTCCGCGACAGTAGGGTAGTAGCAGGTATCTGCTCACCCAGCAGCCGTGCAGCTTCTGCGTCTCTAACTCTAAGGAGTCGGGCGACAGCGCCACCTGGTTGGGGTTGAAGTTGCGGTCTATGCCTGAGATGTAGAGATAGGGCTCGTGGTCAACGGTAAGGACGTAGTAGCGCTGGTACTCCACATCGACAAGAGCCTTCTCCCGCTGCTCCTTGGTGGGAGGGAGGAAGGGTAGTATGAATAAAAGAAAAATCGCTGCCGACAGTAGAGCCAGCAGCGATAAGCTAATCAATTTCTTCATCGGCAGTATAACCTCCAATTTCTCTTATTGCATTTTTCAGCATCGTGTGCTGCTGGTAAAGGTTGTTGACGGCCTCCTCACCTTGGGTGTAGTCGTGCATAGGACTCTTCAGGAAGAAGCTCAGGAAGCGCTGGATGCCGTAGCGCCCGTCGCGCGCTGCCAAGTCCATAAGCAGACAAAGGTCAAGACAAACCGGAGCAGCAAGTATAGAGTCACGACAGAGGAAGTTTATCTTTACCTGCATGGGGTAGCCCATCCATCCGAAGATGTCAATGTTGTCCCACGACTCCTTGTTGTCGTTACGTGGAGGATAGTAGTTTATGCGTACCTTGTGGAAATAGTCTGTATATAGGTCGGGCTGCTCCTCTTGCTTTAATATAGTCTCAAGGGTAGAGAGCTTTGAAACCTCCTTGGTGTGGAAGTTTGCGGGCTCGTCGAGAACAAGTCCGTCGCGGTTTCCGAGTATGTTTGTAGAGAACCATCCTGAGAGTCCCAGACAACGGGTGCCTATGATTGGGGCGAAACCTGACTTCACCAGCGTCTGACCTGTCTTGAAGTCCTTGCCGGCGATAGGCATCTTTGTCTTCTCAGCCAACTCCCACATAGCGGGGATATCGACGGTGGTGTTTGGCGCTCCCATGATGAAAGGACAGCCTTCTGTCAGCGCTGCATAAGCGTAGCACATTGATGGCGCTACGTGCTCGCGGTCGTCGGCCTTCATCGCCTTCTCCAAGTGTTCCAATGTGTCGTGAACATTCATGTCAACAGGAACATAAATCTCTGTTGAGGCTGCCCACAGCACCACGATGCGGTCGCAACTGTTCTTCGCCTTGAACTGCTTGATGTCTTCGCGCAACAGCTCCACCATCTCCCAACGAGTAGGAATCTCTTCTCTCTCTCCTCTCTCCTCTCTCCTCTCTCCTCTTTTAATATTGTCGCCATCCAGGCGCTTCGCGTAGTTCTTGTCGAAAGCGGCCTTCAAAGGCACTATCTTCTCCAACTCGTCCTTCACGGGGTCTATGTCTTCGCGCTTCAGCACTTCGGCATATACCGCAGCTTGGTATGAGTTCTGCGGATATACGTCCCATGTGCCGAAAACAATGTCGTTAAGGTCTGCGAGTGGAACAATGTCTTTATAGTGAAGATATTTCTTGTCGTTGCCTTTTCCTATCCTAATCTTGTCGTATTGCGTCATCGCTCCTACGGGTTTCGCTAATCCCTTGCGAGCCATGAGTACTCCAGTCATAAAAGTCGTCGCAACAGCACCGTTGCCGACAACCATTATGCCTAATTTGCCTTTTGCAGGTTTAACGTGTGTTTCTGCCATGTTATTTCGTATTAGTTTTCTTTAATCAGTGTGCAAAGGTAATAACTTTATTCATAAAAGACGAATAATTTGTTGATAATTATTTTAAAAGGTAATAAATACTTCGTACCTTTGCACCCCGAAATATGGATACATCAATTCTTAAACTAATCAAAGACAAACAGTTCGGCGGCGAGCGCCCGCTGTTTGGTATCAAGGATACGCGCCTTGAAAATGTAACAATTACGGAGGGCGAATCCGGAATAAAATTCTGCAAAAACGTTGAGGCTGACAACTGCCGTTTCATAGGGAAATACCCTTGGTGGCACGTTGACGGCTCACTGATAACAAACTGCTACTTCGAGGTGGGCTCGCGCTCGGCTGTATGGTACTCTGATAATATGGTTATGCGCGACACCGTTATCGATGCTCCGAAACTGTTCCGCGAGATGAAGAACCTTACCATTGAGAATGTGGTAATCAACGACGCCGACGAGACTTTCTGGCGCGTTGACGGACTGAAGGTTCGTAACCTTACACTTCATGAAGGTACTTATCCTTTCATGTTCTGCAGCAACATCTACGTTGACGGACTGAAGAGCGATTCCAAGTATGTCTTCCAGTACTGTAAGAACGTGGAAATACATAATGCGGACATCGTTACGAAGGACTCCTTCTGGGAGTGCGAGAACGTCACAATATACGACTCTAAATTGGACGGCGAATACCTTGCCTGGCACTCTAAGAACGTGCGACTGGTACGCTGCCACATAGCTGGAGAACAGTCGCTGTGCTACACGGAAGGACTGACTCTCGAAGACTGTTCCTTCGACGCTGCCTGCGACCGCGCCTTCGAAGATAGTGTTGTCGAGGCACAGATAAAAGGTGCTATAACGGAGATAAAGAACCCTCGCTCAGGACATATCGTTGCCGACAAGGTGGGAAGAGTAACCATAGACGAGTTCATCAACGCACCAGCTGACTGCATCATAGAAGAAAGAAAATGAAATACAACTTTGACCAGGTAATAGACCGCCGCGGAACGAACTGTGTGAAGTGGGACGAAGAACCGCCTGTATCCTCGCACCTCGCACCTCGCACCTCACCCCTCGTATCAATGTGGATTGCCGATATGGACTTCGCCGTATGTCCCGCAATAATTGACGCCTTGAAGAAACGTCTCGAACACCCTGTGTTCGGATATACCGAGGTGCCGCAGAGCTACTACGATGCCGTAAAGGAGTGGAACCAACGACGCCATAACTGGACCGTAGAACGTCAACACATTATATATACAAGTGGGGTGGTGCCGGCTATCTCTGCCTGCATCAAGGCTGTTACTCTTCCTGGCGACAAGGTACTCGTCCAGACTCCCGTCTATAACTGCTTCTTCTCAAGCATCCGCAACCAAGGATGCACCGTCGAAGAAGCCCCTCTCTGTTTGGAGAGGGGTTGGGGAGAGGCTTTTAGTATCGACTTCGACGCCTTCGAACGCCGTTGTGCCGACCCCAAAGTAAAGGCCTTCATACTCTGCAACCCTCACAACCCCGCAGGAAGGGTGTGGACACGTGAAGAACTGCAACGATTGGGCGAGATATGCCTGAAACACGACGTCTTCGTTATCTCCGACGAGATTCATTGCGAAATCGTCATGCCTGGCTACAAATACACTCCCTTCGCCTCTATCAGCGAAGAATTTGCCAATAACTGTGCTGTGTGCATAGCTCCCACAAAGGCGTTTAACATTGCAGGACTGCAAATAGCAAACATCGTCGTCATGAACCCTCGTTACTACGAACGCATAGACCGCGCCATCAATATTCACGAGAATTGTGACGTCAACCCCTTCGGAGTCCTTGCGCTCGAGGCTGCTTATAAGGAGGGGGAACCTTGGCTTCAGGAAATGATTCAGTACGTGTGGGAAAACTACCAGTTCCTGTGTCAGTACCTCAGCGAGAAGGCTCCGCAACTGACGGTCACAAAACTCGAGGGCACATACCTCGTATGGGTGAACATCAGCAAACTGGGCATTAAGGCTGCCGACTTCTGCACACAACTGCTTGAAAAAGAGAACCTCTGGCTCGCCAGCGGAGAGGTGTATGGCGAGACGACGGGAAGCGACTTCGTACGCATAAACATAGCTTGTCCGCGAAAGACTCTTCAGGAGGGACTCGAGAGACTCGTAAATGCCCTCTCCTGAAAAGTGATATTTACTTAGTATCCAGATCTGAGGCCTTACCCTTATACTCTGGTGTGCGTTTCTCCAAGAAAGCATTGATGCCCTCCTTATAGTCGTCACCTTTGTAAACTCTGGTGCGATAAGCGTTGATGCGTTCAAAGCTTTCTGACGGTATCACCGACATAGCGCGGCTCAGTATGCGGAACTGTCGCTTAATGGCACTGATTGACAAGATGCTATTGCGACGCAGAGGATTCAAGAACTGTTCCTCCAACATCTCCTCCAGCTTGTCAGGTTCGGCAATGTGATTAATAAGTCCTACGTTCAGGGCATCTTCAGCTTTGATTGGTCTTGCCAGGAAGAACATCTCACGTGCCTTGTTTAGTCCCAGCTGATTGATAAAGTGCATGATGCCAGACGCATTGTAGGGAATGCCAATCTTGGCAGGAGTGATAGCAAAGGTGGCATCGTTGGCACTTACTATCATGTCGCACGACAGACAAAGGTCGCAAGCACCTCCCCACACAGAGCCGTCAACACATGCAATGACGGGAATTGGCGTTTCCTGAACCTTGCGCAACAGCTTTACCATAGGCTCGTCATAAGCCAGAGGGTCGTCACCGTTCTGGGGTAGTTCCCTGATGTCGTGACCAGCACTCCAAACACCCTTCTTACATTGTGCCTTAATAACGATGCCCACACATTCATGGTCATAGCCATATTGCAGGCTCTCCATTAACTCCTGACACATTTCCTCGCCTAAGCAGTTGTAATGGTCAGCATTCTGCATCTCTACATAGCAGATACGATTTTCGATGTTCACATTTACCAATTTCATCGTTCTATCATTTTTATTATTTTATAAACGGTAATCATGCTGCAAATATACAACCTTTTTAGTAAAACGCCAAGTAATCGCCGCTTTTCTTATATTCCCGTGTTCCCAAAAGAATTTCTTTTCGCTGCTCCAAAATTTGGCTGTTTCGGAAATAATATCTATTTTTGCAGACGGTACGTGGTGGAATCCGCGACAAAGTTAATAAGAAATACGTATTTGTTATGGCAGCAACAGTATTGAATGATGCACAATTGGAATTGTTGAAGATGGTGTCTGTCTTTGACACCCCAGAGAGTGTTACGGACTTGAAACAGGCTATTTCCAACTATTTTGCTCAAAAAACGGAAGAGGAAATTGACAGACTGTGGGAGAATGGTACTTTGAACGAAGCAAAGGTTGAAAGTTTCCGTTCCCTTCATGAGCGCACAACATACAAATAATATGTATATTGTATGAATAACGTTGTCATTGACACAAACAGCCTGATTATGGCAATATCATCGAGAAACGTCTACCATAAGATATGGCAATCTTTTCTCGCAGGCGACTTTTGTCTATGCATTTCAAACGATATTCTCGAAGAATATATAGAAGTTATAGCTCGTAATATCAGTGTCAATGCTGCGCGATATATTATCTATACTATTATGGAGCGCAAGAATGTCAGACTGATATCGCCTTCTTATAAATGGAATCTTATTTCAGCCGATCCAGACGATAACAAGTTTGTTGATTGTGCTATTGCCGCCAACGCTAAGTATATAGTATCGGAAGATCATCATTTCAATGTACTCAAAGAAATTGACTTCCCTTCAGTTGATATCATAAACATCGACAGCTTCCTAAAAGAAGTTATGGCGAGATACTCATAAAATGTTTAACCAAATAAAATTGTAATACAGATAGAAGAAAGAACATAAATAAGACATATAGGATTTGAACATCCACTTTTAGATTCTTGTTTCGGAAATTCGCCAAATTTCATAAATCTATCAAGAACGAAAGTAGATTGTTCACGCAGATAGCGTGGACTTTTACTCGTTTAAGATAGATAGGTGTTTGGCGATGCCTCCGAAACGTAGACGAAGTAAATTGTCCACGTTTTCTTTTTGTGTTTAAGTGAATAAATTAAAGACCTAAAATAATATCATTATGAAAAAACAATTACTATCAATTATTCTTGCCTTATTGCCTATGCTGGCAATGGCCGACGATTTCGGTTATTGTGGCGATAATGTGACTTACACATTCGTATCCTCTACAGGAACTTTACTTATTAATGGAAGTGGAAAGATGTACAATTTTCATTCGCCTTCGACAGTTTCTTGGACATCCTATCGTGAAAATATTAAGGAAGTAATAATATATGATGGGGTGACGAGCATCGGATGGCATGCGTTCTCAGGCTGCTCAAGTCTTAGTTCCATCACTATCCCAGGCAGTGTGACGAGTATAGAAAATTATGCGTTCTATGATTGCTTTAGTATTCAAAAAGTTATTGTACCCGATATCGCAGCATGGTGTGGTATTAATTTTGGCGAAGACTATTCAAATCCTTTTATGTATGCCCATCATATTTATAGTGATGAAAATACAGAAATAACAGATTTAGACATTCCCGTTGGTGTGACAAACATTAAAGAGAGTGTTTTTTCTGAGTGCTCAGGTCTAACCTCTGTAACTATTCCGAATAGCGTGACGAGCATTGGATGGAATGCGTTCTTTGATTGTACAGGTCTTCAAAAAGTTATTGTACCCGATATCGCAGCATGGTGTGGTATAACCTTCGGTGATAATCCTCTTTCCGAAGCTCATCATATTTTCAGCGATGAGAATACAGAAATAACAGATTTAGTCATACCTGATGGTGTGACGAGCATAGTAGATGATACGTTCGGTTGGTGCTCAAGTCTTAAATCCGTTACTATTCCTAATAGCGTGACGAGCATTGGAAGTTATGCGTTTCATGGCTGCAAAGGTCTTACCTGTATCACTATCCCTAACAGCGTGAAGAGCATAGGCACTTTTGCTTTCTCGGATTGCTCAAGTCTAACATCTGCTATCATTGGAAATAAAGTGACGAGCATAGGAAATTATGCTTTCGATTCATGCAAAGATCTTACCTCCGTCACTATCGGTAATAGCGTGACGAGCATTGGACAACATGCGTTCTCTAGGTGCTCAGGTCTTAAATCTATATATAGTATGATAGAGAATGTCCTCACTATTAATCAGAATACATTTGGCGACGCAACATATAACAATGCTAAACTATATGTTCCTATAGGCAAAAAAGCTACTTATCAAAGTACTGATGGTTGGAAGAACTTTGCAAATATTGAGGAGTTTGACGTTACAAATATTGCTGCTCAGTATCGGAGCAAGGACGCGAGGATTGTGGATGTATATAAGCTGAACGGACAGAGAAGTGATGATGTAAGACGTGGAGTAAACATCATCCGCATGAGTGACGGAACAACTCGTAAGGTAGTGGTGAAATAACATTACATCAACATATTAATCATATCTTCAATCCGCAGTACCTACAGCAGGTGCTGCGGATTTTCCTTAGCGCGGGGACGGGTACATTTACGATGCTCAAGTTTGAGTGCTCTTGGAGGCTTAGTAGGGGAGAAGGCAGTTACGGACTGTAGCGTTCCAGTTCCAAATCGTTCCAATTGAAAAATGAGGAATGAACCCCCTTATTAAAGATTATATAACTTATTAATATATAGATAGTTATAATATATATATAGGTGGTAAGCGGAACTTCAAAAACTTAACTGGAACAACTGGAACTGGAACGCTTGGGTTATTATCAATTCATCTAAAAAGCTATAAATCAACGAGATACGTCTATCCACAATCAACTGCGCTCGCTATGACAACCCACGAAAGGGGCACAGAATGTATCAAAATCATGTCTTTTAAGGTCTTAAAATGTATTCGAAAAGCCTTGTTTTTGATGTTTTTCCTTTACTTGGCGCAAAATATGTGCTTCAAAAAATCATAGTGTTTGTTGCGTTTTAGAGGTGTTTTGTTATGAAAGCGAGGTAAAATGTCGTAGAAGTGAGTAGTATTGTCATAAAAAACGAGGACCGTTCTCGTTTGTGACGAGGCTGGCTCTCGTTTGAGATAAAAAATGAATGGAGGTTTTGGACGTTTCTATAATAATTTGTATCTTTGCACGTTATTGTGAAAATTGGTAAAGAGACTGGAAATGACGAAACGACAAATAATACTATTGGTACTCTGTCTGCAATGTGTTGTGATGATGGCGCAGTTTAGCGACCCAAGGGAGAAACTTGGCATCACGGCAAGTGTTGACGGAAGTACTAATACTGACTACAAGTGGAAGACGGAGGACGGAGAACTGCTTGAGAAAGGACGTATGAAGCCGGGCGTCAATGCGCGACTGCGTGTGGGCGTGAAACTGCTGGGAACCAAGAGGTTCTCAATGTCGTTCAGCCCGTTCTACAACTTTAGCAATCGCCGTATGACGGCATATACCGACGGACCACAACTGAACTTGTACATCCCCAACGAACACCATCATTACGGAGGAGCTGTCTCGGCTACTTACAGCACTCAACTGTTTGGCAAACCGTTCATCGTGGCGGCTTCGGTGACGGGTAACTTCTCGCAGTATGGCTACGAGAACTTCTCGACAATGGGTACGGCAATGTTCACTATAACCCGAAACCGCTCTACTTACCTCGCCCTCGGAGCACTGTGCCTGGTGGGAACTTCGGTGTCGTGGCCCCTTTACCCAATGATTATATATACTCATCGCTTCAACGACAGGTGGAGCGTTAACTGCTTTGAAACAAATAACTATCTCAACTACCACGTGTCGCCAAAACTGCGCTGTGCACTGGGTATGGAGATTGTTACCGACAAAATATATTTGCGACCAGACCGAAAGGACATGCCGAGAAAGACGGAAATCAGTGAGCTGTCGGAACGTTTCGGACTGTTCGCAGACTACCAGGCAACAAAGGACCTCGCGCTAAACTTCGGAATGGGAGCAACGGTGCCTTTCTACATGCGTCTGCGCGAGAGTGGCTACAACAAAACTTATATGCGAATGTACGATCACGTAAAGCCTTTCGTGAAACTACAACTGAAATATACTATATCGTCGCAAAGTAAACAGCACTAAAACGAGCGTCAGCACTATATATATAATAAAATGTACGCGCACAAGGAAGCATTTATACTTCATTAACATATTTTTCTTGTGAAATGTTTTGGTGTTTCCCGAAAAGTTTGTACCTTTGCATCCGCTTTCGCGCTAAGATCCGGCGACGGTGCAGCGTGGGAGGCGAAAAAGAACAAGCGTTGTTTGAAAGATTTACATAGACAGAGAAGAAGTAGTACAAGAAGCAAGTCTGTATATATATAATATAATGTATATA
>ONAJ01000033.1 GCA_900315775.1 uncultured Prevotella sp.
AGTAGCCTACTTTCACATCGGAATAAGGCACTTATACTTTTTCCGAAAATATTTCTTATACAAAATATGGAACTGCCAGAGTTTCTTTGTATCTTTGCAGTAACGAAATCGAGGTGCCGATTTCTCGTGGGTACGTGGGTACGAGATTAGTGATTAGTGATTAGAGAATTGATGGCATATAACGGGAAGATGCTTACGTGACGGACGCTGCTGTCAGCCTTGTCATCGGTATAGTCGAACTGACCGAAGTTCTCCAGGGAGCAACGAATGGCTTGCGAGAGTTTCCTTTCGCGCATAAAGTCCCACAGACTTTTCATACCGCCCTGTACGCCAGCCTTGACCTCGAATGGCAGGATATATGTGTCTTGGGGCAGAATATAATCGACCTCTGCTGTGGCGTTCCTTGCCTGGCGATTCCAGTAGAACAACTCGTACTGAAGATTGGGTGTGTGGTAGTGTATCAGTTCGAGCCCTGCCATCATCTCTGCCATAGGACCTTTGTTCACCAAATCCGTTGCGGTGGCAGTAAGGATATGCGTCGTCATTTCTGTGATGTTACCCATCGACATATTCAGCAGTCTCAGCATCAGACCTGTATCCAACACCAGCATCTTGCGAATGTTGTCATCGCGTCCGTCTCCAAGTGGGAGTCCGTTGGATTTGGTGTGGGTGACGGGGATGATAATGTTTGCCTTGATGAGCAGGTCGAGGGCTTTTTTCACTTCAGCCGTCCTATAGTTGCCTGGCACCTGAGAATACATAAACTTCTTTGTAGCCTGCTGTGCCGCACTCCTCATGGTCATCCTCAGCAGTTGTGGATCTACCTTTTTCTTGTATTTGGGGAAGTCGGCTTCATAACCAGTGATGATATCATCCTGCACCTCCTGACATTGAAGGAAGTCATGTGTCTCAACCCATTTGGCAACAGATTCCGGCATACCTCCCACAAGCATGAAGGTACGCAGCAGAGTGGTGAGTTTCTCGTGCAACGGTGTTGGTAATGGCGATGCTGGTGATGCATTATTACGTGCTTCGAGAAGTAGTCTTTCGTTGCAAGCCAGAAGAAACTCGTCGAATGTCATCGGATACATATACATAGAGTGTATCCTGCCAACACCAAAAGTGGGGATATCGTCAAGCACGAACTCCAGCAGCGACCCTGCTGCAACGACATGCATGTCGGGCATATCTTCCTTAAAGAACCGCAGAGCCATGATTGCCTCTTGACATTCTTGTATTTCGTCGATAAACAACAGTGTTTCTCCAGGAATGATTGGCGTACCACACATAGCAGCCATCTGCGGTACTATACGTTTGACGTCAAGATTGGACTGGAACAGGGTCTTGTACTCTGGTTGCTTCTCTAAGTTGATTTCAACAAAGTACTTGAACTGCTCTCCCAAATGTATGACAGCAGTAGATTTTCCTACCTGTCGGGCACCACGCAGCAACACAGGTTTGTGTGTTGAACGTGACGCCCACTCCCTAAGATACTGATCTATAATACGTTCGTAATACATTCCGTTGATGTTTTATATTGTCATTTCTCGGTCGCAAAGGTATAAAAAAGAAATAATCCAAACAAATAATTTGATAAAAAATGAAAAAATCCAAAGAAATAATTCGACGAAAATCGAAAAAATCCAAAGAAATAATTCTTTACTTTTTATCTACGAAGCCTTTTGTGCGCCACTTGAGGGAGTGCCAGCTCGATGAATATCGGGACGGTGAGTACCTTGAGCTGTCCTTTTAACGTGCTTTTTGCCAATGTATGCTGTCTTGAAAGGTTGTTACTTGGAGTCCTTTGACGTCATGATGTTGAGGACCATATCGTCGGTCTTACACATAGCGTCGGCACCGATGCTGGTGAGGTTGTGGATGCTCTTGTCAACGTCGTCATCGACGATGCCTTCGGAGGAGCTGACACACTTGCCCTCCATAGCCAGCAGCGCTGAGAGGAGAGCGGTGGAGACGCCCGACGTGATTTTCAGTGAGCACGAGGGCTTGGCGCCGTCGCAGATCATTCCGGTGAGGTTGGCTACCATATTCTTCACGGAGTAGCAGATGCGCTCGTAGTCGCCTCCCATGAGATAGGTGATGCCGCAGCTGCTGCCGATGCTTGCTACCACACAGCCGCAGAGTGCCGAGAGTCTTCCAAGGGACTGTTTGATATAGATAGCGGTGAGGTGACTGAGCATGAGTGCGCGGATGAGTTCCTCCTCGGTGTTCTCGTTCTCCTTGGCATAGACGCAGACGGGATTGGTGGCACAGATGCCCTGATTGCCGCTGCCGCTGTTTGACATTACGGGAATCATGGCGCCGCCCATACGTGCGTCGCAGGCTGCTGCCGTACGCGAGATGATATGACAGTAGATGCTGTTGCCGAAGATGCCCTTCGACAGCGGACGTTCTATGCTCTTGCCGAGGTTGTGGCCGTAGTTGCCCTTCAACGCCTCGCGCGCCGCGTTCATATTATATGTACGTGCATCCATGATGAAGTCTATCTCGTCGAGGGGTGTCGTCGTGGCGAAGTCATAGACGAGACGGAGGTTGAGGGGGTAATCTGATGGTTGATGGTTGAGGGTGGAGGGTGGAGGGTTGAGGGTTGAGGTGCAGGGGTCAACGAAGCGGGTGTGACTGCCGGCGATGACGGCAGAAGCCTTCTTGTCGCCTGCGCTGCAGATAATCTCGACGTAGAGTTTCTCGGTGATGCCTTCCTTCTGTTTTATAAAGATGCGGTTCTCGGCGAGGTACTTCTTTCCCGCCTCGAGCGACTCGGGGGTGAGGTCCTTGAGCACCTCAAGCTGATAGTCGCTCTTGCCGATGAGGGCACCGAGAGCGATGGCTATGGGCAGTCCTATCATGCCTGTTCCCGGGATGCCTACACCCATAGCGTTCTTCAAGATGTCTGCACTCAGCAGAGCCTCTATTTTCTCGGGGCGGCAGCCTAACTTCTCCGTAGCCTTGGCGGTACACAGAGCGACGCACATAGGCTCCGTACATCCTATGGCAGGAACTACCTCGCGATGTACCATCGCTATTATCTGCTCTCTAATCTCTTTGTCAACCATAGCTTTATTGTTTTTTAGTACAACTCTTCGTGATCGTAGCGCGGCATTGAGCGCACCAGTTTATGGACGGCAGCCTGTGCCATTGCCTCGTAAGCATGTTCGCTGGGATGCAGATGGTCGCCGCTGTCGAAACCGTCGGCAAACGCCTTGGGGTTGGTGACGCTGCGTACTGCCGCATCAAAATCTATGCAGCCGTCGAAGATGGGTGAGGTGCGCAGCCACTCGTTGAACTGCTGACGCATGAGTTCGCGGTCCTCGTTGTAGGTGCGCCATCCGAAGATGGGCAGCAGGGTGCCGCTCCACACCTTGAGTCCCATAGCACGTGCGGGTTTGACGTAGATGTTCTCTACCCCACTCTGCAGCTCTTCGACTGTGGGGAGGTCGCTCCAAGGACGGAAGGGATTGACATCGGTGCCTACGGGGTGTATGATGTCGTTGATGCCGTGCTGGATGATGACATCGGTGGCTCCGGCAACATTCATCTCTATGGGGAAACGTGTGGCGCCCTTGAGACCATAAGCCTGGTACGTGATGCAGTCGTACTGGCGCAGGATGCGTGTGCCGCTGACAGCACGACGTATTATTGAGGCGTTGGTGCCAAAGGCTAACTGCGCCATATAGTCGGGCCACGACTGTGCCGTGATGGAGTCGCCGTAGCACACTACAGCATGATTCTCCGGCGCGGTGAACACGTCAACGGTGTTGAGGAAGTAGAACCAGTTAGTGTGGCGCGACAGGTCGAGGGGCAGCTCGTCGGCATCGACATAGTCGCCATAGGCATAGGAGCCCTTGGACAGCGGACCGGTGACGAGGGTGCCGCTATTCATCTGGGTGTAGTCGGCGAGGTAGAAACTGACGTTGACGGTGTCGCCGCGACTGACGGCAAAGGTGATGGCGTCGCTCTCCTGTTCGGTGCCAGGCATCAGCGTGACACTCCTGGAACCACCGAAGGTTATGGGGGTCTTGTTGACAAAGACCTTGGTGAGGGTGACGGGCTCTGTGCCTGTGAGGTTAGAGAAACGGAAGCGTAACATGCTGCCGCTGAAGCACATCCTGATGGGATAACGCAGGGTGAGGTTCTTGGCATAGACCGCCTCGCTGCGATTGGTTATAGAGGTGGCATTGCCCCAGCAAGCCACCCATTTGTTGTTCTCTGTCATCATTATTTGCATCTATTTTCGGCACAAAGTTAGTGCATAGGAAGCGAAAATGCAAATAATTCAGAAAGTTTTCTTCCTTGAGGACCTTTCTACATACGTGCCTTCTGTTTGCTGCCGGCTCCGGAACCGCGGTATTTAGACTGTGCCTCGTTGAACTTCCACGTGAGGTCCAACACGAATGTACGACGTGCCGGATTGTGGACGGTGAGGTCGCGGGTGCCGTAGATGGTGGCGTCGGTGGCGTTGCCGTTGAAGACGTCGTAGCAGCGCACGTCGAAGGTGAGGGAGCCCAGAGCCTTCAGGTTGACGTCGTGCTGAACGCCAAGGGTTGTGGAGAACAAAGCGCGGTTGACGCGGTAGTTGTTCATGTCGCCCTTGGACTGGCAGTTAGCCATAGCGTTAAGGCGCCAGTTCTTAGGCAGTTCTATGTCGTTCTGCCACGTTATGCCGAAGAAAGGGCGGTTCAGCGTGAGTTCCTTGCCGCTGGCGGTGGGTGTCTTATAGTCCTGAACCATCATGTAGGTGCTCCACGTGGGGTGCCAGATGCCGATGACGGGACGTGCGGAGGCGGAGATCATGAGTCTGTTATAGACATCCTTGGTGTTGACAGGATGGACAAGACTTACCAGCGGGTCGGGAGAGCCGGGATAGGGTTCTGTGACCATTGTCGTGGCGTCCTTGATGCGCTGGTAGTTCACGGTGAGGTTAGCCCACTTGTAGGCGCTGTTGAAGACGATGCTGTGGGTGTACATAGGACGCAGGTAGGGGTTGCCGCTCTGGTAGGAGTAGCGGTTGATGTAAATGGTTGAGCTGGTGAGACTTGAGTAGTAAGGGCGCTCTATGTCGCGACGATAAGAGAGCGACAGCTGGAGGTTGCCCACAGGCATTGACAGCACCAGCGAGGGGAACCAGTCGCCGTAGTTACGACACACCTCGTCCTCGCGTTTGCCGAAGTTGAAATAGTCGTTCTTCAGGTGTTCGTAGCGCATTCCCACCTGGGCGAAGAGTTTTCCGAACTGATGTCCATACTCGGCAAATACTGCCGACGACTTCTCCTTGATCTTGGTGTCGGTGGTGCGCACAGGGACGATATCTGTAGAGGTGAAGTCGTAGGCATCGGTTCTGTGGTTATACGAATATTCGCCACCCACGGAGAGGTTTCCCTTGAGGACGGGATAGCTGAGGATAAGTTTTGTAGCCCAAAAGTTATTGCCTTTCTTCGTGTTGCTGGTAATCTTGCTTTCGGCTGTTATGCCCGAAGGTCTCGACGTTGTTTCTATTGTACGACTTGGCGACTCGCTATCGTCGAAGAGTCCGTCAACGTTGAAGTCGATGCCTAACTGTCCTACCCTACCGTTGTAGTAGGCGTTGAAGATGTGTTTCTTGAAGCGTTCGTCGGCCCAGATGTCGCTAACGGAGTGTTCCGACAACACATTATTAATATAGTTGTCGGTCTTCAGCAGTCCGTTGTGGTTCTCACCTGGGTGGCGGTCGAACTTATAGAAGGCGCCGAAGCTGTGGTTCTCGTTGACCATGTAGTTGATCTGGAGCTGTGGCGACCAGCCCTTCCACACGCTCTTCATCTCCTGCGTGCTAAGGCTCTGTACGAAGTCGGGGCCTACGTTGTAGGTCATAGTATTCTCCTGCATCGACTTGCCGTGTCCGTAACGTCCCGCCCAGAACTGAGCCGTGATGTCGAGACCACCGGTGCGGTAGTTCACGTCAAGACTGTTGGTGAGGGTGTGACCGTACTGATACATTCCGGTGGCGTAGTCCTGAAAACTGAATCCCTCGCCCTTATTTTTCTTTAGTGTTATGCGTACCACAGCCTTCGTTGAAGAGGAGTAACGGGCACCCGGGTTCTGGACTACATCGATATACTGAATCTGGTCTGCACGCAGACGTGATAACTCTTTAGTATCAAGCACTTTGCGTCCGTTGATATAAAGTTCCGCCTCACCACGTCCCAGCACCTTCACAGCTCCATCGCGGGTAGCCTCGAGCATAGGTATTCTGGACAGCGCGTCGCTCACCGTTCCTGCCTTCTCGAGTATGGAGCCGGCAACGATTGTTCGCATAGCGTCGCCCTTGACACGGGTCTTTGGAAGTGGCGACTTTATCACCACCTCGTCGAGCTGTTTCGTCTGGTTGTACCACAACGTGGTGTCGAGGGCTGTACTGTCTTTTTGTGAAAACGCAGGGATGCACATTAATGTTGAGAGGCTCAACATTAACACTCTAAAACTATCGGGACGCATTTTTTCGTGGAGTTATTTATTTTCTTTTGCTTTACAGAAATCATAGATGAGACTTGCACCTACTATTATAAGTATGACGGGTGCGAAGTAGGTTGCCCAGGGTTCTTCTGCCGTCCTGTTGAGCCACTCGATATCAACTATTCCCCAAAGTGTTGCCAACTTAAGGAGGCTGGCTACTACGAGAATTACTCCCATACAAAGTCTAAGTTTCATAACAATACAATTTTTATTTGTTAAACATTTTCGGGCACAAAAGTATGGAATAAGTCCATTCTGTGCAACGTTTTGGGATATTTTGTACGTTTTTGTGACGAACGGCATAAGATTTTTTGGATATTTGCCGCATAATTGGTAATTTTGTCGCCCCGATGAACAAAGAACAGAAAAGAAATCTCAGCGTGCGGATTGTCAGCGTAGGACTGATATGCATGGCTTTCGCAATCTTCAAGCCCTTAGGATTGGAGAGGTTCGGGCTGTCGCTATATGCCCACCTGCTGATAATCTGGGCGATAGGCACCGGCATCTGTTACGTCACCGAGGCAATACTGAAATTTTTTCTGAAGATGCCGGCATCGCTGGACAAAGGCGCCGACTACATAATTCGTCGTAACCTGTGGTTCCAGCTTTTAAATTCGCCGTTGGAGACGGTATTGATATGCACCTATTTTAATTTATGGAGTCACTGTCTGCAGGTATTCCTCATCATAGCTTTCTGTTCGTTCCTGGTGGGACTCTACTGGCGCTATAAGTTCCGCAACTACTTTCTGGAAACGGAACTGAAGGGCGAGGAAACCGTGAGCGAGGGAAGCATAACACTTAACGGAACAACCAACGACTCGGCGACGCTGAAAATAGAGGAACTGCTTTATATAGAGGCTGTTGGCAACTACGTGAAGATACACCAGTGGCGCAACGACAAGGTAGTGACGGAGACGCTGAGAAACACGCTGAAGAACGTGGAGGAAGAGCTACACCACTACCCCACCGTGAAGCGCTGTCACAGGGCTTTCATAGTGAACATGAAACGTGTGGAACAGATGACGGGACATGCGGGTAGCGTACAGCTGCAGGTGGAACACTGCGAGACAGCCATACCCGTTTCACGAAGTAACATACAGAGTATCAGGGACTACATAAAAAAGAACCCTCACAAGGAGTGAGAGTTCTGATGCGTCAAGGAGTGGAGCTGGAGGGAGTCGAACCCTCGTCCAAACAGGGAAACCATACGCTTTCTACACGCTTATTTTGGACTTCATTTTCGTGCTGCAACAAGACCCAAACCACCAATTACAGCCTTAGCCTCAAAAATTTCATCACCAGACCGAGGCTTTCCGATGACTATTTCCGATTTTCCTGCGCCGCTGAACCTTCAGATTCGGAACAACATCCTTAGAGCGACGTCCCGTTCCGTCACCTTGTGGCGGAATAAAGCCAGTAATCTACTATACTTCGATTAGGCAGCGAGAGCATACTGATTGTTGCCAATTAATTGTTTGAACGCTGAGATTTAGGAGCCAACATCCGACGCTCCGCGTGCTTACGTACCATCTCTACCCGCTGTCAAATCCAGTCAACCCCGAGCGAAATTACATAAATGCGGTGCAAAATTACATATTTTTTCGGAAATATCAAGCATATATAAGAAAAAAAGCGTACCTTTGCCAAAATTTTTAAATAAGGTACACGAAAATTGAAATAACTTCGTTATTACATATATGAAGAAAATAGTAACCATTGTATGTGCTGTCATCATTGCTCTTGCAGCACAGGCACAGACCACAGGAGGCAAGAGTGGCGGCATGACCGACGAGGAAGTTCTTGCATTCGTAATCAAGGAACGTCAGGCAGGAACAAGTCAGGCTCAGATAGTAACGAAACTGATGCAGAACGGTGTCGATATAGCCCAGATGCGCCGTGTGAAGGAAAAATATCAAGGACAGGGCTCGTCAGAGAAAATGATTGGCGACGTGAGTGTTGACCGTTCAAGGGTGAACAACGGAGGACAATCTACCGCATCGAAGGTAAAAGTACCTGGAAGAGCCAATGTTCCTGAAGGTATGGAAATGAGTCAACTAAATTTGTGGGGCTCTAATTCGGCAACAAATTTCGGCGACTATTCTACAACAAGCACCTATGACGAGATGCTTATATCAGAATCGCTCAACGATTTCCAGCCGGACTCTATGACACTTCTTCGTGCTATGCTGGCAGAGAAGAAAAAGCGTAAGGTCTTCGGACGCGACATATTTAACAACGAAGAGATGACCTTCGAACCGAATATGAATATAGCAACTCCTCAGGACTACCGACTGGGTCCTGGCGACGCTGTATTTATTGAGGTCTATGGCGCTTCACAACGTACTATTGAAGGAACGGTATCGCCTGACGGCGAAATAACTATTGAGGGCTTCGGTCCTGTACAGGTTAGCGGACTCACCGTAAGTCAGGCAAATTCGAAGCTGCGCTCCACACTGGGAAGTCGTTACCAGAACAGCCGCATAAACCTCACCGTAGGACAGACACGCACCATAATGGTAAACGTTATGGGTGAAGTAAAGTTTCCTGGTACCTATACCCTATCGGCTTTCGCATCGGTATTCCACGCTCTTTATATGGCGGGAGGTATCAACGACATTGGTACGCTGCGAAACATAAAGGTTTATCGTCACAACAAACTCGTAACAACAGTAGATATCTACGACTACATCCTGAACGGCAAGCTTTCAGGCAACATAAAGCTGGCTGACAACGACGTCATCTCAGTAGGCACATACGACTGTCTGGTAGATATTCGTGGTAAGGTTAAGCGACCAATGTTCTACGAAATGAAGAAAAACGAGAGTGTCTATACACTTTTGAAATATGCCGGAGGCTTTACCGGCGATGCCTATACAAAGTCGGTAAAGGTATTCCGCAAGGCTGGCAGGGAATACTCCATCTACAATGTTGAGGAGTTTGACATGAGTTCATTCTACCTCTCTGACGAAGACTCTGTTGCTGTTGACAAGATTATTCAGCGCTACTCGAATATGGTGGAGCTGCGCGGTGCTGTCTTCCGTCCTGGAATGTACCAGGTAGGAGGAAACATAAACAGCGTTCGTTCACTGATAGAGAGCGCAGAAGGACTGCGCGAAGAGGCATTTACAGCCCACGCCGTTATGCACCGAATGAAGGAAGACCGCTCGTTAGAGGTTATTCAGGTTGACGTTGACGGCATTATGAACGGAACTGTTGCCGACATTCCTCTGAAACCTAACGATGTGCTCTTCATACCGACAAAGAGCGACAGACTGTATAATAGAGTTGTATCAGTACAAGGAGATGTGCTAAAAGCAGGTGACTACAAATACGCAGACAACATGACTTTGGAAGATGCTATTCTACAAGCCGGAGGTTTAAGAGAGACAGCATCAACAGTAAAGGTTGACGTGGCTCGTCGTCTGCGTGATCCTAAAGCGCTGGCATCAGACAGCATCATAGCAAAGACATACTCTTTCGCACTTAAAGACGGCTTCGTAATAGACGGACAGCCAGGATTCATACTGCAACCCTACGACGTGGTTTATGTTCGCAGGAGTCCTGGAACAACAAAAATAACAAACGTCTCTGTTGTAGGTGAGGTGGCTTTTGAAGGCAACTACGCACTCTCACATCGCAAAACACGTCTTACCGACATTATTAAAGCGGCTGGCGGTCTTAATGATCGTGCCTATGCGAAGGGAGCCCGTCTGGAGCGTCAGATGACACAAGAAGAGCGACTCCGCATGGAGGCTGCTGTCACAGCACTTTCAAAGCAGAGTGAGGTATTCAGCGATACAGCCTCAGCACGCAAGGCTCTCGACACCGCCACATCGTACTATGTAGGTCTTGAATTGGAGAAAGCGCTTGCCAATCCAGGCGGAGAGGACGACATACTGCTTCGTAACGGTGACAAGATTATCGTTCCACAATATACTGAGACGGTAAAGGTTAACGGCGAGGTGATGTATCCTAACACAGTAGGATATGTAAAGGGCAAGAGCGTGCGCTACTACATAGACCAGGCAGGAGGTTTCGGACAGCGTGCCAAGAAGAGTCACACCATCGTCATCTACATGAACGGTAAGGTGGCTAAGGTGGGACATAACGCTAAGGTAATGCCTGGATGCGAAATCGTAGTACCGAGCAAACCAAAGAAAGACCCTGCTGCTATCACTCAGTGGCTTAGCATAGGAACATCAATGGCGACAATAGCTACGATGATAGCTACACTTGCAAATATTCTTAAATAACAAACGACAGTAACCAAAGATAATGGCAGACGATAAAGAACTGAAGGTTATAAATCTTCGAGAAGTTATAAAAACAGTATGGAGCAGACGAAAATTGTTCTATAAGGTGATACCTATCACAATGGTAGTGTCGGCAATATACATATTCCCCGTACCTCGCTACTACTCCTGTAGCGTGATGCTGGCTCCTGAAACCAATGCCCCTTCATTAGGAGGTGGAGCATTAGGATCATTAGCGTCTTCTTTCGGTTTAGACCTGAACAGTATGGTCAGCCAGGACGCTATCTCGCCGGAGCTGTATCCTGACCTTATGGAGTCGAACGACTTTATCGTCAGCCTCTTCTCTATAAAGGTCGTAAATCAGGATGGAGACCTGAAAACAACATATTTGGACTACATGCAGAACCACCAGGCAGAGTCGCCTTGGAGCATGCCGAAAAGTTGGATTCTAAGTCTTTTTAAAAGCAACGACGAGGGAGGCAACGGGAAGATTGATCCTTTCAGACTGACACGTGACCAGAAAGATCTGGTTGACCTGATAATGGGTAACATAAACTGTGATGTGGACAAGAAGACCGACGTTATCACAATTACTGTTACAGACCAGGACCCGCTTATCTGTGCCACTATGGCTGACTCTATAAAGAGCAGACTACAAAAATTCATTACCGACTATCGTACCAACAAAGCACGCATAGACTTAGAGTATTACAAGAAACTGGCAAGCGATGCTAAACAGGACTATGAGAAAGCACGCCGTCTGTATGGCAGCTATGCTGACGCGAACAACGACATCGTGCTTGAGAGTTTCCGCGCTAAACAGACTGACCTTGAGAACGACATGCAGTTGAAGTACAACACTTATACTGTGCTGAACACTCAATTGCAGGCGGCAATGGCGAAAGTACAGGAATACACACCTGCTTTTACCGAACTGCAAGGAGCGTCAGTACCTGTAAAACCAGAAGGTCCACGGCGCATGATATTCATCATTGGAATGACATTCTTAGTATGTGTCATAACTGCTCTATGGGTGTCAAGAAAAGAACTTCATATAGAATTATAATATAGGAAGCATTGCTGATGAATCCACTACTGTTCATTACACAAAAGATGAACCTTTCCAAAACGAAAGAACTTATCATAAAGAATTTGTTCTGGTCGCTTTTGGGAAAGACGGTAAACCTTATTGGCGGACTGTTGGTGGGTATTCTTGTGGCAAGATACTTGGGACCTGAGCAGTACGGACTGATGAATTACGTCATCAGTTTTGTATTCCTTTTCCAGACGTTTGCACTCTTTGGACTTGACGCAATAGAAATTAGGGAGGAGTCGAAACAACGACTACCCTACCAGGAGATAATAGGAACGGCATTCTGGCTGAAGATGTTCTTCGGAAGTATATGTATCCTGTTGTCCATAGGCACTTCGATACTTATGGCTGACGAGACATACACCACAGCCCTCATAGCCGTTTATTCGATAACGATAGTTCTCAACTCGTTCAACGTTATCCGCAACTACTTCACGTCGATAGTACAGAACGAGTTTGTTGTGAAGGCGGAAATTGCCCGCACCATTATCAGCATTTGTATTAAGTGTTCGCTGCTTATTTTTGACGCCCATCTGTCGTGGTTCGTTATTGCAGCGATGTTCGACTTCGCACTTGTAGCCGTCGGATACTATATAGCATATCGCTCAAAGATAGGAAGAATCAGCGACTGGACATTCCATTTACAGTATGCCAAGTTTCTTATGAAGGAGTCGTTCCCGTTGATGCTTACCAATGCCGCTGTGATTATCTATCAGCGCATTGACCAGGTAATGATAGGACAGATTATAGACACCGAGGCGGTAGGCTATTTCTCTGTAGCATCGCGTTTCGTGGAAGTGCTGGTATTTATTCCTATCATGCTGGCGCAGACGATATCTCCCATTCTGGTAAGGTTCCGCGAGGAGAGCGAAGCGACGTACAGAATGAAGTCACAGCAGTTTATGAACATCTCGTTGTGGCTGTCGATACTTATCTCGGCATTCATTTCTGTTATATCATATTGGCTGGTAACACTAACCTTTGGAGAGATGTATCTGCCTGCTGTTGCTGTGCTGCAGATAATGTCGTTCAAGGCTGCCAGCGTGGCTCTGTCAAATACGGCTGGTGCTATGCTTGTGGCAGAACAGCTGCAGCGTTATGCTATTTTCCGTGATGCTTTTGGATGTATTGTCTGCATAGGACTGAACTTCTACCTGCTTCCGAAGTACGGCATCATAGCTGCCGCATATATTGCTATTGCGAGCAATGTTGCAGCAGGATATATTGCCGACGCGCTGATACCCGTATACCGTCACCTATTCGTGTGTCAGACCAAGGCCATCCTTTTTGGATGGAAAGACCTTATTAATATAAAGAACCTGTTCGTACAACAATAAAGAAAACAGCACATGGAGTTTGTCCCTTTCGTATATTTCACACTATTGACATATTATTGGTGGAAGAAGCACCAAGGTGTTGACGTATGCGTATATATGGCGGCGATGTATGCATTTACATCACTCCTTTGTGTGATAAACGTCAATCAGGATATGCTCAACGAGGGAGGTATCCTTTTCGACAGATATGACATAGAGCTATCAATAATACCGACAATTCTATATTGCGGTTTCCTAACACTGGGAATGTTGCCATTCTCGCTGGTATATAAGAAGGAAATACAAAACATTTCCACTCCCAATCCCAAGATAATTGCATTCATTAGTTGGTTTCTGATTGGCATTTCAATACTTAACTTCTACTTGGTTGCCGACTCCACTCTGGAGATTCTCTCGGGAGACCTTTCTACCATTCGTACTAACCACTACAACGGAATTGAGTCGCCCGCTATGGTAAAGGCGGAAAGCATGCCTTACATTATCCGTTTCCTTTATTTTTTCAATACTTCTACACTATTGACACTACCTCTATTCTTCTATTACCTATGCTTTGACAAGAAACCCTGGTGGTTCTATACCCTGCTGATGTTTGCTTCGCTAAGCATGCCTTTGGCAGGTATCCAGAGTGCCGACCGTACAGAGGCAGTCTTCTATGCTATCATGTTCATCTCCTGTATTATCTTCTTCCACCGCTTTATGTCGAAGAAGGCAAAACGGATAATGAAATTATCTATGATACCTGTAGCAATTGGAATGGTGGCATATCTTACTGCTGTGACCGTTTCACGATTTGCTGCGAGAGAGACAGGAGTAACAGGAAACATTGTGCAATATGCGGGACAGAACTACCTAAACTTCTGTTTCTTCTGGGAGAAGGGACGCTTTCAGTATGTTACTGCGGAACGCGAATTACCAATGACATATCATTATGTCTTTCATATAGACAACGACGACTATCGTCGTTCTGAACGCTCTGGAAAACAGGGATTCTTCATGAGTGTCTTTGCCAGCTATATAGGCGACATTATGCTTGACCTGTCACCAATAGGCTTGATAATATGGTGTATATTTTTCTTCTTAGTATCCGTCTCGGTAATAAAACGACCTCATAGGGAGGAGATGTCCGTAGGAGAATATATAACCTTCTTCGCCCTATCTGTAATACCCCTCTTTGGCATATTCTACTATAGGTATATGGCGTATCCATATACGTTCATGCTGGGAATTGTTGCTTTTATATATGTTACTGATAAATTTAAGATAGTGTACGAATGAAGATATTCGCAGTAATAGTAACCTACAACGGAATGCAGCATGACTGGATAGGGAAATGCTTGAAAAGTCTTGAGCAGAGCGCTATGCCTGTTACGGCTATTGTCGTTGACAACAATTCCACTGACGGCACTCGCGAATATGTTCCTGAGCACTTTCCTGATGCAGTATGGTTCCCCCAGGAGAAGAACTTGGGATTCGGACAGGCTAATAATTTAGGTATAAAGTACGCTCTTGATAACGGAGCCGACTACATACTGCTGTTAAACCAGGATGCGACGATACACCCAGACGCACTAAGACTGCTTACTGATGCAAGCGACGGAGAGTCGTTGCTCTCGCCCGTTCATCTTAACGGCGACGGGACAAAGCTCGACGAGATGTTCAGAATATCGATAAAGCCTAAGGACGGTATGCTCTTTTCAGACTTATTACTCAACAAGAAGTTAGAAAAGAGTTACGAGACAGGTGAGATATGTGCTGCCTGCTGGCTGCTACCTGCTGACGTAGTCCGCAAGATTGGCGGTTTCAACCCGCTGTTCTTCCATTACGGCGAGGACAACAACTACTATCAGCGACTCGTTTACCACAAGGTGAAGACGCTGCTTGTTCCTCAAGCAACGATGTGCCACGACAGGGTGTTCTATGGAAACGAAGTGGCGTTTAACAAAAACAAGTATCGAAGAGACGTGTTGCTCATAACATGCGATATCAACCTCTCATTACAGAAGCGACTCTTTCAACTTTTGCGACTGCTCGTAAGATCTTATGCCTACGAACTACCGAAACACGCATATAAACCTGGTTCATTCCTTAGGGAAATGTTATGGACAACATTCCATATTAATACCATTCAAGCGTCAAGAAAAAAAGAAAAAGATACTGGTCTCACTTGGATAGAAAAATAATGAAGGTTGCATATATACTCTGTACGACAAGTCCACTGACAGGATCACACTTGGCTTTCAAAAACCTGCTTAAAGGTGTCATTGCGCAAGGAGTGAAACCTATCGTTGTAATTCCGGACAGACAAGACCTATACAACGACCTTAAACCATTAGGCGTTCCTATTTTCATAACCACGTTTAGATTTGCAATCTATCCCTATCTGCGCTCCTTCCGTGACGTATTGCTTTTCCTGCCACGATTGGTTGCACGACAGGTGGTAAATTGGTGGTCTGTAAGAAAACTCACAAAATATCTCCACGAAGAAAAAGTGGAAATAATACATACAAATGTCAGTGTAGTAAATATAGGATATAAAACAGCACAAAAACTTAATATTCCACATATTTACCACATTAGGGAGTACGGAGACCTCATTGGAATGAATTATTTCCCTACTAAACGACATTTTATAAATCAACTATCAACACCAAACTCCTACTCCATCTGTATCACTAACGCCATTCAACGTCATTTTGAGCAAGACGAATGTCCACGTTCAAGGGTAATTTACGATGGAGTATGCTCACAAGAAAAGGAATTTTACATACGAAAAAAACGTAACTACTTGCTTTATGTTGGCAGAATAGAACCTGCGAAACGACTTCTTGACCTACTGGAGGTGTATTGCAAATATGTGAATACACATCCGAATCCTCTTCAACTATATGTTATTGGTGCTACAACCAACAACAATTATAGCCAGTTGGTTTCGCGATATGTTGAACATAACAATTTGTCTGAACACATTGTATTCTGGGGACAACGTAATGATGTATTCCACTTTATGAAACATGCACGAGCCATTATCATTCCATCTCTTTCTGAAGGATTCGGTTTCTGTATTGCGGAGGCAATGTTCAACGGTTGTCTTGCTATTGGTAGAGACCTTGGGGGCACGAAGGAGCAAATGGATAATGGACTGGAGCTCCAAGGAGAGGAAATAGCCTTACGCTACAATACTCCAGAAGAGCTGTTAAAACTGCTGGTTATGGTGTCTGACGAAAGTCCAGAGCATTTCATTCCCATAATTGAAAGGGCCTTCGACACGGTTAACCTATTATATACACGTGAACACCACACGGAGCAGGTACTTCAGTTCTACAATGACATTTTAACGGGGGCCATTATGGCGCATACAGAATCTACCATTTTGACACAATAAAAACATTTTTAGAAAGTTATACTAACAAACACCTCCTCAAAAAGTATGAAAGCACGTGTTATAGCATATTACCTTCCGCAGTTCCACCCTATACCGGAAAACGACAAAGTATGGGGACCAGGCTTTACAGAATGGACCAATGTTGCCAAAGCTCGTCCACTCTTTCGCGGACACTATCAGCCACGCATTCCTGCCGATTTAGGTTTCTACGACCTGCGTATGCCAGAAGTGCGTGAACAACAGGCACAGATGGCTCGTGAAGCTGGCATAGAAGGATTCTGCTATTGGCATTACTGGATGGGAAACGGCAAGCAGTTACTTCAACGCCCTTTCAACGAAGTTCTTGCAAGCGGTAAACCCGACTTTCCCTTCTGTCTGGCATGGGCAAATCACGACTGGACAACGAAATCTTGGCAGAGAGGAAGCGGCAGTTGGGCTTCTAAAGAATATATTGCAAAGCAGGAATACCCAGGAGATGAAGACTATATAGCTCATTTCAACTATGCGCTACCAGCGTTCAAGGACCATCGCTATATTACCGTTGACGACAAGCCACTCTTTGTCATTTGGGACGCCTACAACTTCCCTGACGTGAAGCATTTTATAGAGTTATGGCGCGAGTTGGCAGCAAAAAATGGTCTTAAAGGCATTCACTTCGTTGCTATCGGGAATTCCACATCTACTGTACGGCGTCGTCCCGACGGTACTATAGAAAAAGTTATTCCAAATATAAAGAGTAGCGCAGAGGTTTACAATAACTTCCTTACATTAGGTTTTGATGCTGTAAATCCATTTGGCAAACCTCGTGCTGAGATGTGGTACGCAGGAAAATATCGCAGATTGGTACAAAAACTTTTCCGAAAGAAATTCTCATGGCTTCCTGCCGTAAAGTTTGACTATCCCCGTGCTATGAAACACTTCTTCTCGCCAGAAGATTCATGGGAGAACATATACCCCAGTCTTATGCCGCAATGGGATCGCAGCCCACGAAATGGTAGTTTTGACGGAATATATGTTAACTCTACACCTGAAGCTTTTTCTGAACATATAAAAGATGCGCTTCAAATTGTGAAGGACAAGCCTTTGGAGCACAGGATTCTCTTCCTTCGTGCGTGGAACGAATGGGGAGAGGGCAACTATGTAGAGCCTGACCTCCGTTATGGACATGGTTTTCTTGATGCTCTCCGTGACAACTTATTATAACTAAAAATCTGTTTTATATGAAGAATACAGGAAAGCGAATATTTTTTATAGACCCACAGTCTTTGCGTAATCTCGCAATATACGACTATAGCTTACAGTCGCATTTCCCCAATGGCGTGCACTACTTTTGCAGTTGTCATTATGACTATCAGAAACATGAGAACATAAATTATCATTATGTCTTTAAATATAACCATTTGGGGAATAACGTCTTGAAAGCTCTCAGCTATTTGTGGTCATACCTTATTATATTATTCTATATTCTTCGTCTTCGCCCAAACATAATCCATGTTCAATGGTTCAGAATTCCTGTATTCGACTATTATTTTTATAAAACAGCAAAACACTTAGTTCCTTTCAAGCTAATTTACACAGCCCATAACATACTACCGCACGATACTGGGGACAAATATAAAGCTATTTACTCAAAAATATATAAACTGACAGATCATATCATTGCACATACTAAAGAGACTCAGAATAAGCTAAATGAGATTTTTAATGTATCATTGAATAATATTACAGTAATACGTCATGGATACTTAAAAACTGGTGTTTCTAATAATGTTGACACAAACTATCAGCCTGAATATCAAAAGAAACTGGATGGAAAATTAGTTTTCTCTGCAGTGGGCTACCAGTATGATTATAAGGGTTCAGACATTATTGCAAAAGCATGGGAGGAGTATGAAGAACTTAACCAAAATAAAAACATTGTTTTGCTCATAGCAGGAATGAATAAAGGTGTTGATTTTTCAGCTATAGAGAATTTTGATAATGTTATCATTGATGACAGACGCATTCCTAACGAAGAATTTCATCAAATACTTCTTGATACAGATATCCTTCTATTACCATACAAAAGAATTTCGCAAAGTGGAATTCTATTAAGTGCCATATCTGCGTCAATACCGGTTGTTGTGACAAAGCTTGGAGGACTTACCGAGCCTTTTGAAGTAGCTGATATTGGATGGATCATTGACAACGCAGATGCGGAATCGCTCGGAAAAAAACTTACTTATCTCGCCAACAACGTACAAGAAGTACGAGAGAAGAAAAACAACGAAAAAATATGGCAAGCGGCACGCGACTTTTATAGTTGGGATGAGATAAGTCAAAAGACGGTCGATTTATACTTTTCTTTGTAATCTCTCTGTCAATGAAACGTACATTCTTATTAGCAATATTGCTCTCTTCATATTGTTTCCTATCTGCACAAACAGAGAAGTTTAATAACGACTATATTCTTTTAGGACGTAAATATGTCGGTAAACAGTTCTATCCCATCAATAATGAGCTATTTAAGGAATACTCTGTCAACGGCAACCGTACTAATTATGAGAATGAGAGTAACAAACGAAGAATACAACTTGCCTGTCTGGTCATAGCAGAATTGCGAGGGCAATCTGGGGAGTTTATTCCAGATATCATAAACGGACTACACTATTTTGAAAACGAAATATGGTGGGGCATTCCAGCACACTATTCTTTCTCCGAACCACGACGTGACACTCAAACTGTAGAACTGGTTAGTGCTGGTACGGCATCACTCGTTGCATGGACAATTTACTCTCTTCATGATAAGCTGGAAAAAGCAGAACACGGTATATGTCAGAGGATGAATAAGGAAATAGAACGTCGTATGCTTATTCCTGCTCTACAAAACGATTACGACTGGAAAAGACGTACCAACAACTGGAATCCTTGGATATGTTCTAATTGGTTGACCTGTATAATGTTGTGTGAGAAAGATGAAGAACGTAAACAGAAGGCGCTTCAACAAATAAGAAAATGCATGGATATCTTTTATGATAACTATCCTGAGGATGGAGGTTGTGATGAAGGAATAAGTTATTGGGACCGTTCTGTGGCAAGTTTTGTTGACTGTTGTATTCTGTGGAAAATGGTTACGGGAGAAGAGTTTCACATCAATCATTCCGATGCAAAGCTACAAGCTATGGTTAGTTACGTATATAGGTTGTATATCGGCGACAACGCATCAGTTAACTTTGCGGATGCGATTCCTTACCCCACCCTACATCCTGCAAGCGCTTTTCTAATTGGCAAATATGTTAACGACAGCACATTGTGTAAATATTCTGCCTATGTAGCTAAGAATTTCAATTTTGAAAATAATCCTTCACGTCTTTTTTTGACATCAGGTTCTTTTCCTGATGTTGGAAGGGAGATACTATTCTTACAACACTATGAAGAGTTTATAAACACGCCTGCTGTCGAACCGCTGATTTCTGACTCTTGGCTACCAATATCTCAAGTTTTTTCGGCACGCGACAAAAATGGACTCTTCATAGCAGCTAAAGGAGGTAACAACAATGAGAACCACAATCATAATGACATAGGTAACTATATTCTTTATAATAATAGTAATCCTGTTATCATAGATATAGGAGTCGGTACTTATACGGCACAAACTTTTAGTAGCCTGCGCTACGAACTTATGAATACTCGTTCAGCATACCATAATGTGCCACTAATAAACGGTGTAGAACAACGTGAAGGCGCCGGCTATAAGGCGACAGACATCAGCTACTCTGCTGACAGCTCCATTGCCCGTTTCAGTCTGAATATTGCGGAGGCTTATCCCAGCGCTGCCAAGGTACGCAGTTGGCAACGAACAATAACAATGTATCGTGACAACGTAATAGAAATTGAGGAGGATATCAACCTGAAAAAGAATAAAGGAAATACGCAACTTGTTTTCATCTGTTACGGGCAGCCTACCCTATCGCACGAAGGCATAATAAAATGGCATACAAAAAAAGGCGACATTCAACTTCTCTATAATTCTGACCAGTTGAGACCTGCTGTTGAAAGGCTTCAATTTACTGACCAAACGCTACGTAGTGCCTGGAAGGACAATCTCTATAGGCTTACTCTGAAAGTGATTAGTAGAAAGAAGAAACAGGTTATTCGCTATACATTCAAGTAGGAGCGCACCTTATTTAAAGGTACTTTCGCTCACTTAATCGTACCTTTGGATAAGCTACTTTCGCTCAAGAATAAAAATAAAAATCCCTTTTTATTTTGTATTCTCTTCGCTTATTCGTACCTTTGCAGCCGATTTATGCAAAAAAAGGTATGAACGAGTTAGTTTCAGTCATTATGCCAACATATAATTCCAGTCAGTTTCTGGCTGGAAGCATTGATAGTATCCTTGCTCAGACATACCAGAATTTCGAACTGCTTATTGCCGATGACTGTTCTAACGACGACGACACCGTCCAACTGTTAAGAGGTTATCAGGAAAAGGACCCTCGCGTGAAAGTTTTTTACAACAAGGAGGGTAACAAAGGAGCCGGTTATACTCGTAACAAGTGTATTGAGAATGCTCAGGGGCGCTACATAGCGTTCTGTGATAGCGACGACCGCTGGACCCCAGACAAGCTGGAGAAGCAGGTACGTTTTATGCGTGAGAAGTGTTGCCGTTTGTCATACACCTCATACACAATCTGCGATGACAACGATAACGACTACGGCATATTCATAGCTCCCAAGCAAATTACTTTTGGCGACATCCTCAAGGACAACAAGATAGGTTGTCTTACCGCTATGTACGACGTGAAGGAATTAGGCAAGGTATTTTATATGCCTACAATCCGCAAGCGTCAGGACTGGGCGTTGTTCATGATGATTCTTCGTCAATGTAAGGTGGCTTACGGAATTGAAGAGCCCCTCGCCTACTATCGTGTCCGCAACGACTCTATTTCACGAAACAAAATAACTCTTATGAAGTATAATGCAAAGGTCTATCAAGAGGTACTGGGCTATAGCATATTCAGGTCATACGCCTTCCTTTGCACTTTCTTTATTCCCACATACACCATCAAAGTTATTAAGCGTTCTATAGACAGTTTGATATTCCGTTGTAAAAAAAACAAATAATAATACAATAAACGATTAGACTTCCCGTTTTAGAAATATATGGACAGGATACCTGACGGAATGAATCGCTTGGAGCAGACGATAAAAAGGGCTACGGATTTTCTCATAGCCGCTTTTTGTATTGTCGTTTTTTCTCCTTTGTACCTTATTTGCTATTTGGCAATAAAGTTGGAAGACGGTGGTCCTGCTCTCTTCAAACAGGAGCGTATAGGTCTTTACGGCAAGCCTTTCTACATTTACAAGTTCCGTAGCATGAGTGTTGATGCCGAGAAAGACGGTCCTGCCCTCTATCAGCACGAGAACGACGACCGCATGACAAAGGTTGGAAAGTTCCTTCGCGACCACCATTTAGACGAGCTTCCTCAGTTGTGGAATGTCTTTCGTGGCGATATGGCATTCATCGGTCCGCGTCCGGAGCGTAAATACTACATCGACCAGATTATGGAGCGCGACCCGCGTTATGTGCAACTGTACCAGATTCGTCCCGGTGTTACCTCCTACGCCACCCTTTACAACGGCTATACAGACACAATAGAAAAGATGCTCCGTCGCTTAGAGCTTGACCTCTATTACTTGGAGCACCGTTCCTGGTGGTTTGATATGAAGATTCTTGCTAAGACTTTTATTAGCATCGTCTTCGGAAAGAAGTTCTGATTAGAACCTCTTGAACCTCAATCTTAGTTTATCCGACTCAAGTACAAGACTGCTGCTTGTGAGTTCTTTTATCTCAAAAGGCTCGCTAAGAGCGTTTATACCATATTCCTTATATACACTCTGGTCCTCGACAACGGGGTCGCCGGCAACCTTGTCGTTCACACGGGGATGATGCACCTGAAGTGTCTTTCCCTTCTTTGTATAGTCGAAGTAGAACAGGTAACTGTCGAGGACACCGTCTCTGTCAACAACTTGCAGCAGTCGCACCTGGAAAGCCCAGAACAGTCGCTTCTGCGACAAATCGAGTACTCCGCCAGTCTGCAGAGTATCTATCATACCCAAGTGCCAGTAGCCGTCAAGCCTCCAGTTGTTTGAACGTTCTATGGTACAGCTTGTTGTAGCAAAGCAACTAATCGCTGCTATGATAAAGACCACAATCCGTAAGTGGCGCCGTATATCTTTCTTACTAATCATAATTCCTAATTCGTAATTCCTAATTCCTAATTCCTAATTCCTACTTCAAGAACCCTTTCTTTGCTATTGTCAGTTGGAAACCAGTGTTGTATCCACGTATATGACCGTTGTCCATACCGAATGCACCTTTCACACTCCATCCTCCGAGGACTTTTCCTACGAAGTCGTATTCTGCCTCAGCCATTACGCTGACATTATGTTTTTTCCTAAGATACGGATCCTGGTATGTTCCCAGTCCGTCCTGCCACGAAGCGAGTATGCGATAGCCGAACTGCTCCGAGGGGTGTCCTCCAAGACCTAAGTGGAACGCCATAAAACGGTTGTTCTTTGTCATTATCTCTCCCGTTTCATTATATATAGGTGAGATGTACAGCGGGTTACCTATAACCTGTCCCCAATGCTGCCATCCTGTATATATATAATGGTTATAGAAGTTGTCGTCACCACCAATATGGTCTGGCAGTCCCGGGTTGTGGTCGTGATAGATAGGACCGCTCTGGTACTTCGTGTATAGGTATTCGAATACTACGTTGTCCAACCAGCGACGATAGTTGCGTTTCCACTCCCATCCTAACATCCAGTCGTGGAAGCCGTAGAGCAGGTAGCGGTTCTCTTTACGCTTATCCCACTCGGCACCTGTTCCGTAACCGTCGTAGTCGAGTTGGAACATCGACGAGTGGTCCTCGAAATACTTGTCGGCATAGACACTCATGCGCCACAGGTCTGTATCCCAGTTCACGCGCAGCAGCCAGCTGCCGAGTTGGTTTCCTGCCACATTATGATATACTGCTTCTCCCGTTTCCGAACCGCCAGGAATGAAGGCGTGCCACATTCCCTTGATGCCCGTTTCGCCTTCAAGGATTGTTTCCTGTCCTTTGGCAAAGCGATGAGCTGTTCCTCCGAAGGTGGAAGCCATCTCAAGACCGAACTCCACGGATATTGGGTAGAACGCCTCTGGCTTACCTATCATAACATAGCCTGCCTTACTGTGGTACTTCACGTTGTCGGCATACTTTGATTTACGCTTGGTAAAGTCGTGCTGCCAGTTGTCGTCGGTCATCATACCGTAAGCTATGTGTCCCTTCAGTTTCACCCATCCGTTGAAAGCCGGTAGTGTCCAATAGTCTGTAAGCGCCAGTCTTACCTGGGGAACAGGACGTGCATTGATACCTAAGGTCTGGGCACCACTTGAAAGTGTCTGACTCTTAAACTCCATAGGGTATTCCTTGCTTCCTATGGTAAGTGTTCCGTGCAACCAGCGTCCTTCGATGTATGCCTGCTGGACAACAAACTTACTTGTGAATTTCCAAGGTACTGCGACGTCAACACCATAGCCGACACCCCAGCGACGCAGGGTGTCCACACCTATCGGTCGCTCTATGGCAGCGCGTACATAACCGTTGCTTTTCTCCAGACTGCTAAGTCCGTAGCGGTTTGCATTGAGCCATAACGGAGTCTTGCCGTTTGAGAATGTTGACTGTACTTCTGCCTTGTACCGCAAGCCTTCCAACAACTTTTCCTTGCCTTCATACTGGGCAAATGACGAATGTGGGAGACTTATCAGCACCGACACCATCACAAACACCATAAAACCCGAACTGCTAACAATATGCTTAAGGGTAATCATAATTCCAAATTCTCAATTCTCAATTCTCAATTCTAATTATTTTAGGGAAATCCCCCACCATAATAGGGAAATTCCTTTGCAAAGGTACAGATTTATTGTGAAATTTGCAACGTGAAATAGTAAAAATGAATAATAACAATAAAAAATATACCATTATGAAAAAGATAATCTTTACTCTGACAGCTCTTTTTTCAATAATGACAAGCGCTGACGCAATGAGTTACGAACAGGCACGCGAACAGGCGTTGTTCCTCACCGACAAGATGGCTTACGAGCTTAATCTTACAGACGACCAGTACGAGGCAGCTTTCGAAATCAACTTCGACTACCTGCTGAGTATTGAGACACAGGCTGATCTTTACAGCACATATTGGACACGCAGAAACCTCGACCTCAGCTACATCCTCCTTGAGTGGCAGTACGAGGCATATCTGGCAGCCCATTACTTCTATCGTCCTATATATTTCGATGCAGGCTACTGGCACTTCGGCATCTATGCACGCTATCCTCATCGTACCTTCCTGTACTTCGGACGTCCCACGTTCTACGTAACCTATCGTGGAGGTCACTCTTGGCACTGTAACGGAGGTCGCTCTTGGTATCACGGACGCACCTACGGACACGCTCATCACCACGCAGAAGGCCATCACGGTCCTGGTATGCGCACTCAGTATGATAATGGTAACTACACAGCCAATAGCGTAAATCGCGGCTATGGCAGCGGACGTCGTGGAAGCAGCACACGCACCACGGAGCACTACGGCACATCAAACCGCTCTGGTTCTGCGAACCACACTGGCTCTACAAACAACTCTTCGTTTGGAAACCGCAACATAGCTACTCAGAACCATCCTTCAAGCACTTTCGAGCGCAGTAGCAGCTTCAGCCGCAGCAATGCCAGCAGCGCTACAGCCGCCAGAAGCAACAGCAACGTAAGCGGTTACAGTCGCAGAGATATTGGAAGCAGCAGTAGCAGCAGTTTCAACCGCAGCAGCGCTACAAGTAGTGGCATTAATCGCAGCAGCGCTACGAGCAGCTTTAACCGCAGCAGCGCAGCAAGTAGTTTTAATCATGGAAGTATCGGAAGTACCAGCAGCTTTAGCAATAGAAGCAGCAGCTTTAGCAATAGAAGCAGCAGCAGCTTTAGCGGTGCATCTCGTGGAGGCAGCAGCTTCAGCGGCGCTTCTCGTGGAGGCGGTAGCTTCAGCGGCGGCTCACACGGTGGTGGCGGTTTCGGCTCTCGTGGAGGAAGAAGATAAAATACATTTCCTCATGCACGAAACATCATCCCAAAGTTACAAGGCGGCAATCGAAAGATTTCCGCCTTTTTTTTGGTCGTTTGGGAAATAATATCTATTTTTGCAGACGGTACGTGGTGGAATCCGCGACAAAGTTAATAAGAAATACTCATAAAATGTTTAACCAAATAAAATTGTAATAAAGATAGAAGAAAGAACATAAATATGACATATAGGATTGAACATCCACTTTTAGATTCTTGTATTCCTAAATCGGCAAAATTTATAGAATACTGCAAGAACGAAAGATGGGAGTTCGCGCCAAATGGCGTGGACTTTTACTCGTTTAAGCAGTATGGTGTTTGCCGATGCCAGGAATACGTAAACGAAGTAAATTGTCCACGTTCTCTTTTGTGTCTGAATGAACTTAATAAATTAACTATAATAATATCATTATGAAGAAACAATTACTATCAATTATTCTTGCCTTATTGCCTATGCTGGCTATGGCAGACGACAGCGGCTCGTGTGGTGATAATGTGACTTACACATTCGTATCCTCTACAGGAACCCTAACTATTCAGGGAAGTGGTGCGATGAAAGATAACAGTTCAGAGTCATCAGTTCCTTGGTATTCCTATCGTACAAATATTAAGACTGTGATAATCGAAGATGGAGTGACGAGCATTGGCGATGGTGCATTCTGGTGTTGCTCAGGTCTAACTTCTGTCACAATCCCCAATAGTGTGACGAGCATTGGCAATTGTATATTCTGGGATTGCTTAGGTCTTACCTCTATCACCATCCCCAATAGCGTGACGAGCATAGGATATGGTGCATTCGTAGGCTGTTCAGGTCTTACCTCCGTCGAATTCCATTGTGTTCAAATTGGTTCGTGGTTCAGTGGTAATAAATCTATCAAAGAGATTGTTATAGGTAATGAGGTGACGAGCATAGGAAATCAAGCGTTCAGAGATTGCTCAGGTCTTACCTCTATCACCATCCCCAATAGCGTGACGAGCATAGGACAATATGCGTTCTCTGGTTGCTCTGGCCTGACCTCCGTCACAATCGGCAATAGCGTGACGAGCATTGAAGGAGCTGCGTTCTATGGTTGCTCAGGTCTTACCTCTGTTACCATCCCCAATAGCGTGACGAGCATAGGATATCAAGCGTTCTATGGTTGCTCAGGACTTACCTCCGTCACTATTGGTAACAGCGTGACGAGTATTGGAAGTTTTGCGTTCTGTGGTTGCTCAAGTCTTACCTCTGTCACCATCGGCAACAGCGTGACGAGCATAGAAGGACGTGCGTTCGAAGGTTGCTCAAGTCTAACCTCCGTCACCATCCCCAACAGCGTGACGAGCATAGGAGAAATTGCATTCCGCGGCTGTTCAGGTCTCCAAAAAGTTATTGTACCAGATATAGCAGCTTGGTGTGGTATCAGTTTCGGTGACAATCCTCTTAACTATGCTCATCATATTTACAGCGACGAAGATACAGAGATAACAGACTTGGTTATTCCCAATAGTGTGACGAGCATAGGAAGTGGGGCATTCCAAAATTGTTCAGGTCTTACCTCCGTCACTATACCAAATAGCGTGACGAGCATAGGAAGTGGGGCATTTCAAAATTGCTCAGGTCTCCAAAAAGTTATTGTACCCGATATAGCAGCATGGTGTGGTATTAGTTTCGGTGACAATCCTCTCTATTATGCAAACCACATTTACAGCGACGAAAATACAGAGATAAAGGACTTGGTTATCCCCAATAGCGTGACGAGCATTGGAAGAGGAGCGTTCCGTTATTGTTCAGATCTTACCTCCGTCACTATCGGCAATAGTGTGACGAGCATTGGGGCTTCTGCGTTCTCTGGGTGTTCAGGCCTGACATCTGTATATAGTATGATAGAGAATGTCTTCACCATCAATTATAATACATTTGATACCAATACATATAGCAATGCTAAATTGTATGTTCCTATAGGCAAGAAAGCTGTTTATAAAGGAACAGAGCCTTGGAAACAATTCACCAACATCGAGGAGTACGACTACAGTACGGGTATTGCTGCCCAGCAGATGGGTAAGGACGTGAAGGTGGTGGATGCCTACCAGCTGAATGGTCTGAAGCGCAACGGCGTTCAGCGTGGCTTGAACATCATCCGCATGAGTGACGGAACAACTCGTAAGGTAGTGGTGAAATAACAGCACATCAACATATTAATCATATCTTCAATCCGCAGTACCTACAGCAAGTGCTGCGGATTTTCTTTAGCGCGGGGACGGGTACATTTACGATGCTCGGGTTTGAGTACTCTTGGAGGCTTAGTAGGGGAAAAGGTTAAAAATATCAGTTATATCAGATATCAGTTTGATTTTCGAAGGGTATATATCCTTTACTATTACTTATAACTAATTAATAATTAATAAGTTATATATATAAATAAGAAAATAGGCACCCCTCAAAAATAAACTGATATAACTGATATCTGATATTCAAGTCAGAGTAAGTTTAATGTAAAAAGCAGTAAATCAATGAAATACGACATTTCAAAAAACGTTTCGCCCGCGATGCCAAGCCTTTAAAAGTCACAGAAAGCATCAAAATCCTGCTTATTTAGCCCTCAAAAGACATTTGAAAAGCCTTTTTTTGATGCTTTTTCCTTTACTTGGCGTAAAATATGTGCTTCTAAAAATCAACGTGTTTGTTGCGTTTTAGAGGTGTTTTGTTATGAAAGTTTCGGTTGCCGTCTTGAGACTCGGGGATGTCTCCTGCCTTAAGGTTGACTATTTTAACCTCTTCCCGTGCCGTTACAATGCTTGCATCTTCCTGTACCGTTGCAGAAATTGCATTTTCCCGTACCGTGACATGGTCCGCATTCGTGATAATGTCCGCTTGTACTTTGTACTTTCTGTCCGTTGCAATAATTACATTTTCCTGTTCCTCTGCAGCGTTGGCTCCCACTGCATTTCCCGCTACCAGTGCAAAAACGACATTTCTTATTAATGTGTGAAGAATTATTTTTCAGTGATGAAGGATTTGCAGTGGAACCACTGCCATAGTTGTTGCCATTATTGAAAAGACCAGAGGAGAAAGAGTACGAATTGTTATAACCAAAATTTCCCGTTTCCGTTCCCGTCTCCGTCTCTTCTGACGGAACGTTCTTTTTGTACCCTCCACCGATATATGCAATAAATTTATTATTATCCCATTCGGGATTTACGAAATCATTAATGTCAGTAATATTACAATTGAAACTTTGAGAAATAGTTTCACCACTACTTAACTTTGAGAAAACGGCAAAATATTCACCATCTCCATACTCAATAATAGTCATATAGTATCCTTCATTCCATTTATTTTTTGCCGAAGAGCTAAGTTCGTTGTAATTATTAGCAAAAAAATAACCTTGCGCAGAATAATCGGTTGTCTTTGACATCACAATGAGCCACTTTTCCCCTATATATGAAGCTTGAGTGATATAGTAACCTTCATCCCATTTTTCCTTTATCCAACCACTCATCTCAGACCAAGAAGAATTAGTCCAATATGATTGTGACGTGTAATTAACTCCTTTAGACATCACAAAAAACCATTTTTGTTCATTTGATGCTACCGTTGTTAAATAGTAACCTTCATCCCATTTTTCTTTCACCCAATCCCACGGACTATTTTTGGAATAGTAATAAGTTTGACCGGTAAAACCGCAATTGCGTGTCATAGTAACGAACCAGCCATTTAACGTGTAAGCTGCTGATGTAATATATCTATTATCATCCCAGTATTGTTTGATTTTATCGGTTTGAAGATCATTTCCGTATCCTGATGAGAACCAAGTTTGATAAGTATAAGGTAATCCTGACTGTGTAAGGATGATACTGTTGTCTTGTGCAAAAGTTAACAACGCACAAAAAGACATAATAATTAGGATGTTAGTTTTTCTCATAGTTATAAAGTAAGATGTTGTTATGAATTTCTGTACAAAGATACGCAGTTTTTTTATTATTATGAAATTAATTTGGCAGAAACAACAAAACTTTCTAATTATTTCTTGCTACAAACCTTGTGTAATTCAAAAGAAATATCTATTTTTGCAGCAAGGAACAAAAGAATAGTTGTCCACAGAATAATATAAAAAGAGTAAGAATTATGGCATCAATGACATTACCACAGACATCTCAAATGATTGTGACGCTGGAGTCGGACGCCGTAGTGGCTGACATCCGCAAGGCACTGAAAATGATACGAGGCATATCATCGGTGCGTACCGTCACTCTCAATGATGACAACACCATCACACCCGCCATTCGCCGCTCTATCAATAAGGCTCGTCGTGAATATGCCAAGGGTGAAACCATCAAGTGCAGCACCCCAGAGGAAATGCAGCGATATTTCAACAGCTTATGATTTACACGATTGAGTATTCCAAGGATGCCGACCGGACGTTGCGCAAGTGGAAGAAGTCTAACCCTCAGCTCTTCAAGAAGGCAACGAAGATTCTGATGGACATCATGCAACATCCCCGCACAGGCTTGGGTCACCCCGAAGCGCTTGTAGGTGGAAACGATGTGACCTATTCGCGCCACATTACGGCCCATGACCGTATCATCTACGACATCTATGACGACCGTATCACGGTGCTTGTAGTTCAAGCCGAGGAACATTACAACGACAAATAATTTTTTCTTGCTACAAACATCTCTGGTACATTTACGAGGGCTCAAGTTTGAGTACTCTTGGAGGCTTAGTAAGGGAAAAGGTGAATGAGTGATAATAGTCAATGACAATTACAGTTATGACAGTTATTTTAAAGGAGGGTGTAAGTCCTTCTATAGAATACTTAACTAATTAATAATTAGATATTTATATATATAATAGTGTATTGTCATACCCTCAAAAAATAAACTGTCATTATTGTAATTGTCATTACTGACCAGTATTGTTTAATGTAAAAAGCAGTAAATCAATGAAATACAACATTTCAAAAAACGTTTCGTCCGCGATGCCAAGCCTTTAAAAGTCACAGAAAGCATCAAAATTCTGCTTATTTAGCCCTCAAAAGACATTTGAAAAGCTTTGTTTTGATGTTTTTTCCTTTACTTGGCGTAAAATATGTGCTTCAAAAAAATGACGTGTTTGTTGCGTTTTAGAGGTGTCTTGTTATGAAAGCGAGGTAAAATGTCGTAGAAGTGAGTAGTATTGTCATAAAAAACGAGGACCGTTCTCGTTTGTGACGAGGCTGGCTCTCGTTTGAGACTCGTTTGAGACGAGGCTTCGGCTCCGCTTATTTGATAAATTTTTCACGTTCGAGAAAATAAATACATTCATTTTCTTCTCACTTAATCAAAATTTTCGTAACTTTAAATAAGTTACTTGCGCTCGAATGTAAAAATAAATAGATAATTTATTTTGTACTTTCCTCGCTTATTCGTAACTTTAAATAAGATACTTACGCTCGAGAAAACAAAGAAAAATAAACTTTTCTTTGGTTTTCTTCTCGCTTATTTGTAACTTTGCAATTAAAATAATAAAAAGTGGAAGAGAAGAAGTTAAGTTTACTCGAGAAGATAAACACTCCTGAGGACCTCAGAAAGCTGTCTGTTGACCAGTTGCCACAGGTGTGTGACGAGTTGCGACAAGATATTGTACAAGAGCTATCAGTTAACCCGGGACACCTTGCATCGAGTCTTGGAGTTATAGAGCTTACCGTTGCCCTACACTATGTGTTTGACACGCCTAACGACCGTATCGTGTGGGATGTAGGACACCAGGCTTACGGTCATAAGATTCTTACCGGAAGAAGAGAAAAGTTTTCTACTAACAGAAAGCTACACGGACTGAAACCGTTCCCCTCACCCCTGGAGAGCGAATACGACTCATTCACGTGCGGACATGCTTCGAACAGCATCTCTGCAGCACTCGGAATGGCGGTGGCTGCCAACGGAAGCGACAGGAAGGTGGTTGCTGTAATCGGTGACGGAGCAATGTCGGGAGGTCTCGCCTTCGAAGGTCTTAACAACGTTTCATCATCGCCCAACGACCTGCTGATAATCCTTAACGACAACAACATGTCGATAGACCACTCGGTGGGCGGAATGAAGCAGTATCTGTTGAACCTCAACACCAACGAGACGTACAACCGCGTAAGGTTCAAGGCATCGCAATGGCTGTATAAAGTAGGCATTCTTGACGACAACAAGAAGAAAGGACTCATCCGTCTCAGTAATGCTGTTAAGAGCGCCATAAGCAACCAGCAGAACATCTTCGACGGAATGAATATCCGCTACTTCGGACCGTTCAATGGTCACGATATAAAAGAGGTGGTGCGACTGTTGAGACAGTTGAAAGACATGAAAGGTCCAAAACTGCTTCACCTGCATACCAAGAAAGGTCACGGATATGCGCCGGCGGAAAATGCCGCTACGATATGGCACGCTCCCGGAAAGTTCAATCCCGAAACGGGCAAACGCATAGAGAGCGACGAAAAGAACAGACCTCCAAAGTTCCAGGACGTCTTTGGCAAGACACTACTCGAACTGGCTGAGAAGAATCCGAAAATAGTGGGCGTAACACCCGCTATGCCTACAGGTTGTTCTATGAATATAATGATGAGTAAGATGCCCGAAAGGACTTTCGACGTTGGTATTGCCGAAGGTCACGCCGTAACATTCTCGGCAGGTATGGCGAAGGATGGTTTAATACCGTTCTGTAATATCTACAGCGCCTTTGCCCAACGTGCTTACGACAACATCATTCACGATGCTGCAATACTGAACCTCCCTGTTATACTCTGTCTGGACCGTGCCGGACTGGTAGGCGAAGACGGAGCAACCCACCACGGAGTATTCGACCTTGCAGCCCTGCGTCCTATTCCTAATCTTACCATAGCGTCGCCTCTCAACGAGCACGAGTTGCGTCGTATGATGTACACAGCACAGAAGGACGGAATGGGAACATTCGTTATAAGATACCCTCGCGGCAGAGGAAGCATCGTTGACTGGTGCTGTCCGCTGGAAGAGATACCTGTCGGAAAGGGACGGAAACTTCGTGACGGCAAAGATGTAGCCATAATCACATTAGGTCCCGTAGGCAACGAGGCTCTAAAGACAGAAGGCGCTGCCGTTTACGACCTGCGATTCCTGAAGCCACTCGACGAAGACCTCCTACGCGAGGTTGCCGAGAACTTCGACAAAATAATAACTGTTGAAGACGGAACAATAGCAGGCGGTATGGGAAGTGCTGTGCTCGAGTGGATGAACGACCACGGATACCACCCACAGATAACACGTCTTGGAGTGCCCGACGAGTTCATTGAACAAGGAACCGTCGAAGAGCTCCACCACATAGTAGGAATAGACTGTGAGAGAATAGCTCAAGAGATTAAAAACCTTACAAAATGAAGATAATCATTGCTGGCGCTTATGCCATAGGAACTCACTTGGCGAAGTTGCTTTCGCGCAACGACCAGGACACTGTTCTCATCGATGAAGACGAAGAACGTCTTGCCAGTATCAGCGGCGACTATGACCTGATGACGGTCAACGCTTCGCCAACGAGTATCGACGCCCTCAAGGATGCGGGCATCGCTGATGCCGACCTCTTCATTGCCGTCACACTTGACGAGAGCACCAACCTCATAAGTTGCGTAATGGCAAAACAACTGGGTGCCAAAAGTACCGTAGCGAAGGTCGATAAGTACGAATATCTCGACGACAAGGAACTGTCCTTCTTCGAGAAGATGGGAATCACGGCAATAATAAACCCTGAAGACCTGTCGGCTCACGAGATAGCAAACGGTCTGCGAATGTCGTGGGTGCGTCAGCGTTGGGACGTCCTCGACGGCACACTCGTAATGTTAGGCATCAAAATGCGTCAGACAAGTGAGATTCTCGGACAACCGCTGAAAGACCTCTGCAAACCGGAGACTCCCTACCACGTGGTTGCCATAAAACGTGGCGACGAGACCATCATACCACGAGGCGACGACACTCTGCAACTGTACGACCTCGTTTACTTCATCACCACGCGCACGTACATTCCTTATATACGCAAGATTGTAGGAAAAGAGCACTATGCCGACGTAAAGAACGTAATGGTTATGGGTGGCGGAGCTACAGCGGTACGCACTACGGAGCTAATTCCGGAATACATGAATTGTAAAATCATTGAGAAAAGCGAGGAACGCTGTGTTGAACTCAATGACCTTGTAGATACTGGTCGCGTAATGGTTATCAACGGTGACGGTCGTGACGTCCAACTCCTTATGGAAGAGGGCATCAAGAGCACCCAGGCATTTGTAGCCCTTACGCCAAACACCGAGACCAACATCCTTGCCTGTCTTACAGCAAAGCGTCTTGGAGTTCGAAAGACTGTCGCTATGGTGGAGAACCTTGACTACGTTAATATGGCAGAAAGTCTTGACATCGGTACTATTGTCAACAAAAAGGCGCTGGCTGCAAGCAATATCTACCAGATGACTCTCGATGCCGACGTGACAAACATCAGATTCCTCATGTCTGCCAATGCCGACGTTGCCGAGTTCACAGCCCAGCAAGGCTCTCTTGTAACAAAGAAGAAGGTCTTCGAACTGAAACTCCCTCAGGGTGCTACCATTGGAGGTCTTGTGCGCAACGACGAAGGACAACTGGTAAACGGAAACACGCAGATTGAGCCAGGCGACATCGTAGCAGTATTCTCACACGGAATAAGCATGTCTAAAATAGAGAAATTCTTCCAGTAGTATAATCATAATATGCTGAACCTGAAACTGATATACAAAATCCTCGGAGCGTTGCTCTTGCTCGAGACATTCGTTATGGGTGTTGCTCTTGCTATGGCTGTGGTTTACCAAGAGGACGATATTATGGCATTCATCATTGCCATGATAGTCACTATGGCAGCAGCTCTTGCGCTACGTTTCATAGGACAAGATGCCGAAAACTCCTTGGGGCGCCGCGATGCCTACCTATTGGTGACGCTGACGTGGATTATCTTCAGTTTCTTTGGTTCTCTACCATTTCTTATTAGCGGTTACATTCCCAGCTTTACTGATGCCTACTTTGAAACGATGTCGGGCTTCAGCACCACAGGAGCATCCATCATAGAGAGCGTAGAAGCCCTACCCCACGGAATACTCTTCTGGCGTTCGCTGACACAATGGATCGGCGGACTCGGAATAGTGTTCTTCACCATTGCCATCCTGCCTTCACTGGTAGGAGGAAACGTCAAGGTGTTCTCTGCCGAAGCTACAGGACCTATACGAGCAAAGATGCACCCCAGACTGAGCACCACAGCAAAATGGATTTGGAGCATATACCTCATACTTACATTACTTTGTATGGTGTGTTTCTACTTCGCAGGGATGACAGTCTTCGATGCCATTAACTACGCTATGACAATTACCGCCACGGGAGGTTTTGCTACCCACGATGCAAGTACGGGCTACTTCCACTCTATATCCATAGACTACATAGCTATCTTGTTTATGTTCCTCTCGGGAACCAGTTTCACGCTATTGTACGTCTCGTTCTTCAAAGGTAAGATTTCAAAACTCTTCCAGAACACCGAGTTCCGTTTCTATATATCTGTCGTGGCTATTGCCACCCTCGCTATTGTCTATATTTTGAGGGTTGACTCTAACTATGACATACACACCGCAATACGAAAGGGACTTTTCCAGGTAGTATCGTTCATGACTACTACCGGAATCTTTAATGACGATGCTGGCAAGTGGCACCATATAACGTGGGTAATACTCTCTCTCTGTATGTTCTTCGGAGGTTGTGCAGGAAGTACCAGCGGAGGTTTTAAGTGCATACGCAGCGTAATGATGTTATCTTCTGTGCGCAACGAGCTGAAACGTATTCTTCACCCCAAAGCCATACTGCCGGTAAAGGCTAACGGACAGAGTGTGCCCTTCTCTGCACAGATATCGTTAATGTCGTTCTTCGCACTCTATATGATAATGTGCTTCGTGACTTACTTCATAATGATTGTCATGGGTGTTGACAGCACTAATTCAATAACTATTGCCATAAGCTGTGCCAGCAATGTAGGTCCAACGCTGGGACTTGAGATAGGTCCTACAATGTCATGGACCATCCTTCCCGATGCTGTCAAGTGGCTACTCTCCTTGCTTATGCTGATGGGACGTATCGAGATACTGTCAGTCATTGTTCTCTTTACGCCAGCATTCTGGAAGGATCATTAAAAAAGTTTCTTGATATCTTCGTTTAAGCGCCTTACTGGTCCGCTTTGCATATAGGCAGTGTTCTTCTTCAACATCTGCTCCACGTCCTGTACGCTATGGCGATAACACGACAGTTCGTTGCGCCGCTGAGTGTCGTGAACTGCCTGACGCTCTATCTCTCGTTCACGTTCCATCTCCAGGTTCTTGCAAATCTTATTGAGTATTGGCAGAACAACTTTATCAAAGAAGTGGTGCCCTTGTATATATAAATATGTAGTTTCCGGAGTTATTCCCATTTTCTCTATCAACTCATGCTTAAGACCTAAATACTTCTCTTTAGCATTAGGATTTTTCCTTTGCAACATCTCTATATCGCGATGTACTTTCTTTTTCAGGTGAGATATCGATGCCTCAGGCTCATTAAGACTAAAGCCGCCCAATTCTATGGTATTACAGAACTGAGTAATGGTATATTCTTTATAACGGTCGGACCTGTAGTAAAGTACGCTCCATACAAAAAGTGGGAATATGGCTATGCTATACTGATGTATAAACTCCTCAATATCAATTACAAAACGGTCGTTGAGGGTTGTCATAGTACAAACGTCATGCAACGAAGGGGCGTAACATTGCAGATTCTCTATGGCATAGGCATAGGTATGCAACACGTAAGGATTGTTTATCATCTCTCTCGAGGTAGCAGTAGCACCCTGAATGAGCCAGTCGTAGTCGGCATCGACACACGCTATCATATCCTCGCCTGCCTGTTTTGCAAGAAGGTTCATCAGCACCGACTTCTTTCCTCGCTCCAGTCGGTTGTGCGACGGTAACATAACCTCGAAATACCTCGTTTCGTTTTCGTATGGTGAAAGCAAAGTACGCCAGAAAAACACATCGTCGTAACTCTCCACGTAGGCAATAATTCTTCTACGTGCACTTTTAGAACGCAGCCTGTTAGCTGCCTCTAAATATTTCGACGATATGTTATCACTAAGCCTTCTATTCATGAAGTGTTATGTCGGTAACCTCAGTAACTTTGTCCATCCAGCCGTTCATAATCAGCGCAGGACTGTGTGTGGTGAGGATAATCTGCACCTTCGGATTCAGTTTCAGTATTAACTCCACAAGTCGTTCCTGCCACTCTACGTGCAAGCTGACTTCGGGCTCATCCATAAAAAGAACATAGGGCTCTTCGTTCTCCACCAATACTGTAAGCAGTATTGCAAGAATCTGCTTCTCACCGCTCGACAACTGGTAAGGCACGAGTATCTCGCCCATTTGGTCAAAACGAATCTCATTCTCTGTACGTACTATCTTCTTTCCTGTAGCCTTGAAAAGGTCGTCAACGATATCCTGGAAGCAACGTTTCTTTTCAGATAACAGCTGTGCAGCGCTAGCATTACCTTGTTGCAGTTCCTCGATAATCTTGTTGCCCACCTTTACCTGATAATCAAGATATTTTCTCTGTAGATGGTACAACTGGAAGTCAAGGGCCGACGTTATTCTGCTATCCACGTGCGCCATCGTTCCAAGGTCAAGTACAGGACTATCCAACGAGCGGATAACGTTGTAACGAATGTGCGTTGCATCCTCAGGCACTAACGTCACCTTTGCACTTGGCGATGACTCTATCTTAAGAGCACCTCCATCGCCAATACTATGAATAATCTTGCTGAGGATAGTACTCTTCCCGACACCGTTTATGCCACTGAGGATATTTACAGACCTGTCCAGGTTCCACATTATGTGCTTGCGTTTTCCCCAGAGAGCTGTAATCTCTATACTCTTTATGTACTCTGCGTATTTCATACTCCTTCGTCTTCTGGTTGTTCTTGAATAGCATCGAGCTGAGTGCTCTTTTTTATTGTCACACTACCCATCCTGTTAAGGATGAGTTCCATTGGTACATACTCGTCAGAAAGCACGTCGGGACTGCCTACAGAAGCACCGAAAATCAAATCGTCTTCGTCGGCGCGGTCAAGTACAATACCCAATAGTACTCCACGCTTCTTCGTAATGTCGTCAACGTATCTTTCAAAATCTTTCTTTGTGAACTCGCGTGTGAAGAATACTGAGCCGTCTTTACGCTTTACTTCCAGACGGATTCTGTTGTCATAGGCATTCTTGCCATTCTCATACTCCACCATCGGTAAATCCTTATCGACTTGTCTATTCACAACCACCTTATAAGTGGTGCCGAGCCACTCTACTTCGTTTTCTGCGTTGTTGATAGCCTGCATTTCAAGGGGTCCTGTGACTTTTTCTGCCTCCATCTTAGGGACAATTATCGTGCGCGACTCCTTCTTTTTTCCACACGAAACCATTAACAACAAAGAGAGTAATATTATTAGATATGCTTTCATAATCAGACTTATTTTTTGCAAAAGTAATAAATAATTCATAATAAATACCCAATAATTCGTAATTATTTTCTAATTTTGCAGAAATGAAACGGTTTTTCTACATTATTGTTATAACTATCATGGTGTTTTGCTCTTGTTCTAACGAGGGCAAGACGGAGCCTGCGTCACCCGTTGACACCATACCTATGATAGTTATGCAAATCCAGAAATGTTCACGTCTTCACACTGCCGAGTGCAAGATTCACAAGATAATAACCCACAAGGATCAGATGGCTCTGCGAGGCACGCTGTTCTCAAAGGATTTCAACCTGAAGCTCCCTGTAGGTCAACGTAATGTGGCTATTCCTATCGATGCCACGATAAAGGCGTGGATAGACTTCAGTCAGATTAGCGAGGATAACGTGGTGCGTAATGGCGACAAGATACAGATAACTCTTCCCGACCCGCAAGTGGAAATAACGGCGAGCAAGATACGTCACGACAAAGTGCAGAAACGGGTGTCTATCCTCCGTACTAACTTTACCGACGAAGAACTCACCACCCTTGAAAAGCAGGGGCGCAAGGCTATAGAGAAAGATATCCCACGCTTGGGACTCACAGCTTTGGCACGCCAGAATGCTGCCAGGATAATAATCCCCATCATAGAGCAGCTGGGTTTTGAGGAACAGAATATCACCGTCGTTTTTGCCTCGGACAACAGTAACAACACCATAACACGCGAAAAAGAATGAGAAAGATAAAAACCATAATAGCCGTTTTCTGTCTGGTGGTTCTCACTATTTGCGTAGTGTGGTTCTTTCGCTCGCTGAGTCATACAGATATAAACCTTGACAACGATGGCGACACATCTATGTCGCCTACCCTCGTAACGTCAATTCAGAATATTGGTCAGTGGGAGTTCCTTACCATTCATGACGAGGAACTCGTTGACACTATACGTCGCGGAATATTTTCCGACGATGAACTTATTCGTATATACTATGGTACGCTACGCATAGGCATTGACATGAAGAGTCTTCGTCCTGGTGACATCCAGTCTGAAGGCGACAGCGTAAGCATCAGTTTACCAAAGGTTACTCTACTTGACGACAACTTCATCGACGAGGCACGCACCATGTCGTTCTACGAAAGCGGCTCATGGAACGACGCTGCCCGCGAAGAGATGTACCAGCGTGCTAAGGCAAAAATGAAGGAACGCTGTCTGACCCCAGAGAACATAAAGACGGCACAAGACAATGCTGCTACTCAAATGCGACAGTTCCTGCGCTCTATGGGATTCAAGCGCTTCGCAATAACCCAACACCAATAACCAAACTCCTAAATAATATGGTAGAGCAAATAAATAACATACTCGCAGATATAAACGGATGGCTATGGGGCTGGATAATGATATTCCTGCTCCTTGGAACTCACATTTTCCTTACCATCCGTCTGCGATTCCCACAACGATATATATGGAAGGCTATCCGTCTGTCCATAAAGAAAGACAAAGGCTCACGAGGCGACGTGAGCCAGTTTGGAGCCCTCGCCACATCGTTAGCAGCAACTATCGGTACAGGAAATATCGTTGGTGTGGCTACTGCGGTGGCTCTCGGTGGTCCTGGCGCCGTACTATGGTGCTGGCTGACAGGTCTTTTCGGAATAGCGACGAAATATGCTGAAGGACTTCTCGCCATAAAATACAGGGTCAAGGACAAGGATGGAAAATACAAGGGTGGACCAATGTACGCCCTTGAACGCGGATTGGGATGGAAGAAAATGGCCATATTCTTTGCTGCCTGCACTGCCATAGCATCTTTCGGTATAGGAAGTACCGTTCAGGCAAACGCTATCGCAACTCTCTCACAGCAGACCTATGGCATCTCGCCCATCCTCATGGGTATCATCATTGCTTTCTTCACTGGATTGGTGGTCATCGGGGGCATCAAAAGTATTGCTCGTGTGTGTAGCATGCTGGTACCATTCATGGCTTTGTTCTACATCTTTGGCTGCATCTATATCCTTATAATAAATGGTGCCTACGTTTGGCCTGCAATAAAACTTATTGTGGAGTCGGCATTCTCTGAGAAGGCTGCTGGTGGCGGCTTTGCCGGAAGTACCATCATGCTGGCGGCACGTTACGGAATAGCACGTGGTCTCTTCTCTAACGAGAGTGGTCTGGGTTCTGCACCTATCGTTGCAGCAGCAGCACAGACACGCAACCCGGTACGTCAGGCGTTGGTGTCTTCCTCGGGAACATTCTGGGACACCATAGTGATATGTGCACTTACTGGTATTGTCATCGTTAGTTCTATATTAGCATACCCTGACATCGACCACAACGACGGTGCCACACTGACAAATATGGCATTCTCAAAGATACCATACATAGGAGCTCCGTTACTCACCTTCGGTCTGCTCACCTTCGCCTTCAGCACTATTCTCGGATGGGAACTCTATGGTGAACGTGCTATCGACTATTTCAACAGAAAGCCTTATCGCTACTATTATCGAGTTATATACATCTTCTCGGTATTTGCCGGTAGTACTATGCAACTGGCTATAGTGTGGAACCTCGCCGACTGTATGAATGCGCTGATGGCGATACCTAACCTACTATCACTACTCTTCCTCAGCGGAGTATTGGTGAAGGAAACTCGCGAATATCTTTGGAGCAATCAGTTGGACAAGCCCAATGACGAGGGATGAACAATGACAACACGTTTCTCTTTCTTTGGAATAAATAGACGATACTCTTTCGCACCATAGCCGAACCAGTAGCCTAATCCTCCCCGGATATTGGAACGCAAATTATTTATTACGGGGAATAACGGGTTGCGCCCTATCATTACCGCCGTCTCGTGGTCGCGCCAGAAATTATATGAAGTCTCGTCAATATGCGCAAACTTCACATAAACAGTGTCGCCATAGTGGAACTGCTGGACATATTCTTCGTCAAACAGGGTTGTTCCCGGATATATATCTACCCCAACGGGATTCTTCGTCTGAGCATCGTCAACAACTCCGAAGTGCGACATCAGGTAATATTCCGTGTGTCCATTCACTCTTGTGAAAAACATATAATAGTCGTGTGTATCGCTATTATCAGTAAAATAGGCTTTTACGGTGTATAGTGTATCGCTGACAGCTGACCTCTCTATAACAAACGAGTCAACGGGCACCGACGCAGGTATTGTTGTTGAAGCCTCAGCATAAAAATTTTCATACTGAGCCGTCATAGTATATGTTTTCCCTGCCTCGCCACGCATGTATGCCGACGAGTATGTATAAGGAGGAAACATCTCTCTGTCTGGCGCTCCGGTAAGCACTATTGTTTCTTCACCGTTACTCACAGTAACTTTCGCCCATCTTAACAGGTGGTCCTGTAGCGAGTCTATGTCCTGATATTCCTTACTTATATTTACTGTAGTGGTGAGCATGACGACAGGGAAACCACCATCGTCAATCCATCCTTCCACTACCAACCGTGGTTTGGTAGTCAGCTCATCGTTACCTTGACAACCGACGAACACCAAGGTAACAAATATGTGGATCAATATGCTCAACGTTTTCTTCATTGTCTAAAACTTATAGAAATAGTTTATTGAGGGTAACATCTTTCCAAAGAAACGGAAGGGACGATAACCGAACTTGTTTTCATAGAACTTCAGTCTGTAAAACAAATCGTTGCTGTGCATCAGCACGTTATATACGGAAATGTTTATTCCGCTTTCTCTATCTTTTGACTTTTTGAAATAATAGTTTGCCGAGAGGTCCAGACGAACATAGGGTTTCAACCGGTTAGCATTGCGCTGTCCGTATTCCGAAAGCAGTCGTCCGTTGATGACATAGAACGCCTGCGGTGCTGTGAAGGGTGTTCCCGATGCAGCCACGAATGTTCCTCCTAAGCTCCACCGTTTGCCTACCTTCATCGATGCAACAGCGTCAATCTCATGTATGCGTTCATGACTTGACGGATATTCGTCAGGATATTGCGGCGATGAGAAACGTCTTAGTGCCCTGCCGTATGAATAACTCACCCACCCCGTCAGTCGTCCTCGCGTTTTGTTTATCATCACGTTGAGTCCGTAGTTGGTACCTCGTCCTACAAGTAGTGCATCGTTGAGGTTATAGGTGGTGTATAACATGTCTAACAGGTTATCGGTATATTCCACTTGGTTTGTGAGTTTCTTGTAATATAACTCTGCCGAGATATGGTAGTACGAACGAAAGAGGTCGCTCTCTAATCCCAACGACACTCCTCGACTACGCTGTGCTGGAATATCCTTACTTGTTGACGACCAGAACTCCGTTGGCAGTCCCATATTAGAGAATCCTGTCTGAAAAAGATACTGATGTGCCTGGTCGTACCTTAATGTCATCACACAGCGGTCTGTGAAAGTGTAACTCAGCGCCACCGAAGGATCTACTGCTGCAGTCAGATGACCATCCATATCGTTATAGGCAGAACCTCTCAGTCCAAGTATTGTCGTCAAGTGTTCCGTCAGAGGTATCGTCTGCGACGCATAGAAGGTGTACTCGTTGGTGGTATATTTTGTCTTCTGCGTTACGTCTATAACATTTTTATTATGAAATCCAGAAATCTCAGGCTTTTGGGTGTTAAGGTCATGAATGATGATATCGGCACCTGCCTTGAATAGCTTGTACTCAAACTTTCCTTTGTAGCCATAATCACTTATTCGCGAGGGCAACACGGCGTTGGCTGCCTCCAATGTCACGTCCAGTTTGTTATGATATGCCGTAGTATATAGGGCGTGTGACGTTAGCCAGTTATCTTGTTCGTGTATCCATTTTATCGAACCCATATAGTTGCCCCACTTCAGTTTCGACTTACTATTGAGCGAGGTGTCGTCCATCGTCAGTCTGTCAAATCCGAAGTATCCGTTTGCCACAACTGTGTTGTACTCGTCGCCCTTCCATAGCCACGTAGCATTATAGTCGCCGAAGGAGTACCCGAACTTCTGGTCGTCCGTCTTCAACAAGGGACCATAGAGCAGATTTAAGTACGCATTACGTGCTGACACCACCAGCGCACTATTTTTGTTCAGCGGCATTCGTAGGGTTCCTTGCGATGACATTGGACCAACGCTGATTTCTCCGCTAACATGTGTCATTATGGTGTCTATGGGCATCATCGTCAACTCTGCTCCCAGTCTGTTCTGCGATGCTGTTGCTCCAGGATTCCGCCGAAGTAGCATATTAGAGAAGTGCGAGGCATTGAATACGGAAAAGAAACCTAACATGTGGGCAACGTTGTATAGGGGTACTCCGTCTATCGAGAGCACATTATGCTGACTCTCGCAACCCTGTACGTGCATCCCCGCGTCGTACTCTCCGTTGGTTTGTATTCCAGGAAGTAGCTGGGTATAGTGCATAGGGTCAGCATTACCAAGTATCTTTGGCAGGTCTGTCATCTGCCTCATATCCCATCTTGTGGTACCATCGTTGCTTATCCTCACAGCCGATGAATAACGATGCCCTACAACAACGACATTGTCTAATCGTCCTTGTAGGGTATCGTTTTGTGCTAAGGCAGTTTGTCCAACTGCCGTTAGCAGCGTTGTTATCAGAATGTTTTTTACAATTCCCACTTATTGTTTCAGAGTAGAACCTTTATTTTGAGTTCAGACTCTTAATGAGGTTATCAAAGTCTCTAATAACTTTGTTTGCTGAATCGATAACTGTCTTCCAACTGCTCTCAGTGAAGTACTCATCGAAGGCGTACTTTGTTCCGTCGTCAAAGCATACCACAGGACGTACATTCCAATAGCCTGAACGTTTCTGGAAAGCCTCTGCCTCTACCCATGCACGCTTCTGACTACCACCATCGTAGAAGATGCCGAGATTCTTCATCAGTATCGTCATGTTGTCTGCAGCATGCTTTGCTGTGGTCTCGTCGGAACTACTGATTTCATTGCCTGCATTTATAACACCTATTACGTCAAGTGAGCCTTTCACTTGCAGCTGTCCCAACACATCAACATTGATGTTCTGGGCATTGGCATCAGTTAACTCATATCTGCCGTTACCGCCTGAAACCTTTGTTGTTCCTTCAACGATTACACTAAGCAACTGAACGTTGTCCTTCTTTACAGTAGTTGTAATAGCAGCCTGTCCCTGTGCCTGATAGATAAGACGCGAAACATTCACGTTGTAGTTCTTAACAGTAGCATTAACAGTTACATTATAGCGGTCGCGTGTAAGGTCTAACTCTTCGTTGATAGCGTTGATATCTGTGGTGATGTCAACTTTTACCATCTGCTGTCCTCCTACAGTTGCTACGAGACTTATGTTCTGAGGAATATCTGCGTAGTTTCTGTATGAATCAGTATGGTAGTAACCGCGTTTATTTTCTGTGCTAATAAAAACTCTCTTTGTATTGCCCGATGTTGTCAGTGTTGCCACACAGTCTCTTCCTTTGCTGTCCTTAACACTAATCTGCAGGTCGTTAGCATCTGTGCGAATCCATTTGCCGTTGCTGATAGTAAAGTGTCCTTTAATCTGGGCTGTAGAGTAAACACGCTTATACTCTGCATAATAATCATCACCACTAATATATTCTGTAATGTTGTCCAATGTCTGCTCCCACCATTCACCGACGTCTCTGCTATCAACGTCTTTGTACAGAGTTTTAAGGTCGTTGGCAAGATCACGAATATCGGTGAAGTCAGAGGCTTTAGCATATCCCATAAACTGTGTTGCCACAGACTCAAGTTTCTGCTTCTGCTCTGCACTGCTCATAGTCTGTCCGTCAACTACTGGATCGTCATTATCTGGCTGTACTGCGCCTCCGCCGCCGCTCGATGAGCCACCGTCGTCGCCACAGGCAACTAATGAAACTGACACTACCACTCCCATAAGGAGTGCTGATGCAAGATTGATAAGATTTTTTCTCATATTATTTATGGTATTGGTTAGTTTACTTTGCAAAGATACAGAAAAAGCGCAACACCCGAAAACTCGAATGTTGCGCGATATGGATTATTTTCAGAATATTTGGCTTAACTATTCAAAAAAAGTCGTTTCCTATAATTATTTTTTTTGCTTATCACATTTCTTTTCACAAGCTTTTGCTTTCTCACAAGCTTTTGCTTTCTCACAAGCTTTTGCTTTCTCACAAGCTTTTGCTTTCTCACAAGCTTTTGCCTTTGCAGCCTCTTTGCAGCAAGCCTTTGCTTCCTTGCAACAGTCCTTGCAGGGCTCTGCAGCCTTGCAGCAGTCTTTACAAAGGTCCTTCTTACAGGTCTTCGAAGCCTTACAGCAGTCACTGCCTTCCTGACAGCATCCCTTCTTAGCCACACACTCTTTTTTCTGGACGTTCTGTGGTGTAGCACCAGTCTTTGCGTCCTGCGCTGATACTGTTACAACAGCCATCATCAGCGCCAATGTCATCATTATCTTTTTCATTTTACTTCTTCTTTAATATATCACGAATCTCAGCCAACAGCTCTTCCTGTGTAGGACCAGCAGGTGCCTCAGGAGCGGGCTCCTCAACCTTCTTGCGGTTCAGTTTGTTAATACCTTTCAGCATCAGGAAGATACAGAAAGCAACGATAAGGAAGTCCACTACATTCTGGATGAACATACCATACTTCAACACAGCAGCGCCCTCGCCCTCACCAATCTGGAATGCCAGATTCGTGAAGTCAACGTTACCTGTAATCATACCAACAAATGGCATAAGAATGTCGTCAACAAGTGAAGAAACAATCTTGCCGAATGCACCACCGATGATAACACCGACAGCCATGTCCATTACGTTGCCTTTCATGGCAAACTCTTTAAATTCACTAATAAATCCCATAACTTTAAATTATTAATTATAAATTGCTATCTTTGCATTACAATAAGAGAGCCAACAAGTATTTCAACTTGATTTATGACAATCTCTTATCTTATTTTCACTTCTTTTTTATCAATATTTGAGTGCAAATATAATATTTTTTTCTTAACTTTGCAGGCGAAAAGAAAAATTTTTGTACAGAATACACAAAATTAGGTATTATTTTTAACAATTTAATAAAGTAAAAAAGTAAAATGACAAAAGTAGCTATTAACGGCTTTGGCCGTATCGGTCGCCTCGCTTTCCGTCAGATGTTCGAGGCTGAAGGTTATGAAGTAGTCGCTATCAACGACTTGACAAGTCCTAAAATGTTGGCTAGCACACAGTAGAGGCTGGCGAAGACTACATTGTAGTTGATGGTAAGAAGATCACTATCTATGCTATTCCTAACGCTGCTGAGCTTCCTTGGGGCAAGCTCGATGTAGATGTTGTTCTGGAGTGCACAGGTTTCTACACATCTAAGGAGAAGGCTTCTGCTCACATCCAGGCTGGTGCAAAGAAGGTTGTTATCTCTGCTCCTGCTGGCAACGACCTGCCTACTATCGTTTACAACGTAAACCACAAGACTCTTACTCCTGCTGATACCGTTATTTCAGCTGCTTCTTGTACAACAAACTGTCTGGCTCCAATGACAAAGGCTCTTAACGACTTTGCTCCAATCCAGAGCGGTATCATGACAACAGTTCACGCTTACACTGGCGACCAGATGATTCTCGACGGTCCTCAGCGCAAGGGTGATGTACAGCGCGCTCGTGCTGGTGCTCAGAACATCGTTCCTAACTCTACTGGTGCTGCAAAGGCTATTGGTCTTGTAATTCCTGAGCTCAATGGTAAGCTCATCGGTGCTGCTCAGCGCGTTCCAACTCCAACAGGTTCTACCACTATCCTGCACGCTGTTGTTAAGGGTGAGGTAACTGTTGAGGATATCAACGCTGCAATGAAGGCTGCTCAGAACGAGTCATTCGGTTATACAGAGGAGAAGCTCGTTTCTTCTGACATCATCGGTATGAAGTTCGGTTCACTCTTCGACGCTAACCAGACAATGGTTTCTAAGATTGGTGACGGCAACTCTCTCGTACAGGTTGTTGCTTGGTACGACAATGAGAACTCTTACACTTCTCAGATGGTTCGTACTATCAAGTACCTCGCAGAACTGAAATAATATAAACCAAAACAGATAAAAAATGCCACTCGATTTTGTCGAGTGGTATTTTTTTTCTTCTGGAACCCTACACTAGCCGTGAAGTGGAACTTCTGAAATGCTTTTACTAAGTACCCTATAGACCTCTTTCATCGCAGGATCGTCCAGCAGTTTCATCTGCGCCTCCATCACATTATTGTCGCCTCGTGCCGCGGGTCCTGTCTGCGCCTCTTTGGGATGAACGGTATGTACCTTTCTCACCATCTCATCTATCAGCGGCAACATCACGTCAAAGTCGATACCTTTTTCTTCCAAGACCTTTGCCGACAATGTAAAGCAGTGATTTGCAAAGTTACAGGCAAAGACTGCCGCCAGATGCAGGTATCTGCGATGTTCTGTGTCCAGTTCCATAACTTTCGGTGTTATCGTCAGCGCCAATGCTTTCAGCACCTCCAACGACTCCGCATCACTCGCCTCCACGAAACACGTCACCTTCTGGAAGTCCACCTCTCGTTCCTTACTGAACGTCTGCATTGGATAGAACACGCCATAATGTTTTGCGTAGCCTTTGAACACATTCATCTCTATGCTCCCTGCGGTGTGGGCGAAAAGTTTTTCTTCCCTACCCTTACACAGCTCTGGTATCAACGTCTTCAGTACGCTGTCCTTTACTGCCACAAGATACACGTCGGCATCTTTTACCACAGCACTCAGGTCGTTAATGGCTTCTGCATCTACTATTTTCGCCAGCATCTCTGCCGACTCCATAGTATGGCTATACACCTGTGCTATCTCGTGTCCATTCCTACTCAGCTCTTTCCCGACATTCGTCGCCAGCCTTCCTGCCCCAATCAAAACTATTCTCATTCCACCTTTAACCTTCAACCTTCAACCTTCAATATTTTGCTACATGCACATTCTCCCACTTCAACTTATCCTCGTTTTGTGGTTTACGTTCATCAGCTTTATGTCCAAAGGCAACGACACACAGACACGACAAATTCTCAGGTATGTCCAATATGCCACGAATAACTTCGTCTGCCGTAGTACCATCAGAGAGTCCTCTGCCTCTCATCTGCACCCAACAGCTTCCCAGTCCGAGGTCTTCCGCCTGATATTGCATTGATATAGCTGCTATTGCACCATCTTCCACCCAACAGTCGTTCTGCATAGGGTCTCCAAGTACTACCACAGCCATCGCAGCACCTTTTATAAACTGTCCTCCGAGGTCTTTGGCGTCCGACAACTTCTCCAAATCCATCTTGTCGTCCACAACAACGAACTGCCAGGCTCTCTGACTCTTACTTGTCGGTGCCATCAGTGCCGCCCTCATTATCAGCTGCACCTCTTCTGCACTAATCTCCTCCTCTGTGAACTTTCTATGACTGCGACGCATCTGCGCCAATTCTTTAAAATCCATATCTTATACCTTTATATATACTATTAAGAACTCCTTTACTTAAATAATTTGTGCCACCAATGCTGTGCGGTCGTGATTGAAGTCGCCTAACCTGACCTGAAGAATCTGGTTGTCATACTCTTCACGACTCTGTGAAGCGGGCAGTTCCACACGAATGTAGTTCTCCGTAAATCCGTGCATTGCCTTTCCACGTGGAGCACGTTCAAATAGCACATTACCCTCCTTGCCTATATACTGTGCATAGAAAGACTGCGTCTTCTCATCGGAAAGTTCCAGAAGTCGTTTTGAACGCAACTTCTTGTCTTTCTCCGCAACAACATACGGGATGCTAAGTGCCGAGGTTCCCGGACGCTCACTATACGGAAAGACATGGAGTTGTGTGACGTCAAGAGAACGTAGGAACTCATAACACTCCTCAAAGAGCTCTGGTCGTTCACCACGTGTGCCTACCATAACATCAACACCAATGAAGGCGTGGGGCATACGTTCTTTTATAAGCTCTATCTTATGGGCAAAAAGAGCCTTGTCATAACGTCGATGCATAAGACGAAGCACTTCGTCGCTACCGCTCTGTAGGGGGATGTGGAAGTGTGGCATGAATGCCCTGCTTGTGCTGCAGTACTCTATGAGCTCATCACTGAGGAGGTCTGGTTCCAGTGAGCTGATGCGATAACGCTGTATTCCCTCTACCTTATCGAGTGCCTTCACAAGTTCTATGAAACTCTCACCACGAGGATGTCCAAAGTCTCCTATGTTAACACCTGTGAGTACTATCTCCTTACCGCCTTCGAGAGCAGCCTGGTGTGCCTGTTCTACAAGTGATTCAATACTTGGACTACGACTGAAGCCGCGGGCGTAAGGTATCGTACAGTATGTACAGAAATAGCTGCAGCCGTCCTGTACTTTGAGGAAATAACGTGTGCGGTTGCCTCGAGAACAGGAAGGAGCGAAGGATGTAATGTCTTTCGTCTTCTGCGCTATTGCCTTGGGAACAGCAGCCGCCCCACTCCACGCATCGGAGAGGTACTGTATCAGATTTGCCTTCTCGTTACTGCCAAGAACCAGATTAACACCTTCTATGTTACTTACTCTCTCCGACTCCAACTGGGCATAACATCCTGTAACAACGACAAAGGCTCCGGGATTCTCGCGCACCATACGGTGGATAGCCTGACGACACTTATGATCGGCAACGTCGGTTACCGAACAGGTGTTTATAAGACATATATCGGCAGACTCGCCTTTGGCGGCTGTACGAACACCCATCTCCTGAAGCATCCGCCCGAAAGTTGATGTCTCGGAAAAGTTCAACTTACACCCTAAAGTGTAATACTTGGCTGTCTTGCCTTGAAAAGAGGAGGTATCAATCATACTTTTTATACCTTATTATATATATAGGGAATGCAAAGGTACAAAATTTAATCCATAATGCATAATTCATAATGCGAAATACAACCCACCGTCAATCGACAAATAACACCAAAAAATGTCGTTTTTTCGTGTTGTTTGCGCACACTGAAAAACTTTAACAGTTATTCACATTTCGTAATTTATTGATTTTCAGCGCTTTGCTAAAATGTTACAAAAAGGCTGAAAAAAAAGTCTAAAAAAAATGAACAACGTATTAAAAAAATACTTACCTTTGCAGCGTTTTAATAAACAAATAATTGTTTTACAGATTTTAAAAGCTTAGAAAAATGAAGAAATTAGTTTTGATGTTCGTAGCTGTAGCAGCTATCTCATTCGCTTCTTGTGGTAACAAAACAGCTCAGAGCGCTGACGTTGATACAGCAGCTGTTGACACAGTTGACACTGTAGCTGTTGACACTGTAGCTGCTGACACTGTTAAGTAATCAGAAGCTCGAACAAAGGAAAAGAGAGAAAAAAATCGTTGGACCTCAGGTTCAACGATTTTTGTTTGTCTTTTATTGAAAGAAATCCTGAACTTATCAGGACCCTATCCCCTCAATCTGTCTGCACTACGTACGAGTCGTTCGTCTGCCTTGATAGCACGACGTGCCATATATACCAGTACGAACGAAACGAAAGGTAGTAACATTGCCCATTGGAAATCCCAATGACACTCCAATTCCTGACACTTATAACCCACTACTATTCCGTAGGTTGCGTACCACAGCACAATAAGAATCAGTGCTGTCGCCGTCCAATGTAGTTGACGTAACCTATTTTTATATAGGAATATGGAGAAAACCTCAACGGTACATGCTAAGAGCAGAACAACATATAGTGGTATGTTGTTGTACATCGCTATGTTCTCTCCTATCGTATCAGGCACAAGTAGAGCTACCGGCTGCGTGAGCGCCACAAAGGCAGCAATAACAGCAAGCAACAAGTAAACGGTCTGTATGCGTTGTATCATAAGGGCTTACTCCTCTTCCTCTGTTTTCTTCATTGGGTCACGATAGTACACCTGACCATCAACAAATTCCTGTGTTGCAAGAAGTGTTGGCTTTGGCAACTTCTCGTAATAGCGTGAAATTTCTATCTGCTCACGATTTTCAAAAACTTCCTCCAGGGAATCATTATATGAGGCGAACTCAGCCAGCTTCTTGCTGAGGTCCTGCTTCATCTCTACAGAGATCTGATTAGCACGTTTTGCGATAATGGCAACGCTCTCGTAGATATTGCCAGTATCCTTGCTTAAATCCATAATGTTTCGTGTCACAGTATTCACTGGAGCCTTTGACTTTTTGTAATCCATCTTTATAATTTACTATTTTACTATTTACGATTTATTTACTATTATACTATTGTGCGCCTTACATTAAAGGACTTTTTGAAAGTATTTTCTTGCAACGCTCTATATACTTCTCTGCCGTTGTAACTTCCTTGGAATCAGGATACTGGTTTATAAAACCGTAGCACTCATCCTCAGCATCACGATAGCGGTCGAGTTTCTTTGACTCAGTACTCTGCTGCGCCAGTTCAAACTTACTCTTCATTATGAGAACCGAGAACTCCTCACGCATCGACGAGTAAGGATAATCCTTCAGGGCGTTCTGTGCTGTTATGATACATGCCTCATAGTTGGAGCCTCCGAAAAGACAGTTACTGAAGTATGTTCCAAGATTGTAGTAAAGACGGGCACTGTAAAACTCCTTCTTCACCAGTTTATCCTGGAGCTCAAACATTATCTTTTGAGCCTCATCCTTACGCTGAGCATCAGGGAACAAATCCATATATTCCTGCAGCGCCGCAATAGAATTAACGGTCTGCGTCTGGTCAAGACGCGGCTCGGGAGTTCCCATATAAAGACTCTTGCCTACGTAGAACTTGGCATTCTCAGCGTAGAGACCGCGCGGATAGCTCTGGTAGTACTTCTTAAAGGTATATGATGCAGACTCGTAATCTTTGGAGTTGTACTGCGCCATACCCAGCATATAGAGGCACTCCTGTCCGTTCTCCGTTCCCTTAAGAACATTGATAAGGTCTGTGAGCAATACTGCAGCACGCGAAAACTTACCCTCGGCAAAGAGTTGTTTTGAGTATTCGTATTTCAGATTGTTGTCTGAGGTTTTAAACATGCTATTGAATTCTGATGCACAACCTGACAACAGACATACTGATGATATTATGACGAGTAATTTCTTCATTTTCCGAAAATTATCGTGCAAAATTACACATAATTCCGCGAAAAACAAAATGAGATAAGAGTTTTTTAGAAAAAATCACGTCCGATTTGTGTTTTTTTACTATTTTTGCGGAATGAATTTCAAATTGACCTCGAAATATAGTCCTACTGGCGACCAGCCCGAAGCAATAAAAGAGTTGTCGAACGGTGTTTTACGCGGTGATAAAGCACAGGTGCTTTTAGGTGTTACCGGTTCGGGAAAGACGTTTACTGTTGCCAACGTCATTGCCAACGTAAACAAGCCCACACTGATACTCAGCCACAACAAGACATTAGCGGCTCAGCTGTACGAGGAGATGAAAGGCTTCTTCCCCGAAAACGCTGTGGAGTACTACGTCAGCTACTACGACTACTACCAGCCGGAGGCTTATCTGCCCACCTCGGACACATACATAGAGAAAGACCTTGCCATCAACGAAGAGATTGACAAACTGCGACTTAGCGCCGTTTCGTCGTTGCTTTCAGGACGCAAGGATGTCGTCGTTGTGTCATCGGTGTCGTGCATCTACGGTATGGGTGGTCCCGCAGCTATGTCGAGCAGCGTTATAACACTCAAGAAAGGTATGGTTCTGGAGCGTAATATGTTCCTCCGAAGACTCGTTGACGCCCTCTATGTACGCAACGATGTTGACCTGAAACGAGGGTGTTTCAGGGTTAAGGGCGACACCGTTGATATCTTTATGGCATACAGCGACAACATTCTTCGAGTGACCTGGTGGGACGACGAGATAGACACTATCGAGGAACTTGATGCCGACACCTATCACAGGATGGCTTTGTTCGAAAATTATCAAATATATCCCGCTAATCTTTTCGTCACTTCCAAGGAACAGACAGAGATTGCCGTAAGACAAATTCAGGACGACCTGTTAGAGCGAATTGAATTCTTTAATGAAATTGGCGACGGCATTAAGGCACAGCGCATTAAGGAACGTGTAGAATACGATATCGAAATGATAAAAGAGCTTGGACACTGCTCGGGAATAGAAAATTATTCGCGCTATTTCGATGGTCGCAAGGCGGGCGAAAGACCTTACTGTTTGTTAGATTTTTTCCCAGAAGATTTTCTGCTCGTAATAGACGAAAGTCACGTCAGCGTACCACAAATCAGTGCTATGTACGGAGGCGACAGAGCACGCAAGACGAACCTCGTGGAATACGGTTTCCGACTGCCTGCAGCCTTCGACAACCGTCCCCTCACCTTCGAGGAGTTCCAGAGTCTTGTGCCGCAGACGATATATGTCTCTGCAACACCTGCCGACTTCGAACTCAACGAGGCGGAAGGTGTCGTCGTAGAACAGCTGATACGTCCTACGGGACTCTTGGACCCCGAAATCGAGGTCCGTCCCAGCGAAAATCAGATTGACGACCTTATGGACGAAATCCTCACCCGTTGCAACAGGAACGAACGTGTACTCATAACGACGCTGACGAAACGTATGGCGGAGGAAATGACGGAATATCTTCTAAACCACAACGTAAGAGCCAATTACATCCACAGCGACGTAGCCACACTGGACCGTGTAAAGATAATGAACGATCTGCGTACGGGAGCCTTCGACGTGCTGGTGGGAGTAAACCTGCTCCGCGAAGGACTCGACCTCCCCGAGGTGTCATTAGTAGCGATTCTCGATGCCGACAAAGAGGGATTCCTGCGTTCGCACCGCTCTCTGACACAGACGGCAGGACGAGCAGCACGTAACGTCAACGGTAAAGTAATAATGTATGCCGACAACATCACGGAGAGCATGCAGAAGACCATCGACGAAACGATGCGCAGACGCGAGAAACAGATGGCTTACAACGAGAAACACGGCATCACACCGCAGCAAATAGTAAAAGCCATCAAGGGCGACCTTACCCGCAACATCGCAGACACAAAACAGTCTTCTGCGAAGGTTACCGAATACCGTCCGTACATCGAGCCCGACCCGATGGCAATAGCGGCAGACCCGATAATGAAGAGTATGAGTCAGGAGCAGCTGCGCAAGAGTATTGCGGACACTACAGCACTCATGAAGAAGGCCGCCAAAGAGCTCGACTTCCTCCAGGCAGCACAATATCGCGACGAGATAATAAGGATGACAGAATTGTTAAATAATGAATAAATGCTCCGAAATAGCACATTATTTAGTAATTTTGCACGAATGAAAACAACAATCTTAACAATAGCATTAGGACTGTCACTCACCTGCCAGGCTCAAAACGTATGGGAAAAACCCGAGACAGAGAGCGAGACAAAGACAGTCGAAGCGCCAAAGAAAGCTGAGGCTCCGAAGGTGTTGCGCGACGCTAAATACCTGGCGGGAGCAGTAACCGAAGTGGACGGCAAAGTAACCTGGACACTCGATGCCGACGTGCCTGGAAAGAGCGCACAGCAGATTTACGACAAGGTGATGGAATATATGACCCGTCTCACCCACGAGAGCAACCAGCTCGAGGGCAGTCAGGTAAGTCTGGTAAACAAACAGGACCACATCATCGTCACCAACGTCAGGGAGTGGCTCGTATTCAAGAAGAACGCCATAATGCTGGACCGTACAAAACTGAGATACAACCTCATCACCACCTGTAGCGACGGACACGTCAAGATGGTAATGAGCAACATTACATACAAGTACGAGGAGGACAGGTACAAGGACAAGAGCGTCATACGTGCCGAGGACTGGATTGTCGATAAGTACGCTATGAACAAGAAAGCCACCCGCCTCTACCCCGTTTCAGGCAAGTTCCGCAGGAAGACTGTCGATAGGAAAGACTTCCTCTTCAAGGACCTTGTGGAGTATCTTAACGACAAGAAAACGACAAAGGAATGATTAGCGAAGAAGAATATCTCCAGCAAAGAAAAGAAGATCGCGAAGAACCTCGTGACCGCTTTTTCACGATACGTCAGGTGCTGAACATCTGTTTCATACTGACAGCTATCGTGGGAGTAGCCATTTACCTGCTCTCCGACAGGACGGTAGGACTGTACGTAGTATTTCTGGCTATGGCTATAAAGTTCTCTGAGTCGGCATTAAGAATGATGAAATGAGAAGCAGCAGATGAAAAGGTTTTTCACGATAACACTACTCTGTCTCTTAACCCACTGCATCTGGGCGCAGAGCTATAACCAGCTGAATGACGACGGTACGTTCCGTTCTGCCGACAACGAGTTTGGTATAGCTGGGCGCAACGACTCCGTATTCAAGAAAAACAAGAAACAGGAAATACCCCGTAACCTCAAGGTGTGGACCGTCGATGAGCGCTTCGGCGACATCACTCCTGCAGAGCCCGACACCATGCACCACATGTTCATGAACTCCGTACTCAACGGAGGACTTCGTGGCGAGTACAGCTCGGCAGGAAACATCGGTACCCCACGACTGAGCCGCATCTTCATAGATCGCCGACAGGAGGAGTTCGTCTTTGCAGAGAACTACGATATGTTCATTGTTCCCGTAGAGAACTTCCACTTCACCAATACCCTCTCGCCGATAACCAACATCAGTTTCAACACCTGCGGAAGCAACGACAACGGTGAGGACCACTTCAAGGCGCTCTTCGCTGCCAACGCAGGAAAGAGATTCGGTTTCGGCATCAAGTTCGACTACATCTACGGCAAGGGCTACTACGACGACTCCAACACCAGCCACTTCGGCACAACACTGTGGGGCTCGTACCTCGGCGACAGATATCAGGCTCACCTGCTCTTCAACACCAACCATCAGAAGATTGCCGAAAACGGAGGTATCGTCAACGACGACTACATAACACACCCCGAGAGCAAGACCACACAATACAGGGAGAAGGAAATCCCCGTCATGCTCGACCAGAACTGGAACCGTCACGACAACCACCATATCTTCTTCACTCACAGATATAATGTGGGCTTCCACCGTAAGGTTCCAATGACTGAGGACGAGATAAAAGCAAAGAAATTCGCACTCGAGAGTGCGAAGGAAAATGCCGAGAAGAAAAGAAAGGAACGAGGCGAAGAGCCCGTACAGACCTTCTCGGGACGTCCCGACGACGCTAAGGTGGCTGGCGACGAACCTGCCAACATTGCAAGCACCGCTCAGGAACGTGTAAAGGTGGGCAGCAAGGAAGTTGCCGACAGCATCATGAAGGCTAACCGCAAAGCTCAGGAGGACACTATGTGGATGAAGGAAGAATATGTCCCCGTGACAAGTTTCATCCACACAGCTAAGGTCGATTTATACCGCCGTATCTACGAGGCATACGAGACTCCTATGCTCGACGGAACACTGAAATACTACAAGAACAGCAAGTTCTATGACAACCAGGTACTCTCGGGCGACTCCATCTACGACAAGACTAACTACTACTCCGTAAAGAACACCTTCGCTATAGCGCTGCTCGAGGGCTTCAACAAATACGCAAAGGCTGGTCTTAAGGTCTTCGCGAGTCATGAAATCAAGGGCTACCGACTGCCCGATCTCCTGGGTGGTTTCGAGCGCTACTCGGAGAACTACTTCTTCGTGGGAGGACAAATCAGTAAAACCCAGGGAAGGACACTCCACTACAACGCCACCTTCGAGGCTGATGTGGCTGGTCCCGACGTAGGCTGCTTCTCTCTCGACGGCAACATCGACGTCAACTTCCCCGTCTTCGGCGACACAGTGACGCTGGCGGCAAAGGGCTTCATACACCGTGTGTCACCATCGTTCTACTTCAGCGACTACCACTCTAAATACCTGTGGTGGGACGACCTCGACAGAAAACCCGAAGTGAGAAACCACGTAGAAGGACTCTTCTCGTACCAGAAGACACGCACCACACTGCGCGTTGCCTTCGACAACATCGCCAACTACACCTATTTCTCGCGCTCCTACAGTTCCGACCCCGAGTACGGAAGATATAACGTCATAGTGAAACCTAACCAGCAGAGCGGTACGGTAAGCATTATGACGCTACAGCTGGCTCAGGACTTCACCTTAGGAATCCTGAACTGGGAGAACGTGGTAACTTACCAGAAGAGCAGCAACCAGAACATCCTGCCGCTCCCCGACCTCAACATATATACCAACCTGTACCTTAACTTCAACATCGCAAAGGTACTCAGGGTGCACCTCGGCTCCGACATGAGATACTTCACCTCGTACCAGGCACCCGACTACAGTCCGCTGATGAACACCTTCGCCGTTCAGGACAACGGCGCAAATAATATAAAGGTAGGCAACTTCCCCGAAATCAATGTGTATGCTAACCTCTTCCTGAAACACGCGCGTTTCTTCGTTATGGTGAGCCACATCAACGAGAGCTGGGGCAAGAAGAACTACTTCCAGATACCTCACTACCCTCTCAACAAGACACTGTTCCGATTCGGAGTGAGCTGGAATTTCTTTAATTAAATCAATTACATAAAAAAAATGCCACAAATATCAACACGAGGAATAGAAATGCCTGAGTCGCCAATCAGGAAACTGGCACCACTGGCGGCAGCAGCAAAGAAAAGAGGAACAAAGGTGTATCACCTGAACATCGGACAGCCCGACCTGCCCACACCGCAGGTGGCACTCGACGCCATGAAGAACGTTGACAGGAAAATCCTGGAATACTCTCCTTCACAGGGTTACCTGAGCTATCGCGAGCGTCTCGTTGACTACTACGCCAAGTACGACATCAACGTTACCGCCGACGACATCATCATCACCTGTGGCGGTTCCGAGGCTGTGCTCTTCGCCTTCCTCTCGTGCCTTAACCCGGGCGACGAAATCATCGTTCCCGAACCAGCCTACGCCAACTATATGGCATTCGCAATATCCGCAGGAGCTAAAATCAGAACTATCGCCACAACGATAGAAGAAGGTTTCTCTTTGCCTAAGGTGGAGAAGTTCGAAGAGCTCATCAACGAACGCACAAGGGCTATACTCATCTGTAACCCCAACAACCCCACAGGCTACCTCTACACACGCAGGGAGATGAACCAGATTCGCGACCTCGTGAAGAAGTACGACCTCTACCTCTTCTCCGACGAGGTCTATCGTGAGTACATCTATACCGGCTCACCTTACATCAGCGCCTGCCACCTCGAGGGCATCGAGGACAACGTAGTACTCATCGACTCCGTATCAAAGCGCTACAGCGAGTGCGGAATACGTATCGGAGCACTGATAACAAAGAACAAGGAGATTCGTAAAGCCGTCATGAAGTTCTGTCAGGCACGACTCTCCCCGCCCCTCATAGGACAGATCATCGCCGAGGCATCACTCGACACCCCCGAGGAGTATATGCGCGACGTCTATGACGAATATGTAGAGCGCCGTAAGTGTCTCATCGACGGACTGAACCGCATCCCGGGCGTCTATTCGCCAATACCTATGGGAGCCTTCTACACCGTAGCCAAACTCCCCGTCGATGACGCCGAGAAGTTCTGTCGCTGGTGTCTCGAAAGCTTCAACTACGAAGGCGAGACGGTGATGATGGCACCCGCCAGCGGCTTCTACACCACCCCTGGAGCAGGAAGAGACCAGGTACGTATAGCCTACGTGCTTAAGAAGGACGACCTGCAACGTGCACTCGTAGTACTCAAGAAGGCTCTCGAAGAATACCCAGGAAGGAAGTGAACCTACCACTATTCATAGCACGACGCATCTATGGCAACAGCGGAGACCAGCAGAAAGTTAGTCTCCCCGCTATCCGTATAGCTACGGCAGGCATCGCCATAGGACTGGCGGTAATGATAATATCCGTCAGCGTGGTGCTGGGCTTCAAACACACCATACGCAACAAGGTTATAGGCTTCGGAAGCCATATCACTGTGGCCAACTTCATGGCTATACAGTCGGACGACCAGTACCCTATCGTCATGAACGACTCCATGATGAACGTACTGCGCAAGACCGAAGGGGTGCGCCACGTACAGCGCTTCGCACTGAAGAGCGGCATCCTCAAGACCGACAACGACTTCATGGGACTGCTCTTCAAAGGCATCGCCGAGGAGTACGACACCACCTTTATACATAATAATATGGTCAGCGGCTCCATACCTAAGTTCAGCGCCACAAAGGGCTCGCAGCAACTCGTCATCTCCAAATATATCGCCGACAAGCTGCTCCTGAAGACTGGCGACAAGGTCTTTGCCTACTTCATAGCGCCTGGCGACGTCCGTGCACGCCGCTTCACCATCGCCGGCATCTACGAGACTAACCTCGCCCACTTCGACAAGTCGCTGGTATTCACCGACCTCCACACCACAGTAAAACTCAACGGCTGGGAGGACGACCAGACGTCGGGTGCCGAGCTCCTCGTCAACGACTTCAACCAGCTCAACACCGTTGAGGACCGCATCATCGACAACGTCAACAGAACCATCGACCACTACGGCTCCACATACAGCTCGGAGACCATCATCGACAGCGTGCCCAACATCTTTGCGTGGCTCGACCTTCTCAACCTCAACGTGTGGATAATCCTTGCACTTATGGTTGCTGTGGCGGGCTTCACAATGATTAGCGGACTGCTCATCATCATCCTCGAACGCACCAGCATGATTGGCATTATGAAGGCACTCGGAGCACGCAACAGCACCGTGCGCCACACCTTCCTCCTCTTCGCCGTCTTCATCATCGGTCGCGGACTACTCATCGGCAACCTCATAGCCCTCGTCCTCATAGCCCTTCAACACTTCACGGGACTCGTAACCCTCGATGCCTCAACCTATTATGTAAGCACCGTTCCCGTCGAAGTAAACTGGCTCTATTTCCTACTCATTAACATTGCCACACTCGCCATCTGTACCCTCGTTCTCATCGGTCCGAGTTTCCTCGTTTCTCACATCCATCCGGCAAAATCTATGAGATATGAATAAAAGATAAAAATATTGCACATTTTTCTTGCAGATGTGCAAATAATACCTTACCTTTGCACAAAATTAATGAAAATGTGCAATGGAAGCTATAATACCAAGCTTTAATTCATATATTGAAAAAACAATAATTGAGAATTGGGATCAGGATGCCCTAACAGACTATAAAGGAGCCACATTACAGTTTCATGATGTGGCACGAAAAATCGAAAAGCTACACATTCTTTTCGAGAATAGTGGTGTACAGAAAGGCGATAAGATAGCCCTCTGCGGACGTAACAGTTCACACTGGGCAGTAGCTTTTATGGCGACCCTCACCTATGGTGCTGTCGCCGTTCCTATCCTCCACGAGTTTAATGCTGAACAGATTCACAACATAGTGAACCACAGCGAGTCGAAACTGCTCTTCGTCGGCGACGTCATCTCTACCGTCATCAATGCCGACGAAATGCCTAACCTTGAGGGAATTATATACATCCCCGACTACTCGCTGACACTCTCCAGAACAGAGAAACTTACTTATGCGCGCGAACATCTTAATGAAATATTCGGTCGCCGCTTCCCCAAATATTTCCGTCAGGAGCACGTCAGGTACCACCTGGACTCTCCCGAGGAGCTGGCACTCATCAACTACACCAGCGGAACGACGGGTTTCTCTAAGGGCGTCATGCTGCCCTACAGAGCACTCTGGGGCAACGTACAGTTCTGTCTCGACCGTCTGGGCAACCACATCCCCGTAGGCAGCAACGTACTCAGCATCCTCCCTATGGCTCACATGTACGGAATGGCTATAGAGTTCATCTTCCCCTTCTGTCACGGATGCCATCTGTTCTACCTCACCCGTCTGCCGTCACCCGCCATCATAGCTCAGGCGTTTGCCGACGTCAGACCGTCCATCATCATCTCCGTGCCTCTCGTCATCGAGAAGATTATCCGTAAGCGCGTGTTCCCCAAAATCCAGAACAACGCCGTACGTCTCATGCTCAACATGCCGGTAATATCGAAGAAGGTGAAGGCAAAGATCTGCGAACAGGTCTATGAGGCGTTCGGAGGCAGAGCCTACGAGGTCATCGTCGGCGGAGCAGCCCTCAACCAGGAAGTGGAGGCGTTCCTCAAGAGCATCGACTTCCCCATCACCGTAGGCTACGGAACCACCGAGTGCGCACCACTCATCACCTACAGCGACTACCACGACTTCGAACCCGGAAGCTGCGGCACAGCCGTTGACCGCATGGAGGTGAAAATCCTCAGCAACGACCCCCAGAACGAACTCGGCGAGATTGTCACACGAGGCACCAACGTCATGCTGGGATACTACAAGAACGAAGAGGCCACACGTCAGGTTCTCGACGACGACGGCTGGTACCACACCGGCGATATGGGCATCATGAACGACGACGGTCACGTGTTCATAAAAGGACGCATAAAGAATATGCTCCTCGGTGCCAACGGACAGAACATCTACCCCGAGGAAATCGAGGACAAACTGAACTCTATGCCTATGGTCTCCGACGGCATCATCGTTCAGCGCGAGGACAAACTCGTAGCACTCATACACCCCGACTTCGACGCAGTGAAGGAAATGGGATTCTCCGACGAGGAGCTCCACGACATCATGGAGCAGAACCGCAACAACCTCAACGCCACACTGCCAGCATATAGCAAGATACAGTCCTTCCAGATACAACAGGAAGACTTCGCCAGAACACCAAAAAAGAGTATAAAACGATACTTGTACAAATAACATTATGAATCAAATACCAAGTTTTAACGCACTGATTCAGAAAAGCATTATCGACCACTGGGACCTTGATGCTCTCACTGACTACAAAGGAGCCACACTGCAGTATCACGACGTGGCTCGCAAGATAGAGAAACTGCACATCATGTTCGAGAATAGTGGTGTGAAGAAAGGCGACAAGATAGCCCTCTGCGGACGCAACAGCGCCAACTGGGCGGTAGCGTTCCTCGCAACACTCACCTACGGAGCAGTAGCAGTACCCATACTCCACGAGTTCACCCCCGACCAGGTACACAACATCGTGAACCACAGCGAGGCAAAGCTCCTCTTCGTCGGCGACGTAGTAGCAACAACCATAGACCCCACAAAGATGGAAGGTCTCGAGGGAATCATCAACATTCCCGACTACTCGCTGCTGCTGTCAAGAACCGACAAGCTCACCTTCGCCCGCGAGCACCTCAACGAGATGTTCGGCAGCAAGTACCCCAAGTACTTCCGCAAAGAACACGTCAACTACTACATAGAGCAGAGTCCCGACGAACTGGCACTCATCAACTACACCAGCGGAACCACGGGCTTCTCCAAAGGCGTTATGATACCCTATCGTGCCATCTGGAGCAATGCCGACTTCGCCCAGGAAGTACTCGGCAAAGTCATCAAGCCCGGCGACAACGTCATCAGCATCCTCCCTATGGCTCACATGTACGGAATGTCGTTCGAGTTCATCTATGAGTTCATCAGCGGCTGTCACGTATATTACCTCACACGTGTCCCCTCACCCGCCATCATAGCTCAGGCGTTTGCCGACGTCAAGCCCATCATCATCATCGCCGTACCACTCGTCATCGAGAAGATTATCCGCAAGAAGGTGTTCCCCAAGATTCAGAACAACCGCATGCGTCTCCTCCTCAATATGCCCGTAATATCAAAGAAGGTACGCGAGAAAATCTGCGAACAGGTAGTAGCAGCCTTCGGAGGCAAGTTCCACGAAGTAATCATCGGTGGTGCCGCCTTCAACCAGGAAGTAGAGCAGTTCCTCTACCGCATCGACTTCCCCTACACCGTAGGCTACGGAGCCACAGAGTGCGCCCCCATCATCTGCTACTCAGGCTGGGAAGACTTCATGCCAGGCTCCTGCGGACGCGCCGTGTGCCACATGGAAGTAAAGATTGACAGTCCCGACCCCGTACACATCCCCGGCGAGATACTCACCCGCGGACTCAACGTCATGCTCGGATACTACAAGAACGAAGAGGCAACACGTCAGGCACTCGATGCCGAAGGATGGTACCACACCGGCGACCTCGGAACAATGGACGCCCAGGGCAACGTCTTCATCAAGGGACGCTCAAAGAATATGCTCCTCGGTGCCAACGGACAGAACATCTACCCCGAAGAGATAGAAGACAAAGTAAACTCAATGCCTATGGTCGTAGAAAGCATCGTAGTACAGCGCGACGAGAAACTCGTAGCACTCATCTACCCCGACTACGACGAAGCAAAGAACATGGGACTCGGAAAGACAGACCTCGAAGAAGTAATGGAACAGAACCGACAGGAACTCAACGCCGTACTCCCAGCATACTGCAAACTCTCCGCAGTAGAACTCTACGAAGAAGAATTCGAGAAAACCCCAAAGAAATCCATCAAACGATTCCTATACAGCTAACTAAAAAGGGAGTAACGATTGTTACTCCCTTTTTAGTGGCACAAAATTTCTTATATTTTTCAACGCAACTCTTGCAAAAAATCTCAAAAAGGTGTATATTTGCATCGTCAAAAATCTCAAAAAGGTGTAAAATATGGCAGTGCAAAAATCTCAAAAAGGTGCAAACAACATCATTATGAAGCGTAAAATATATCAGCAACTCCTTGATTGGAAGGAGAAAAGAAACGGTGAGGTAGCACTACTCGTAGAGGGAGCGCGACGCATCGGAAAAAGCTATATCGTAGAGGAGTTCGCCAAGAATGAGTATGAGTCATATATCCTCATCGACTTCAATAAAGCTCCCCAGATGGTCAGAGACTGGTTTGACCTCTATTTGGAAGACCTTGACACGCTTTTTCTCTATCTGAGTCAGCACTACAAAGTGAAGCTCCATGAGCGCAAGTCGCTCATCATCCTTGATGAGATACAGCTATGCCCCAGAGCAAGAGCTGCCATCAAGTTCCTTGTGGCTGACAGAAGGTATGACTATATTGAGACTGGATCACTGGTGAGCATCAAGAAAAATACGCAAGGCATTGTACTCCCCTCAGAAGAACGTTCCATTCAGATGTACCCTATGGACTTTGAAGAGTTTCTATGGGCTACAGGTAACGATATGCTGATGGATTTGATACGGAAAATGTATGAAGAGAGGAAACCGATGGGACAGGCTTTCCATCGTCAGGCAATGGATGCTTTCCGTCTCTATATGATAGTTGGAGGAATGCCGCAGGCAGTCAAAAAGTATGTTGAAACCAAAGACTTTGATGCTGTAGATGCAGCAAAGCGCGATGTGCTGACAATATATCGTAACGATATCTTCCGCTCGACCTCTGGTCGCTTGCAAGGCAAGAATTATGCTGGTGATATAGCAGACAAGGCGGTGTCTATCTTCGACCAGATACCTCCTCAGCTTTCCAAGCACGAAAAGAAGTTCCGGTTATCAGCCCTGAAGCCTGGTGCGAAATATCGTGATTGGGACGATGCTTTCTTCTGGCTAAAAGACTCGAAAGTTGTCAACATCTGCTATAATTCAACAGAGCCAAACATCGGACTGAAGATGAACGAAGACCGCACGACATTGAAGTGTTACATGAACGACACGGGCTTGTTAATCAGCCATGCTTTCGATGAAAAGGGTATCGTTCCGTCAGAGATTTACCAGAAACTGCTCTTTGGGAAACTGGAGGTGAACGAGGGAATGCTCATTGAGAATATCGTGGCTCAGATGCTGGCAGCCAGTGGTAACAACCTATTTTTCTACAGCAAGTCATCAAACGAAGCTAATGAACGAATGGAAATAGACTTCTTGCTTCAAAAGGACAAAGTGACCAGCCGCCACAATATCCGTCCGATAGAAGTCAAAAGTGGGAATAACTACACTTTATCTTCCCTTACGAAGTGCATGAAGAAGTTTGGAGAGTATATGACCACTCCTACTGTTTTACATGCAGCCGACTATAAGGAAGAAAATGGTGTTACCTATCTTCCGCTTTACATGACACCGTTATTGTAAGTACAGATACAGCTAACAGAAAAGGGAGTAACGACTTGTTACTCCCTTTTTAGTGATTAGCGGTTAGATTCCCATACCACCATATTACAAAGAAGGGTTATTACCTTCAAACGCCCCACCCTTTTATGGAGTGAACAAGTGCCAGTCCATGCTGTTCTCAAAAAGAGGAGAAAAACTTCTCATCCTTATAAAGTATCTAAAGAATCAAGGATGTATCCGTAATATAATTAATACATTTGGTCGGGAACATTATGATCTTCTGGTCCATCTCTGCGCTCATAGACTTCTATATCATCCTTTTTATAATCTAAATTTACGTGATGATTCATACGGGTACAGTCCTGCATTAAATGTAATGAATTGACTAAATTCTATCATAATCTCATTTTCATTTTAATATAATACAAATCTTCCTCCTTCATCATGTGTTAGGTTTTTCCGTCGTCCCATCTATCTTTTCTTTATTATCAGAAGTAGTATTTACTACTTAATTATAATTATATGAGAAAAGCATCATTTTTTGAATTTAGGTCTTGTCTGGCCATTCAAAATCTTAAATTTTGTAGAAATATCGTTCTTGATGAAATTCTTTTCCCAGAAATTCACTAAATTTGCAGAGCCAATAGGTGCGTCCGTATGCAACCGTTGGCCGAAAAGTGTTTTTCACTTAACCTTGTGGCTGGACGAAATCGCCAAATTAAATCCAATAGTTCACTGAAGGTTCTGGGAATAAGCACTCCTCTGTTTTGTATAACTGAGGGCATCTTGTATGTCCATAGTATATACATCACAGTGCGAGCGTTTTTTCTACCTTCCTCCGCTGTGAACTAAGGTGTTTGGCGATACCTGTCCTCCCGTGGAGAAGATGGGATTGAGCCTCGCACTTTTTCGTACCCGTAAGTGAACCGCTGACCTCAGAGGCTTGTTGGCAACCTAAAACAAGTCAAAAACATGGCACGTTTTATTATTACGACCAAACACGTAAAGAACTCTAACGGCATCCGAATCGAACCAGGTATGCGCGTTGAAGTGATAACCCAAACGATGAGCAATCCCGTCATCACTAATGGCGGTCAGGTTGTTGCCGATGCCTTCATGCGCATCTACGGCATCGACATCAAGAAAGCAGGTTGTTTGAATATGGTTGAGTTGGATGTCGTAAAAGTATAATATCTTATGGATAAAACGTTAGGACTCTTCATTACCCATATGGGTGAAGACAAAATTATGATTGCAGATATGATACTTGTCTATTCACCTATCATACCTCTTCCAATAACAAGGAAAAGAGTAATGAACCAAATAGAATCACTGCCTGGTTTAGTCTTATACATGGACAAAGGCCATGATTATATGATTGAAAGCGCACAGTACGAATTAGAAAAGTTGGGATGTAGCACGAAGATTGTTGAGGGAACTTTTGCAGAATTAAATGCTGCTTTCATGAAGACGACAAATTATGATGGCTATACTCTCATAGATTTTTTTACAGAATGTCTTTCAGGATGGTATCAGGAAAGGAATAATACGGACTGTATGACATTGTGGGAACATAAAGAGAAGAATAATTCTGAGTTTCCTACCTACAGAAAAAATTTTGGAATAGGTCTTGACGAGGAGATATTGTTTACGCGCGACACTTCTTCATGGAATGACAAAGACGAAGGGTTGGTTATAACAGACAAGGCAATTTATTATCATCCATATAGTGAAAGTTATGCAATTAGATGGACGGATATAGACCATGTGGTGTACAAGGAGTATAGTTTCTACTTTTATAATGTAAGAGAAGAGCAACTTATGGAAATAGAAAAAAAATACTTCTTCAAAAAAATATCTAACGAGAAAATAGAAAGCTACGTAGGCGAAAATCTGGCCTATAACCTCACCATAATTGCCAATATTGCAGGGGAAGAAATTGGCTTGTATGACGAAGTTGTTTATTTGGAAGATACAGAACAATATGATGATGCGTTAACCAAGTTGGAAGGCATGATACAGAAACCAGAAATCAAAGATGATGCATTTGCTCATTTTCTTAAAGGCAAGATAATGTTGAGACAAGACATGAAAGTGGGACGGATGGAGAATGAACAAAGATTTAACGCAATAGAAAAGGAGTTCATGAAAGCTGAGGAACTTTCCTCAAAAGCATTGGAAAATGCGCTGCGTGTTGCCGAGGTTTCTGGAGATTATACCTCAATTTGCAATGACTCCCCTTATACGTTTGACCATCATACCTGCAACTATTGGCGTGCGTATAACCATCTTAATTATGGGAATAAGGACAAGGCTCGAAATCTTTTCATAGATGCTATGAGTGCCGATGTGGAAGAAATCAGTGAGGATGCTAAAGAAATGTATATGGCTACGGAAATGCAGATGTCGGACCAATGGAATCATTTCACCTCTATCTACGAATATAAAGACAGAAAATTTGTAATGCCTGTCAAGGACAATCAAATAGCAGGTTGTTGGACTGATAATATTAGTACTTTCAGAATGTCAAACATTCCGTCTTGTATTATATTCCCCACAGGTCATCCTGTCGCTAACGAACTTTATATTGGTCATCCATATAACCCGGCTGTGTATGTTCCATACGAGGACTCAGAAGATGTATTCTTCGTCGACAAGATAAATGAACTGTGTTATCTGCTACAGTGCTTGGGTGCGGAAGAAATATCTATCACATCTATAAAAGGAAAAAGTGTAAACGAACTGAACAACTATGAGACTCAGATAGGAGGACAGGCTGATATTAAGGCATTTTCAATAAATGGTGAATGGACAAATGCTGGTTCTGTGGAGCGAAATACCAGCAATAATATCCAAAGAACTATTGTACAAAGATTTGATCCGCTGAAAAAACCATTCGTTCCAGAAAAACTAATTTGGTATTCCGAACAGACAAAATGGCAGAGGCTGGTTGAAAGCCGACTGAACGGAAATCTGCTCGAATATAATGAGTTTATTTCGACATCTGACACAAGATTTGTTTCCACATCTGAGCGAGAAGCGATTAAGGCAAACGCAAAATATCTATGGTCTAAGATAGGCTGTAGCATTGAAGACAAAACTGAGACTCAATTCAGAGAATCTGTTGAAACTCAATGGAAGGTAGAGGTAAAATTCCGTTCCATGAAGCAGTTTGATATTGACACCCCATCATCTACCATTATAGAGAAATCTATCTCACGAAAATATACGGAAAGTGAACAGGAATATCTGGAGAACATAAAAGAATTCTATGCTGACGATACAGAGATAACCCCACGTGAGCGCAAGATGCTTGACCGTATCCGTCAGTCGCTTGGTATCAGCGAAGAACGTGCTACCGAACTGGAGGCATCTTTAAAACCACAACTGACAGAAGATGAACAGGAGTATCTGGAAATGTTTTGGGAGTATGCTGAGAGAGGGGAGCTTACGGAAAAGGAGCGTCGCAGACTTGACAAGTTTGCTGCAGCATTAGGAATAGACGAAAACAGAATTAAAGAAATAGAACAACTGACAAGATAGAAGATGGAAAACGATTATTTAAAAGGTTGCATTATTAAGCATCTGCCTGTTTTCGAGTCAGGCAACAGTATTACAGCAGATGACCTGTTTGAAAAAGTAAGCTCTGAACTACCCGCTCTTACCAAAGACGATTTTGGTTCCACACTCTCGGACATGGTAGCCAAGGGGGAGGTTAGGACACCACCAATACCACCATCAGAAGCAACTAAATATTGTAGACTTCCGCTGAAAGGTGTTGCCGCATTACCCCCAGACAGGCCAAACAAATAAATGAAGCAAATAGAGTATCTTATACAAGAACTGACTGATGCGGCTCAACCACATCGGGCAACAATATGCTGGCAGCGGTAATTATGTTGTGGCCATGAAAGCATGGTTGCGAGCAGCAGAGTTGGGAGATAGGACTACGGTCAGCCCTAATACAATAATTTCTAACCATATAGAACAATATGCCTGCCACTATCACAGAGGGCGAGAATGACCAGTGCAATCATTTCTTTACATTATTATCATATACGTATATATACGTAGTAGTATGCAATACTACATCTAACAGTAATAAGACAAAAAAGAGAAGAGGCAATCTCAAAAAGGGTATGCCTCTCTTCTTTTTATATCAGTTTCAGAAAATAGGTGATGTGATTGAAGTTGGAGGACAGGGGACTTGAGGTAATGAGCCTAAAGCCCTTGCCGTGTCTGCCTCTGATTTCTCCATATTCCAGTGCTTCCGCGTACATCTTCCACGCCCGACCGATGTGTGGTAGGAAAGAAGTTGTGATGCAGAAGCAGACGTATCATGCGACTTTATTCTTCGCTGGAATAGGTGCAACCAAGTTCAAACATCTGCTTCATCAATGCTGGCTTATAAAACCTGACGCGGACCGGATATAACTTGAATCTTATCACGCGGTTCCGATATACGTAAGAATAATTCTTCGAATTGCGCTCTTTTGTACATAACTATTTGATTTTACGGCACATAGATAAGCAAAATTCTCAAATTCACCAAACAAAATTCTCAAAAGTCCTAAGAAAAAATGTATTCTTTCCCATAATTGTATCTTATTGGGCGCAAAAATAGGTAAAAATGTTTAATATAACAAACATTATATCAAAAATCTACAGCGGAGCCGAAGCCACGCTTTCTTCCTTCTTACTTTATACTTCCTACTTGCCGTAGGCAATACCTCGCCACATAAAAAAGAGCCACATCTTTCGACGTAGCTCTTTACTTCTAATTCCGAGTATCTTATTCCTCTTCGCCCCAAACTGAGGTAGAAGAGATTTCTGTTTCCTTACCGAGTACATCGCCCGATGCTTCTATGGTACTCAATGTTGTAGTAAATGATGCCTTACCACCACCTGACATTGGTGCCATAACGGGTTCTGACTGCATTAATACTACTTCTGGAATGAGAAGTACTAGTACTGGCAGAAATACTATTAGTACCCCTTCCAGAAGTGGTAGTAAAGCCGTTTTATGTTAATTCTTCAAAATATGAAGCGTTAAATTAAGGATACGAATAGTGTTTTTTAAAAAAAGAGTATCTTTGTATCAATTTTCAATAACTAAAAAACCGTACAGATATGAAGGCTTTTATATTTGACTTAGTTAATAAGCTGCAACGTACTAGTAATACATTGGATGCAAAAGCTATCCTTTGTAATAAAACGTGGAGGGTATTTTCTGATACTGGGGAAAAGGAAGTTTACATCTTTATGGAAGATGGGAAGCTGGTAATATCTGTGAATGGCAATGTGGATATGGGTACTTGGATGTATGTACCTGCAAACCAATCATTAGTTATTACTGGAAAGCAGAACTATCTAGTTCACCCTGTTATATGTAACAATATATTAGCACTTGTAGTAGATGGTACAAACCAGTGTGCTTTCTTATTGGATGATACAAAAAGGGAATTAGAAGCTGTTAAATCATTGCAGAATATAAGTACTTACATTACTTCAAATATGGGTGTAAAAGCACAGTACTTGCCAAAATCAATGGAAGCACCAAACACATCAACATCATTTTTATTTGGTGAATCTGGTAAATTCACAGATGGGGAACTTCATCTAGATATTAGGCAATTAAAGCGTAAAGAAGGTAGAGGGCAGAAAGCCATTTGTTACAGTCCTTATGCTGACTTCGGTCTATTACCAGAATATGGTTCAGTTTGGGCTTTTAGTCCTGATTACAAGGGTGATTTTGATACTTGCACATTCATCTTTATTTTTGATTATAAGGGAGTGCTCAAACATATACATTATCATTCTGTTTTACCAAATGGTAAATGGAGATGTTGGTTATCTGTCGCTTGGTATGAAAGAGATTTCTATATTAGAAAGATTGACAAATACAAGCGATATAACACTTATTATATCCCTGATCGTGGTGATGGAATAAACGATATTGTGGATGAAACATATTGGATGAATCAATTTGCAGATTATTTGAAAGCTGATGTAAAAAAATATCAAAAAATATTTATTGATGTTTTTGGAGTTGACCCTGTTGCATTTCCTTTCTGGGAATGGAAATAATTATCCGTGAGTAGTGCCATTTCTATGTAGGTAGGAATGGCACTTCTTACATACGGATAGAAGGTTACTGAAATCATAAGCCTTCCAGTATCTTTCCATCCCTTCATAGTTAAGGAAGCTATCTTTATGGTGTATATCTTCTGCTGGGGTAATCCTACCTTCTGATAAGCAGATTTCACAAAGTGGCTACTGCTACAGTTTGGCTTTCCTCAACTTCTACCATTCTGCACTTTGGTATATCTTCTATCTATCTTCCCTTTTGATTCTTCTAGGGGTATTCTTCTTAGGTTTATTAAGGTATGGCATTAGTACATTACACTTAGCTTATTAAGGGTATCACAGAAATCCAGTACCCATCCTTCATCTTTGTATTCTTACAGATGCTTCAGTAGTGCTTCTACATCCGTAATCACTTCATTACATTTCTTCTTTAAGTATTCTTCCATCATCATTTAATTAGTACCCCCATTCCGATTCAAACGGAAACCAAAGGGGCTAGAATCCTTTGTGCTATCGTTACACTATGGGGGAATATAGGTTAAAGTGTCTTTATATTTTGTTTTTCTTACTTATATTTTTTGTACTTTTGCATCAAATAATATAAAACCATTCATAATATGAAACAACAAGTAGTATTTCTATTATCACTTCTATTAGTAGTGTTAGCTTCCTGTAAAAATGAGCCAAAACAAGAAGCCTATAACCCTTTTGCAACCCCAGAAGGATGTGTTAAGGAGTATCTGGATGCTAAGGATTCTTGTGATATGGTTAGAATGTTAAAATGCTTTTCTTATGAAGCAAAGTACGAAAGTTATTTAAGAGAGCATCTACAAAAGAAAATAAATGATGATGCACGAAAAAAAGAACTTAGCCCAGAATATCATTATAAAGTAGATTCTGTTAAGCAAAAAGGAGAATACCCTAATTCCGCTGAAGTAGCTGTTTATTATACTTATGGCTATAATAAAGACCAAACTTTCACAGATGATTATACTATGAATTTAGTAAAGGATTCTACCAACTGGAAAATAGAAGTACGAATAGGACTGGGATTTAGTACAAATTAGGCAACCAGACATTACTATAAGCCGTTATAAAGTTCATTGTTTTCTAATGGATTTTATAACGGTTTTTAATCTATCTACTATGGATGTATCTACCACTGGCTTACTATCTGGTATGAAATCTGGGATGTTAAGCCTATCTTCATCTATCTAATAGAAGTAGTTACACCTATCATCCCTATAGTATGCCCCTTTAAGCTGATAGAATAGCCATTTGAACTATTCCACAAAATCCTTATCTGGATTATGCTTATACGTTATCTTAAGAAAAAATGTATTCTTTCCCATAATTGTATCTTATTGGGCACAAAAATAGGTAAAAATGTTTAATATAACAAACATTATATCAAAAATCTACAACAGAACATACTTCAGCCCTCGTACCTCGAAAAATAACGGGACTCAATCGAGTCCCGTCATTTTTTTACTCGTACGTCATGTACGCCACTCTGTTTTTCCATCCCTCAAGGAAGCCTCGCTGCGACGGTTTGCGGGCTATGCTCTCAAGGAACTTCAGTCGCTCAAAAGTAACTCTAAGATGTAGCTGTCGCGGGTCGTTAATATTAATGGCAGCAAGGGTCTTTGGTCCCAAACGTCCATCCACAGTAGTGTTCACTATGCGCTGCACCGTCTTCACCGCCGCCGTGCCCGAGTGCCAATAGAAGTCGAAAATGGCGAGGGCAAGCGACTTATCACGAATCTTGTCAGCATTAATTTCGAAGTATAGGTGATAGACAATCCTTTCCCACTCTTCGAAGGTCATAGTAACAAATCCTTCCCACGTTGATGGCCATCCATACACGTCAGCCATAGCCTTGTACGTCTTGAACGTCACGCCAACCAGCGTAGCGCCGCCGTTATCTAACTTTACATTAGTCACTCCCTTTTCGGCAGCTCTTTCATAGGACTTCCTTACTGTAGCCTGCGGTTTTGTTGATGTCTCAACAAATATGAGAGTCTTCAGATAATCATTCCATTCTTTCATTTCCAGCCCTCCCAAACACTTGATTTGTTTACAAGGAAGTTCTCACCCAGGTGTTCACGATCCTTCGTGTCCTCCTGCAACGTGATGTTATTCACACCATTATCAAAGAGTGTCCTTACCAGCGTGCGGTAGTCGTCGTCGCTGACTGTGCTCTCGTCGTAGTTCAGCAGGTAGATGTTGTTCCCGAAGTTCTGCCACGTAGTGTGTCTGTACGGCAGCACACCCACCGTTGACTGTGTCGAGAAACTTACCACCAGTGCCGGCAGGAAACCCGCACAAGGCTTGTATCTCACCAAAAACGAGCCTCGCGGCAGTCGGTTGTTCGTTGCCCTATGGCGCACCCTTACAGTACGCCACAGGCACTTCATCGCCTTCTCATGTTCACCGATACGGAAAATCACCTTTCCCATTGTGACGTCGTCATAGACGTCCATATTCATTATCTTTATTTCTTTCTTCATAATGTTTGAATATTAAAAATTGATTTTGACAAATTTTGACTTTGACCAATTTTGACCACAGCTCTTACTAATTACATTTCCTGTATTTGCCTCTGTCAACTAATATAACCAATCCTTGCTTGCACCAATTTTTAAGCATTTGGTTTATGCTGTTACGAGTAATACCAGCCCCTTTGATAGCAATACTCTGCTGTACAGCCTGCTCAAAGGTGAACTGCGAATCAAGGCGTTCAAAGATACTGTCATTCTTGCCACGTTTTATGCGTTCACTACCATTATAACTCGCATACTCCCTGCTTGTGAAAGCATTCTCTATACGTTCACGGAAGAAGTGTAGAGCGTTCTCCATCAGCGAGTCGGCTATGACGTCGTAGGCATCGAGCAGTGACGGGGTCTGTGCTTTCAGCAGCAGCTCTTTCCATAGGTTCGGGTTCTGCTTCAGCTGAGTCTCTGCGCCGTTCAGTCCGTGCTTCTTTATCAGCTGTTCACACACCTTGCAGAGCATCAGACAGCAGGTCATTCTTTGTGCCGTAACACAGATGCGGAATCGCTGACGAGCCATAACCTTATCGTCGTTCTTCATCGTCTCTAATCGGATGTTCTCAAGCCACTGACGACCTCTTGCTTCTAACTTCGGCAACACTATCGGACCATACATCAGCGGCAGCAGATGAGCTACTTGCTGTATGCGCTCCGTCTGGCGCTCCGTCAGCACGTGGGGCTTGTCCTCAAGTGGCGCGAAGGTGTTGTCAGGAGTACGAGCCACAGCTATACGGCTCTGGAAGCCGTCGGTGTAGTTCGATACCACACGATACAGGGCGTCTGGCGTTCCGCACATCACTACGTTCCACAGGAGCTTTTCTATATGTACGTTGACAGCATCAGCACTTCGTGCCTCACGCTCGTACTTCGTTCCGTCGTAGCTCTGACGTAGCATCACCGAGAAGTCGCTGAGTGTCGATTTCCACTTCTGCGCCACAGTGTCAGCCTCAGGAGTAAACGAGAAGGCGTGTTTCCCTTCGGTGTTCGCCAGTCGTTCTGCGAGGTTCGCTACCGTGTTGTTCAGCGTCAGACACCTTACAGGCAGCTTA
>ONAJ01000009.1 GCA_900315775.1 uncultured Prevotella sp.
ATAGATAAGTTCCGTAATGTCTATCTTCGGATTGCAAAGCTCGTCGAGGTTCTCCCGCTTCGCGCGTACAATAATACTATTGAGCGCCATAGTGGTGAGGATTTCCCACGGCTCTTCGCCAGCCTCCGCCTCCTTGAAAGCTTTTTTGGTTATGTACTCTACCTTCCCGCTCAACACATTGCGACGGAAATAGTAATTTCTGTTAAGAAACTCCTCGGCTATGCTCATGTAGTCCTGAGGATCAAGTTTAATTTTTAAATGATCTTTTACATTCATAATTTTCCTCCTTTGTTTTTACAATTGTTATTAATTCCTTTCGATGAAGCCTTGCGCGCCTTAACTTCACTTGCAAAGGTACTAAAATAAATTCATTGTTGTATATTTTTGCCAAAACTTTTTTTTTGAAAAAATGTGGATGGGTTGCAAAGTATGCATAGATGTAATCCGACCTGAAAGTAGCCCAGTTTCACTGCAAAAGTAGGCTACTTACACACTAAAAGTAGCCTACTTACACATCGCTTTAGGCGAATTCTGAAATTGCCGCTCCGCCCACTGTTTATCGGTGTTTCAAGAGTGGTAAGTGTTGCTTCAACACTTACCTAACACTTAACTGGTAAGAGAGGAGAGAGGAGTGAGGAGAGAGGAGAGAGAATAGTTAAGTCTTAGGTAAGTCTTAGGTAAGTGTTTGGACAACACTTACCTTGCCTTGCGCCCTTTATTTATCGGAGTTTCAGGCGTTTTTAGGTAAGTGGGTAAGTGTTTTGAGAAAAAATCTTTTTTCTACGAAAAAGGGCTGACTCTCGTTTGAGAATCAGCCCATAGAGTTTTTGATAAATACTATTTATTTGTATGTTACCTTTGTAAGCTTGTAGCCGAATCCGGTAATGAGCATACCCTTCTCATCAGCAATAGTCTTGTGCTCTGCTGTGTAGGTGAACTCGAATGGGTTAGGCTGGTTCTCGAAGCCATCAATCTGTGGTACGATATCTGCCGTCCAGTCATTATTGGTAATGCGCAAAGGAATACGTTGGCATCACCCCAGTTAATCTCTACAGGGTCACCTTCCCACAGCGTCGTCTCGGCAGGACCGGCGTTCTCTACAACAACCACTCTGGTCAGTTTGTAGCCGAATCCAGTAATGAGCATACCCTTCGCATCAGCAATAGTCTTGTGGTCTGCTGTGTAGGTGAACTCGAATGGGTTAGGCTGGTTCTCGAAGCCATCAATCTGTGGTACGATATCTGCCGTCCAGTCATTATTGGTAATGCGCAAAGCACCAACAGGAACCTCAGCCATCTGTTCTGGGGAGATCAGCACGTTAGCATCACCCCAGTTGATATCAACAGGATTACCTTCCCAAAGTACAGTTTCCTTAGACCCTGGGTCTTTGTAATCTTCAGTGCTTACAGTGACTTTACCGCATCCATAGCGAGTACCGTTGGCATCTTCGATGATGAGATTATATTGTCTCTCTTCCATCTCAGGTACGTCAAAGGTCAATACATTGTTGACGAAAGACACGTTGGCAACTTCCTGCTTACCAATGAAAACTTTCTTAATTTCTTTATCAAATTTGCATCCAATATTCTTAGTCTTTCCAATGGTGAGCCAACGAGACTTGTCATCATTAGCCACCTCGGGATCACCTTCAACTGGAAGGACTGTCAACTTGCAGAGACGATAGGTAGAGAGTCCTTTTGTGGTGGTAGCAACTATCTTCACCAAGTAATCTCCAGCCAGGAAAGGCATGTCAATCTTAGAACCTTCATACACCAACTCGTCATCAAGGTACCATGAGATGGTGGTGTGGTTAATAGGGGTAGCAAACACCTCGAAAGTGAAGTTCGTGGTGCGATCAATACTTCCAAATGATCCAGGCTCTCCACCCTTACCTTCAGGAATGTCGGTATTCAAGATGCGTGGAGCATCGCCCTCTTCTGCAGAGAAAAACGGATCATTGTCTTTGGAGCAGGAGGTAAGTATGGCAGCAAAGCCAAAGCAGACGAGACCTGCAGCAAGATATTTGAACATATTCTTAGTATTCATAATTATAAGCGGATTATTATTATTAATTATTTAACGTGGTAGTAGTCCTTATCCCACCAAACGGGTTTATGCCAGTCGTCAATGTATTCACCCTTTTCATTCTTTGTACCCATGCGACTGACAGCCTCATCATAGTTCACACTATTATAGTTCCTATCCGATACAGGATAGCGTAAGCGCATAGGAGTTTCCATGTGAGCCTTGTCATCGATAGTCCAATTATAGCTGGGTAACTTTGTACGGTCCAAAATAGTAGGATAGTCTGAACGACGCAGGTTTGCCCAAGCTTCAGAAGGATTCATCATATGGAGAATCCAAGCCTGTGTGTTGATAGCTTCTTTGGCATTTTCCTGGCTCATAGCTCCATTAGCTATAAGTCCCTGGATGTATGTCTCTACCTCTGCTGCCTGGATTTTTGGAACAGTCTCAAGGTAGTGTGTGTTCATCCACTCCATAGCAGCCCTGATACCAGTTTTGTAGTGCTCTTCCATAGATCCTGGTACAGTCCATCCCTTCAGTATAGCCTCAGCCAACAGGAACTCTACCTCGGCAAAGTTAATAAGTGCACCTGGACGATTAGGTTTCTCAAAGTCTATATTGAGGAATGGACGCAACAGACGTGCATTGTAGTTGTTTTTATCATAACCAGCATCGGGTTTCTCTTCAACTATCTTAGCAAGTCCTGGAATTGCTTCGTTTGCAGGAGGGTTAATCCAATTGTCATACCATGCTTCACCTGGTTTGCAGGCTGAAATTGGATTTTCTTGTGTAGCCAGCCAGTTCTCAACGTCTTCTGTCAGGTCTATATTTCCTTGCTCATCTGGTTTCAAATCAGAACGATGGTTGTTAATATAGTGACGGCATACACGGAAAAGACGTGGGTCGTTATTGTCCTTCATAATACTGAAGAAGGTATAGCAAACGAATGTTGGAGATTCAGAATCCTGACCATAGAGCATCTCGCCGAGAGCATTGACACGGAAGTCAAGGTCACGAGAGCCTGCATAAAGTGTGAAAGGACCATCAGTATAAATAATGTAAGCATCGTCGTTTGAAGAGCTGATGTAACCGCCATCAGCCTTCACAGCCTTCTCAAACTCTTCTCTTGCTTTCTCAGGTGCTTTGTCACTAATACGCATTGCAAAGCGCATACGCAGTGAGTTAGCATACTTACGCCATGCTTCAGGAGAACCTTTGAGGCTGGTCACATCACCATCAATATGGGTTGGATCCTTACCCAGCTGATCAACACAGGCAGCAAGTTCTTCGAAGAACCAGTTGTAAATATCTTCCTGTTTGTCATATACAGGTGTTGAAATACCTTCAGTATAACCCTTTCCTGCCTGTTTGCAAGGAATGTCTCCATAGATGTCGGTAAGCACAGACATGATATAGACGAGGTGGATACGCAGAGCAGCATTGGTGCTGGGCTTATCCGCAGAGTTGGCAATGGCATCAACCATATTCTTTATGGCGACATTATAGAATTGGTCCCATACGAGACGCATCTGGTCGTCCTCAGCGTGTATACTTCCTGCAAAGTTTGTAACATTCCAACCACCGGCAAAGTGCTGTGTGAAACCTGTTACGTAACTTCTATATGTGTCCATCAGTCCGAAGTCACCGTATGTCTGCAGCAGACCGGTAGTCAGCTGAGCACTGGGGGCTATCGAAGTAGCCTTGGTTTCATCGGTGTTGATTTCATTCATTAAGCTGTCGCTACAAGCAGTAAAAGTCAGTGCTGCGGCAGTCAGAAATAAATATATCTTTTTCATAATTTGTTAATGCTATTAGAATTTGACGTTAACATTGAAACCGTAGCTGCGGCGTGAGGGCAGTGAGCCATACTCCAGACCGAGACCTGAGGTGTTGTAACCAGAGTCTGGATCGATGTTTGGAATGCGCTTCCAAATGATGAATGGGTTACGAGCTACGAAACTTACGCTAAGACCCTTAACAACCTTAAGCGGAGTAAGAAGCTTCTCTGGGAAGGTGTAGCCGAATGTAATCTCACGACACTTTACATAAGAGTTATCATAGACAAACATTGCAGCGCAGTTTCTTGAAGCTGACTGCCAATACTTCTCAGGATTGACGGGGACATCATTGGGTTTGTAAATGGGGTTGCCACTTTCGTCAACACCAGTCTGAATAACACCAGGAACGATGTAACCTCCTGTAGGAGTCCATTCTTCTTGTGTCATACCAGCAGCTTTACGAGCTTCCTCTGACTTATACCATGCATCACGACCTTCCAGGGTAGCTTCAGCCCTACCAGTTTCGTAAGCAGAACGCATTGACATAGAGAAGAGGTCAGCACCGACCTTTACGTCGAAGCCTGCAGAGAGACGGAAGTTCTTATAAGTAAAGGTAGAATAGAAACCACCTGTCCAGTCCCAAGATGCGTTACCCACAGTACGTGGATTCTCATCAATAAGAGGCATACCATCAGTACCGCAAATAATCTGTCCGTTTGCAGTACGCTTGAAGTCAGTACCTCTGATAGAACCGTAGTTCTCACCAACCTCTGCACCTACAGTAACACCGCACCATGTAGCCCTTTCAATTTCGAACCAGTTCATTCCATCAACGAGTTCCTTAACCTTGTTAGTATTCTTAGAGAAGTTCACACCAGCATCCCATGCAAATCCATGATAGTCGAGTATACGACCGTTGAGGGCAATCTCAATACCCTTGTTCTGGATCTTACCGGCATTAACCAAACGGTGACCGTAACCAGAAGTTGAGGAAGATGCAAGAGCAATAATCTGGTCTTTAGAAACCTGGTTGTAGTAGGTAACATCCAAACCTAAGCGGTTATGGAAGAACTTCATTTCCAGACCCAACTCAAATGAGTTTGTGCGGGTTGGCTTCAAATCCTTGTTAGGTGTAGTTTCGTTAGCAATTCTACCGATGACGTATCCGCCGTATGAGTATTTAGCCGTTGTATAGTTAAGATCCAACTGATAGGGATCAGTGTCGCTACCAACCTGAGCAAATGAAGCACGTAACTTACCATAGTTAATAATGTTCTTGTTCTTCAGGAACTCAGAGAATACAATGCTTGCAGATACAGATGGATATACATATACATTATTATTAGTAGGCAATGTAGAAGACTTATCACCACGAAGTGTAGTTTCCAAATAGTAAGTATGCTTGAAACCTACGCTTGCAGAACCAAAAATAGAGTTAATCTGCTTCTTATACTGGTTCTGTTCAATACTTTGCTCGGCATAGTTCATGATAGCAACCACATCCTTCATCTGCTGATTCAAACCAGTAAAGATATCGGTCTTATTGTTCACCTTGAAGATGTTACCACCTAACGTAGCGTTAAAGTCGAAGTCTCCCCACTGGTTGTTATACAGTGCCAAAAGCTCGGCATTTATAGTCTTGTTTCTGAAGTTCATCTTCTGCAACTGACCTGCCAACAGACCTGGTGTTGTCTTAGCAACATAATCCTCAAAATTCATGTAGTTCATATCTGTACCGATAGTACCCTGCAACTTAAAATGCTCATCAATGTTCCAGATGGCCTTCGCTGTTAAACGGAAGATGTCCTTGCCTGAGGTATTATCGTTTTTATAAAGTAGCCAATATGGGTTGATATTATACTCATTGTTACCATTCCACTGAGCGTATGTACCATCAGCATTCTGATAGTTCTTCAACCACTCCTGGTTGTAAGTACCTGCCAAAGTCATCAGGTTCTTACCTACGTTGCTACGAGAGTCACCCAGCGCAGGACGATTCTTAACATCCTCACGTGTATAGTTTGCTGTAAAGTCAAAATCAACAGGACCTGCAGATGTGTTTACACGCAGATTGAAGTTGTCACGACTCATGTGTGTGTTAGGTAGAATGTCCTTATTGCGCATGTCAGTCACACTGAAACGAACACCTGTCTTGCCAGAGTTCATAGACAGGACAGCTGTGTTCTGTGCTGTAAGACCTGTACGGAAGAAACCTTTAAGGTTGTCTGGGTACATCTTGAACGGACGCTGCTGACCATCGAAATACTCTACAAGGTAGTTGTCGGCCTTAGGACCCCAGCTACTGTTAGTACCGGAAGTTGCCTCAGCCATGTACTGTCCGTTGTTACCCATACCATAAGTCTGCTGGATATTATCCCACTGTGAGTTCTGAACATCGAAAGTCAACGAACCATTGTACTCAACAGATACCTTATCCTTATCTGCCTTCTTAGTAGTAATAAGAATCACACCGTGAGAAGCACGGCTACCATAAAGTGCAGAAGCGGCAGGACCTTTAAGTACTGTCATGTTCTCGATATCATCAGGATTGATAGCTGAGATACCATCACCAAGGTCATAACCTCCAGCAGTACTTGCACTACCGAAGTTGGTGTTGTCCAAGGGCACACCGTCAATCACGTAGAGAGGCTCGTTGTTACCCTTAATTTCAGTATTACCACGAAGCAGAACGCGAGTAGAACCAGAGGCACCACCTGCAGTGTTCTGCACAATAAGACCAGCTACCTTACCTTCCAAGGAGTTGATAACGTTGGTTTCCTTAGCCTTCTGCAAGTCTTCACCCTTCACCTCTGAGAGGGCGTAACCTAAGGCCTTGCGCTCACGTTTGATACCAAGAGCGGTTACAACAACCTCACTAAGCTGGGTTTTGTCCTCGGACATCACAATTTTCATGCCCTGCTTAGCCTTTACTTGAATAGCATTGTAACCCACATAACTCACCTCGAGCATGTCGCCGGGCTTACATTTTAGTGAAAACTTACCGTCTAAGTCGGTAACGGCACCAACACTGGAACCAACCACCTTGACAGTTGCGCCAATCATCGGACCAGAAGCATCCTCAACAGTACCAGTAATAACCTGGTCATCTGGAGCAGCCACTGCCATGTTAGCATGGACTCCAGCTACAGCAGTTACTGCAGGTGTCCACATCATGCCTGCACTCAGCAGGCAGAGAAGCAATGTTTTTTTCTTCATGTGTTAAGTTATTAGTTAAATATGATTTTCGGTTTGAGTGCAAAGATACAGCTATTATAATGTGTATAGGTTTGAAGGGAAACATAAAAGGTATAAAAACCTGATTTTGTCAGTTATCAAACCTATTTTTGATAGATTTTATACGTTATTCGTGCACTTTTTCTATTGACTGTCCTTGCAAGTTGTAGTATTTTTCTCCATTCTCTATGATCACTTTTCCGTCTTTGAGAACTTTTCGAGGTGTATAGAGTGAGTGCTCATTGTTGATAATTGGCAATGTCATATCGGCGGCGATGCCTTGCTGTATTCCATCGAGGGTCCATTCTGCCACCAGTTGCATATTGCTCCAACGATTAAAGATACCATACTTTTCTGTTCCGTTACCAAAAGAATTATTGTCCCATACAAAGGTGGCAATACCACGCTGACGAGCCTCACTCACGAGTAATTTGCAATAGTACGTCATATTCTCACGGATGACGTTCTTGAAAGTGGTCAGCCAATGGTCGGTAACTCCCCATTCGCCAATGATAATACCCAGTCCTTTTGTTCCCCATGCGTCTGCTGCCTTCTGTAAGTCATTACACATAGTCGTTTCCTTACTGTTTGAAGTAGCACCATAGCTACTATATGCCTGTCCCCAATAATAATAGGTACCGCTGCCACAATAATCCCATGGCTCATAGTAGTGAAACTCCACACTCATATAGTCATTACCATTACCGGCAATGTCGTTAGGAATGACAAACCCGTTAAGTCCGAATGAAAGGTTACAGTTGTACGTCTGTACTATTAAGTGGCGCTTCAGATTGTTGCCGCCGGTACTGCGTACAACATCAACGAACGTCTGGTTATAACTGTTCTGAACTGCTAAGTTCTCATTAGTAGGGTAGTTATAGTTGTCCTTGATGTGCACCTCGTTTGTTCCGGCAAAGGCAAGACGATAGTCGTAGTCGCTGAAGGCATTGGCTATCTGCGTCCACAACAGTTCCAACTTCTGGTTATTCTCCGTCTGATAGGTGTATAGGGCACGACGTTCCAGCCACATATCGTGGTGGGTGTTAATAATTACCTTCATGTCATAGTCCAAACAATAATCAACAACGTCCTTGACGCGTTGCATCCATTCTGGGTCTATGGTCATAGCGGTTACATCTGTAATATGACACTGCCAGCGTACGGGGATACGAACAGCATTGAAACCCGCAGCCTTTACTGCCTGTAGCATTTGTTTTGTAACTTGGGGATTTCCCCATGCTGTCTCTGCCTGCATAGCATTGGCAGGATTACCGAAAGACGTTGACTCATTGTTCCATCCTTGTGGTGAACACTCTAACTGGTTACCAAGATTCCATCCTGCAGTTACCTCGTCGTTCCATTGACGAGCAGTTGGTTGTGCCATCGCTGACACAACCAACATACACATCAGGAACATGTTTAGTTTTCTCATGTTTCCACTTTTTACGTTACTAAAACAAACTATTAAAATGCTACATAATACTACATACTATTATCCTAAAGTTACTTTACAAGTATTTTCTTACCACCTTTGATGTACACACCCTTTGTAGGATGAGCTACTACCTGACCATTGAGGTTATAGTAACGTGTATCGTTCTTTACACCAGTAGCAACAGTGTTGATACCGTCTGTGTTGAAAACAGAATCCTTAGTAGTACCGATAGCCTTGATAATAAAGCCACCGTCTCCCCAAATAGCCATACCTCCATTCTCAATGAATGCTTTCTGAACGAATGTTTCATCCATAACAACCTTTACTACGTTGTCAGCATCCAATGCCTGCATGTGGTTGTAGCCGTCAGAAGGATATGATGTTTGAGCCCAGTCACCCCAAGCACCAGCAATGCGGAAGTCACCACCTGTAGCATTATCTACAAGGAAGTAAAGATTACAAGCTTTGGTTATTGTCTCTGCGAAAATTGGTAAAAGACCACCTTCTGCGTCAATCATCATAACCTTAGCACCCCAGCCGGAAACCTCCTGTTCGCCAGTCCACAGCGTAGCTGCAGGCAGGTCGTCGATAACAACAGGCTCTGGCTCATCATAAGTAGCAACAATCTTTGTCAGTTTGTAGCCATAGCCTACGAACAGCATAGCACCAGTCGTTTCCACGTTGGACTTATCTGAAGCTTTGAATGTGAAGGTATATGGACTTTGTTCCTGTGTCAGACCATCAACCTGTGGCACAAAGTCAGGAGCACCTTCCCACCAAGGAGTAGTGACACGCAGACAATGATAGCCCTCAGACATATCAACAATCTGGAAGTACATAGTAATGGATGCGTCAACTGGAATATTAGCGAAACTCGCTGCTTCTATTTGAACATTACTATCACCCCAGTTAACATTAACATCTCCTTCCCAAAGAGTTGTCTCTGTAGTAGCATTTACACTCATCATTGTAAAGATGCTTAAAAGCACAAAAGTAAAAATTCTTTTCATAATAAATTGGTTCTTGTTTTTTAAAATTACTATTATATACTATTTTCAATTACTTCTTTATAGGATAGATGTAGAGCAATCCTATCATTATGCCTGCTATGATAGCGGGGAATATAGAGAACAAGAGCCAAATCATCTCATTTACAGCTACGGGGTCTGTAATGGTGACAATGGTCTGGTCTGTCACAGGGTCTGTACCTGATACAAAGCCTGAGAATCCTAATAGCAGGGCTACCAGCGAACCGCTGATGGCGGTGCCGAACTTCTGCGACATGGTACCACTGGAGAAGATAACACCTGTCGACGAGGTGCCGTTCTTCTCTGTGGCATAGTCGGCTACGTCGGCATACATCGACCACAACAGAGGTGAATAAAGTCCTATGCCTACACTAGTCAATATCACAATAGCTACCAATACCCAGATATAGGCAGGGTCCATTGGTACAAAGAAGAACAATATGCTGGTAACGATACATATTACTGCTGCCCACATAAATGCCTTGCGTTTACTGCCTACCCACTTTGTAAATACTGGTGACACACCACCGAATATCATACATGTCAACTCACCGAAGGTCATGAATACGGTGTAGTTGATAATTAGTCCGCTAACGGTGACGTCACCGTGCATGCAGTATTCAAACAGATAACCTGCAACTGCATAACGGAAACCGTTGAAGAAGTTCATACAGATACCTATGAGCGTGAGGATTACCCAAGGCTTATTGCGGAATAGGTCTGCAAAGGGCTTCAACGAGAACTTCTCAGCTCGGATGGGCTTCAGTCTCTCCTTTGTCAGCAAACCGCAAGCTAATGTGCCTGATGCTGCCAACAGTCCGAAAAAGGCTCCAAGGACAGCATACTGGTGCTGCTCTGTGCCGCCTACAAACTTCTGCAGATAGGGGAACGACAACAGCGTGATAAATCCCATAGCGTATGCTCCCACCATACGGAAGGAGGAGAACTGGTTCTTCTCGTTGTCGTCGTCGGTCATCACACCGAGCAGCGAACCGTAGGGCACGTTGACGGCGGTATACACAACCATCATCGACAGGTAAAGGGTGTATGCCCAGATGCGCTTGCCTACAGGACCAAACTCTGGTGTATAGAGCAACAGGGCGAAGATAAGACCGAAGGGTACTGCACCCAAGATAAGCCACGGACGGTAGGTACCCCAACGGCTCTGTGTTCGGTCGGCAAGAGAACCCATTACGGGGTCGGTAATCACGTCGAACATTCGGGCTATAAGCATCAACGTGGCGGTATCGGCAACGGTCAAGCCAAAGACGTTGGTAAAGAACAGCGGAAAGGCAATAGACATAACCTTCCACGTTATACCACCCGCAGCAGCGTCGCCAAGTGCATAGCCTATTTTTTCTCTTAATTTAGCCATAAACTGTAAACTGTAAACTGTAAACCGTAAACCATCACATCGTTACCTTGACAATATGATGACCGGGGATTGCCTTGATAATGTTGCCCTCTATGGGTGTACCGTCGAGCACTATGCGACTGACACCACTCTGCTTGCCATTGGGATTCTCTACGGTAATGTCGAAATGAGCATCACGCAACGTTCGCTTCACACTGTACTCTTTCAGCGTAGAAGGAATACAGGGAGAAATCTCTATACCGTCGAATGTAGGCTTTATACCTAATATGTACTGCGTAATGGTGTACCAGTTCCAGGCGGCAGTACCCGTGAGCCACGAGTTCTTACCCTCACCGGGCTTGGCGGCATCCTTGCCGGCTACCATCTGACAATATACGTATGGCTCTACCTTGTGCAACTGCTGGTCTTCAATCCACGCAGGACAAATCTTGGTATAGTGCTCCCAAGCGTCGTTACCACGCCTAGCAACTGTCTCACCGATGATGACCCACGGGTTGTTGTGACAGAATATACCGGCATTCTCCTTGTAACCAGCGGGGTAGGTGCTTATCTCACCCATCTCCACATGATACTTGGTGAAGGCAGGATGGTTGAGCACCATACCGTGAGGACAGTCAAGATACTTCTTGCAAGCATCAAGCGCCTTATCCACCATACCGTCTTCCTGACCGATGCCAGCCATAGTGCAGAAACCTTGTGACTCAATGAAGATTTTGCCTTCCTCGTTCTCGTTGCTGCCTATCTTGTTGCCGTAGAAGTCGTATGCGCGCAGATACCACTCTCCGTCCCAACCGTGCTTCTTCACAGCCTCTGTCATAGCGTCAATATGGCGCTGGGCACGCTGGGCTTCTTCGTGTTTTGCTATTTTGTCGCAAAGCTCCACATACTGCTTACCCGTAAACACAAACAAACCGGCAATCATCAGACTCTCAGCCTTCGAACCTACACTGTTGTTCTCTGTGGTCTGGAAACTCTCGTTGGGATCCCATGAGAAACAGTTAAGGTTAAGACAGTCGTTCCAGTCGGCACGACCTATAAGAGGGAGTCCGTGAGGACCAAGATTGTTCACCACATGGTCGAACGATATACGCAGGTGCTCCATCAGCGTCACTTCCGTACCTGGCTGATTGTCAAAGGGCACCATTTCGTCAAGGATGGTGTAGTCGCCTGTCTCTTTTATATAGGCTATAGTACCAAAGATAAGCCAGCAGGGGTCGTCGTTGAAACCGCCACCAATATCGTTGTTGCCACGCTTGGTGAGGGGCTGATACTGGTGATAGCAGCCTCCGTCGGGGAACTGCGTGGAAGCAATGTCAATGATGCGCTGACGTGCACGTGTAGGAATCTGGTGAACAAAACCTACCAAATCCTGATTACTGTCGCGGAATCCCATACCGCGTCCTACGCCGCTCTCGAAGAATGATGCTGAACGTGAGAAACAGAAGGTAATCATACACTGATACTGGTTCCAGATGTTCACCATTCGGTTGAGACGCTCGTCGCTACTCTGTACACTGAAACGTGAGAGCAGGTCGTCCCACAGGCAACGCAACTTCGCAAAAGCTTCATCTACAGCCTCAACAGTAGAGAAACGCTCAATAACGGCATGAGCCTTCTCCTTATTAATAATAGTATGGTCAAGGTCACCGAGCGAGGTGATGAGTGTTCCTTGCTCAGCGGTTTTGCCGCCGAGAGTCTCATACTTCTTCTCCTGTTCGTTTTCGGCATAGCCAAGAACGAAGATGAAGTCGCGCTTCTCGCCTGGCTGGAGAGTTACCTCTACATAGTGCGAAGCAATAGGACTCCATCCGTGAGCCACACTCATAGCCGACTTTCCAGCCATAACACACTGTGGAGCCTCAAAACCGTTATACAGACCAATAAACGACTCTCGGTCACTGTCAAAACCGTCTGCCTTAGTATTGGTAAGCGCATAGTAAGCATAGTGGTTACGACGCTCCTTATACTCGGTTTTGTGGTATATTACATTTCCGTTTTCTATCTCTACCTCACCCGTGGACCAGTTGCGCTGGAAATTCTCCATGTCTGTTGCAGCATTCCACAAGCACCACTCTGTGAAAGAAAATAGTTTCAGAGTCTTCACAGCGTTGGTGGTATTCTTCAGTGTCAACTTCTGTACCTCGGCCCATGTCTTCAACGGTACGAAGAAAAGAACACTTGCCTCAACTCCGTTCTTACTGCCAGTAATGCGGGTGTAGTTCATTCCGTGTCGGCACTCATAACTGTCAAGAGGTGTCTTACAGGGTTTCCAACCCGGATTCCATACCGTGCCGCCGTCATTGATGTAGAAATAACGACCACCGGCATCCATAGGCACTCCATTATAGCGATAACGGGTTATGCGACGGAACTTTGCATCCTTATAAAAGGCGTAGCCACCAGCGGTATTACTTATGAGTCCAAAAAAGTCCTCGTTACCTAAGTAGTTAATCCACGGAAACGGTGTTGCTGGATCCGTTATGACGTACTCACGATTTTTATCGTCGAAATATCCAAATGTCTTCATAATTCCTTTTCTTATTTCTCCATCAACAGGTCTATTAAACCCTTATCCTTAAAGTCATTCTTCTGCTGGTCCCAGAAACCAAAATCAGCATCATAACACCACGTAGTCCATGCTATGTTATTCTCCTTGAACACAGTGAGCATATCCTTTGTCCACTTATATGCAAGTTCGCGGTCAACGGGTTCATAAACACCCCATTCGCCACAGAACAACTGCAGGTCATATTTCTTTGCAACAGCAATAGCATCAGCAAAGTCTTCACGAATCTTGTTGATATCCCATACCTGTGTGGTGTAATGGTTCTCGTCCAACAGCACCTTCATACTGTCTGAAGAAGCTTCGTAGTCCTCCTTTGACACCAGAATACCAGGATAGTTCACCTTACCAGTATATTTACCTATAGGTGTCCACCATGCACCATAGTGTGTAAGTATCATTGGATTATAATAGTGGAATGAAAGGATAATGTTCTTGTCGTTCTCAGGAACTTTAAGATATTTCATTGTCTCATAGCCCTGCCAGAGGTTAGAACCTATAACGAGTGTTCTCTGTGGCTCACGTTCACGCAATGCCTTATGAACCTTTACAATGAGTTGGTTCCACTGCTCATGATCGTCGGCTACTGGCTCGTTCATGAACTCATAGGCTACAGAGTCGTTGCTGAACCCTTTCAGGACATCAGACAACTGGTACCACATATTGATGAGGTCCTGCTGTGCTTTCTCTGAAGAGAAAAGTGTATTCTCTTCGCCCTTGCCTTCTAATGATGCATTGAAGTAGTGCGAACGAATGATGTGCAGGTCAACTATTGTACGCAGATGATGTTTCTCTGCCAGTCTGATAGCATTTACCAACAAGTCCCAAGCCTCAGGAAGTTTGTTTCCTTGTTCATCCCAGAACTGCACCTCGTCAATAGGCAGTCGGACAAAGTCAAAGCCAAGTTGGTTTAGGCGTTCGAAATCAGCCTCTTTAATGTGCTGACGACGTGCCTCACCACGCTCTTCTGACTGTGACAGCCAGTGACTTACGTTTGTACCACGCTGTATTTTAAAGTTATTTACTTCGGTAGTATCACCCTTGGTTGAGCAGGCATTAAAAGTCAGTACCCATGCTCCTACCATTATCAGAGAAATAAAAATCTTTTTCATTATATTGTAATATTTGTTTGCAATTATTTTTTTCCTTCCATAATACCCTGTAGAATCCAAGGAGCCTTAACTCTCATGCTGGCTTTGCGATCGAAGATACCGAAATGCTCAGGACCACTTCCGAAATTGTTGTTGTCCCAAATGAAAGTAGAGATACCACGTTTTTGTGTCTCGCTGACAAGGAATCGACAGTAGTATGTCATATTCTCGTGTATTTCATCGGTTTGTCCACCTTTCTGGCGATCGGTAACACCCCATTCGCCCATAACAAGTCCAAGACCTTTATCGCCCCATGTGCTTACAACACGGTCAAGGAAATCAGTCATTGTCTTCTCATCACTGGGTGATACCTCAAGACCTTTATCCTTTGAGGGCTGTCCCCAGTAATTGAACTTACACTCACCAGCATAGTCCCACGGAGTATAGTAGTGGAACTCTACGCTCATATAATCATTTCCGTTACCTTCTATATCATTAGGTATTTTAAAGTCATCGTTATAAAGACCGAAGTCAGGGTTGCACACATACGTTTGTACTATAAGATGTCTTTTTTCATTATTTCCACCCATTGAGCGTACAATATCTATGAATGTCTGATTGTAAGAATTCTGCACCTCAAGGTTCTCTGCCTCAGGTTTTCCCCAGTTATCGCGAAGATGTACTTCGTTAGTACCCGCAAACGCCAAACGATAGTCATAGTTAGCAAACTGAGTGGCAATATTCATCCACAACAATGCCAGCTTTTGGTTGTTCTCTTCCTTATATTTGTAGGTGGGACGTCCTTCGAGCCACTTGTCATGATGCACATTAATGATAACCTTCAGACCACAGCTAAGAGACCAGTCCACCACCTCTTTAACTCTTGCTATCCATTCCTTATCAATACTCATTGCTGAAGGATTTGTAATGTGACACTGCCAGCGAATAGGAATACGAATAGCATTAAACCCGGCATCCTTGATAGCCTTGATTGTTTTCTTTGTAACCTTTGGATTTCCCCATGCTGTTTCAGCGTTAATACTATTTTCAGGCATACCGATAAGCATGGACTCACCATCCTGACCAGGTGCTGAGCACTCCAACTGGTTACCTAAGTTCCATCCCACTACACCCTTGTTCCACTCTTTGGCGGTAGGCTGTGCCGTTACTGTCAGAGCTACCGACATTGCGGCAATCATCATTATTACTTTCTTCATAATATTAAAAATTTTCTGGCTGCAAAATTAGTTAATTACTTATTAATGTGGGTTTAAAGCCTAACAAAAAGGGTTTGAAACCTTCATAATGATAGATTTCAAACCCTTTTTTGTTGGATTTCTAACTATTATCCTACCTATGTAATAGCATCATATGTAAGTCTTTTTGCAACGGAAGCACTTTACTGACAGGCTCCTCGTAGCGTTTGATGTCTGCACTTGTACTACAACGAATGTCACGACTACTTGCACCTATAAGAAAATCATATCGTCCTGCTTCTGCGAGCCATCGACTGTTTGCCTCATCGAATGATGCTAAGTCGCGTTGGGCAATATACATAGTTATTGTAGTCTGCTCGCCAGCCTTAAGCAACGGGGTCTTGGCAAATGCCTTCAGTTCCTTCGCTGGTTTCTCCAAACCACTTTGAGGTGCACTTACATATACCTGTACAACTTCCTTACCAGCGTAATGTCCAGTATTTTTAATAGTAACCGTCAACTCCAAATCACCACCCTTCAACTTCTTTATTTTCGCATTACTATACTTAAACGTCGTATAACTGAGACCATAGCCAAAAGGATAAGCTACTTTTTTGTCGAAGGTATCGAAGTAACGATAGCCAACATAAATATCTTCCTCATGATTACTATAGTCCATACCCTTGATGTCGCCATAGTGATATGTCAGGTTATTCTTAAAGGAATACATATCTGTTTCTAAAGGGAAATTTTGAGTTGAGGGATGGTCGGTGGCAGCAACGGGCCACGTCATAGTTAGCTTACCGGAAGGATTCTCCTTGCCTGTCAATACGTCAGCTACGGAGTTTCCGCCCTCCTGACCAGCTTGCCATACAACCAAGATAGCGTCAGCATAGTCGCGCCAAGAGGCAGTTTCAACAACAGAACCTGAATTAATAATTACTATGACCTTCTTGTTATCAGCATGGAAAGCATTTGAAACATTCATAATCATGTCGTGCTCAGTAGTAGTAAGATTGAATTCACCTTCAATAGCACGATCCATACCTTCTCCAGCCTGTCTGCCAATGGTAATGATGGCAGCATCAGCCTGTAACAATTCGTGTTGTATGCAACGTTCGGTAATATCTATTTCTGCTAATTTAGGTTGTCCTTGGTCTAAGAACCACATTTCAGGAATCTTATCTATGCGCAGTTTTGACCGTGCATATTTCACGTAGTTCTGATAAATCTCTGTAAGTGCCGGTGTAGCAGCTATGCCTTGATTTTTCAGTCCTGTTACCATATCGACAACATAAGGAACATTAACACAACCGGAACCCAGACCACCTGAGAGGAAGTCATAGCTGTTTACTCCAAACAATGCAACATTCTTAATATTGTTGTCAAGCGGCAATATATCGTTATCGTTTTTCAGGAGTACCATACCTTCAGTACTACTCTGTCTTGTTATAGCTGCATGAGCCTTAGTGTCGGGACGATTAGAGAAATTATAGTTTTTGAAATGTGGTGTTTTCACAATATACTCCAACATACGACGTACATTGCGCTCAACGGTTTTTATATCCAAACTACCATTTTTTACAGCTTCAATGATGTCGGTAACCTGTGCTCCGTAACCGGGCATCATAAGATCATTGCCTGCTTCAACCTCCTGTTCGGTGGGTAAATCGGCACGTTTTCCTATCCAGTCGCTCATCACTATACCATGATATCCCCAGTCATTGCGTAAAACATCAGTCAACAAATCCTTGTTGCCCATAGCATAGACACCATTCACCTTATTATAAGACGACATCACTGTCCAAGGGTTACTCTCGCGGACTACACGCTCGAAACCCCGGAGATATATTTCGCGGAGTGCTCGTGGAGTGACATTTTCACTTACACGGGTACGATCTGTTTCTTGTGAGTTTACGGCAAAGTGTTTTATGCTTACACCAACACCTTGACTTTGTATTCCTTTCACACAGGCAGCACCGATGACACCTGTTACTAATGGGTCTTCACTATAGTATTCGAAGTTACGTCCACACAAAGGATTACGGTGGATATTTAGTCCTGGACCCAGTATTACGTCACATCCATATTCAAGTGTTTCGTTGCCTATGGCACGACCTACCTGTTCCACCAACTCTGCATTCCATGTAGAAGCAAGACAGGTTCCTATAGGGAAGCCTGTAGCATAGAACTTCTGGTCAGTACCTTCGCGAGAAACATCGATATGTACACCTGCAGGACCGTCACACAGTACTGTGGCAGGAATACCAAGTCTGGGAATAGCCACCGTAAGTCCGGCAGCACCAGCTACAAGTTTCTTCTGATGTCCCATCATCGCTCCACTTCCAGGAAAGACATCGTTACCACCACCAACCAACAACTGGGCTTTCTCCTCCAGTGTCATAGCATCTATTATCTCATCAATGTTATCGGCACGCAACTGCGATACTTGAGCGGAAACGGACGATAACTGTGATATCAGAATACCAATTAAAATGAATACTTTTTTCATAACTCTACTAATTACATAACTACTAAACTACTAATACTTAGACGGTGATATACCAAAATATTTCTTGAATACCGTGCTGAAGTATTTCGGATTGTCAAAACCTGTCATAGAGGCGGCATCAGTCACCTGACTGCCATTTCGCAACATTTGAGCGGCACGTTCAAGGCGAATGATACGGATGAAGTCTTGTGGAGACTTACCTGTATATGACTTCAACTTCACATAGAACAGTGTACGGCTCATAGCCATTTCACGACACATGCGGTCTATGTTGAAGTCGGAATCGGATATATTGTCAACAACAATTTTTGTTGCCTTAGTAATAAACTGATTGCTTTCATCATCCGACTCTTCCTGATTATTTGTTATGACCATATTATTATCAATAGTAGAAGTACGATTCAGGTCTTCAACAACCAGTCGCATATACTTGTTATGCAGTTGATATACACGCATAGCACCATAGAATGCTAAAACCAACAAACACAGATATACCAACCACATCCACCAAGTATTCCACCAGGGATGTGCTATTTTTATAGAAAGTACCACCTCGTCGAGTACAGCACCACAGGTTCTACTCACACAACGAAGTATTATTTTGTGCTTACCAGGTTCCATGCTGGTAAAGCGAATAGACTGGTCGTTAGTAGGTTTGCTCCACTCTCCTTTATCAACCTTATACTGATAGACGATGTCGGACTGGTTTCGCAGGTTAATACTTTCAAAGAAAAGATTGAAGGTACGCTGACGATAGGACAATTTCAACTCACGCCTTTTCAGTTGATGGTACATCTTTTCCCTGAATTCGTCGTTGGATTTTTCGTCACAAGTCACACCTACAAGGTTTAACTTTGCAGTATAGTCTATTTCCTGTATGTGATTTGGATTGATTACCAGTGCACCATTAGTAGAACCAAGAACCATATTGCCGTTGCTCAAATTAACTGCTGAACGACTGATATATTCTCTATCTACGCCATAGCAATAGTTCACACCTATGATATGACTTGTATTCTTTGGATCAGCAAAAGACAATCCTGACTCTGTAGCAATGATAATGCGATTCTTTGAATCCTTGTAAATGGTATTGACAAAATTCGACGGCAGACCATCTTTTGTGGTAAGTTGGTAACAGTTTCTTGTCACTATATTATATATGTATATACCTCCACCATCAGTACCTATCCACAATTCACTGTTCTTGTTCAGAAAGAGGGTATGGATGAAAGAGTTAACATCCTTACTTCCTTTAGGGGCGTAGGTTATCTTTTCGGACATTCCCGTTACAGGATTTATGAATATAAGACCGTAAGTAGTTCCTATAGCTATACGTCCATCAGGTAACTGAAGTATATCTTTCACATAGTGTACCGGATAGTAACGAGGACCCTTTTCCGTGAGCTGTACCAGATCACCATCCAGACCACCCAACCACAAGTTACCGTCGTTGTCATAGAAAACTCTGAATACATGGTCGTCCTGAAGTATTCCATTGTCAGTGGAATAAAGTGTATGCGCATCGCCTTTATCCGTAAGTTCCAGTACTCCATGTCCATAGGTTCCTGCAAGGATTGTTCCACGTGGTGTAAGACAGAAATTAAGCACTACAACACCCTGACAAGTATGTGTCCATGTTCTGCTGCTTAGGTCGAAAATGCTCACACCGTTATCTGTTCCCATGAGTAATTTGCCAGACTTTGACTGACACACACTATTTACACGGTCATTGAGGATAGACTGATTAACTTGACCTTTTTGTTGGAAAATGTCAACGGCAGAACCTACTGGGCGGGCTATGTCTATTCCGCCAGAATAGGTACCTACAACCAAATTACCCCAAAGGTCGCGTATCAGCGCATAAACACCATTGCCGTAAAGAACTCCGTGAACTCCTTGATTAGCATTAAACAGTATTGTTGCAGTAGAATTATTTGTGGATTGTTGATTACGATTTACCTTATAAATTCCCAGACCATCAATACCCACAAGCATAGTTTTTTTGTCGTACGGAATTATAGCACGGACAGGATTGTGAGGAAAACTGATATCTGCAACTTTCTGGTGGTTGTTTGTCGATATGACCTTAATACCACTACTATAGCCTCCAAACCACACATTATTATATATAGGGTCGTAAAAACCACTCTCTACATCACATGAGGCAATCATCTGTACATGAGTATTGGAAGGTGGTGCTACACGTAAGTCATTACTATACTCCATAACACCCTGACGGGTGCAGAATAACAAAGAATGATTTGTGCGAACAAAACAATTAGCATAGCAGTTTCCTAGCACCGGAGATATGCTGTTACCATGCAGGAAGAAAACACCTTTATTAGTGGCAAGCCAATAACTATCGCCACTCTTCATTACATCATTTAAGTCCGTTAGTCCGTCAATTTTAGTACTAACATCACTTACCTGCGTAAAGCGGTTATGGATAACATCAAAGGAATAAATATGACCATGATTATCGAAAGCCAGTAATTCACTTGGTTCAGGAACTCTCGTATTAACTTCAAAATTACTGCTAAGCTTTATGCGTTTTCCTGCCCTGTCACCATAAATGTCAGGATTACCAAGCACGTAATGCTCAATGCTCACACCATTATAACGTTCTACATCGTTTTTTGTAGACCACCACAAAGCACCGTCGTTTGTCTGAAGAATACTATATACACGTTGACTGTGCATACCTTCAGCTTGTCCAATGTGTGAAAAGGTAAAATCACTTATCTCCTGTGCGGGAAGATGTAATACTCCCGCAATAAGTAAAATAAATGATATTAGAAGTTTTTCAGTAGTTGTATTCATAGTTTTAATTTTTATGTCATTTTCTCTTTACTATCAGCTCTCGTAATTGACGCTGGTGGGCGAGCATCACCTCGAGGACTATGCCGCAGACCCACATCATCATTGCAAAGAGGATTACGAAGCCGCAGACGATGAGGGTGGGGTAGCGGGGTACGAGTCCTGTCTGGAAATATTCTGTCAGCACTGGTATCAGCACAATGGTGGCTATGACCACGAGTAGGGCCGCTATCATAGAGAAGAAACGCAGCGGCTGGTAGTCGCGATACAGTTTTAGTATTGTTAGTAGGATGCGACAGCCGTCTGTAATGGTATTCAACTTCGACACGCTGCCGTCTGGACGGTCACGGTACTGCACAGGAATCTGCTGTATGTCGAGTCCGCTATCAAGGGCCATAATAGTCATCTCCGTCTCTATCTCGAAACCTTCCGAGAGTAGTGGTAGCGTCTCCACCAATCGACGACTCATAGCCCTGTATCCCGTCATTATGTCCTTTACGTCGCTATGGAATATTTTGTTTATTATGGAACGCACCAGTCGGTTACCGCTATCGTGCAGCGGACGTTTATTCTCTTCGAAGTATGTTGCCGACAGTCTGTCGCCGATAACCATATCTGTCTTTTCCTCGAGTACCATAAGCGCCATCTCCTTGGCGTTCTCCACAGGATAGGTGTCGTCGCCATCGACGAGGATATAGCAGTCAGCATCAATCTCGCGCAACATCCTGCGTACCACATTACCCTTTCCCTGCCTACGTTCGTAACCTATTATAGCTCCCGCCTTCTTGGCCTTCTCCACCGTATCGTCGGTAGAGTTATTGTCATAGACATAGATATCAGCTTCTGGCAGCTCACTACGAAAGTCCACCACCACCTTTCCTATTGTTGTGCCTTCATTATAACAAGGTATCAGAACGGCTATTTTACTCATTGTCTTTTAAGTTTTAGGGTTAGTAATACGAATAGCGAGAAAGCATAGAACGTTACTATCCACGCCCTCCACGTAAAGAATATATGTTGAATAGAATGGTTCTTAAGAAGCACAAACCACAGCGGTACTATAAGGGCAACAGCCAAGAGTGTTCCGTAGTCCTTGATGTAACTGCGCTTACGGTAAACATACATACAGGGTACAGCAACGACTACACAAGCCGCAAGGATTAATATCACCTTGTCTGCCAATAACGTCCAAATACTTGTTTCTACACCACCAGTAATAACCGTAGATGACGTCCTGAGGGCTATATTTCCCGCTACACTGCTCCAAATGTCTGCATCAGTAAATATGTCAGCAAGCACCCACTTCGTCGCCCAGAGCAAAGAATAACCCGCAAACCAAAACATCATAAGTAAAATCACCTTCCTGAACTCCTTGAACTCCCTGAACTCCCTGATTAGTACCACCATCGGCAGTCCGAGAGTTATCTGTGGTGTGGTAAGGAAGTCAGCATAACTGGTCACCGCTCCCACGACGAAGAAAAATATCGGCAACTCTTTATCCGTAGGACGTCGTTTTACGACGTATATCATCGCCAACAAAGCTATATAGAAGCACGTAGAAAACTGAATGGCAAGAGGTACTACGGGAAAACCGAAAAGCAGTAGTGATATGCCAAACAATATACTCGTCTGTGGACTGTAACGCACCCACAGCAAGAACAGCACCACGAAAGCCAGCGAGAATAGCAGTATGTAGTTTATTATGCGTATCTGGTAGTACGTGAATACCGTCAACAGGGGACGCAACAGAACCTGGTATCCGTGCCAATAGCGAGCATAACAAAACTGCTCGGCAACAGCACCGCGTCCTTTCTCTGCCAGCAGACGGGTGTCCTTAGCCATATCGAAATATCCTCTGTTACCCGAGAAATTCTTGCCGTATTCGTTCACCATAGCCGCATGAAGAGGTGACGCCGTCTCCGCATCGACATTCATATTGAGCATCATACAGTCCGTCATATTGTCTATCTGCCACAACGGACAACCTGCTACCCTGAAGAAAATACCTTCGGAGTCTATCTGCTCTGCCGACACTATGACGTTATCCCTTACCGCAGAGTTAGGAATAGCGAACACAGCGACTATCAACGATGTGAAGATAACCACCAGAGCTATGTACGTACAAACGACTTTCTTCCACATAACAGACAAACTATTAATAATAACTCTACGGTGATTGCTGCGAAATATACCTCATTACTCTGCCAAGGACCCTGGAACATATAGTAGCGCTGGGCAGGGAACTTCATGTACTCCTCTGTGGTACACACCTCGAAAGCTTCTTGTATTCCTGGTACGTTGATATTAAACCAGAAGAACGATAATACTGCCTGTACAGCAACAAGTAATCCTACTGCCCAACGTTTAATATCTAACTTATTTATTATGTCCATCAACGGCACGAGCATGATAGGGTAGAAGGTGGTGAGCTTACGTGTTTCTATGTCGGCTAAGAACAATAATGCCAACAGCAGCACAAAGAAATAACCTATGCCATATCGATTCGTTACCTCATAGCAAATGGACTTCCAAAAGACAATGATAAACACCATGAAGAGACCTAAATATATAAAAGGTGTCTCCATGAAAATAAGGATGTCGGTCATAGGGAACTGTCCCATACTGCCCAACTCGTTGAGTACAGAGAACTGGTTGCTTACCATCTCGGAAGAAAGCAGTGAGTTACCCTTTCCGAAAATCTCGGTCAACTTGTAGATAACTACAAAGACAATACCCGACAGCAGCACACGACGAACACTTATCTCTTTCCACACCGTTTTCCAGTTTACACTGATATACTTCGTTGCTACCCAGTAGAACGCCATACAAGCTATCACTGCTGGTATTATCATATATTCGTTTATTGCAGGACGGATGTAGAAAACGTCGAGTAGCGAATCTACGTGTTTCACGCGGAAACGATAAGCTACATAGGCAACAAACAAGAGTGGAAATACTATGGTGTAGGCTGTTCTTATTATTCCGTTAAACCAGTCGTTACCTTCCGTAATTTCTACTTTCGACGTCGGGAAAGCATAAAGTATAAAGGCTACCAGACTAACTACCGGCCAGGTCATAAAACCAAGTAAACACAACAGTACATAAGGCCACGTAGTAGTGTTTTTGTATTTTAGAAAAACATACACAACAGCATAGGAAAGTACTAATGCTGACATATCAGTAAATATAGGTACATAACCCAAAAACTTTGATACGTGGTAGTTTAAGAACGTAAAGCAGAAAGCTATTATCTCTGTCTGCACTTTCCACTTTTGTATATTCGAGATGGAGAAGAACAATACAATCAGTATCACCAAAAGTATGATGTTCTGTACTGAGCTTACCTTGTTTATATTGTCGTTGGTAAAAGGAATACCAAAAGCCTTCATAGCATAATGTGTTATCATAAAAGGTAACACACGATGCGAGTGATAAGTAGAATACTCACCACTGAAATACTTATTCTCAAAGTCAACGATAACCTCTCTGTATCCGGAACCGTCCCATCCTGCTCCTTCGTTAATGCTTACTATCTCACCATTATAATTCTTTATAACGATAAGTGAAAAGACAAGGAGCAGTACTATTCTTACTATGAAACGTTTCCTTTGTAGCATCGTATTAACTCAACTCCAACATTCGTTCTATTGGCTTCACCGCTTCCTTTATTATCTCCTGAGGCACTTCCACCTGTGGACTTTCGTTCTTCAGACAGTCGTAGATTTTCTGCATAGTGTTCATCTTCATATACTCACACTCGTTACAATGACAACCCACGCTACCCTCGGAAACTTCTGGTGGTACAGGATAGAAAGTCTTGTCTTTACACTGACGCTCTATCTCGTGAAGTATTCCTGATTCTGTTGCTATGATAAACTCTTTCTTATCACTTTCAACACAATATTTCAATATAACAGCTGTGGAACCTACAACGTCTGCAATAGCGAGTACTGGTCCTTTACACTCGGGATGAGCCAACACAACAGCTTCAGGATGTTCTTTCTTTAGTTTCTTTATCTCGTCAACAGAAAATCTCTCGTGAACATGACAACCACCATTCCACAGAAGCATATCACGTCCTGTCACCGAATTAATATATGATCCGAGATTGTAGTCGGGACCAAAGATAATCTTTGCATCCTTAGGAAGTGAATCTACAATTTTCTTTGCATTACCACTCGTAACAACAACATCGGTAAGAGCCTTTACTTCGGCAGTAGTATTAACGTAACTTACCACCATATGTCCAGGATGTTCTTCTTTAAACTTCTTAAGGTCTTCAGCCTTACAACTGTCGGCAAGAGAACAGCCGGCAGCAGGATCAGGACAAAGTACAATCTTCTCAGGACAGAGTATCTTACATGTCTCTGCCATGAAGTGTACACCACACATCACAATAATCTTTGCCGTTGTCTTTGCCGCCTGTTGTGCAAGTGCTAAAGAGTCACCTATAAAGTCGGCTACTTCCTGAATATCTCCGGTTGTGTAATAGTGAGCCATAATAACAGCATCTTTCTCCTTACACAGTTTTCTTATCTCATCTTTCAACATAATATTATATTCTTTATTTTTCTTCTTTATTAATAAATAGATAAAAGTATTAGGATGATATGTTGTTTATATGTTTAAAACTTTTGGTTAACTTTTTCTTGTTTTTCCTTTTTATTACTTTATTAATTTGTTTTCAACAGTTGGTGTTAATATCATCTTTTTCATTATAAATGAGTTATAATACTTATCCACATTTTCATTAAACGGTGCAAATATAATAAGTTTATATCTTTTTTCCTTCTTTTTTTGTTTAAAAGTTGCTTTTAAGTATGTTATTTATTCTTTTATTTTCACATCCGAGAGGGTAAAAAAGGAAACGTTGTGGATAGTACAACACTTTTCCACAACGTTTTCCACAATTTTATTAACACGTTAAATTGTTATTTGCCGGCGTCAAGTTTCCACTTACCGTCATCGTTCTTTATGAGGTCCATACTTTGAATTTTTTCAGTACCGTTTTCACGTATGAACTTAACTTTGAACTTAGCCGAGTTTTCGCCTATTTCTTTTTCTACAATCTCAAAGCTTTTGAAAGTCATATCTTCAGGTTTTTTCTCGGCTTTCTCTGTGAGCATCTGAACAATACCTGCTTTCTTTTCCTTAACTTTCTCAGCGTCTGACTCGTCCTTAAACTGGAAGAGATCAACATAAGCCTTGTAGTCTTTCTCTTGCAAAAATTTTGCCGCCTTTGTTACTACTCCTTCAGGAGAATTGTCAGCACAACTTGTTACTACCATTGCAAAACATGCAATAAGGAATGCAAACATTAATTTTTTCATAACTGTTTCTGTGTTAAAAGGTTAATAAATGGTAATTAAAAGATAATAATAGATTTAAAATATTTTGAATTATATACGTCTGATGGAAATATGCAGTAGGTTTCAAGAAAAGGAATGCTTACGTGATGTCGTTCATTACCCACAATGTTTATTCCTGCTTTCTTATATGACCATACCACCAACTCCGTACAATACATTTTTACTGTATCGTTGTCATTATATTCATGGTCGAACAGCGTGTGTCGATTATATGCCTCTATAGCTGCTCGGGCAGCTTTCTTTGCTGTTGTTGAGTCTTTCATTCTGCATATTTCTCCTACTGATGTATGTTCCGAAGAAAAGAAACGTTCAGGAGTATCCATCTTCACCCTGTCTTCATCACCCTCAAAGTCGGGTTCTCCAGGCACGGCATGAACTATCATTTTCTTTCCTGCGGAGTCAACGACAATACCTATATGCGAATAGTTTCCGCCTCTGTCGGCAGCTACCACTACATGACTCACCAATCCACCTCCGCGGCGATACACCACATCGCCTTCTTTAAGTTCTGTTCCTGCGGGTAGTAAACATCTGTAGCCGTTAGCATTATCATTACATCCTGCTAAAACTAATATTGCTATGATGCCTATCCACAGTTGTTTCAACATGTAAATTGCATAATTGTTCGTGGCAAAGATATTTACTTTTTATATAATATGCAAGTAATACAATAAAAAAAAGTTTCACTAAAACAATTTTACAAGCTCTTTCGCCTTCATATTACGTCCTATAATACGTCCGTTATTTCCAATAACGATGTTTCCTGGAATAGAGTATAGTCCGAGATTTCGTACCAGAGGACTATTAAACATCTGTTCGTCGCAGATAGTAGTCCACGTTACTGAGTCTCGCTTCATAACCTTTTGCATCTCTTCTTTTGAGCCGTCAATGTTTATTCCTATCAGGTTTAACTTATTTTTATTACGTCCTAATTGTCGTTGAACGTCCTGACTCTGGTAGTTCCATGATGACCAGACGTAGATAACCGTTTTCTTATCCTTTGCGATAGAGCTGTTATTGATAGTATTTCCCTTGATGTCCTTTGCAGAAAATTTAGGGAGTGTCCTTCCTACGCTCGTGGAACTTATCTTCTCAAGTGCTACACGCAGTGTTCCGCTTACGGCATCTTTCGGCATAAGGTTAATCATTTCCACAGCCTTCGGAATGTTTGGTTTTGAACCAGCAATGAGATAATTACGCAGTATGTATGGACATACAGGCGATTCACTATTCTCACGAATGAAGTTCTCTATGTTTTCCTCCATATTTCCTGGTGTGGAGTTTACTATAACCTTTCGGAAACTGTTCATATCGTCGTTAGCATCGGTACCTTCCACAGTCATTTCTTTAAGATGTGAGGCATCACCCTTTATAGTTACCGACGCTCCTGGCTCCGCAAATATAGGTTGTTCTGAGAAGTTAGGGAATACCAACATCAGTGTTCCGAACTCTCTGCAGGGTATCTCGTATGCGAAACGACCTCCCGAAACATTTATGGTGTCTATGCCTGGGATAACACCATCAGGACTATACACATAGAACTGTCCTTGGTTTAAATGCAGAAAACGTCCTTCGAGTTTGAAATATCCACTCTTAGAACCACACGATGCAAGGAGTAATAAAATTATGGAGAGTGCCGCGAGCGGGACTCGAACCCGCACAGCCATCACTGGCCAAGGGATTTTAAGTCCCTCGTGTCTACCAATTCCACCATCACGGCTATTATTGCGGCTGCAAAGATATAACATAATTTACGATTTGACGATTTACTATTTACTATTTAACAAATTTTTAATTGTTTATTGCCAATATTCCGTTGGGTCCGGTACTCGTAGCCCGGTAGCGCAGCAGCTTGTCGCCGTTGTCTGTAACACCACCGTTTTTAAGGCTGTACGTACGTTTACACTTACTGCAGTATGCCGTTCCGTCGGAGTTTAACGACAGCATATAACGTGGCATATTATATTCTTTGTAGCAGTTAGGACATTGTGCGTCGTAAGCATAGAACTCGTGCATGTCGCCTCCTACGGAGGTGAAGCCATAGCCCACGATGACACCACTTTCGTTGTATATTCCCAACATGGTGTTGCCCTGACGCTCTATTGCCGACATCATTACTTTGGACTTCTGTCCTTGGTTATTCTCGAAACCTATATGACCGGCATCAATGCGATACACTCTGCAGAATATCGATGAGTTCACGGGGTTCATAGCTGCTGCAAGGGTAGGGTCGAGATGCCTTGAGTTGTCAAAGACAAAGTAAACCCTCACATTACTATACTCCGTCTTGCCGCATGCTGTCAGCAGCATGATGCATGCTGCTATGAGCAAAAAGTATGATGTCAGTCTGTAATGTCTCATGATAGTAACTTTTTTATTGCCTGTTGTGTACGTTCAAAGTGGAAGTCGCTGACTATGGTGTCCATAAGTTCCTCTATCTTGTCGTTACACAGATTACCGATACTTCCCTCGTGGGTGTGGTGAATATTCTTGTTGGCACGGAACGTACCTGCCTCGATATCCAGACCAACCTTCTTATATGCATCGCGGAAAGGCATACCATTAGCAGCAAGACGGTTAACCTCCTCAACGGAGAACATCGGGTCGTACATAGGATTGTCCAGTATGTGCTCGTTGACCTCCATCTTATTAATAATGTACGCGCACATATCAAGACAGTCTTTCAGCTCGTCGAAGGCTGGGAGGAAGACCTCCTTAATTATCTGCAGGTCGCGGAAGTAACCCACGGGCAGGTTGTTCATTATCATCATTACCTGCTGGGGCAGCGACTGCAGCTTATTCGACTTAGCGCGGATAAGTTCAAAGACGTCGGGGTTCTTCTTGTGCGGCATGATGCTACTTCCCGTAGTACACTCTTTCGGCAGGTGTACGAAGGAGAAGTTCTGTGAGTTGAAGAGACAGGCGTCGAATGCCATCTTCGCCATCGTTCCTGCCACGCTGGCAAGGGCGAAGGCTACGTTACGTTCCATCTTTCCACGTCCCATCTGCGCATATACTACGTTGTAGTTCATTGTGTCGAAGCCGAGAAGTTCCGTTGTCATCTGTCGTCTCAGTGGGAACGAGCTGCCGTAGCCTGCTGCCGACCCTAACGGGTTACGGTTTGTCATGCGGTAGGCTGCCTGTAGGAAGAGCATATCGTCGGCAAGCGACTCAGCATAGGCACCGAACCATAGTCCGAAGGATGAAGGCATAGCAATCTGCAGGTGGGTATATCCTGGCATTAGCACATCCTTATACTTATTGCTCTTTGCTATGAGTTCTTTGAAGAGAACAACGGTGCGCTCCACGATGTCCTGCAGCTGCTGACGGGTGAACAGTTTCAAATCTACAAGTACCTGGTCGTTACGCGAACGTCCGCTGTGTATCTTCTTACCTATGTCACCAAGTTTTCGTGTAAGCATCAACTCCACCTGTGAGTGAACATCCTCTATGCCGTCCTCGATGACGAAGTCGCCACGTTTACACACAGCATAAATCTCTTTGAGCTCTGCAAGGAGCTGTCGTAACTCGTCGGCAGTAAGCAGTCCTATGCTTTCAAGCATAGTGATGTGTGCCATAGATCCTAAGACGTCGTATTCGGCGAGGTATAGATCCATCTCGCGGTCTTTACCTACAGTAAACCTGTCGATTTCCTTGTTTACCTCGTAGTTTTTCTCCCACAGTTTCATAGTAATTGAGAATTGATAATTGGGAATTGATGATTACTTTTATTTGTAGTCAAGCATTGAGAGGGTTTCGGCTATCTTCTCCAAACCCTCCTGCAGCGGTCCACTCACCATTCCCTTGATGAAAGGGTTCAGTTCTGCCTTGATGGTAAGCTTCATCTTACAGCTATCGTCGGTAACGGGCAGCAGCTGTATCCACAGGTTCAGGGGTACTGGCGACTTCTCCGTTTCAAACTTAATACACTTTGGTTCTTCGCGCTCAATGATGCGGAATGAAATATCTCCTACTGGAGGCACGTTGACACTGACGCTATCGCTATCGAACGACAGACTCTCTACCTTGTCGGCAGGCAGACGGTCGCGCACACTCTCTAAATTATTCAGGTCGCTGAGTTTCGCAAATACCTTCTCCTGAGAAAAGGGTATCTGTCGAACACTACTCTCGAACTTACTTTCACTTCCAAACATAACTCTTCACTTTAAATTCTTCACTCTTCACTCTTCACTCCCCACGTTTCAGGACTCTTTCTCCACTCACGCAACATCTCTACATCATCCTCCGAGACGTAGCCGGTATCTACCGCCTCAGCAATGATATGGTCGTAGTCGGTGAGGGTGTATAGCTCTACACCAGCCTTACGGAATGCCTCTTCGGCAACGGGGAAGCCGTAGGTGTGACTGGCTACCATTCCAAGCACTTCGATGCCGGCAGCACGGAGAGCCTCAACAGCCTTCAGCGAGCTGCCGCCAGTAGAGATAAGGTCTTCTACTACGACAACCTTAGTGCCTGCTTCCAGGTCGCCTTCTATCTGGTTGCCCATACCGTGATCTTTTGGTTTTGGACGCACATAAGCGAAGGGCAGTCCGAGGGCATCAGCAACGAGAGCACCTTGCGAGATAGCTCCTGTAGCCACACCTGCTATCGCCTCCACTTCAGGGAAATGTGCTATTATGGTATGTACCAGTTCCTGTTTTACGAATGTCCTTACGGCGGGGTAGGAGTTTACCTTTCTGTTGTCGCAGTAGATAGGCGATTTCCATCCCGATGCCCATGTGAACGGGTCGTTAGGTTGCAGGCGCACAGCCTTTATCCCAAGTAATTTCGAAGCAAATGCTTTCTTTAGTGTGTCCATAAAACTTTTTCTTTTATTTTTTAATCGGGGACAAAGTTACAGATAAATGAGCGAAAAGCAAAAAAAAATCGTAACTTTGCATAAATTCTCAGCTCTTATTGTTTTCCTTCTTTATAAGTTCCTTGATGGCGCGATCATAGTCACTTTCATATTGTAGCAATTCCATCTTACGATACTTCTCAAACTCTGTAATAGCCTTCTTCTTGGCTTCCTCATGAGAAATAGTTCCCTTGCCAACAAGCAACTGCCTACCCGACAACGTCATCAAGTCATCCAGTTTATTAATCCATTCCATCATCTTCATCGGAATCTGCTGCAGAGCTTGCATCTCCGCGAAGTCAAGATATTGTGAAACCAACAGATTCAAATATGTCAACTCTTGCTCTGTCAGGTAATTCTTAGCTATCTGCACATCATCCTTAGTGATATAGGTACCCTTGAAGTTGGTCATACCTACCATCGGCTTTTCTGCATCAACACGTTCATAGATGACCTCTGCTGCTGTATGCTGATGAGCAGCATAGTGCAACTTATTCTGGACTGTGGCAAAGAACATGTGAGTTAAGTTGTCCTGTGGATCATAATCTATACTTGTGGCAAATATGTCTGTCACCTGCTGATACAGATTGCGTTCACTACTGCGAATATCACGGATGCGTTGCAATAGTTCACGGAAATACCTACTACCTTTACCTTTCAGTCTATCGTCGTCAAGAGTAAAGCCCTTTTGAATAAACTCTCGCAAACGTACTGTTGCCCACTGGCGAAAACGAGTGGCCACCTGCGACTTCACACGAAAACCAACTGCAATAATCATATCCAGATTATAGTGGCTCATATTTCTGCGTACGCTTCTGTTGCCCTCCTGTCGAACTAACAAAAATTTTTTGTGAGTTCGTTCTGAATCTTGCTCGCCCTCACCATATATTTGCTTAATGTGATAGCTAACATCCTGTTGTGAGGCATCAAACAATTCCATCATCTGCTCCACATTTAGCCATACATCCTCACCTTCGAATCGTACATTAACTCGGGCTATTCCGTTTTCATCTTGGTAAATCAAGAATGCCTGATTTCTTTTCTCCAATTCGTTGTTATTATTTGCCATATCTCGTTTTGCTTGCAGAGTATTCAGTATCAAAACTTAATAGTATCATGCTGCAAAAATACACATTTTACGTCGTATATCCAAGAGTTAACACACTAATCTTTACGTTTCCAGCCTTAATAAGCTCTTCTCCGCACGAAATAATTGTGGAGCCGAAGGTCACTATGTCGTCAATAAGAAGAATATGTCGTCCTCGTATCTTCTCGCCGTTGACGAGTTCGAAAGCTCCCTTGACATTCTCCCTTCGTTCATAGACATTAAGGTGTGTCTGACTCTTATGGAAGTGTTTGCGTCGCACCACATCGTCGAAGATGGGTATCGACGTTATCTCACTTATCCCTTCGGCTATTACCTTACTTTGGTTATAGCCTCTTTTCCATTGTCGTCTTCGTGACAACGGGATGGGTATTATGCAGTCTATGCCGTCGAAGAAGCCGCTGTCCTTAATCTCTGTGGCTACGATGCGTCCTGCCATCTCGCCAACATCAGGACGGTTGTAATATTTCATCTTTCGGATAAACCTGCAATGCTCGGCATTTGGCGAATAGTATATCCAGGCGGTAGCATTTTCTATGGGTAGTAAGACATAGAAAAGTTTTGCGAGTTCGTTCTCTCTCTTTTGCAGATGAAAATGGGTGCGGGGCATGTGTAAAAGACACTTCCCGCAGAATACATCTTCGCTGATTGAAAGTACTTCATGACAGTTAACGCATTGTCGGGGGAAGAGGATGTCTAATACTCTCTTTACTGTCAGCCTCAACGAGTTAACAATCGTCTTCATCGTAATCTGTATTAAGACATTGTCGTATAACGTCCATCGTAAAGCCTCTGCCTGCAGCAAAGCGTATCAGTTTCTGGGTGCGCTCGTACTCCGATGAGGCTTTGACACTACGACTTTTATTCTTCAGCAACTGGCGCAGGGTGTCCACGTAGTTCTCCTGGTCAACCTCGTCGAGTGCCTCCCTGATAATTTCCTGTGGTATGCGCTTTGCCCACAGTGCCTGCTCCACCTTACGTCGTCCCCACTTATTATATACTACCTTATCTTTTACGAAGGCACGACAGTAACGCTCCTCGTCGATGAATCCGCGTTCCACGAGGTGTTTGATGATACGTTCCTGAGCGTCGTCGTCAACACCCCATCGCATCATCTTGTTGCGCATCTCCAGCACACAATGTTCACCGGTTACGCACAACGCCTCAAGACTCAGTCTCGCCTCCTCTTCACTCTTCTTCCTCGTCAGTTGTGTTGCCCTCATTGATAGATTCTTTTATCTTATCTTCAGAAATCAAGGTTATCACGTTGCCAAACACACCTATCGTTGCCACCTTAGAATCTCCGGAATACCTTATCTTTCCAACATTGAAGAAGAAGTAGTCGTCAACTTTAAGCATGGAGTCTATTACCGGATTAAGAATGTATGGAGCAATCATCATAGCGATTCCCTTTGATAAATCACTTTCCTCCTTGCTTGCCTCATCTACCGCCAACATGCAGTACTCTTTAATCTTTTCTACGTGTTTTGCTTTGTCTGGCTTGCTGAAAGCCATGATAGCAAGAACAGCGACAATAATTACTGTAAACCATAATCCTTTATGGGAACGTGGTTTTTGCATATACTCACCGTTAGCTTCCGTTGTGTTGTTTATACTCACAACGTTATTGATGGTAATATCCTTACCACAATAGGCGCACTTCATAATTATTCCTGTTAGCTGTTCCTTCGTCTCAAGGTCGAAGCTACTGCCACATTGCGGACACTTTACAGTTATATTTGTCATAGTATATCAAGTAATTTTGTGCAAAGATAGGAAAAATTCACATAATGCGTTATGCATTATGAATTTTTTCTGTACTTTTGCAGCATGATATTATTAAGTTTTGATACTGAGGAGTTTGATGTGCCCCGCGAGCACGGTGTGATGTGGGACACGCTGAAGGAAGGTATGGAGGTGTCTATAGAAGGCACCAACAGAATCCTTGACGTGCTGAAAGAGCACGGAGTGAAGGCTACGTTCTTCTGCACGGGAAACTTTGCCGAGAACGCACCCGAGGTGATGCAGCGCATCATGGACGAAGGTCACGAGGTGGCGTGTCACGGTGTGGACCACTGGAATCCGCAACCTACCGACGTCTTCCGTTCAAAGGAGATTGTAGAGCGCGTCACAGGACGTACTGCCTACGGCTATCGTCAGCCCAGAATGTTCCCCGTCAGCGACGAGGACATCGAGAAGGCAGGCTTCCTGTATAACTCTTCGTTGAATCCAGCCTTCATCCCGGGCAGATATATGCACCTCACGGAACCACGAACATGGTTTATGAGGGGTAAGGTAATGGAAATCCCCGCCTCAGTAACACCTCTTATCCGCTTCCCGCTGTTCTGGCTCTCGCTGCATAACCTGCCGGAGGGTCTTTATCACTGGATGGTGCGTCGGGTAGTCAACAAAGACGGCTACTTCGTAACATACTTCCACCCGTGGGAGTTCTACGAGCTGAAGGAGCACCCCGAGATGAAGATGCCTTTCATCATCAAGAACCACAGCGGAAAGGCTATGGCAAAACGACTGGGCAATCTCATAGAGATGCTCAAGAAGCGTAACCATAAATTCATAACCTTTAATGAGTTTACACATGATCACATTAGCAACAGTATCTCCGTGCTATAACGAAGAGGAAGTTCTCGAGATGTCGGTACAACGACTGACGACACTCTTCGAGCGAATGATAAAGGAGGGTAAGATATCTCCCGAATCAGTGATGGTATTCGTCAACGACGGCAGTCGCGACAAGACGTGGGAGCTAATCCAGAAGCTTCATAAGGAGAACCACTTCGTTCGTGGCATCAACCTGTCGCGCAACGTGGGTCACCAGAATGCTATTATGGCAGGAATGGTTACGGCTCGCGAGTGGGCCGATGCTGTTGTTACTATCGATGCCGACCTCCAGGACGACATAGAGGTTATACCGCGTATGGTGGACGACTTCGAGAAAGGTTACGAAATTGTTTATGGTGTCAAGGTGTCGCGCCAGGCAGACCCGCTGATGAAACGTCTCTCGGCACAGGCTTTCTATAAACTGCAGAGCAAGATGGGTGTGGAGAGCGTCTTCAATCATGCCGACTTCCGACTGATGAGTCGTCGTGCTATCGAGATGCTTATGGAGTACAAGGAGAAGAACCTCTACCTGAGAGGTCTTATACCTATGATAGGACTCAGCACCACCACCGAGGACGACGTCATCAGCGAACGTGTTGCGGGCAGTTCTAAATATACGCTGAAGAAGATGTTGTCGCTGGCACTTAACGGCATAGCAGCTTTCTCCGTGAAGCCTATATACCTTATATTATATTTAGGAGTACTCTTCCTGCTCATCAGCTTCGCAATAGCGATATACGTCGCTCATGCTATAATAGTAGGAACGGCAGCCAGCGGTTGGGCATCAATAATGCTCAGTATATGGTTTGTAGGAGGTGTGGTGCTTCTTGCCCTCGGTATCGTAGGTCTTTATATCGGCAATATATATAAAGAGGTAAAGCGCCGTCCGCTGTATCACGTGAGAGACGTGCTGTAGTCGCGCCTCATCATCTCCCAACAGAGTTTAAACCACACTATGGTGACAGGCAGCGCCTTCAGGGCGTATGGCTGCACCCACTCCTTGCGCAGATATGCTGGGAAGAGGTCGCTGGGCGACAAGCTGCTCAACACGAATACGAATACCAGCAGCGCGATGTCCCAGTTGTTACGCTTCCAGGGGACACAGGCATACCATATACAGACGCCACAGAAGGCGATGATGTACGACGACGACTCCGAACCGGTGCTGAAGAGGACGGTAAACATAAGTACCGACGCCATAAGTGTCTGACGGAAGGCAACGTTACGATACTGTGATATGCGCAGGTAGGGCAGCAGGAACAGCACCAGTCCGCCACCTATGAGCCACAGGTCGCTGTATGTCGTCAGTCCCGAGATGCGACGCACCATTCCCAACAGCGAGATATTCGTTCCTATGCGGTGAATCTCCTCACCGACAGCACTCATATTCTCTGCATTCTTCGACGACAGACTGTCGTACCAGTCGGCATATTGTCCTATGATATATTCAGGACTGCTGATGAGCATCGGGGCAACGAACATCACCACCGACCAGAACAGCAACGCTAGCACAAAGCGTCCCTTGTGACGTGAGAAGAAGAAGAATGCCAATCCCACAATGCCGTAAAGTTTCACGAAGGTGCCGAGTATTATGAAGAACGCCGCTGTGAAGTCGCGCTCACGCTCTATGAGGATGAACGAAAGGATTATTATAGCGGCAATAGCTACATTAAACTGCTGCATGAAGAGTCCTGTGAGCAACTCGTGGGCACAGAACCAGAGGGTGAAGATTTCGAGGGACGATGGTTGAAGGTTGAGGGTTGAGGGTTGAGGGTTGAGGGTTGAGGGGCGAGGGGCGAGGTTGCGTATTGCGACATATAAGAATAGTGCTAACGCCACATCCCACATTATCAGTCCTAACCATTCGGGAACGACGGCAAAGGGGGCGATGACCAGCGAGAATAGCGGACCGTAGTGGTTCATGTCGCCATACTCTGCAGGGTAGTGGATAAACAGCGGCAGCTGGTCTATGGTGTGCCAGAACACTCCCCTGAAGATAAGGAAGTTGTTATGGTTGTGCATCTTGAAGATAGCTGCACATACTCCTATCAGTAGCCACAATCCTAATAATGTCCTGTAGTCAGTCAGGAACCTCTTTGCTTTTTCGTTCATACCTTTTATTCGCCGCAGCGGAGCTGCGACATACTTCAAAATTTTTAATTCTAACCACTAACCTCTAACCGCTAACCGCTAACCCCTGAACCACAAACTCCGCTTCTTCCTCCGTCATTACCGGCGAAATGGGCAGCGACAGTTCCTGGCGGTGTATCTGTTCCGTTACGGGCAGCGTGAGGGCGTTCCACTCCTTGTAGCACTCCTGTTTGTGGGGTGGTATTGGGTAGTGTATCAGCGTCTCTACTCCCTTTTCGCGGAGGTGCTGTTGCACTTCGTCGCGGTTCTCGGTGAGTATGGGGAACAGGTGATAGACGTTCTGTGCGTCGGGGAGTAGTGTGGGCAGGGTTACCGAGCTGTTGTTCAGCCCTTCGTAGTATATCTTTGCTATTTCGCGACGCCGGTTGTTGTCGTCCTCCAGGTGGCGCAGTTTTACGCGGAGCACCGCCGCCTGCAGTTCGTCGAGCCGACTATTGCGCCCCTTATAGCGGAACACATATTTCTTCTGCGACCCGTAGTTGGCGAGTGAGCGTACCGTCTGCGCCAGCAGTTCGTCGTTGGTGGTTACGGCACCGCCGTCGCCGAGCGCTCCGAGGTTCTTCCCCGGGTAGAAGCTGTGGGCTGCAGCGTTGCCTATGCTTCCTGTGGTTCGTCCGTCGGCAGTACGACATCCGTGAGCCTGTGCGTTGTCCTCCACAAGTAGCAGACCGTGTTTCTTGCAGAAGTCACCAATCTTCTCGGTGTAGGCACATCTGCCGTAGAGGTGCACCAGCAGCACGGAACGTGTTCGTGGGGTGACGAGACTCTCTAACTGTTCGTCGTCAATCTCGAGGGTGTCTATGCGTGGTTCGGCAAGTACGGGCACCAGTCCGTTCTCCGTTATCGACAGTATCGAGGCGATGTATGTATTTGCGGGTACTATGACTTCGTCGCCGGGTTTCATGAGTCCCATCTCGATGTAGGCACGATATATCCATATCAGTGCATCAAGACCGTTGCCGCAGCCCACACAATACTTGTTGCCTATGAACTGGGCATACTCCTCCTCGAAGCGGGCGTTCTCCTCACCTTGCAGGAACCATCCCGACTTCACCACGCGTGTCAGCGCCTCGTTAATCTCAGCGCTGTAGCGTTCTGTAATCTTTTGTAGGTCTAAGAACTTTATCACACTATGATGTCGAGGACGAAACGTGTTCCCTTAGTAAAGGCGGGGTCGATATACAGGTCGCCGCCCATATTCATAGCCATCTGCTTGCATATAGGCAGTCCCAGACCGTCGCCTGCTGTCAAGTCGTGGATGGTACTGAATGGCTTGAATACGTTGTCGCGGTCTTCCTCGGCTATTGTAGAACCGGTATTGCTTACAATAAACTGACTCTTGTGGGCACCACGACGAATGTACTCCAAGGTGATGTGTCCGTTGGCGGGAGTATATTCCGTAGCGTTGACGAGCAGGTGGTTGACGATTTGTGCTACGTAAGGCTTGTGAATCTTAGCGTACATCTTCGGTGCGTTAACCTTCAGCTCTACACCGCTGGCTGTCTTTCCGCGCATATTGCTCATCAATGCCTCGCAGAATACGGTTACGTCGGTATCTTCCAGTTCTAATGTCTTGCCAGCCTCGCACTCTAACTTCGAGAGTGTCTGGATATGCTCCGAGAAGTCCTTCAGCGCCTTCACCTCGGGCTTTGTAGCGTCGAGTTTCTTCAGCGTTGGGTCGAGCTGTGCCGAGATGTTGTTTATGAACTTCGCCTTCAGGGCGATGTTGTCCTGCTGGGTGGTGATAATCTTCTTCTGGTTGCGTGTCAAGAGAATGTAGCGCAACAGCGCTAAAGCACCGAGTACAAGGGCTATGGCGAGGGCTCCAGCGAGGATGCCAAGACCAATTATTGTCACCGTGCGTGCTGTTATAGAGCTGTCCTTGTCGGCTATTATTGCCTCGTTGTCGGCAATCTGCTTCTTCAGCGCCTTTATCTCGTCGGCATGCTTAATCACCGTCACAGAGTCCTTCCACGCCATATAGTTGCTATACGACTGTGCCACGAGGTTAGCACTTCCCGAGTTGCGACCGTTTGCGATGAGTGTTCTATACACCTCGTCAACCTTGTCGTACTCCTTCTGTGCCGTCAGCTTCGCAGCCATCTCCTTGAAGGTGGCATTACCCTTATCGTTCTGACCGAAGGTGTAGTGGAATATAGTCTTATTGTATAGGTAGTCATTCTTCAGCGCTTCGTCGCCAGACTTGCTTGCGTGTATCGCCATATTATTGAGGTGCTCCTGAGCTGAGGCGCTACGACGCATCCTCATATACATGTCGAAGCGGGCACGTGCCGTCTTGTAGTAGCCGGCAGACTTTGCCGCCTGACTCTGACCGCTCGACGCTATCTGTCCTTCAATGGTATGCAACTTCTCGAAGGCTTCGTGGTACATACCGCCTTTGTAGTACGACTCTACCTTCTTTACTCCTTCATCTACAGTCTGCTGAAGACCACCCTCCTGGGCAAGACAGCCGACAGAGAAGAAAACACTCAAAATGATGATTGATAATCTACTTTTCATAATCAGTATTTCGCTTTAATTTTATTCTTCGGGTACAAAGGTACAATTAAGCGAGCGGAATACCAAAGGAAAATTAAATTTTTCTTTGTATTCCCGAGCGGAAGTACCTGACGGCTCGGAGTAGTTTCACCGCTTGAAACTTTGAGTTTCAACCCGTGAAACCAAGAGTTTCAAACAGAGAAACATTTCCGAAACTTTCAACGATGTAACGAGGTAGCGGGTTTTCGGTGCACGCACACAGCGCCTTTTCTAACGCAAAGTTTACGTAAATTATTAAAAAAGTGGCACTTAAAAGTACGACGTATTGATTTTTTCTTTATATTTGCACCCCGAATATTGCTATAACTATTGACAATTACAACATAACTATAACTATTAATTAATAAAAAGAACATGAAAAAACTATTACTTTTGACACTCGTCCTGCTGGGCGGGTTTAGTACAGTGTTCGCTGCTGTTGGCAAACAATTGTACCTTTGTGGTGATTCACCTATAGGAAATGGCTGGGGGTATGGATCAGGCAGCCAAGTTAGTATGTCCTACAATTCAGAAACAGGTATTAACACTAAAACAGTCACAATTACAGGAACAGAAAATAAGTACTTCGTAGTTACTGATGGCTATTCTACATCAGGTTGGGATGATTTTAATGGTAATAATCGTTATGACTTCGGAACAACTGATACTCAAAAAGATCTTAGCTATACAGGTTCTTTTCAATTGGCACAGAATTCAGATGGTAATTATGCAAACTATTTAAGTCCTGGAACTTATAAAATTGTCATTGATAGTGAAACTATGGTTATGTCTATTTTGAAAACCACATCAGTTTCATTTACAGTTGAAAACAATGACTATGAGGCTTGGAGTCAATTAGCTCTTTATAATGATATAGGTGACGAAACAAAAAGGACATTAGGTAGTTGGCCTGGAGTTGTACTTTATGATGGTACGAACTTGAATCCCAATAACGACCCAAGGGTTGATGTTACGAAAGAAGGTAACACTTTTACTGTAAAATTATGGGTAAATTACGATGATATAATACTAAGTAACAACAAGAATGGTATAGATGTAGATGAGGGTAACAATCAAATGACTCTTACTGACTTTGCTGACGATAAGGCTTACACTATTGCTGCGCAAACTGTACCAAGTAGTTATAGCACTACAATTTATTTTATCAATAATAATTCTTGGAATAGGATTGCTCTTTATAATTTTAATGGTTCAGGAAAGATATATGGTGATTGGCCAGGAAAATTTTTAATTAGCTCTAATGGTATATTGAACCCTCAAAAAACTAGCTTATTCAAGGTCTCTAAAGCAGGCAAGACGACAGAGGACAAAGATGTATATAAAATAGAATTAGGTGATGAAACAGGTTATAACACCATTATTTTTACGAACAATAATGGTGATAAAACAGGCGACATAACTGATGTCGCTGATGGAAACTACTATTATTGTGATAGTGGTACAAGTCATGGTGGGGCTCCTTCTTATAAGATTTCAACTGGAAAAGATTATATTACCTATGTATCTCCAGACAAGTTGGACTTCACTGGAGCAACAAATTTGACAGCTTATATTGCTACATCAGCTGATAATACTAATGTTACATTAAAACCTGTAACTAAAGTGCCAGCTAATACACCCCTTGTATTGAAGCGTGCAAATGAAACAGCTTCTCATAATGTAGTAGTTCTCACTTCGGATGCTGATGATGTTTCAGGTAATAAACTCGTTGCTGGTGATGGTGTCACAATAATTGGAGGAGAGAGCAAATTTGATTATGTACTTAAAGATGGAACATTCTTCCGTGCGACAGTGGGAGTTGTAGCTGTTGGTAAGGCTTATCTACATCTGGATAGTGATCCTGGTACTACACCTGGAAAACTTTCTATTATTTTTGACGACAGCAGCGAAACAGACGGCATAAAGTCAGTTAAAAATGGTAAGTTTGCAGCTGAGAATGCTTACAACCTCGCAGGTCAGAAGGTTGGTGCTAACTATAAGGGCATCGTTATTGTGAATGGTAAGAAAGTAGTACGTAAATAAATAATGGAGGACACAACAATGAAAAAGACATATATCAATCCTAGTTTAGCCGTCGTGAAGTTGGAAACTCAGGGGGCAATGGCTGTTGGTACAATACAGACGACTCTAAACAATAATTATAGTAATGCGATTGATCCTTCTTCAGGTGACGCTCGCGAAGGCGAAGTAACCAGCGGAAGCGTTTGGGGTGAAGAGGAATAACACTCCCTCCACTAACAAATAAAACCAAATCGCTCGGGCAATCCCCGGGCGATTTTTCTTTGCCCATGTTTTGTCTATCGCCCTTTCCAAATAATCAGTTTTATTTTGCTAATTATTTGTTATTTCAGTATTTATTATTATTTTTGCAACGTGAAAACAAAACGAATGCCTATGAACAGACAAGAGATAACACATGTGATTGCCGAATATTTCAAAACACAACCAGTTTTGAAAGCTTGGATTTTTGGCTCTTTCTCAAGAGGCGAAGAAACACCCGATAGCGATATTGACATATTGGTTGATTATGACGACAACGCAAACGTCAGTCTATTCACTATCGGTGCAATGTATATGGACTTGCAACGTCTTACAGGAAGGCATGTCGATTTGATAGAAAATGGCACATTGGAACCTTATGCCGTCGAGTCAGCAAACAGAGATAAAAAACTTATTTATGAGAGAGCCAATTAGAGACAAAGATGTTGTCAAAAGAGTTTGAATAACACTCCCTCCACTAACAAATAAAACCAAATCGCTCGGGCAATCCCCGGGCGATTTTTCTTTGCCCAAAATGTAAAGGGAAAATTTGGAGCGTAACAAAAAAATGCTTACCTTTGAGCAGTTCAAATAACTTCATACTGCTTTGGGAAGAATAGAGGAGAAGAGGAAATACGCTGGGGAGAAGAAAGCCTCAATGAAACGACGCGACGACGGTCACGACTACACGGAACGTCGTATGTATATGATTACAATAGAGGTGGAAGGACGACGCCCGCTCTTCGGCAGACTAAAGGGTAATCCGCTCGCACAAGACGGAAGTGGTGACGAACCGGACATAGAACTTACAGCCTTGGGAAAGGCTGTAAGGGATGAGTGGCTCGGCATCCCGCGCTATTTCCCGCAGATAGAGGTAATGGCGGTACAGATGATGCCGGACCACCTGCACGGCATTCTGTTCGTGAAGGAGCGGCTACCGGTACATCTGGGGCAGGTTATCTCCGGGTTCAAAGCGGGGTGCAGGAAGGTGCAAAGGGCGCTCGCGGCGGGGGAAGCAGCGGCAGAGCCGCTGCGTACGGAGAAAGGGGCGGCGGCAGAGCCGCCACATACCGAGAAGGAGCCGCTGCGTACGGAGAAGGGGGCGGCGGCAGAGCCGCCACGTACCGAGAAGGGGGCGCTGCGTACGGAGAAAGGGGCGGCGGCTGCGCCGCCACGTACCGAGAAGGGGGCGCTGCGTACGGAGAAAGGGGCGGCGGCTGCGCCGCCACGTACCGAGAAAGAGCCGCCACGTGCCGAGAAGGGGGCGCTGCGTACGGAGAAGGGGGCGCGTTCTCTGCAGGCGGCGGCTGCGCCGCTGCAACTGCCGACGTTGTTTGCTAAGGGCTATAACGACCTTATCCTTCGCTCTTACGACGAGCTGCCGGCTTGGTGTAACTACTTGCGCGACAACCCTCGTCGTCTGCTTCTTCGTCGTGCTTGCCCTCAGTGGTTGCGCCCTGTCTTTGGCATCACCATAGGGGCTTATACTTGCAGCGCTATAGGTAATAAGGGGTTGCTTAGTGCTGAGCGCAGGGTTCAGGTGCGTGTGTCGCGACGGCTTGTCGGTGAGGCTTTGGACCGTGAGGTGGAGCGTTTCCTTGCTCTTGCACGTAGTGGTGCGGTGCTTGTCTCTCCTGCCATCTCGCCTGGTGAGAAGCGCATAATGAGGAGTGCTTTTGACGAGAAGTTACCTGTTATTGTTATTGTGGAGAACGGGTTTACTCCGATGTCGAAGCCGCACGGTGAGCAGTTCTACGCTTGTGGCGAGGGACGACTGCTTATCCTCTCGCCTTGGGAGCACCATAATGAGAAGAGGAAAGTTACTGCGCAGCAGTGTGGTGACATGAACCTTCTGGCTTGGGAGGTATGTAGGTGAATATTAGAGAAATGCTTGGTACTTTCAACAATAATGTGTATCTTTGCGCCAAAACAGTACTGTTATGAGTAAGATATCTGTAGTTATCAATACCTATAATGCTGAGGAACACTTGCAGAAGGTGCTCGACGCGGTGAAGGACTTCGACGAGGTGGTGGTGTGCGACATGGAGAGTGGCGACAACACGGTAAAGATTGCGGAGAAGAACGGCTGTAAGGTGGTGACATTCCCCAAGGCGAACCATAAGAGTGCTGAGCCGGCACGCACCTTCGCAATTCAGTCGGCAACGAGTGAGTGGGTATTGGTGGTTGACGCCGACGAGATAGTGACGCCGGAGCTACGGGACTATCTTTACAAGCGCATCGGTGAGGAGGACTGTCCGCAGGGACTGTATATTCCACGCATAAACCTCTTTATGCAACACGAGCAGCACAGCTCTTATCCCGACTACCAACTGCGTTTCTTTGTGCGCGAGGGTACCGAGTGGCCACCGTATGTGCATACCTTCCCGACGGTGAAGGGACGTACGGAGTACATACCACGAAGACGTAGGGAACTGGCGTTCCGTCATCTTGCCGACGACACGATAGCGTCGCTGATGGCGAAGACGAATAGCTATACGGATAATGAAGTATACAAGAGAGGAGAGAGGAGAGAGGAGAGAGGAGAGAATGTACGAGGTGCGAGGTGCGAGGAAAGGCTACGGGTAGGCGAGCGAAGCTCTGGAATGCGAGAGACAGGGTGCGAGAAGGCACATAACTACGGGGTATGGGCGCTGTTCTACCGTCCTTTCTGGCGTGCGTTCCGCAACTACTTCCTGAAGGGAGGATGGCGCGACGGTAAGCGCGGCGTCATACGTGCGGGTATGGATGCTGTCTATCAGTTTGTGTTGGTAGCGAAGGCGATAGAAGCAAAAATAAAGAAGTAGGGCACGGTTATCAGTCGCAGCAGAGCTGCGACGTACTTAAAAAAACGCTAAGTGCTAACTTAATCCCAAAGATTCTTTGTCTTGGTGCTGCGGAAGATGGTGAGGACCTTCTTCCAGCGTGAGCGCTCGATGTCTTTTTTGAGTTCGAGGGTATGGTCTTTTGGTGTATCGAAGGGTTCGCCGCGATGTAGTATGTCGCGGATGAAGGAGCCTGAGGTGATGCCCCACTTACGTAGGAACTGCAGGGAGCCGTCGTTCTTTACTATGCGGTGGGTAGAACGTGCCTCGAAGTGATATACACGACTGCGGTCAACACCCTTGAAGAGACGCACTCCTGCCATCCACAGCTTTGCGGAGAAGTCGGGGTCGCTATACATTCCTGGCGAGAACTCTATGCTGTACCCGCCTACTAAGTCCCATAGGTCTTTATGAACAACGTTTGGAGGCCACGTGGCACCGAGCCAGTCGCCGTGTGGCAGGGTGGCGTACTCGCGCAGCAGACGTTCCTCGTCGAAGCTCTCTATCGTCTCGCCGTAGTTAGCAGGGGCGATGACACTCTTGCAGAAGAAAGGTCGCGGCTGGATGAGTGTAGAAGAGAGGAAGAACATCTTATGTCCTATGCGCTTGATCTCCTCGACGAGAGCTGTGTCCCATCCCGGACAGACGTACATATCGTCGTTCATAAACATTATGTAGTCGGTGGTGGCGAGAGGACGCAAGCCGTTGAGGGCGTAGCACACACCGATATTCTCCTCGGAGTGGGTATGTTTATAACCCTTCTGGCGCACCCATTCCAGGGTGCCGTCAGAGCCGTCGTTGACGTGGATGAGTATCTCGTGCTTGTATGCTGAGTTCTTCTCTATGCTCTCTATGCAGAGCTTCAGGAAACCGAGGTTGTTCCAAGAGGGGATAAGTATTGAAAACATGGTTAGGGGTTAGGGGTTAGAGGTTAGGGGTTAGGGGCGATATATCTTGGGTTTTTGTCCTTAAAGAGTTTATCGATGAGGCTTTTCAGTCGGCGGGCGGTGTTCGACTTATGAACATATACCGGAGTGTCGCTGAGTTGCAGGTTACGGATGAGGTCGAGTTCCTCCTCTTCCGAGAGGTTCTTGAGGTAGCTCTGCAGCATCACGTCCTTAGCTTTTTCTATCCATGCGGGTTTGTTGCTCCAGTAGTGAGCTATTAGCGACTTAGCCTCGCGGAGTTTTGTCAGTTCGTACATAGCTATAGACAGTGAGTACTGCTCCACCACGATGGGTTCGGCACCGTCGTCGAGCATACCGTCGCAGATGTTCAGTGCTGTGCTAACAACCTTCTTTACCTTGTCGGCAGGGATAGCTACTACACCTGCTGTCCACATGTGGTGTTCCTTGCTTAGGGTGATACCTTCGTAGGTATGTCCTGCTACGGTGTTCCACATACTCAAAGACTTTCCCTTCATCTGTGCGGGGTGTCCCTCGTCAACGTCCATCAGTCCGTGACCCTCCTTGAGGAGGTCCTTCATCTTATTCAAGTCGCCATAGAGGAAGGTGTCGCCGTCGAGGTACAGCATATCGTCGTCGGGGTAGTTCTCTGCAATGAGTTCCATAGCCTTTATCTTTGCGCGCCAGAAGAAATGGTGCTTACCTTCCCACTCTTTTATCTTGTCGTCGGTGACGGGGATGATCGAGGTGTGAGGTGCGAGGTGCGAGGGGTAGTATTCAGGACAGGTGGTGACAACGATAATACGGTCCTTGTCGGTCATCTGCGCCCGAAAACTCATCATAGAGAATCGTGCCTGCAGGTGATACTCCATTTTGTTGCCGAAAACGAGGTAAAAGATGGTCATATGGGTTTATTTATTATTTTACTATTTTGGATTGCGGCAGAGCCGCAATGTACGGAGAAATTTTAAACTATGTTTCTGAAGAGGTAGTCGAATTTATGGAACGACGAGGCTGTGATAGGACGAGAGGTGTCGCTAAGCCAACATAGAGGGATGTCGTGGTACATCGACGCCACGAGGGTGAAGGTGCTGGGAGGACCAATGAGGTAGTCGCAGTGAGACAGCAGACAGAGGTCTTCGCCAGGATTGCCGTCGGGGAAGGTGAGGGACACGGGAAGGGAAGACAATTCCTTTCGGTAGTACTCTTTGTTGAGTGTAGGGTCGTTGCCGCAGATGAATATATGTACGAGGTGCGAGGTACGAGGTGCGAGGTGCGAGGTACGAGGGTGGATGGAGGGAAGGTTATTTATGAAGCTCTTTATTACTCGCACGTACTCCTCGTCGGTGAAGTAGAACTGTCCGTTCTGCCACGTTTTGTAGTCGCCGCGACGGATGTGGAGACCTAGTTTGCGAGGTTCGAGGTTCGAGGTGCGTGGGTGCGTGGGTGCGAGATTTGCTTTTACCTTTTCTTCCACTTCAGGCAGGAAGGCGAAGAGTTCCAGTATCTCACTCTTGTACTTCAGGAAGAGGTCGTACCAGCGTGCGTACCATCCCGTCGCTACGACGTAGCGTTTGTTGAGCATTATCTGTTCCTGCTCTGCTGTCGATGCGTTCTCGTCGTCGAAGTGTACCACAGGGATGAGTTTCAGCTTTGCCGCATACTTGGCAACGACATAGCAGAAGAAGTTGTGGTAGGGTGTCTTACATATATTAAAATACGGATACTTATAGGCGAAGCGCATAGACATAGTCTTGCGGTTATGCTCGCGTCCCCAAGCATAAAGATGTGCATACTGCAGGATGTTGTTGCACAAGCGGCCTTTATCGTGTACGAAAATCATGTTAATTCATAATTCATAATTCATAATGCATAATTCATAATGCATAATTCTCAATTCTCAATTCTCAACTCTCACTTACGCTCGTACCCTTCCTGTTTCCTGATCCACATGGTCGCGCAACCACTCTTCGCGTCCTCGCTTCCATCGGTTATGACTCCACAGCCAGAACTCAGGCTGTCGTTGTATGCTCTTCTCCAGCATACGACAGTACTGTTCTGTAATCTCGAACTCCTTCATCTTCGTCGGCTCGTAGGTAATGAGCTTAAACTCCCACTCGTAGTATCCGCGTCGTGGGCGGTAGCCGTCCACGTAGAATATTGCGTGGTCCAGTCGTCGGAGTATCTTCTCTGTTCCCGTGAGCACAGGAGTGTCGTGATTAAGGAAGTCCGTCCAGTAGTGTATGTTGTTCCAGAACGGCACCTGGTCGGCGATATATCCTATTATCACGGGTTTTCCCTGTTGTTTGTACTTAGTGATGACACGCAGAGTCTCCGCCATAGGTATGCAGATGCTACCGAAGCGCTCGCGCATGTGTTTGAAGAGACGGTCGAAGTCGGCATTCTCCAGCACGTGGTATATCTCACCGCATATTGGATTCGACTTCAAGTAGAGCGGCAACGCCGTTACCCACTCCCAGTTGCAGTAGTGACCGAGGTACAGTCCGCACGACTGTCCCCTCTCGATAGCTTCGTCGAGCAGCTCTGTTCCTTTGAATGTGCAACGACGCATCATCTCCTCCTTGCTGATAGTCATCATCTTCAGACTCTCCACCATATAGTCGCAGAACCACTTGTAGAAGCCGCGTTCAATGCGTCGTATCTCGTCCTCCGTCTTCTCGGGGAACGAGTCGGTGAGGTTCTTACGTACTATCTTCCTGCGATACCTTATGACATAGTATGCCAGGAGGTAGAAGAAGTCAGACAACACATAAAGCACTCTGAACGGGAGCAACGACAGCCCGTATATAAGTGCATAGACGATATAATATAGTAGTTTCTTCATAATCTTACTTTCTTAGAACTTAACGTGACAAAACGGGATATTACCTATCTGTGCCGCCCTACGAGGGAAGCCGCTGTTATACATGAGTCCTGTCTGCAGTAGGTACGCACGTTCTGCCCGACTTATCATCATGAGGTCGAGGAACGACTTTAGGTTTACCTCGAACGGTATGTTCTCGCTCCAGTCCATGTGGGCCACCTTTCCGTGAACGACATATATGTAGCTGAGCCGTTTCGACGCCTCCTCGAGGAAGCGGTTGCTGTCGGCAGTAACAAGAACCTTCTTCTCGGGCATACCTCTGTGCAACTCGTCAATCTTGTCGATACACCTGTCTATGAGTTTCTGTTGCTCGTCAGCAGAGAGGGTAACGTAGTTGTTTTCCTTGAAGTCGCCGAGGAGCTGTTGGAAGCGGAGAGTCATGGAAACGTAGTTCGAGGGCTCGAGATTTGCGAGGTGCGTATCAAGAGCCTCTTGTAATGCTGGTGACGGACGGAACAGTTCGTTGAAGCGTTGTGAGAACTTCCCTCCGCGTTGCAACAGATGGGCGTTGGTATATACGTGGACCTGTTTCGTCGCTTTCTGCATACGCTGTTTCAGGTACAGACGTTGGAAGGGCAGCTCCACGTGGGTGCCGTTGCTGCCGCAATATACCACCGACGAATCCAGAGGGTTATAGCATAGCTCCTCCTCGCTGACGCGCCAGTCGAAGGTGGCAGGAACGAGATAGTCGTCAAGACGGAAGGGATGCACGAAGTATATGCGGAAGTCGTAACCCAGCTGTTGGCACACATCGTAGGTAGAGATGATGCCACGCAGACGGTCGGCAAGACCACCGTGTTTGGTGCGTCCGTCAACCATATACACCACCATCTTTTGCTCGTTCTTGGCGCGCGGAGCATCGGTGGAGTAGTAGCCGTCGAGTTCAGCAGCCTTGCGGCGCCACTTCCCTCGCTGCTTAAACAGGTTCTGGAATACGTTCTGTATCTCCTTGCCTATGCTGTGTAAGAGACCTTCGTGGCCTAAGATTTCATATTTCATAATTACGGATGCAGGCGGTCCTGCGTCATTCGTTCCATATATTGTTGTATTATAGCCTTCAGCTCAAGCTCCATCCTCTTGTCAGCCTCCTTCAGTTTGTTCTTCTTCATCAGCGAGTCGTTGAGGCTGTAGTAGCCTATGACCTTCTGTCCGTCGAACTGCATGACGTGTCCGTGTTTCACATACTGATATACGCCGTTGAGGTAGTTCACCGCCCAGGTGTCCTCGGCGGGAGTGTTCAGCACGTCGATGCCTACGGCGAAGTACGGCTTCTGGTAGTTTAGCCGTCCCATGATGGTAGGCAGAATATCTATCTGCTGTGCTATCTTGTCCTGCATCTCGGGGTTCTTGTCTGTCACCCCAGGCTCATATATAATTATAGGTGCCGTGAAGATGCCTAAGTCCGTCTGGTACTCCGCGTGGTCGCTCATGTTGGTGTGGTCGCTGGTAAGCACGAAGATGGTGTTGTTAAACCACGACTGCTTAGAGGCGCTTTTGAAGAACTTACCCAGTGCCATATCCGTGTAGCGGATACACTTGTGCATTATCATTCCCTCCTCGGGGAACGTTTCTTTGTATTTCTCGGGCACCACGTAGGGGTGATGACTCGATGCTGTGAATACCGCTGTCATGAAAGGTTCCTTCATCTCCGACATCTTCGTGGCGTAGTATTGCAGGAACGGCTCGTCCCATATCGCCCACATGCCGTCGAAGTCGTCGTCGCCACCGAAGCGTTTGTCGTTGTCGTAGTCCTCACGACCGTAGTAGTTCTTAAAGCCCGTGCTGCGGGCGAAAGCCATAAATCCCATAGAGCCGCGTTGTGCTCCGTGGAAGAATGCCGTCTCGTAGCCCTCGCCGGCAAGTAGCGATGCTATGCCGCTGACGTGGTTCATTGATGCCGGCGTCAGGAAGAACGGCTCAACGAACATCGGTATGCTGCTCAGTACCGACGGCATACCGTCGATGCTCTTGCGTCCGTTGCTGTAGGAGCGTGTGAAGGTGATACTCTTGCCGATAAGTTTGTCTATGTTCGGCGTGTAACCCTTGTACTTGCCGCCCTCGAGAGTCTTGTTGAGAGCTCCGATATATTCGCGTGCGAAGCTCTCGACGATGATGACGACAACGTTCTTTTTGAGTGAAGAGTGAAGAGTGAAGAGTGAAGAGTTTTCTTTCTTTGGGTTGTGTATCGGACTATATATCGCCGTCATCTCCTCTTCGCTGCTGAAATATTCCGGCACCACGAAGACAGCCTTGCCGATGGTGCGGTAGAGCGAGAAGGGAGTGTTGAGCACCAGCGCCGCCTCCACAGGACGGTTGACATACTGGTTGGCGTTACTTATGGTGATAGGACGTACGGCGGTGGTGAAACCTCCACGTATTCCTGCCACAACAAACGGTGCCAGGAGTGCTAACGAGAGCAGTGTGGCGAGGTCGTATTGCCACCATTTGAGTGAAGAGTTAAGAGTGAAGAGTGAAGAATTCTTTGGACGGTAGAGTTTCCACAGGGCGTACATCACAACGATGAAAATAAGTACCAGGTACCAGTGGTTTACTGCCTCTTTAAGGAAGATAGACCCGAGGTTGCCCTCGTTGGAGAACTCGCTGAAAACCGTTGTCGTGGTACGTCGTGTGGTGAAGCGGAAATATACGGAGTCGCACAGGTTCGTGGCGAGGGCTGCTCCGTTGACAATGAGGAACACCCAGCGACATACAGCATGATACGCCCTCGTCTCCTTATAGTGAAGAGGGAAGAGCATGAGGACGATGTACGGGATGTTAGTGACGAGGATTGCCGACGTGTCGAACATCAGACCGCCACCAAACATCTCCATAAGATGCGTGAACGTCAGTCCCTGCTCGAAGTAGCTATAGTTGACAAACAGATACACCACGCGTGCTACGAAGTAAACGACGTAGATGAGCATCAGGTTCCACAGTACCGAACCTAATGGCGTTAGTAATATCTTTAGTTTGTTATTCATATCTCCCTGTTTCCCAGTTTCCTCAGCTCCTTCGCCTCTGTCTGCAGTATAGCCTTACCGATTCTCACCATACGGTTGGCGTCGCTGCTCTTGTTGACGATGAGGCTGTTGGAGTTCAGGTCATAGACCATGAATCCTGTGCTGTCCACCATCGACATTCCGTTGTTGTAGTTATGTACTGCGAAGGGGTATGTATAGCTGCTGCTCATGACGTCACGACTGAAGTAGAACTCGTCGTGCGGCAGTTTCATCTGTCCTAACAGTGTTGCGGCGAGGTCGCTCTGGTTACAAATCTTCTCTATGCGTCGCGGCTCTTTTATAGCTCCTCCGAGCCACAGCATAGGCACGTGGTCGTGGTCCTCGTGTTCGAAGTTCACTCCACAGTGGGAGTATCCGTGGTCGGGAAGGAGTATCACGAGGAGGTTGTCCCATTCAGGCGACTTCTTCATATCCTCAATGAAACGTCCTATGCACTCGTCGAGGTAGTTGAACGAGTTGAGTATGGGGTCGCTAAGACGGTGTGTCGGTACGTCCCAGGGCTCGTGACTCGAGAGGGTGGAGAAGCCTATGATATACGAGGGTGCGTGGGTGCGTGGGTGCGTGGGTGCGAGATTTGTGTTATTCTTTATGCGAGAGGCGAGGGTGTTGAAGGTTATGTCGTCGCGGACGCCCCACTTGGCGGAGTTCTGCTCCTCTATGGTGTAGTCCTTCATCCACGTTATTTGTTCGAAGCCTGCCGAGAAGAGGTAGCTGCGCATATTTGTGAAGTTGATGTCGCCGCCGTAGATGTACGATGTGGCGTAGCCCTTTGCCTTCAGCGTCTTGGCGATGCTTGGCAGGTGGCGCGACATCGACGGCATCTTCATTATCGAGAAGCGTGGGAACGACAGGAAGCCGCTCCACGTGCACAGCGTGCCGCGGTCGGTACGGAAGGAGTTGGCATACATATTACTGAAGTAAACGCCCTCCTTGACAAGTTTGTTGAAGTAAGGCATGACCTCCTTACGATGTCCTATATCCTCGGTGAAGATACCTCCGCAGCTCTCCATGAGTATGATGACGATATTCGGTCGGGTGGTCCTGAGAAGACTGTCGGCATCGACACTCGTCGTGGGGTACAGTCCGTCCATCACCCTGCTACGCTCCGACTCGTCCATGAAGCTGTAGTCAGGAATATCGCTGGCGGTATCTTCGAGCGACGAGAAGAAGCTGAACACGGGGTTCACCGCCGAGTGGTTCAGGAACTGGTTGTCGGAGTAATATACCTGACCAATGTTTGTCGTCGATTCGCTAAGACCGCCCCTGATGCCGATGATGAAGACAGGTATCATAGCCAGCATTATAACCGTAGTGAGGATACGTTGTGTGGTAGTAGTCTCGTCGTCGTTTATCCTGTTGAGGAAACTCAGTCGCGGTACCGTAAGGGCGAGGTATATGAAAAGTGCTATGAGGAGCATGATGACAAAGCCTGCCAGCAGGAAACCTACGGAGACGCTTGCCACAGCCTCCTTAGGAGTGGCGAGGTACTGCAGACACGACGAGTCGAGTTTAAAGTTCCAGAAGTTGTAGAGCACGGTGTCGAAGACAAACGTCAGGGCGAAGACCACAGCAATGAAGCCGTAGTATATGTAAAAGAGTATCCTCGGCACCCTTGTCCATATCGATACGAGTATTGCCAGGAAGGGGAGTATGAGGAAGTATAGTGCTGTGCTCAGGTCAAGACTCAGTCCGTGATATATAGCCTGCATGTGGTCCGAGAACGAAACACTTTGATCTGTTCCGTTGTAGAGCATGAACAGTACTTTTGCATTAACAAAGGTAAGTACTATCAGCAGGTAGATCTTTAATAGATAAAGCAGTCGTCTTTTCAATGCTAAACAGTAAATAGTAAATCGTCAAATAGTAAATCCCTACAGGCTTTGCATGTCGTTGAGCTTCTTGTAGTAGCCGTCGAGTTTCAGCAGTTCCTGGTGGGTACCACGTTCCACTATGCGTCCTTCGTGGAGCACACATATCTCGTCGGAGTTCTTGATAGTCGATAGACGGTGTGCAATAGCTACTGTGGTACGTGTCTTCATGAGTCGTTCCAGTGCGTCCTGTACCAGTCGTTCGCTCTCGGTGTCCAGAGCCGACGTTGCCTCGTCGAGGATGAGTATCGGTGGGTTCTTAAGTATTGCTCGTGCTATGCTGACGCGCTGGCGCTGTCCTCCGGAGAGTCGTCCGCCGCGGTCGCCGATGTTGGTGTCGTAACCTTCCTCGGACTGCATGATAAACTCGTGGGCATTGGCAATCTTCGACGCGCTCTCAATCTCTTCCTGGGTGGCGTTCTCCACACCGAAGGAGATGTTGTTGCGGAAGGAGTCGTTGAAGAGGATAGCCTCCTGGTTGACATTACCTATGAGCTTGCGCAGGTCGTGGACACCGAGGTCCTTGACGTTGATGCCGTCTATGAGCACCTCGCCCTCCTGCACGTCGTAGTAACGTGGTATGAGATCTACGAGCGTAGATTTTCCGCTACCGCTCTGTCCTACTATGGCTATTGTCTTGCCCTTAGGAATTACGAGGTTTATATCTTTAAGCACATAGTGGAGGTCCTTCTCCTTCTTGTATGCGAAGGACACGTTGCGGAACTCTATCTGGTGCTCGAAGCTCTCTATTCTCTTTGGGTTCTCGGGGTCTATGATGTTGTTCTCCGCCATAAGAATCTTATCGACACGCTCCATTGACGCCAGTCCCTTGGGGATGTTATAGCCTGCCTTTGAGAATTCCTTCAGCGGATTGATGATGCTGTAGAGTATGACGAGGTAGTAGATGAACGTTGAGCCGCTGATGGTAGCGTTGTTAAGCACCTGCACACCACCGAACCACAGCACGATGATAATCATCACCGTTCCTAAGAACTCACTCATAGGATGCGCCATCTGCTGACGGGTGTTCACCCATTGTATGTTGTCGCGGTATTCGTTGTTTATGCGGGCGAACTTATCGTTCATCTTACCCTCCGCGTTGAATGCCTTGATGATGCGCAGTCCTCCGAGGGTTTCCTCGACAACACTCATCGTGTCGCTCCACAACGACTGTGCCTTCACGGAGTTCTGCTTCAGTTTTCTGCCGATATAACCCATGAGCCATCCCATCAGCGGCACGAAGACGATGGTGAACAGCGTCAGCTGCCAGGAGATGATGACCAGCGTGGTGAAGTAGGCTATGATGAGGATAGGGTTCTTGAAGAGCATGTCGAGACTCGACATTATGGAGCTCTCAATCTCCTGGACGTCACCACTCATGCGGGCAATGATATCACCCTTGCGCTCCTCGGAGAAGAAACCCAGCGGCAGCGCCGTAATCTTCTGGTACAGTTGGTTGCGGATGTCACGTACAACACCCGTGCGAATAGGAATTATCGACGCCGACGAAAGGAAGTAAGCTCCCGTCTTGAGGAATGTGGCGAAGGCGAGGAACAGTCCTATCAACAGCAACGTCGTCGTGGCGCCCATATCAATAATAAGCTCCTGAACGTAGTAGTTCATGTTGTTGCTCAACGTCTCCTTGAGGTCGCCCTGTGTCCAGGGTATGAAGTCCACCTGACGCAACGACTCCTCGGTCTTGAAGAGGATGTTCAGTATAGGGATGATGGCTGCAAACGAGAAGATGTTCAGTATCGCAGAAAGGATATTGAAGATTATCGTCAGCACCAGATACTTCTTATATGGTGGTACGAAGCGTCGTAATATTTTTATGAATTCCTTCATATTTCACTCTTCATTCTTCATTCTTCACTCTTCACTCTTCACTCTTCACTCCCTTCAGCGTAGCACTACTGCTCTCCGTAATCGTAACCTTCACCGTCTCTCCGACGTGGTGACCGCCTTTGTCGAACACCACCATCTTGTTCTGTTCGGTACGTCCGCAGAGCTGTTCGCGAGAGCGTTTGCTGAAGCCCTCGACGAGTACGTCGAAAGTCTTCCCTACATCCTCGGCATTGCGCTGGGCGGAGATCTTGTTCTGTAGTTCGATAAGTTCAGTCAATCGACGCAACTTCACCTCTTCGGGAACATCGTCGGGGAGATGTTTCGAGGCGTAGGTGCCCGGGCGCTCAGAGTATTTAAACATAAAGGCGGAGTCGTAACCCACCTCGCGCATCAGCGACAGGCTCAGCTGGTGGTCCTCTTCCGTCTCACTATGGTAGCCCACGAAGATATCGGTAGATAGTCCGCAGTCGGGGATGATACGACGTATCGCCTCCACGCGCTCCAAGTACCATTCGCGGGTGTATTTTCTATTCATAAGGTGCAGTATCCTGTTGCTGCCGCTCTGTACCGGCAGGTGGATGTGCTTGCAAACGTTAGGCATCTCGGCAATGACGCGCAGTGTCTCGTCGCTCATGTCCTTGGGATGACTCGTGGTGAACCTCACCCTCATCTCCGGTGCCGTCTCAGCCACCCTGCGCAACAGTTCAGGGAATAATATCTCGAAGTTCTCTCCTCTCATTCCCGAGCTCCGCTCGCCTACCCGTAGCCTTTCCTCTCTCCTCTCTCCTCTATATGAATTGACATTCTGCCCTAACAGCGTAACCTCCTTGAAACCGCGGTCGCGCAGGTCGGCAACTTCGCGGAGTATGCTCTCGACGTCCCTTGAACGCTCACGTCCGCGGGTGTAGGGCACTATGCAGTAGTGGCAGAAGTTGTTGCAGCCACGCATGATGCTCACGAAACCGCCAATCTTATGACCTAAGCCTATGCGCTGGGGCACTACGTCGCGGTAGGTCTCTGTGGTAGAAAGCTCAATGTTTATGGCCTTCTGTCCTAACTCTGCCTGCGCAATGAGGTCTGGCAGCGACATGTATGCGTCGGGACCCGCAACAAGGTCAACACCGTGGTTCTCCAGCAGGTCGTCCTTAACACGCTCCGCCATACATCCCAGCACACCGATAATGAGTCGGGGCTTATTACCTCGTAACTCGTCCTTCGTACCTCGTAACTCCTGTAAACGATGATATATCTTCTGTTCAGCATTGTCACGCACCGAGCAAGTATTAAGGAATACCGCGTCTGCTTCGCTCACGCTATCACAGGTTTCGTAGCCTGCCATCTGCATGACGGAGGCAACAACTTCGGAGTCGGCAACGTTCATCTGACAGCCGTATGTCTCTATAAATAGTTTCTTCACGGCTGCAAATATACAAAAAATAATCAATTATGAATTATGAATTATGAATTATTTTGTACCTTTGCAGCCAAATATTTATAAAAGAACAGAATTATGGAACAGACTCTTCTCATTTACAATACTCTTCACAGGCAAAAGGAGCGCTTCGAACCTATCAATGCGCCGCACGTCGGAATGTATGTCTGCGGACCTACCGTCTATGGCGATCCACATCTGGGACATGCCCGTCCGGCAATAACGTTCGACATCCTTTTCCGCTATCTTAAACACCTCGGTTACAAGGTGCGCTACGTTCGTAACATCACCGACGTGGGACACCTGGAGCACGATGCCGACGAGGGCGACGACAAGATAGAGAAGAAGGCACGCTTGGAGCAACTCGAGCCAATGGAGATAGCAGAGTACTACACCCGTCGCTACCACCAGGCTATGGAGGCTATGGGAGTGCTGCCGCCATCAATTGAGCCCCACGCCACAGGACATATCCTGGAGCAGCAGGAACTGGTGCAGCAAATCCTCGACAACGGCTTTGCCTACGAGAGCAATGGAAGCATATATTTCGATATCGAGAAGTATAATGAGAAGTACCACTACGGAAAACTCTCGGGACGCACCCTCGAGAACATCAAGGACGCCAGCCGCGACCTCAGCGGAGTGGGCGAGAAGAAGAACCAGGCAGACTTCGCACTGTGGAAGAAGGCGTCACCGGAACACATCATGCGCTGGCACTCACCTTGGAGCGACGGTTTCCCGGGATGGCACTGCGAGTGTACCGCTATGGGACGTAAGTACCTCGGCTCACACTTCGACATCCACGGAGGAGGCATGGACCTCGTATTCCCACACCACGAGTGCGAGATAGCACAGGCTACAGCATCACAGGGCGACGATATGGTGAAGTACTGGATGCACAACAACATGATTACCATCAACGGACAGAAGATGGGTAAGTCGTTGGGCAACTTCATCACCCTGGAACAGTTCTTCACGGGAAACCACGAGAGTCTGTCACAGCCCTACTCACCAATGACAATACGCTTCTTCATCCTCTCGGCACACTACCGCAGCACGGTAGATTTCTCCGACGAGGCTCTGCAGGCAAGTCAGAAGGGCTTGGAACGACTCATGGACGGCATCAGCAACCTTGACCGCATCACCGTTAGCGACAAGTGCGACGCACAGACAGAAGAATTCGTAAAAACCTTCCGTCAGAAGTGCTACGACGCTATGAACGACGACCTCCAGACACAGGTGGTCATCAGTCTGCTCTTCGAAGCGTGCCACCTGGTGAATAACCTCGTTGACCGCAAGGCTACAATATGTGCCGACTGCCTCAAGGAACTCTCCGACACTATGCACCTCTTCGCCGAGGAGCTCCTCGGACTGCGACTTGCTGCCTCTGGCGGCTCAGCAGCACGCGAAGAAGCCTTCGGAAAAGTAGTCGATATGGTGCTCGAACTGCGCTCAAAGGCTAAAGCAGCTAAAGACTGGGCTACCAGCGACCAGATTCGTGACGCCCTCGCCGCCGCCGGCTTCGAAGTGAAAGACACCAAGGACGGTGCCGTCTGGAAACTTGCGAAGTAATATAAGTTATACTGGAAATTACACCCTTACACGTCAAAATTACAAGTACAGCAAAATCACTATAACAAACAAAAATTGCTGCACTCCCTACACCGCAGCACCTAATTGTGTGTAAGTACTCGATTATCAACAAGTTATACTACTAATAAATGGGTGCTTATCCTGCACCGATGCAACACCGACACTACACCGGTATGAAGAAAACGTTTTTAACTTACCACGGAGTAGTTGGACATTTACCACGGAGTAGTCGGACACTTACCACGGAATAGTCGGACACTTACCACGGAGTAGTCGGACACTCTGTCCGGAGGCTTCGGACAAAATGTCCGGAACATAAATAAAAAATTTGGGACTATATGCACCGGTGTAGGTTAGGTGTAGCTTAGGTGTAGTGTGAACACGAGTTGTAATAAAATATAATATACTGATAACTAACGTATTATAATCAGTCAGGTGTTGACGGTGTAGGGAGTGCAGGTAGAGTGATGAGGGACAGTTCCCTTTGTCACATGTAGCAGACGATGGTATCGAACCATAAACCTAATCTTCTTGAAAGCAAATATCTAGTCTTTTTTTTCAAGCACCACCCACACCCCATCATTGTCCTTGCCTTCACGCTTCAGAACACCACTTTTTTGTAACGCAGAGAGGTCGCGTTCGATGGTGCGTTGACTCACCGACAAAGTCTCCGACATTTGTTTGCCGGTGATTGTCGGAGACTCTTTGATGAGATTGAGCATTTTCCGCTGACGCTCAGTGAGTTTCGTCTCCGACATGTCTCCGACATTGTCTCCGACATTTTGTGTGTCGGAGGAGGCGAAGATAACGGTCTGGAATTGGGTCGGAGTAGATTTGAACTTGGGTTTTAGCTCGTCCTTATAACCTTCCAAGGCTTTGGTTTCATTACAAATGCGTGTGAGTCCGCTACCTCGTTTCTCCATGTAGTCAAGTTGAGCCATCACATTTGCAAGTATGGGATTACGCCTTTCAGAAGATACATCTTTGATGTCCAAATCCTGTATCAACATACCATTGTACATACCACCAGGAGAGGTAACAGTAAGCCGGTCATCATAGATGTCCAGATGGACTTCACCACCCATCACGGTATAGTCGCGATGGATGAAATGGTTTACCATTGCTTCCAGAACAGCCCGTTCCGCATACTCTGGTTTGTTCTTTCTTCCACTAGGTAGTTTTTCCCAGCCTCTCTTGGTGTTTGACTTCACAAAGTTCATGGCTTCACGGAGCAGCATGAGGACATTGCCTGTAAACTCTGCATCGTTGATGGCATCGCCCTTTTCTTTTCCATCCCAACGTGTGCAATAAAGACGAGACTGCCACAATGGGCAATCATCGGCAAACAATGCGCCAGCATTCGTTAGGTTCCCAGCACCTGTTACCAGTCCAAACGACAAGAGATATTTCTTGTCCCATTCTTGTTTGGTGCGGTCTTTGAACGAGTTCGCCAATATCGTGAAAGAATAGTCTTCAACTTTATAATCCGTGTGAAGGGAATCAAAAGTTTTGTTGGAACCTTTCAGCACCAAGCGAACCATCTGTTCTGCTGTGGCAGGAAGACTTTCATCACCAACACGAACGAAGGCAATGCGCTGACCATCTCCAACGTAGTAATATGGGGTATAATGTCCTGCGTTGACTTTGAGTTGCAAGATATGTAAACCATCTACATCATGAGGAATCATTTCCACCCCTGGCAGGGGATCCATATAGTCACGAATTCTGCTACTGATAGTCTCGCATACATGCTGCACGTCATCAAGTCCTTTGACGACGCCGTCATTATCAATGCCAAAGAAAAGAGAACCACCCAAGCCATTGGCAAAAGCGCTTACGCTCTTCAACCAACTCTTAGGTTTCTTCTCTTCAAGCATCACCTTGAAGTCGTATGCAGTACATTCTGCTATCAGAGCCTTTAATTCCATTGTATATGAATACTCGTTTCTTATCTTGCAAAGGTAAGGGGTTTTACCGAAAATAGCAAAATTTTGGGGGAGATTTTGATAATTTTTTAGTGGTTAGCGGTTAGAGGTTAGGGGTTAGAGAAATGTTTTATGCGCTTCCGAGCTCCCCTCCCTTTGGAAAGGCTACGGGTAGGCGAGCTTGCTCGGGAATGGCGGTTGGGGGAGGCTGTCTCTAACCACAAAAATAACGGGACTCGATTGAGTCCCGCTATTTTTGAGCACTCGTTTATGTTTTACTCGTGCATATTCTGAGCATGGCACACATCAACAACCGTAATTGTATCGCCTTCTATGATATATGCATAGTACCATTTGTCGGTATTTGTCATGTGATAATCAGCCCATCGGCTGATGGTTGGACGACGACGAGGTAACGTTCGCTCAATGGCATAAATAGCAAAGAAAGCATCACGTACATTGCGCTCCATATCTTCATACGAGTAGGTGTGTTGATATTTCTTTCCTACGTTTCTGTAGAAGGTTCTAATCTTAGCGGCAGCACGCTTGGTGTAAATATACTTATACTGCATCCTTGTGATCGTAAATAGCCTTGATGTCTTTCATTGTCATCTCGTAGGCTTCCTCAGGTGAATATAGTTCTTTGCCCATATCGGAAAAAGCCTCCTCTTCAAATGCATCGGTCAATGACCTCGTCTGAATGGGCTTGACGCTATCAATGAGCATTGTTACCAATTCCAACTTCTGACTATTATCCATATCCTTTACTTGGTTCCAGTAGTAACTGATTGGATGCGCAGCGTCTTGTTTTGCAGTTGTAGTTGCCATAATTGTTTTCTAATTTCTTTTATGCCTGCAAAAATAAATATTATTTCCCAAACAGCCAAATTTTGGAGCTGCAAATACTATAGGTAACGAAAATATATGTAACTTTGCAAACGAACTTAGAAATCAGGGACGAGGGACATCCCTGTCACAGAGCAAGTTTTTCGGGTATTCTACAATTCAAACTTATAGCCTATAGTGAACTGGAAGACGCTGTTACGAGAGTAGATGCCGTTGACGATGTGGCGAAGTCCCCAGTTGTAACGCGCTTCCAATACCACGTTGTTTCCCTCAAAT
>ONAJ01000022.1 GCA_900315775.1 uncultured Prevotella sp.
GGACATCAACTATTTTCGCAACCACGACTACCTGCCCATGCCCCTGCATGGCAACACTGGGCTGTTCAAGGAGGGCTACTACTACGGCAAATCGCCCGATTTGAAGAAATTCGTCAAGAATGAGCTGATGCCATACGTAAAAACCCACTACCGCACGTCAGGGCGTTCCCTTGGCATCGGACATTCGCTAAGTGCATCGTTTGTGCTCGACGCGATGATTACCGACGACCTTTTCGACGACTACATCGCCATATCGCCCAACTGCTGCTACGACGAGTACCGACTGGCCACAGACATTGAGAACCATCAATTCCAAGACCGCAAGGCACCCCGCTTCATCTATGCATCGATGTCTGGCGAGATTGACAATGGGCCTGAGTACTGGGGCGATGAGTGGAAGACGGGCTGGGAGCGTGTGAGCGCAGTTCTCAAAGACAAGGCGCACTTCCTCGAGAACACCGTCACCTCCGTGCGTACCTTCCCCGGTTACGGACATTACAATGGTTTCATGCCCAGCCTGACAGCTGCCCTGAATGACTATATCGTTTTCGGTGCCAAGAATCTGGTGAGCTATGTCGGCGAGGAGACCTATCCCGTCCACATTGAACTGCGCGGCAAGAACCTCACGGACACCATCTACATGAGGCAGTTGGGAGCGCGAGGCCATTATTTCAAATGCCGACACAGGCAACCAAATCATTCACGATGCAGAGCACGCCAACCGCGTGTACCGCCTGTGGGAGAGAAACCAGTGGATGGGAGAGTAAAAAAGTGAAACGAACAATGAACAAGCAAAACATCATTATCATCGGAGCAACTTCAGGCATTGGTAGGGCACTCTTCGAGAAATATGCCACTAGCAGTAACCGCATCGGTATCGTAGCCCGACGGACACATCTGCTTGACGAATTGCTGCAAGAGCATCCCGACACGACCGTCACCGCCGCGGCAGACATTACCAAGCAGGACGAAATTGCACGAGCCATTGACGTCCTCCGTGCAGAACTGAAGTACATTGACCTTGTTATTGTCTGCTCGGGTACAGGCGACATCAATGCCACGTTGGACTATGCTGTGGAGCGTCCAACTATCGACACTAACATCACAGGCTGGACGTTCGTCATTGATACGCTCTACCACATCTTCGAGCAGCAAGGCCACGGCCATCTCGTCGCCATCACCTCGGCTGGCGGACTGCGCGGAGAGCCGATGGCTCCAGCCTATAGCGCATCGAAAGCCTATCAAATCAACTACATGGAAGCCCTACGCAAGAAGGCATACAAGAGTGGCAACCATATCCACGTCACCGATATCCGCCCCGGCCTTGTCGATACAGCTATGGCCAAGGGCGAAGGTCTGTTTTGGGTGATGTCTGTCGAGAAGGTAGCCAATCAAATCATTGCTGCTATTCGCAAGCAGAAGTCAAAGGCATACGTTACCAAGCGCTGGCACGTCCTTGCCATCATCAACAAGAATCTTCCGTATAGCATATATAAGAAGATGTGACCCATTCACTTTATGTCTAACTTTCAAAAAAGCAACAAAATCGACGCTCAAAAATCAATTTCCCACCAAAAAGTTTGGTCGGTTCAATAAAAAGCATTACCTTTGCAGCTACTAGAACCCGCCAAGCCTCTCAATGATGCTCAAATGTGCGGGTCGTTTTATTTTCATACGATGACAATTGTTTATACAATATGAAATTCCAGTACTTCGAGGACGCTTTCTCTGCTGACAGAATGGGCAAGTACGTTTCGGCTTGCAATGGAGACACCCGCCGTGCCATGATGCTCTACCGCTGCAACCTCCGGCTGTCGCAGGAGATGTTCACCCTCGTCAGCTGCTTCGAGGTGACGCTCCGCAACCGCATCGACCGCCAGCTGCAAGCCCGACTCGGTGGTGATTGGCTGCGCGATGCCGTGCTGCCCGGCGGTGTGTTCTACTCAGACGCTCGCGTCGATAAAACCCGCAAAATCATCGACAATGCATATCGCGAACTCATCCGCAAGCAGAGCTACAGCCACTCGCAACTGCTCTCAAAGATGGAGTTTGGTATCTGGAAATACCTCTACTCCAACGTCCACTATGCGCTGACCGGCCAGGTACTCCTCCGTGTGTTCCCCAACAAACCCCGTTCTACGAGGACGCTCCACTACGACAACTCCTACATGTTTGCCGCGCTCGACAGCGTGAACAACATGCGCAACCGCATCGCCCACCACGAGCCTATCTGTTTCAATAAGACTACAGGAGCCATCGACACCTCCTATTGCCTCACCATCTACGCCCGCATCATGACGCTCTTCCAATGGATGGACATCGACAGCGGCTCACTACTCTACGGCCTCGATCATGTAGGCACATGCAGCGACAAAATCATGTCTATTTAGCCGCAAAACGTTAATAATTCTGCAAAAACGACCACGACACGCAAAAAACATCGCAAAAAGTTTGCAAGTATCAGGAATAATGCCTATCTTTGCAATGTTCATTCCCGGTAGCCTCTGGATTCCAAGCTGTCGGGTGTTTTTTTATAAGGAGAATTCGTTAATTCCTGGTAGTCCCTGACAGCCGTCAAACTATCAGGTGTTATTTTTTTAGGCGATACTGGCAATAACCGCCGTTTCATAACCCTTCTCTTCCAAATATTCACAAAACCACTGAACATTTGTTCAGACTTTCACCTCGGCAGACACTTTTTCGGTCATATCGGGTTTTTTTGTGGGACTTTCTGTAACTTTGTGGCTCGGAATGACTCTCGGAGGCGGTTACATCATGAAATGAATGCCTCAACAAAATATTTCCGAGAAAGCCTCGTTATAATAAAAAAAGGTATAACAAAAACGAAATGAATATGACCAAGCAACCCATCATCACCATCCTCCTTGCCCTCGTCTCCCTCGCCTCTTGCAGCAGCGACGAACCAAGATATGCCGACCCGGAGGCACACGAAAAGACCGTGAAGCTGAATGAGCAGTACGGGCCGCTGATGGTGGGCACATGGCACTATGAGAAAATCGGAGAGCGGCATCGGTATTTCGAGCGGCTGACATTCAAGGATGATGGAACGCTCACGGGCTATCGCAAGTGGCAGCAACGTGAGTTGGTCACTATTGACGGTAAGGAGCAATACACAGACTGGAAAAATGTAGGTCAGCCCACCGGCTGGGGAGATGAGGAAGACCCGATGAACGGCACGTTCACAGGGACGTGGCAGCTGAGATACTGGAGTCCCGAGGGCAACAGCGGCGAGAAGCGCAACTGCCTGCAACTGACCGCCACATACGACGAGACTACATGGCCTACTCCTGCGCCCTCACCTTCGCCTACGCCGACGCCACCACCCTCCGTTTCCAAGGCTATTATGCCAAGGATAAAGACGGTTGGGTGAATTTCCAGCGAGGAGATGCAGAACCGAGTTTCTAATCATAACAGAAAGAGAATATGAACAAGCGAACCATCATCACCGTTCTGCTCGTCCTCGTCACAATGGCGGGACAGGGACAAACGACTAAGGATAGTTGCTCTATTCCAAAGGATTCACTTTGTCAAGAAAGAATAGTCAAGTCCGACACCGTAAACTGTCCTTTGGACAGACAGTTTCTTTTAAAGCCTGATGTCACGAATAAGGAGGAAAGCAAGAGTAATTTGCCAAAGATAGCTCTCCCGAAGAATGATATTTATAGAGAGAAATTCACGAATCTTCAATTGATAAACGTTGTAGGTAGTCATTTGTCCCGATGAAAAAGCCGTTATATCATGATTCCAGAATCGTCTTCTGACCTATCATCCATTCATGCTCGCGCGCGCACGTGAGATTTTAAATTTTGCTGTCACTTTTGTCACTTTTGTCACAAGCCCTTTGTTTATCGGTGTTTCAGCAGTGACAACAACGTGACAAAAGTGACAACAAATTGCGAAATCGGGCAAAAGCATGGTGTTTTGTGGAAATTCTGGGCTGTTTCCCGAAATTTTCGTGGCGAAGAAACTAAGTGTGTCTTAGTTTGAAGTTAGTAGTTTCGGACGGTGAAACTAACAGTTTCAGGCGGTGAAACCAAGGGTTTCAGGCATTGAAACTCATTTGGAAACTACTTTCTGGAACTTCCAGTTTGGCTGCGTAGCCTCAACATTTCAATGCATCGCCTTACTTATGCAAAGATACTAAATTCTTTTGGATTATACAAGGTTTGTAGCAAGAAATATTTTTGTTTGCTTTGCGTTAATCAAAAAAAGTTTGTACTTTTGCAGTTGAATAACTTAAAAAGGATTGAAAATGGAAGATAGAAATTACGTTAATTATGTTGACGAAAGAGAATTGCAGGCGTCGTTGGCGTTTCCTGCACTCATGCGCAAGGTTTATCTTTGGATGACTTTAGCCCTTGTTATCACAGCCATAACAGCATACGGAGTTGCTACAAGTCCTGCAGCAATACAGTTTATTCTTGGCAACAGGATAGTATTCTTCGGACTCATCATTGCTGAGTTTGCTTTGGTGTTTGCCGTTGGAGGCATGATAAACAGGCTCTCCATAACTACCGCCACCTTGCTATTCACGCTGTACTCCGTAGTCAACGGTGCCACATTATCTATAATATTGCTCGCGTACACGCAGGAGAGCGTCACCCAGGTGTTCTTCATCACCGCCGGAACCTTTGCTGCGATGTCGGCAGTAGGTTATCTTACGAAGCGAGACCTCTCCAGCGTGGGCAGGATACTGTTTATGGCGCTTATTGGTTTGATTATTGCTACGGTAGTAAACATATTCTGGAAGAACAGCGGCTTTATGGCTATTCTTAACTATCTGGGAGTATTGATTTTTGTGGGCCTCACCGCTTACGACACCCAGAAGATAAAGAACATGCTGCTTACGGCGGAAGACGGAGGAGAAGTAGGTCAGAAGATGGCACTCTTAGGAGCGCTGACACTCTATCTGGACTTCATAAACCTATTCCTTTACCTGTTGAGGATTTTAGGAAAAGCAAGAGATTAAGAAACGGAGCCCTCGACGATAAGTTGAGGGTTCTTTTTTTATAAATATTGCAAAGCGACTAAAGAAAAGTGCATAATAATTTGGTCGAACCGTATTTTTTGTATATTTTTGCAGCCGCAAATAGAATAAAAATACACAATGAAGGTAAAAAACAGTAGATTGGAAGCCATAAAGATGCTCATTTCGAGTATGGAATTAGGCTCACAGGAAGAAGTTCTTCAGGCATTAGAGAAGGAAGGTTTCAGGTTGACGCAGGCAACACTTAGTCGCGACCTCAAGCAGTTGAAGGTTGCTAAGGCAGCCTCGATGAGTGGCAAGTATGTGTATGTATTGCCCAACGACACGATGTACAAGCGTGTCAGCACCCCCCACTCCATCATGGAGATGTTGCAGATAAGCGGTTTCCTCTCGATAAACTTCAGCGGAAACATAGGAGTCATCAAGACCCGTCCGGGCTATGCAAGTTCTATAGCATACAACATTGACAACAGCAACTCCACGAATATCATTGGAACTATAGCCGGTGACGACACCATACTCATTGTTATAAAAGAAGGTGTCAACACTCAGGACGTGATAAACGAATTAGGAAACGTAATTCCGAACATTAGGGGATAACCACACTATTCACAGCAAGCTATGAGCGGCAAGAAGAACATACAGATATTAGTTGCAGACAGCTCTCACGAGAAATATATAGACACGATATTAGAAACAATATCGGAAGCGGCGAAAGTCCGCGGGACAGGTATTGCGCGTCGTACTCACGAGTATCTGCAGAAGAAGATGAACGAGGCAAAGGCAGTAATTGCCCTTGACGGAGACGTCTTCGCCGGTTTCAGTTATATCGAGACCTGGGGCAACAAGGAATACGTCACAACAAGTGGTCTTATAGTGCATCCCGACTACAGAGGACAAGGACTTGCAAAGCGCATTAAGGACATGACCTTCACGTTGGCACGAATACGTTGGCCGAAAGCAAAGATATTCTCGCTGACAAGCGGTGCCGCCGTAATGCAGATGAACACCCAGTTAGGTTACAAGCCCGTGACCTTCAACGAGTTGACCGACGACGAAGCATTCTGGAAAGGATGTGAAGGCTGCGTCAACGTCGATGTGCTCCACAGGACAGGTCGTCGCTATTGTATCTGTACCGGAATGCTCTTCGACCCCGAGGAACACCTGCCGGCAAAGATACCACAGGAGGTACTGGAAAGAATAGCCAAACTCAAGGATTAACAGAATAAAGAAATAACAAAAAACAAAATAGATATGGAAAAGAAAAAGGTAGTAGTAGCTTTCAGCGGCGGTCTGGACACCAGCTATACCGTGATGAAGTTAGCGAAAGAAGGATATGAGGTATATGCTGCATGCGCCAATACCGGCGGTTTCAGTGCAGAGCAGTTGAAGAAGAACGAGGAAAACGCCTATAAGCTTGGTGCTAAGGAGTATGTCACCCTCGACGTTACTAAGGAATACTACGAGAAGTCGTTGAAATACATGATCTTCGGCAACGTGCTACGCAACAACTGCTACCCCATCTCCGTATCGTCAGAGCGTATCTTCCAGGCTATCGCAATAGCGCGCTATGCCAACGAGATTGGTGCTGACGCCATAGCTCACGGCTCCACAGGTGCCGGCAACGACCAGATACGTTTCGACATGACATTCCTTGTTATGGCGCCAGGAGTGGAGATTATCACCCTTACCCGCGACAAGAAGCTCACCCGTAAGGAAGAGGTTGATTACCTCAACGAGAACGGATTCTTTGCCGACTTCACCAAGCTGAAGTACTCGTACAACGTAGGCATCTGGGGAACGAGCATCTGTGGCGGCGAGCTTCTCGACCCGACGCAGGGACTTCCCGAAGAGGCCTATCTGAAGCACGTCACAGCAGAGAAACCCGAGACAACACTCTGCATAACATTCGAGAAGGGCGAGATAGCAGCCGTCAACGGAGAGAAGTTCGACGACAAGGTCAAGGCTATCCAGAAGATTGAAGAAATAGGAGCAAGCTACGCCATAGGTCGCGACTGCAACGTCGGCGACACCATCATAGGCATCAAGGGTCGTGTAGGCTTTGAGGCAGCAGCACCGAAGCTCATCATCGAGGCACACCGACTGCTTGAGAAGTCAACACTCTCAAAGTGGCAGCAGTACTGGAAGGACCAGGTAGCCAACTGGTACGGAATGTTCCTCCACGAGAGTCAGTATCTGGAGCCCGTGATGCCCGACATCGAGGCTATGCTCACCTCAAGTCAGCGTAACGTCAACGGAACAGCCATCCTCAAGCTCCGTCCCTACGGATTCGAGACGGTAGGTGTTGACTCTGCCGACGACCTCACGAAGTCAAAGCTCGGAGAGTATGGTGAGACGCAGACCGGCTGGACTGCCGACGAGGCGAAGGGTTTCATCAAGGTTAGCTCCACACCGCTTCGTGTTTACTACGGAATTCATAAGAATGAGAGGTAACCCCCTCCCAACCCTCCCCGAGGGGAGGGCTATGTACACACTACAATTGTGAAAAACGACGGACCTTACAATACTGCATCACCTGATAGGTATGTCCTTTTGAAGGAGTTTGCCCATAAAAACAAGCAATTTGCTACTGAAGCAGAATCGCTGCTATGGGAACATATTCGTGCAAAACGATTAGCTGTAAAATTCAACAGACAGCACATAATAGGTGATTATATTGTAGATTTCGTTTGTATAGAAAAGAAACTTGTCGTAGAAGTAGATGGAGGGTACCACTCTGAGTACGAACAGATAAAGAAAGATGAACTTAGAACTGAACATTTGAACGGAATGGGATTCAACGTTATCAGGTTCTCTAACGAAGAAATATTAGAAAACATTCTTGAAGTTATCAATAAAATCAAAGATAAAATAAATGAATAATTTTAATGATACCGTGTTAGCTTCCCTCCCCTCGGGGAGGGTCAGAGTGGGGGTCCTTGGTGCAGCAGGCTATACAGGCGGAGAGCTGATACGCCTGCTACTTAATCATCCTGAGGCAGAGATAGTCTTTGCCAACTCGGAGAGCAACGCAGGAAATCTTGTCAGCGACGTCCACGAAGGACTCATTGGCGATACCGACCTGCGCTTCACCGACGAGATGCCCTTCGATGAGGTTGATGTCATATTCTTCTGTTTCGGACACGGTAAGAGCGAGGCGTTCCTCAAGGAGCACACCATTCCCGAGAGAGTGAAGATTATAGACCTTGCACAGGACTTCAGAATAGCCCCTTCCAAACCTCCCCGTGGGGAGGCTTCCCCATCATCAGTTATCCCCCACGGGGGAGTCAGAGAGTGGTCCTTTGTCTATGGCTTGCCCGAAATACATAAGACGGAGATTGCGAAGGCTCAGAACATTGCCAACCCGGGTTGTTTCGCCACCTGCATACAGTTAGGACTGCTGCCTGCAGCAAAGATGGGACTGCTCACCGACGACGTTGCCGTGAATGCTATTACGGGTTCCACGGGAGCAGGTCAGAAGCCTGGCACCACAACCCATTTCTCTTGGCGCAACAACAACCTGAGCATCTACAAGCCGTTCCAGCACCAGCATATCGCAGAGATTCGTCAAAGTCTGACAGAGATACAGGGATGTCTTGATGCCAGCATCGACTTCATACCCTATCGTGGCGACTTCGCCCGCGGCATCTTCGCCACTATGGTGGTAAAGACAGATGCCGACATTGCGGACATCGTAGAGTGTTACAAAACATTCTATGCCGACGCCGCCTTTACCCATTACAGCGACCAGCCCATAGACCTCAAGCAGGTAGTGAACACCAACAAGTGTCTTGTACACTGCGAGAAGTACGGCAACAAGCTCCTTATCACTTCCTGCATAGACAACCTCCTCAAGGGTGCCGTCGGTCAGGCAGTACAGAATATGAATATTATGTTTAACGTAAACGAAACCGCAGGACTTAGACTAAAGGCCTCGGCTTTCTAATAAGAAAAGAATTATGTTACCCAACAATCGTCGTTACTTATCGACTTTCGTATTATCACTCCTCTCCGTCATCACCTTCGCTGATAACCGTCTGACTGGCACCATCATAGGTACCACACAGTCCGTCGATTACACCAACACCAGCGCTCCTTCTACTACGGTGAACACCCGTGAGAATGCTTTTGACGGTGACCTCACCACATTCTTTGCTTCGTGGGACCGCAGCTTTTCGTGGGTAGGTCTCGACCTGGGCACACCCCACGTCATTACCCGTGTAGCGTGGTCGCCTCGCAACGATGGTCAGGGACCTAAACGAGTAAACCTTGGAGTCTTTGAGGGCGCCAACCGTGAGGACTTCATGGATGCCGTCCCCATATATATAATTAATGAGAACGGAGTAATAGGACAGTTGTCGTCTGCCGACGTCAACTGCTCGCGCGGTTTCCGTTATGTGCGCTACGTCGGTCCTTCCGATGCACGTTGCAACATTGCCGAAGTGGAGTTCTACGGACATGAGGGAGAAGGCGACGACAGCAACATGTTTATGATTGGCGGACTGCCGACAGTAAGCATACACACAGAGGGCAACGTGGAGCCTTACGACAAGATTACCGACATTCCGTCAATAATATCTATCATAGGCGACAAAGGAAATAACATCATAGCACAGACTGGCGGAACACGTGAGCGCGGCAACTACTCGCGTACTTTCCCGAAACGTCCCTACCGCATAAAGTTCGACAGCAAGCAGAACGTCCTCGACGCCCCCGCCAAAGCCAAGAAATGGACACTCATAAACAACTACGGCGACAAGACACTCATGCGTAACCTTATAGCCTTCCACCTGAGTAGTGTCTTTGAGATGCCTTACACCCCTTACGGCACCGCTGTCAACGTCATTATGAATGGTGAGTACAAAGGCTGCTATCAGTTGTGCGACCAGATAGAAGTAAACAAGAACCGCGTGAACATTACAGAGATGAAACCTACCGATAACGAGGGAGAAGCCCTCACCGGAGGCTACCTCATAGAGGTTGATGCCTACGCAGAGGATGAGATTTCGTGGTTCACCTCCTACAACAGCACCCGAGTTACGATAAAGTCGCCCGACGAGGACGAGATTACCACAGAACAGAGCAACTATATACGTGACTTCTACAGCAATATGGAGAACAACTGGCGCACCTATCTGGACACCAACACCTTCCTGCGCCACTTCCTTGTTGGCGAGCTGTCGGGAAATACCGATACCTACTGGAGTGTGTATATGTACAAGCAGCGTGGCGAGGACAAGTTGTATGTAGGTCCGGTATGGGACTTCGACATCGCCTTTGAGAACGATAACCGCACATATCCCATCAACAACCACACTCAGTGGGTGTACCAATATGGCAGTGTTGAGGGATATATGCGCACGTTGACAACAAATATCATCAACGACAATACTACCAAGGCACAACTCATCGACATCTGGGACGAGGCACGTCATAACGGCATCGACGAAGAGAGTCTTTTGGCTTTTGTAGATGATATGAGTGAACAGTTGCAAGAATCACAGAAACTCAACTTCACTCGCTGGGACATCATAAATCAGTATGTTCACCAGAACCCAAGAATCTACGGCAGCTATCAGGGAGAGGTAAACAACGTCAAGAACTACCTCAAGGAGCGCATTACGTGGATAGACAACAAACTGGGATACACCTTCGTGCCTCGTGACCCCGAACCCGAGCCAGAGCCTGAGCCAGAGCCTGAACCAGACCCCGTTGACGGAATACATTCTCTGAGAGTAAACTTCGACCTTCCCTACCAGGTATATTCTATGTACGGGCAACTTGTTAGCACCAATCTTAATGCTGTGCCCGACGGAGTATATGTTGTTCGTCAGGGTGGTGTTGCTCGCAAGACAATAGTTCGGAAATAAAATGCTCATGCATCAGACTTAATCGACTAACAATTTGCAGATTGTTAGTCGATTTTTGTAATTTATTAGTATCATTTTCTCATTTTTGCCTACCTTTGCAGCATTATGGCAATCATGTACCACTTCCATCATCCCAGGATCATCACGATACTTCTGGCTTGGTTGTTGACCCTGACAGGGACAACAGCCTCATCGTCTTATAATGCCAAGACAAAAGTTAAGGATGGTTGCAAAATAGAGAAGATCATGCCCGAGCGTATGCCCGACCTTAATATTCCTCGTTCCGGGCATCACACTATTTTTGTGAATGGCGAACTGACGGTCGTTGGTGGTCACACCACCGCCTTTGTCCCAACTCCGACATTGGAATACTACCGCGATGGAGTTTGGCATGTGGTACAGATGGCCTATCCCCATGATTCCGGACTGCTCGTCCCTATGTCAAACGGCAAGCTGCTAATTGGTGGCGGTTTCGAGAAACCTTTAGGCATAGGACAACTCCACAGCACGGAGGTTTACGATCCTACAACACATAGCTTTTCAGAATTTGGATGTCTTGACGTGCGCAGAGCTATGGCTTGCGGTGTGGAACTCGATGACGGTCGTGTACTCATTACTGGCAACTGGTATCATCGCGATACTATGGAGATATACAACGGCAAGGGACGGTATGGTTCTGTCAAGGCTGTCACGACTCCCCTATCGAACCCCTACGTGTTCCGTTCTGCCAAGGACAATGCCGTCATCTTCGGCATCGCCAGCACTAAGGGCGACACGCTGCAAATCAATAGCGTAGACCAACTGAAAGGCAATGCCATACATCCGGCCCTTTTCGAGACTTGGCAACCCCTAAGGATACACGAAGCCCACCAAAGCACCGACTACGAGGTAGGCAATGCTGCGACGGGCGACTACAGTTATCTGTTCCCCATGACTGACAGTACGGGGCAGATAGCCATCGGCATCTGCCGCAACGGTGAGTTCTCGCTATTGCCAACCGCTGGTGCTATACCCATGAAAGGTCCCGACGGCAAGGATATCCGCTATCTCAGCCTTATCGTTGACAAACCCCGCCAACGGGTCTATCTGCGAGGTGACGATCGCAGAAACGAGGAAGATATCTGGGAGGGAATTAATATCAAGAGTCGTCACTACCTGCTCCGCATCGACTATGCCCAAGCTTTGCAAGGCAAGGGTAAGGCGTCCCTTACCTTATATTATACCGACAAGATGGACTTAATTAGTTTTGACAACCCCATCGTCACCGACAATGGCGATGTAGTGCTCACGGGCGGCAAATATCGCGACAACTACACTCCATTGAGTACGGTATATGTCTTCCGACTGGGTGATGCCCCCGCAGAATCAGCCAGTGCGGGTGGCCTGTGGCAATGGATTTTAGTAGCTATTCTTGTCATCATCGCCATCTGTTTGGTTTGTTGGTTCATCTACAACCGTCGTCAGCAACCCAACGCAGCCGCTAAAGTTGAAGAAGCGAGCGACAACCAACAGAAGGTAGCACTTATGAAACGCATCTGCCAGCTGATGGACGAGCAGAAACTTTATCTGAACAGCGACCTGAAGATACAGGATGTCGCATCCGAGCTAGGTGTCCATCCTAATGTCGTATCGGCAGCCGTCAACAGCCAAGGCAATTCGTTCAACCAGTTTGTCAATGACTATCGCATCGAATATGCCAAACGCCTGATGCTCGAAGATCCCGACAAGAAAGTCAGCTCCATTTACTACGAAGTAGGCTTCGCTCACGAGCAGACCTTCTTCAGAGCATTCAAAGCTCGTACCGGTATGACCCCATCAGAGTGGCGCGATAAGCAGTGAGGTTACGGCTCACTTATTCTGAGAAAGCTACTAACAAATTCCAAAAGTTAGTCGATTTTGAGAAATTGTTAGTAAATGTGCTAATTATTTTGTATATTTTTGTGCCGACAATTAGTACTAACCATTAAAAACAAACGATTATGAAGAAAAGACTACTTACTCTTATCGTGCTGTTCGTGGCGATAGCAACGGGAGCATGGTCTGAAACCATTAGTTATGAGCTCCGCGACTCTTACGGAGACGGATGGAATGGAGCCAGCATTACTGTTGTAGAAAGCCTATCCAGCACGACAATTACAACGCTAACACTTACATCAGGATCCTCTACAGAGGGCACAATAGAACTTGAAGATAATGTGCCTTACGAATTCGTTTTTAATCCCGGAAATTACCCCGATGAATGTTCCTGCACATTTTATGATGGCGAAGGTGAAGTTATTTATTCGAGCGAAAACATGGGGGGCGGTGGAGTTCTATTCGAATATACACCCGGACAATCGAAGAATCTAAAAAAAGGTCAGTTAGTAGCTATCGATGTACCTCACAACAACGGTACTACGAAGTTGCTCGTTAGGTGCGAGGGATTTGTACAGGGAATAAATGCCACTACCGGCCAGGGAGAGATATTCGGCGAGGTAAGCGTTATTGGAAAAACTCCTGAAAGAACGCTCGTAACCAAACCAAGAAAGGCGGTAGCAGACAATCCTGGTGTTTATGTTGACGAAGAAGACATTCCCGACTATGGATACTGGCTTGCCGTTGACCGCAACCTCGAGGGCGAACTTACCATACCAGGATCGTTCGAATACAATGGAATAACCTATAAAGTTAGGTTGATCAGAGAAGGTGCGTTCATGTTCTCTAAACTCTCGAAAATCAATCTACCCGACGAATTGTATTCAGTAAGCGCCTCTTTTTATTTCTCATCTATCAAATCTCTTAAATTCCCCAAATATGTAGAAGAAATTGAGGCAGTGCCTTTCATTGGATGTGAAGATTTGGAAAGCATCACGGTAGATGAGAATAATGAATATTTGCTCTCACCTGCAGGAAGTAATGTAATTATTGAGAATAACCGAGCCTTAAAAGCGAAGGGTCCAAAGAAAGACTTGGAGCCTTACAATGACGAGGAAGAAGAGAATATTCTGATTTTAGGTATTAAGACCTCAGTTATTCCCGATAACGTAACAGCTATTGGCGATTACGCTTTTGTAGGAACCGTAGGGTTGAAATCTATCACCATTCCTGCAAGCGTCAAGACTATCGAAGCGGAAGCATTCATGGCTTGTCCCAACCTCCGACAGATTATCATGAAGTCTGCTACTCCTCCAGATGTAGGTGAATATACTTTCGACGCAACAATTGAAGGAATAACTTTGCAAGATTATCGTGAGTTCTGTGAATATACTATACAGTATGGTAACGTAGAAGTTGAACCACAAGTAACAGCAAAAGACTTCACTTTAACAAATATGCTGAAGGCGATGGCTAAAGCAAAGAAAGCCGCGGCAGCGAATGAGACAGGAATACCTGATAACTATGCCGAAGCAGGTGATCCACAGGTATATCAGCATGCAGCACTCTGCGTACCTACCGGAGCCAAAGAGGCTTACATCGAATATGTAGCAACTCCCAGAGCTAAGTCGTTCGGTCCCGTTACAGGTACACCTGCGGGCAACGAGAACTATTGGGCATGGTTCACACACATCGTTGAACCCGTGGTTATTCCGGCATCAGGTGTGGCTGTGATAAGCTACGACGAGAACTACAAACTCCCCGATGGAGTAAGTGCTTACATCGTCGTTAAGAGCGAAAAGGGCGACGGCACAAACTCATACGTAAGTGTCAAGGAGATTACCGATGCTATCCCTGGTGGCGAAGCAGTCATCATCAAGGGAACAGCCGGTACCGAGGTTTACGTAATGCCTGCTGATGAGGACGACCCCGTTGCCGACACTACCGGCAACCTGCTCGTAGCAGTTGACGAGGACTCAACTATCGGTAGCACCGAGGGAACAAATAGCAACTTCGTGCTCGACGAGAACGGAAACTTCGTTCCTGCCAACGGCAGCGAGGTAGATGAGGGCGGTGCCTTCCTGCAGATTCCTACCGAGGATGCTCCCGCAGGTGGTGGTTCGTTCGTCATTGACTTCGACGGAACAATCGAAACCAGCATCAACCAGCCTACAACCTACGACTTACAACCAACAACCACGTACAACCTCCAGGGTCAGCGCGTCGGCAATGACCTCAACGTCCTTTCATCGGGTGTGTACGTTGTTCGTCAAGGAAAGACAACCCGCAAGACCGTCATTCAGTAATTTGTTTATTAGTTCGTCACTGACTCCTGTGACGCATTTACGACAGAACATCTTACCGGAAGCTTTTATGGCAGGGAGATCATGAAGAGTAAGTTCATGTATCTTCCTGTCATAAACGATATATGTCAGTGGCGTAAGTTCCTCAAGGGGTATGCGCTCGCCTAAAGGAGGATTGCTGAGGATACACTTCGATGCAAACTCTGGCGTGTTAAAGGCTATGGTATGAACGAAAGTCTCGCTGGGAGCGAAACTGTTTTTGAAATAGCGGCACAAGGCAGGACTCTCGTCGTAGGTCTTCAGTACATAGGCGGCGAGTTCGCCTGTTATAGCGAAGTAGTCGGAACCCTTATAAAGTTGCCAACGCCGTCCGTCGGCACTGAACTCAAGCGGCTTCTTCAGAAACGGCTCAAGGACATGACGCAGAGCCACACGCATACGACTCTTCCACGTGCCGTAGTGCCATACGTAGTTGTTGAGGAAGCGGTAACGCGTATATTCACGGGTGTCCTCACGGGGACGACCTATAAGACTCATCGCCTGAAGGAAATTCTCACCACGATGTTCCTCAAGATATTTCACTATCTGCTTGCCCTTCCACACAGGATAGTCCTGCCCGCTTAACATAAAAAGGTAGTCACAGGGAAGGGCGGCACGTATCAGTTCCATCTGAAACTCCACCTGTCTGTAGCTTCCCCACATAACCTTTACACGGTGCTCAATAAAACGGGCACGTGTGGTAGCAAGAGCACTTCGGAAGGGTTCTTCGGACACGTTGGCATCAATATGTATAAACACTTCGCCAACGTCTTGAAGCGCCTCAACGAGGAGCTTCAAGTGAGGCGCATCGGTGAATGCTGATATGAGGAAAGCTATTTTCATTGGCGCAAAGATACGGAAAAAAGCCTCAATTATACAAGGTTTGCCCTCAAAAAAACATACACATTCTGTTTTTTGTGACCCATTTAGACATTCACTCAATAAAATTTAGTATCTTTGTGCCCATAAATCAATATTGGAAAAAAATTTAAAGTAACACGTTATATGACACCACAAGAAGAGAGAAACCAGAAACTGGCGGAGCGGATGATAAAAAACCTGAATCGCCGCAACATGGAAGCCTTCTACTGTCCTACAGGCAAGGAGGCAGTGAAGAAGGTTTCGGAACTCATTGCCGACGGAAGCAGCGTGACATGGGGCGGCACAGCCACTGTCCGTGACCTGGGCATCCCAGAGGCTTTGAAAAGCAGGGAAACACTTGAAGTTCTTGACCGAGACCTGGCAGAGACTGCAGAGGAAAAGGAGGCCATATATCTCAGGGCTTTCACGGCAGACGTGTATCTGACGAGTGCCAACGCCATATCGGAAGACGGCGTTATCGTGAACATCGACGGCAACGGCAATCGCGTGGCGGCTATCTCATGGGGACCGAAGAAGGTCATCTTCGTCATCGGTCTCAACAAGGTAGCTCAGACGGTAGAGGCAGCACTGGCCAGGGCCCGCAGTACGGCATCGCCTGTCAATGCCCAGCGGTTCGACATCAATACCCCTTGCAGAATCGACGGCACTTGCCATAACTGCAATTCGCCGGAGAGCATTTGCAGCTACGTCCATTTCCTACGGAACAGTAGAAATAAAGGACGGCATATCATAGTGCTGGTAGGTGAAGATTTGGGGTATTAGAGCTACGGCTTTATAAATGATTCTATGCGCGACTTTGGATGTAAGAATTATCAAATATATAATTGACAATTAATTTTTTTTATATATCGTAGTGCTCTTTAATTCGTAATTATTTAATATCTTTGTGCGCAATAAATATGCCTATGGATACTAACGAAGAGATGAGAGGCGACTTCCTCGTAACGGAAAAGAGGAAGAAACTATGGAAAATGGAAATGGACATGCTCCGTGTGGTCCTCGACGTTTGCAAGCGTCACGGACTGAACACATGGATGGACGGCGGCTCGCTGTTGGGAGTGGTACGTCACAAGGGTTTCATACCCTGGGATGACGATATCGACCTGACGATGATGCGCGACGACTATGACCGCTTCGTGAAAATTCCGCAGGAGGAGTTTGCGCCTTACTTCCTACAGACAGCATATACCGACAAAGACTATTTCCACGGACATGCTCAGGTGAGAGACTTCAACACTACCGCTGCGTCGCCGACGGAATGGACAAAGGACTTCTGTCAGGGTATCTTCATAGACATTTTTCCTTTGGATGCCGTGCCTGACGACAAGGAGGAATACGAAGAGCTGAGCAAGCGTTCTATGGAAATGAAACGTATGATGGAGGCAAAAGGACGTTTCTACCTCTTTAAACAGCACGACATCATAGACAACATAAAGACCTGGCGGAAGGCACGACAGCTCTTTAAGCGTGTGGACTTCAAAGACTATTACCGAGAGTTTGAAGACCTCTTCCGCAAATATCGTCCTGAGGACAATGCCGCTGTGGGAACAATATCGTTCATACCATCATTGGCACGCGACAAGGAGATATACAGCGACACGGTGTGGTTGCCTTTCGAGGATATGATGGTGCCAGCACCAAAGGACTACGACAAGGAGCTGCGCTCGTTATATGGCGACGACTATATGAAACCACGACGGGCACCAGCGTTCCACGGAGGACTGATAATTGATACAGAAATACCATATACCGACGTAATAAGAGACATCCGTAAAGAGCATACTTTCTGCAAAGACGTTATGAGACGTTTGCGCAAGTTAGTGGGAATGAAGAACAAGACCCTACTCGAAGAAAAACTGATGGTACTATGAAAACACTTACTATTATTATTCCCACGTACAACATGGAAGCATATCTTGACGGATGTCTCGACTCGCTGATGACTGTCAGCAACAGAGAACGTATGGAGGTGCTGATAATAAATGACGGCAGCAAGGACTCGTCGTCGTTCATAGCACACAAATGGTGCGAACGCCACCCCGAGATGATGCGTGTCATAGACAAGGACAACGGCAACTACGGGTCGTGCATAAACAGAGGACTGAAGGAGGCAACAGGAAAGTACGTCAAGATTCTTGATGCTGACGACCGCTATGACACGGTAGCACTGCAGGCTATGTTGGACACTATGGACAGCGTGGACGTTGACGTGCTGATAACAGACTATGTGCTGACAGGCAACAACACCATAGCAAAGAAATACTACGAGCAGCAGTTGCCCAAGGAGACCGTATTCAACATTGCGGACTATCGTGACGAGCCACACTTTCAGGACATACGCATGCACTCGGTAGCCTACCGTACTACAATGCTCAAGGATGCCCACTACCACCAGGCAGAGGGGATATCGTTTACCGACGTACAGTGGATATTCCTGCCCATAGCGATAGCGCAGAGCGCCTACTACCTGCCCAAGCCCGTTTATCGATACCTCATAGGAAGGGCCGGACAGACGGTTGACCCTTCGCAGAAGCTGAAAGGACTGCCCTCGGCATTAGGACTGGCAGAAGCGTTAGTTGAAACGAGGTGCAAGGTGCAAGGTGCAAGGTGCGAGATACGAGAGTCGGACTATCTCACTAAGAGGTTGATGGGTGTGCTAAAATCCACCTACAGGTCGGTGCTGGTGGAGTTTCCCGATTACGACAAAGAACGACTGAAAGCCCTTGACAGGAAAATAGCCAAGGAGCAGCCTGAGATATACCGTGCTCTCGGTGAGACAAAGCTACTGCCGGTAATTGGCATAAGGTTCATCAGTAAGTGGCGACAGCACGACTACAAGCCCTTACCACGCTACTACCAACCGCTATACACATATTACGCACAGATGTTGGAGAAAGCGAAACAGCTTACAGGAAAAACTAAGAACTAATTCATAATGGAATACGACTACCTTATAGTTGGCGCAGGACTCTTCGGAGCAACATTCGCTCATCAGGCACACAAGCAGGGCAAGCGCTGTTTGGTAATAGACCGCAGGGAACACCTCGGTGGCAATGTGTACTGCGAGAACATTGACGGCATCAACGTACATAAGTACGGAGCACACATCTTTCACACCAACAACAAAGAGGTGTGGGACTTCGTGAACTCCATAGTACCATTTAACCGTTATACCAACTCGCCAGTAGCCAACTATAAAGGAAAGCTGTATAACCTGCCGTTCAATATGAATACGTTCTACCAGATGTGGGGCGTGACGACACCCGCCGAGGCACAGATGCGACTGGAGTCACAGCGTGCGGCAGCGCTGAGGGCTCTTGACGGACGTGAGCCGCAGAACCTTGAAGAGCAGGCGCGACTGCTCATCGGCGACGACATCTACGAACGACTGATAAAAGGATATACCGAGAAGCAATGGGGACGCAGTTGTAAGGACCTGCCGGCATTCATCATCAAGCGTCTCCCCGTGCGCATGGTCTTCGACAACAACTATTTCAACGACAGATATCAGGGAATACCCATTGGAGGATACAACCGACTCATTGACGGACTCCTCGAGGGTGTTGAGACAAGAACTGGCATAGACTTTATAAAGGAAAGAAAAGAATGTAATTCTCAGTTCCAGATTCTCAATTCCATATTCAAGAAAATAGTATATACGGGAAGCATCGACGAATACTACGGCTACTGCTACGGAAAACTGGAATACCGCACCGTACGACTGGAACAGGAGCGAATCAACGACAGCAACTATCAAGGCAATGCCGTAGTGAACTATACGGAGCGTAATATTCCATACACCCGTATCATAGAACACAAGCACTTCGAGATGTTTGGCAGCGAGGTGGAGAGTATTCCCACAACTATTATCAGCAAGGAGTACCCCGCAGAGTGGAAAGAAGGAATGGAACCCTACTACCCTATCAACGACGAGCGCAACACAGCACTATATGCCAAGTACAAGGAGTTGGCAGACCGCGAAGAGAACGTTATCTTCGGAGGAAGACTGGCGGAGTATAAGTATTACGATATGGCGCCAGTTATAGAAAGAGCATTAGCCGCTATATAATACATAAGTACGCACGCGAGGAGGATGCGCAGGACACACCGCACACGACCGTCATGTATGTCCTTCAAGGCGTATGCCACAGCTATCGGGATAGTAAACAGCCAGTGGGAGCCCATAATGTAAACCTCAAGGATGCCGAAGCCGAGGAAAAGATGTAGGAACATATCGAAGGCAAACCACGAAAGGAGAATTTGCATAAGACGTTGACGACGCCCATACCACACACCGAGAACGAAGAGTGCCACGACGACAGCCTCAACGACATAAGGCAGTGCAGAACGATAGCTTACCACTACAGGACGACCTTTATTGACATCCATAAGGCAGTAGTCGCTATGGAACAGCAACGACTCTCCGAAGACATTCTCTATCACCACCGGCATGCGTGGCACCGTCATATCAGACCAGTCGAAATACTTACTGTCAACGAGTTGTTTTGAGCGTCGCTCCTGCTGACGTGCTGCCGCCTGTTGCTGGTGTTTACGGAAAGAAGCATCGTTGGCGATGGTATTCTCTATGCGTTCAGCACGAGCACGGTCTTGAGGCTTTATGATGGTTTCCACCTCTACCTTATATAATATGGCAAAGAGCATGACGGGTATTATCCACATGCGAAGGATGTTCCAAGGGTGGAAGAAACGTCGTCCCCTTATAAGCATATCGGCAAGGAATACCTTTACCATGTGGGTTGTGGTAACGCCACCACCGACAAACGTCATTACAACTACCTGCCAAGGAGAAAGAGAACGGTGATGTTTCAGTCGGATGCCCATGATATATACGAACAGCAGCAGGAGAAACAGCGACATAGCAAAGTGGTCGGGTTGACAACCGGCTATCATGACGGAGGCAAACGAGAATAGCAGAAGGGTAAGAAGGAAGGCATCAAGACGACATACCTTTATTACTGTGCGGAGTAAACGATAGAGGAAGACTCCTGCATAGACGTCGCATACTACGACAACCGCTGCTGACAGCCACGCTGCAAGGTTGTAATCCGTAATGGCAAGAATAGCCATATTGAGCAGTGCCAAAGGAAGGAGGAAGACAGCAAGCAGCGGATGACGGAAAGTATTGAAACTAATAGCATTCCACCGCGTGAGCACGCGATAAAGGCAGTCGTCGTAGCCCGAAAGACTGTATATAGGACTGGCAGCATCCCAATGGCTAAGGCTGTTTACCGCCAGCAGGTCACTATACGAAAGTGCCACAAGGACATTTAGCGTACCGAAGAACGCCAACAGGACTGTTGCCACCCAGCGTTCATCGCCAGAGATACGGAATATTTTCAGGGACTTTAGCATAGACACCATCGTTTAACTTGCCAAGTAACCTATTAGCAGGTTGAGGTTATACACATATAGCCACAGCACAAGCAAGATTACCAAACCACGACAGAACAACAGCGAACGGCGCCCATGAAGATGTCGAAACAGGAAACCCGTAGCTATCGGGACGACAAAGAGCCAGTCGCCGCTCATGATATACACCTCGTTGAGACCAAAGCCGAGTCCCATGTGCAGGAACATGTCGAAAGCAAAGCCTGACAAAGCCATCCACAGGAAACGACTGCGACGTCCAGCCCATATTCCCGCAATGAAGATAATGAGGATTAGTGCCTCAACAATATAGTTTATTGACCAACTGTAGCGCACTATGACAGGACGTTTACGAAGTGTGTCTTCGAGAAGGTGGTCGCGATGAAGTTGTATGGACTCGCCGAAGAGGTTCTCTACGAACGACTCTGTTCGCGAGGTGGTAACGTCTGTCCACTGTTCGAACTCGCCATTACCAATAGGTTTTCCCTTATGCTTGTTCCACGGTTTCGACTGGTCAATACGTTTCTGTCTGTCCGTCTTTGCCTGCATGACACGCTCAAAGGCAGCATTCTGTACTGCCGTATCCTTGATACTGGTAGTATCGAGAAACGCCTGATAGGTACGTTCGCGGTTTATCTTCTTTGTCTCGGCATTCTTCTCCATACGTGCCTTGTAGCGTGGATACACATAATAGCCCCACTCCCAACGGGCAAAACCCCAGAGGAGTATCGAGGGGAGGATGACAGCAAACACCATGTATGTAGGACGGAAGAAACGCTTGCCATTAACGAAAAGGGCATCGATGAACACCTTCACTCCGTTGCTCAGCGTTACTCCCGCTGTGAAGAGGAACAGCAGTACGGTCTGTATGCGGTCCAGGTGACGTTCGCGCTGAATAGCCTTACCACAGAGGTATAGCGTTGTGATAATCATAAACATAGAGACAGCGAAATGATCGGGAACGATGAACGTCACCATAACATATCCGAAAGAGAAGAAAAGGGCTGTCAACATGGTAGAATCAAAACGCGACAGAGCAATAACCTCGCGGAAGATGCGATAGAGGAAGATGAACGAATAGTAGCTGCAGAACAGCAGCGGCAAGGCTATGACAATCTGTACGAGGTTATAGCCAGTGAGGCTGATGAGTGCCTGGTTTATGAGATAGAACGGATAAACGAAGAAGGCAAGCAGCGGATGACGATAGACATTATAGAACACTCCCCATTCCGTGGTGACGGCATAGGTGATAGGGTCGAAGCCCGACACACGGAAGTGCTTTATGAAGACATCCCAGTAGTGTTCCTCGGGAGAGGAGAACTTCTCGAAGTACTTGCTTATGAGCAACGCATGAAGAACAACGAAGAGGAGCATCGACAAGAGCGACGCCCACAGCTCTTCACGTTTTATACGGAACAGTCGGAGATATCTCATTTACGGAATGGTTTATAGTATCCTTCATCGGCAATGTCGAGCAGTTCATGATCGCCACGACTGTCGCCATAGACTATCAACTCGTAGGTATTGCGCTCTGGAAAACGTTCAAGAAAACGACGTACCTTCTCCTTGCCGTAGCAGTTACGGGTATAGAAACGTCCTGTGAGACGTTCGTTCATAACCTCCACCTTAGTACCTATCACCTCTATGCCGGGAAGGAACAGTCGTACCCAACTGTCCATATTTGCGCTTACCACTACTACGGTATGTCCCTCCTGCTGTACTTCACGGAGTTTTTCCATAGCGGCAGGACGAAGTATCGACTTCCTCTTGCGAGCGTATGTTTCGCAGAAGTCGTTAAACACCCCTTCACGCATACCCTTAAAAAAATATGTGAAGAGCTGACGCTTACACTTACCGTTAGGATAGATACCCATCTTCATCAGCAAGAGCAACGGACTAAAACGAAGAAGTCCTAACAGCGTTGCCTTGTCACCACGCACGAAGCGTATGAAGTCTATAAGAGTATCGCGCGTCGTCAGCGTACCATCGAAATCAAATGCATATATTTTCATAATACATATATTGTTATAACGAACGATATTATCCACAACAGCACCACAGCTTGCAGGAAGCGGTCGCTGAGGAGCAGTTTTGTGGGGTCGCCACTGCGTTTATCCACAACCGTCAGCTGTATATACCTCAAGAGACCAAGAATAACGAATACAGTAGTGAGATAAAGATATTCATTTTTTTCACTAGCACCCACATCGGGAGCAACGGTGTACATCACATAGCACACTATAGTTACCGCGGAAGTAATGGTGATAGCCTCATTAAGGAACGTCAGGTTATAACGACTTGTGTTGTGACGGGGCGCCTCACCGGTAGATTCCATACGCACCACGTCGTCACGACGCTTGGCGAGAGAGAGGAAAAGCGTAAGGAGGAAAGTCATCAGCACAATCCACTTACTGAGTGGTGTCATTGTTACCAAACCGCCAACCAACAGACGTAGAACAAAGCCGAAAGCTACGATGCAAACATCAAGGATGGCGTAGCGCTTCAGTTTTATGCAGTAGGCTATATTCATGAAGAAATAACCGATGATAACAAGCGAAGCCATGTATCGACCTGTTGGAATGAGGAAGAGCATAACACCGGCGCAGGCAAGCATGACAGCCATAATGCCCCACGCCTGAGGAATAGTGATGGCACCTGATGCCAGGGGGCGCTTGCACTTCTCTGCATGACGGCGATCGTCCTCCACATCCATTATATCGTTAAGACAGTACACCGCTGACGCAGTAAAACTAAAGGCAAAGAATGCTATTACTGAGCTGTACCAGTCAAGAGCACTCATTAAGGCTCTTCCACCGAATATCATCGGCAAGAATATAAACGTATTCTTTACCCACTGCTGTGGTCGTATTAACTTTATCATTTTATTTTCCTTAATATTACTTTCTCTACAAATTTACTCAACAGCCAAGCCAACACCAGTCCCGCACTGAACGTGATGAGGAAGTTTACGATGTAGCCTAAGTGATAGGGTGATATTTTACGATATACGAACTCCACATGTATTAGGTACAACTCTAACGACACTCCACCGACGAAAGCAAGTCCACGAAGGATGAGCGACGGGGTATGTTCAAAGAGTTCGCAGAGGAGTAGCATCGCTGTTGCTGACAACGGGATATACACCAGACGTTCTATGAACAGCGGGAAATGTCCACGCCAGTGTTGCTCTAACTCCATACACATAGCAAGTGACATGACGAACAGCAGCAGGGTGAGCCACAACGCCTGGGGCTCCATACGCTTGCCGTCCATCACCCACTGTCCGCAGTTTATTCCAAGCAGGAAGATAGGTACACGACTCCAGAATATCTCCACATGGCCGACAGAACTATGAACGAAGGGCATATACTGCACCATAACCATCCACACGAGGAACACTACAGGCATCCAACGACAGGACGGATACTTACGGATAAGTTGCATATAGAATGGGGCACACAGGTATAGCGCCATAATGGCTGGAACAAACCAGAAGGTAAGGTCATCGACACGCCAGAAACTCCACCCCACCGCGATGTTTGCTATGAGGTGATAGATGTTAGGACTGTAACCGCCATGAGGTGCATAAAGATAGTTAGGAATGTAAAAGAGCATTGCCATAATAAGCCACGCGGGGTACAGGCGCAACAGTCTGCGTCGATAGAACTGCCCGAGCAGCTGACTCTTGCTCCAAGAGAACCACAGTCCTATGCCACTGAGGAAGAGGAACATGTCAACACCTACATTACCACACTTGTGCAGGGAATAGAAGAGGTTTGTCTTAGGCATCCCTATGTGAAAGAGTATCACGAAGAGCATTGCCGCTCCCATCAACTCGCCTCGATATTTACTTAACAGTGCGTAATTCATATTCTTAACTTCTTTAACTTCTTAACTTCTTATAAACAAACGCTAACGAAATAGCTGCAAGGAGATAGATGGCGATGCCGAAATACACGTCGATACGACGGTAATGGCTTAACACCAGTTCTCGCATCAGTGGATGCATAACGAACAACTCGGCAGAGATGCCACCAACCCACACCAGAGCATTATTGCATGTTGCCGGCAGCAGTTTTACTGTTGCCGCAGCCCCCGCAACAACGAACAGAGGCACCCAAAGCCACATCTCAAGAAGGAAACTGCCACCGATGACAGCCACCGTAGAGACAAGGAGCACCTTTATCCACTCCGAACTATTATCATACTTCGCACATAGTGCCTCATTCCTTGACAACCACACTCCTGCACAGAACGGCAGCAGACCGCCAATGAAGTTATAGCGCACGAAGTTGAGCCAGCGGGCATCGTCCATGAGTCCTAACGCCAACTGAATGGCGAAGGCAATAATGACGGTAACATAGAGGAGAGCGTTGCTACGCCAGCGGTGGAACACGAAGACGTAGAGGGCATAGATTTGAAGCATCAGTCCGAAATACCAGTATGGACCAGGCTTTATGATGCTATTGGGTTCAAAATATACGAAGTTGACCGTCATAGTCAACTGTGCCAGCACACGGTCCCACGAATATACCGTCATCCCGTCATCGTGGCGGAGGAACCATACTGCGATGAACAGCAGGTAACCGACAATCATCAGGTTAAACAGCTTCACGAAGTGCTGCCAGAGAAAGGACATGGGTTTAACATATCCTCTCTCATACTTCTTCACTAAGCCATAACCGCTGATAAAAAGGAATATAGGTACTCCGTAATGACCAAGGAATGAGAATATATGAATAAAGAGGTCGGAGTCCAAAGACACCAGCTTGTCCCAGAACTGGACGGGACGCGCAGCATCAAACTTATACTCATTCTCCTTTACCGCCTGTCCCAGGAAATGGCAGTAGTTATGAAGGATGATGCCAAGGATGGCAATACCTCTCAAGGCCTGTGACTCTAACTTACTTATCATCTCTTAGCTTTTTCTTTTTCCTTTTTCGCTTTCTTCTTCTCGTAGTCCTCTTTCAACTCATCATAGTCCTTTTCATGTCGCAGCACTCTCGGACGCTCCGCATTATAGTTCTTTGCATCAAGGACATTGAGTTCGGGACGATAGTGTGATGTTTCTATTCCTGCCAAATAGAGCAATGTGTGCGCTAAGGCATCAGACATAAACCTACGTTTCGAGGCACGTCGTATGTCGCGGAACAGTCCAGGATGATTCTTTCGGAAGTCCTTTGAGCACCACATCCACATAGGTATCTCAAACTCCTCACGTGCCATAGGAAAGGTTATTGCTATGGAGTGCAGACGACCTACGAAGTGAAGTCCTTTGATGCCATAGACCTCATCACCGTGATCGGAGAGGTAAATCACAATAGCATCCTTGTCTTCGAAACGCTCTATTATCTGATCTACGATAGAGTCATTATACCACGTACCGCAGTCATAATATGCAAGGTTCTGGAGTTCACGAGGCTTCAGGTCGGGACGTTCCTCCTTATATTCGTCACGTTTGAAGGGCATACGACTTTTCGGACACCTTATTCTATAATCTGTATGCTGACCGATGAGGTGGAAGATGGTCAGCTCTCCTCCCTCGGAAGGTTGGGGATCAGCCTCATCGTACTCTCTTAACAATCCTTCGTCGAAGACGTGCAGACGTTCGTTACGCGTGTCGAACATTGCCGCACTAAGCTTTGGATTGTTAAGGAAGAAACCGCCACTGAAGTCATATACCTGTTGCTTTGCGACTTTAAGGAACTGGTTGGTAAAGAAACTTACGTGGTAACCAGCCTTCTTAAAGAGTTCCGGGAACAACGGGTAGTCGCACCACTCTCCGCTATCGCCTACAGCATACAGTGAAAAGAGGTGTTTAAAGACAAAACTGGTAAGGTTCCACGGTGCTACAGCATCGATAAACGGTATCAGTTCACCGCGTTTCGCACGTGCCAACTGACGTGGCGTTGTAGGGCGCTCGTATCCATAGAGTTGCGAGTGATGCTTATTATAGCTCTCACCGATGATAAGTACAATATTGGGAACTCGCACAGAGCAACTGTCAACTTTGGCTTTGTCAAGTCCATCGATAAGTACGTCAAGTTGCTTTGCCGTCAGTTTGTTGGCATATATACTGAATGCCAGGCGGTAGAGGGGCAGATAGGCTTCGCCTTTACCCTTTTGTGTCAGTTCGTGTTCTACGAGTCCTATCCTGTCGAAGGTCATAAGTCGGTGCAGCGCCACCTTGTTATGCCACGTTTCCACGAAGCACCATACGAGGAGTACCGTAAGTAACGGGGCAACGATGAATGTCTGCATCTTCTTTCCGGAAAGGTGGTATTTGTGCAAGAAAGCAGTCCACGCTTCTTCTATCTTCCTTCTTAACCTCATCCATACGATGTGAACTACAAGTACCAAGAGTACCCATGAAAGATTTGTTACGAAGATATCGGGAGTAAGGTAGGTTGAGAAGAAACCGGCTGTCTCGGAGGCGTTGGTCTCGCCAATCAACAGCAACATCGTAGGATTTATCGTGGTCTCAAACTGTACAAAACAGAATACGTCAATAATGGTGAGTGCATAGAACAGCACATAGATAGCCCTCTTTAGCCACAACCCTACACGACGGGGTAGCAAAGCGAGTACTACGCATAACACGTAAACGTCACCGACTAGCTCAAGAAGTGCCCACTCATAGGGGTGTGCTCCATAATAATTAGGTATTGTTGCCCACGTGCATACTGCACCGAGGATATACATAAACACGAAGAACGCACCATAGTTTTTCATGGGCGCCACAATCAACTGCAAAAGGTGCACCAAAGCTCCTCCTGCCTTGCTCATTATCTCTTTAATGTTACTCATTTTGCCTGCAAAGTTATTACTTTGCAAACAAAAAAACAAATATTACACCAATCTTTTGCTGTGTTTTGAAATATTGACAACAATTTTATGGAAAAATGTTCGTTATAACAATAAAATGATTACCTTTGCAGGGATTTATGAAACATAAAGACAAAAAAAGCATGAAACTATCAAATCGCTTAAACCGTCTGGCGCCATCGGCAACACTTGCCATGTCGCAGAAGAGTTCTGAAATGAAGGCACAGGGTATTGACGTTATCAACATGAGTGTGGGAGAGCCTGATTTCAATACTCCCGACCATATCAAACTGGCTGCCAAACGTGCTATCGACGAGAACTATTCAAAGTACTCACCAGTACCCGGATACCCAGAACTCAGAAAGGCTATCGTGGCAAAGCTGGAAAACGAGAACGGACTGGGCTATAGCGTTAACGAGATTCTTGTTTCAAACGGTGCCAAGCAAAGCGTCTGTAACACCATAATGGCATTGGTAAATCCTGGCGACGAGGTTATTATCCCCACACCATACTGGGTAAGCTACCCGCAGATGGTGAAGTTAGCAGGTGGAGAGCCAGTCTTCATTGAAGCTGGCTTTGAGCAGGAGTTCAAAATCACCCCTGAGCAATTGGAGGCAGCTATAACTGACAATACGAAGATGCTTATTCTCTGTTCGCCAAGCAATCCTACCGGTAGTGTGTATTCTGCAGAGGAACTGGAAGGACTTGCAGCCGTAATCCGCAAGCACGACGAGCTGTATGTTCTCGCTGACGAAATCTATGAACACATTAATTATACAGGTAAGCACGCAAGTATAGCACATGTGCCAGGCATGAAGGAGCGTTCTATAATAGTTAATGGTGTTAGCAAGGCTTACGCTATGACTGGATGGCGTATAGGATACATCGCAGCTCCTGAATGGATAGTAAAAGGATGCAACAAACTGCAGGGACAATATACCAGCGGACCATGTTCGGTAAGCCAGAAAGCTGCCGAAGAAGCATACATAGCTTCACAGGAATGTGTTGAAGAGATGCGTCAGGCATTCCAGCGTCGTCGCGACCTGATAGTAAAACTCGCCAAAGAGATTCCAGGACTCGAAGTTAATGTTCCTGAAGGTGCCTTCTACCTGTTCCCGAAGTGCTCATCGTTCTTCGGCAAGACCGACGGAGTGAGGAAGATAGAGAACTCCACCGACTTCGCCATGTATCTCCTTGAAGTAGGACACGTGGCTACTGTTGGCGGTGATGCCTTCGGTGACCCCGAGTGTTTCAGAATGAGCTATGCCACAAGTGACGACAACATTCGCGAGGCTATGAGAAGAATCAAGGAAACGCTTAGCAAATTGAAGTAAAAAAGGTAAAAAGTTAGGAGCGCTGATAAAGAGAGGAAACAATTTAATTGTTAAAACTCCTTAATTGTTGCGGTAGTTTTGTAATTATTGCTACCTTTGCCGGACAAAGCGACAATTGCGCGACTAATCTTGAACAAAGAAAAACAAAGAGAAAAACATTTTATATACTTAAAATTATTTAATAACTAAAATTTAAATTCAAAAAATTATGGCAACTACACAAAAGGCTGCAGCCCCAGCAAAAAAATCGGGCTTCCAAGGAGTTAAAGCTGCATGGGTTATCCTCGCTATCTGCTGCATCGCAGGTTATAGCGTATGGTATTTCGTAATGGGTAACCCCGACAACTTCATCGGTGGTGATCGTAACGGACACCCAGCAAACCTGTTAGGTACTGTTTATAAGGGAGGTTTCGTTGTAGGTTTGATCCTTACACTTTTGTTCACTGTTATCTGCCTCGGTTTCGAGCGTTTCTTCGCTATCCGTACCGCTTCTGGTAAGATTGCACTCGCTAAGTTCACAGCTGACGTTAAGAACCTTATCAAGGCTCAGAAGTTTGACGAGGCTAAGGCTCTTTGCAACAAGATGCAGGGTTCAGTAGGTAACGTGGTTCTTTCTACTATCAACATGTATCAGACTGTTGAGACCGACTCTACACTGAAGAAGGCTGCTAAGATTGCTAAGATTCAGCAGGCTCACGAGGAGGCTACTCAGCTTGAGATGCCTACACTTCAGATGAACATGGCAATGGTTGCAACAATCGTTTCTCTGGGTACTCTTACCGCTCTGTTCGGAACCGTGCTCGGTATGATCGGTTCATTCCAGGCTCTGTCTGCTGGTGGTGGTGCTGACTCTATGGCACTTTCTGCAGGTATTTCTGAGGCTCTTGTAAACACAGCATCTGGTATTTTGACATCATGGGTTGCTACAGTTGTTTACAACTTCTTCTCAAACAAGATTGACAAGCTGACATTCGCAATGGACGAGATTGGTTTCACCGTCGCTGCAACATACGATTCTAACCACAACGAGGCTTAATTTTCGACCATTCATTTAAAACCTTAAAATCCGTTTTAGAATGGCAAAAGTTAAGATACAGAAAAAAGACATCTGGATTGACATGACGCCTATGTCAGACGTGATGACGCTGCTTCTGTGTTTCTTTATGTTGACATCAACATTCTTGAACACCAGAACCAATACGCGTCAATGCGCCTAACTCAGTGTCAGAGATAAAGGTGCCTACGATGGATGTTCTGAACATTCTGGTATCACCAGAGGGCAGAATCTATCTTGGTACAGACAACAAGAATTACATGAACGCTATGCTTGATGCAATGACTGACAAATTCAGCATTGACCTCAACGCCACCCAGAAAAAGCACTTCCTTGAGGATGCTATGGTTGGAGCGCCAATGTCAAAGCTTGCGGCTTATCTCAGTCTTGATCCCGAAAAAATGGGAGAAGAAATCCAGACACTCGGTATCCCCACTGATAGTATCAATGGCGGAATGAGTGAATTCCAGGAGTGGGTTCAGGCCGCACGCGACGCGAACCCAGATTTGAAGATCGCCATCAAGTGCGACTCTAAGACACCATATAAGACCGTTAAGGCTATGATGTCAGAACTCCAGGACATGAGTGAGAACCGTTACCAGTTGATTACAAATCTTAAAACTGCATCGGAGGAATAATTATGGCAAAAAAGAATTTAAGTAAGCAGAAAAAGATGGACACCCGCGTGAACTTCACGCCTATGGTGGACATGATGATGCTCTTGATTACGTTCTTCATGCTGTGTACGACTCTGGCAAAGCCTCAGGCTATGCAGTTGACGATGCCAAGTAATGACCAGAACGTATCTGATCAAGATAAATCGGTAACAAAAGCCTCTCATACTATCACCCTCTACCTGGGCGCTAACGACCAGGTGTGGTACATCGCAGGACTTCCAAAGTATGATGATCCTTCTTGCGTAAAGAAGACTTCTTACGGACCTAAGGGTATTCGTGACGTCCTCATCAACCACACAACAGAGGAAGGTGTAAATCCTATTGCAAAAATCATGGTTGCAAAGAAAGAGCTTGACGCTAAGAAGGCTGCGTACAACAGTACAATGACTGACGAGCAGTATCAGGCACAACTTGCAAAACTCAAGAAGGGTGAGCTGCCCAGCGGTGAGAAGGTTCCTACAATGACCGTTATCATCCGTCCTTTGGACACCGCTTCCTATGAGAACATGGTAGCTGCTCTCGACGAGATGCTTATTTGCAGTATTGACAAGTACGTCATCGACAAGATTGGTCCAGAAGACCAAGCTCTGATTGATAAGGCTGGAGTCAAATAAAATCAAACCATTTAAAGTGAAAAGAAACTATGGCAAAAATAGATCTTATAGACAACAGCTGGGTTGACCTTGTATTCGAAGGTAAAAACCACGAGTATGGTGCTTATCAATTGCGTAAGAACACTGGTGTTCGTAACGCCAAGGCACTTCTGGTAATGTTCGCCATCGGACTCGCTATTGCTATCATCGTAGCAGTAAAGGGTGTTGTGGAGAATGCTATGAAGTCAAGCGTTGCTATGGAGACCGACGTTGAGCTGTCAAAGCTTGCTGAGAAGAAGGAAGCTAAGGCAGAGCGCAAGGATGAACCAAAGAATGAGAAGATTGAAGTAGAAAGAGTAAAGAGCTCTATCAAGTTCACCGCCCCTGTCATCAAGAAGGACTCTGAGGTTAAGCCCGAAGAGGAGCTCAAGTCACAGGACGAGTTGAATAAAGATAAGACTGCCATCGGTGCTTTCGACGTTAAAGGTAACGACGAGGCAGGTGGTACCGTTCTTAAAGCCGTTGAAGAAATTGCTCAGCCCGAGCCTAAGCACGAGGAAGAGAACAAGGTATTCGACGTCGTAGAACAGATGCCTTCATATCCTGGAGGTATGGGAGCACTGATGTCTTGGCTGAGCCAGAACATCAAGTACCCGACGGTAGCTGCTGAGAATGGTATCTCTGGTAGAGTAATCGTACAGTTCGTCGTTGAGCGTGACGGTTCTATCACTGACGTGCGCGTAGCACGTGGTGTTGACCCATACCTCGACAAAGAAGCAACACGCGTCGTAAAGATGATGCCTAACTGGATTCCAGGTAAGCAGAACGGTTCTCCCGTACGTGTTAAGTACACTGTACCTGTTGTATTCAAACTACAGTAATCTCAGAATGAACAAAATTGCATCCATATTAATTGGATTATCTCTTACTTTAGGCTTGTTCCCTTCTTGTGGGAACAAGCCTAAAAATACTCAAGCTGAGCAGGACTACAAACGAGCAGCTCGCTACTTCGTGGCAGACGAGAGCTTTAGTCCTATACTCAACGAAGCACTCGACGTCTTTCTTTACAGCAGCATCCTCGACACTTTAGAAGCTCAATATATTAATGAGCAGGACGCTGTAAAGAAGTTGATGAAACTACAGACGTGGCTCGCCTTCACCTCGCGCGACTTCACCGAGAACGAACGACAGAGCCTCATCGAGCGCAAATATATGCCACGCACCATTCCTATAGCCTACGACGGACTGGCAATCATCGTTAATAATGCTAACACAGATACCTGCATCACAGTAAAAGACTTCAAGCGAATACTGCGAGGCGAGGTAACGAAGTGGTCAGACCTCTACCCTGCTTCAAACAAGGGCGTCATCGACGTGGTTTTCGACAACCCGCTGTCGAGTACTGTTCGCTGGTGTGTCGATTCACTCCTTAACGGGCAGGAGTTCAAAGCGCCTAATATTGGAGCCGTAAAAAACAGTGCTGCCGTGATAGACTATGTCGAGAAACATGATAACGCTCTCGGCATCATAGGAAGTAACTGGCTCAACGACAGCCGTGACACCACCAATGTCACCTTTAAAAAGAACATAAAAGTAATGAAGGTTAGCCGTCTTGACACTGCCACACCGCAGAACAGCTGGCAACCCTATCAGTACTATATATATAATGGCAACTACCCGCTTATACGTACCATCTATGCTCTACTCAACGAGCCACGTAGCGGACTGCCATCAAACTTTGCTCACTTCATGCGACTGCCTAAGGGACAGCTCATAATACAAAAGAGCGGACTGCTGCCAATACAGTACGGCATGAATATTAGAGACATTATAGTAAGCGACAAATAAACCTTTCAAAATAAAAAACGTCATAATAAAACAAACATCATAAAGATTATGAAAGCAATTAAATACGTATTAGCAGCAGCACTCCTCATTGGAGGCACTGCACAGGTTAAGGCTCAGGAAGAGAATCCAGAGTTTGCGGCAATCGCAAAAGTTATCGTTGACAACAAAAACGACCTTAAGGCTGCAGAGCCACAGGTAAAAGAATTCTTCAAGAACAACAAGAAGAATCCTGACGCTGTAGCAGCTATCGGTCGCGCTTACCTCGATGCGAAGGATGCAGAGAATGCAAAGAAATATGCTGACCTCGCTATTAAGGCTAACAAGAAGGCTGGCGCAGGCTACATTCTTCTTGGTGACATCGAAGCAAGCAAGGACAATGCTGGTGAGGCAGCCAACTGGTACCAGACAGCGATGACTATCGACCCACAGAACCCTATGGGTTATGTTAAGTATGCACGTATCTATCAGAAGGTAGATCCAGCAGGTGCTGTAGCAGCTCTTGAGCAGCTCCGCACAATACGTCCTGACTATCCTGTTGATGCAGAGGCAGCAAAGTTCTATTATCGTGCCGGCAAGCTTGGCAAGGCTCTCGAGTACTACGACAAGTGCGACAAGTCTAAGCTCGACCGTAGCCAGTTGGCTGAGTATGCTACAATAGCTTACGCTAACCAGAAGAACCAGAAGTCTCTTGACATCGCCCTCTACGGTAAGTCAAAGGAGCCAGGACACGCAGCATTCAACCGTCTGGCGTTCTACAACAACCTCGTGCTGCAGAACTACGACGAGGCACTGAAGTATGCTGACCTGCTCTTCAACCACTCTGACTCTCTCAAGGCTATCTACTCTGACTACGAGAACTATGGTCACGCTTATGCAGGCAAGAAGGACTACAACAACGCTATCAAGCAGTTCGAGAAGGCATACGAAATGGATAATAGCAAGCGCGACGTGCTGAAGTTCATCTCTGACGCTCACATGAACAACAAGAACCACGCTAAGGCTATTGACTACTTCAACCAGTACCTCGCAAAGGGCAGCAAGAAGTCTGTTAACGACTACGAGACTCTTGCAAACATCTACATCGACCTGAGCGAAATCGAGACCAGCGCTGATGCTAAGAAGCGTGCACTCCTCAATGCTGATGAGCAGTATGCTGAACTGGCTAAGGCATTCCCAAAGAACAAGGACTATGCAACATACAAGCGTGCTGGTATCCACCACTCTATCAACCCTGACGTTAAGCAGGGCGAAGCAAAGCCTTACTATGAGGAGTATGCAAACAGCGTAGGTGCTAAGGCAGAGAAGAGCAAGGGTGAGATTGCTACTCTTGGTGTTGCTTACAACTACCTCGCCGTTTACTACATCCAGAACGACAACGTTGCTACGGCTAAGGAGTATGCAGAGAAACTCCTCCAGATTCAGCCAGACAACGAAACTGCTAAGCAGATTATGGCTCTTTAAAATATTATTTATATGAACAGTAAAGGCGGGCAAAAACTTTGTCCGCCTTTATTGTGTATAAATCATAATAGTATTGCTGACTCTCCTCGCGCGCGCACGCGAGATTTCACGTTTAAGGGTGTTTTTCGTATATATAACAATAAAGAAGAAGTCGCTGATTTTAGTCAGCGACTTCTTCATACTGCTTTTATACACATGTCAAGGTAATGTCACTTGCAGATAAATCTCCCAATTATACCTTGTTTTTGTTGAAGAATCATAATATGCTCCTCCATTTATCCTGATAGAGTTATAACCCTTCTTTGCGTCATAGCGAACACCTTTTCCTCCATTTGCACTAGGATTTGAATCCCATGTACCGCCATACACATAGTACTTTCCCGTAGAAGCGCGGTATTCATAATGTACTGTTGTTGTCTTCCCATCGGCTGTACGTGCGACGTTTGAGTACTCTGTTCCATAAGCTTTTATTCTTCCTTGAACAGTTCCTTGAACATCTACATCACCACTTGGTTCATATTCGTCTTCACCGCCAGTGCCTCCACCACTGGAGCCGCCTCCTGGAACATAAGCATTTAAGCAGTCATCGTCCGACGGATAATTGAATCGTTTATACTCTATATTTTCCACATCGGTACTTCCTTCGGCTTTCTCAATTATCTTTAGAAGTCCCTGATTAAGTCCATCTCTCGAGAAATTCCAGTTATATTTACCGCCGTTCGAGTACGTCACAATCATGTTGTTCGAACTTAGAGTGAATGTACCATGCGATTCAAAACCAGGAACCGTTGATGTATAATTATCTTTGCTATAACGAGCACAATAATTTGTCTCAAAAGTATTATCCGGCTTTATTGTAAGCGTATAAAGTAATATCGTCTTATAGCTACCAGTACTTGTTGATGCAGTACCCTCCTTTATATAATACCACTTTCCTATGAGTCTTGGCATAAAATCTTCTGTTATCACATCATCTCCGCCTCCATCGGCACCACTTTGGTCACTACCTGATGAAGAACCACCATCGTCACCGCCTCCACAGGCTGTGAACGAAATACTCATCGCTGCTACGAGCAACAAGGATAAAATAAATCTTACTTTCTTCATTATGTTTTTGTTTTAATTTTTAATTATCAATTATTACCGATATCCTGTTCCTCCGCATTTAGAACAAATTCCCGTTCCGCTACAGTATGAGCACTTACCGCTTCCTTTATATCCATAGCAGTTGGTGCACAACACGTTGTTTATTCCAAAGCCATCGGTATATCCGTCACCACCGCAGAACTGGCATTTTCCTGAACCATGACAATAGTACTTATTGCCTGTATAACTGGTGTAAAAATTACACTTGCCATTACCTTGGCAGTACGTACACTGTTTTCCTGACGAACCGCCGCCACCAGATGAGCCTCCACCGCTATCACCGCCAGAACGAGTGAGATAGAAAGTACTATCAAGGAATTTTACCCTCATACTGGAGCCAGATAGCGATAGTACATCAACACCTAAATACATATTATCTTTATCTATAAGATGTATCTCTTGGCGATCTGTATAGTAACGGAATTTTGGAAACGTTTCGGAGTAAGAATCTTTCTGACCTGGGTTAAGATTGAGAATCTTCATATCTGCACTATTATCATAATAAAACTTCAACGAGAGGATAATGTTGTTTGTCTCATACTTATCCAATCCCGACCAGTCACCCATAATGAGATCGTTGTTGATTTGTGCAGTACTACTACCTCCCCCACTGTCACTACTGCCACCACCATCGTCACCGCCACAGGCGCTGAACGTGAACACTGCTGCTAATAATAGCAGGAGCATTGTAAAGGATTTCAAATGTTTCATAATATATAAGGTTTTGGTTAAGGATTCATGCTTGTGTTTTACTATAACGTATTGAAACGTTGAATGAGTCGTTTGCGGAATAGGTGACTGACGACAACGTAGTCTATCTTGTCGAACGGAGGATAGAAGTGACAGATGTTGTCAGTAACACTCATAAGATAGTTGAAGTTAATGATGTAGCGTTGATTCACCTGCACGAACTGGCTGTCCATATGTAGCAAGAGTTCCTTGTTTATAGTACGTTTCAGTCGTACAGGACGGTCAAAGCCGGCTATCACCACTTCCCAAGAACGGATGTTCCCGTTATACTGGAACACCACGATGTCACGAACATTTACGATGTGGAAGTCCACAGCATTGGTATATACCAGGAGTCTGTCGAGCCCTTGCTTACGGATGCTGCTCTCCTGAGGACGTTTTTCCTCTTCCTTACGAAGTCTTTTTACTATAACTTCGAGTTCGGAATCGTCAACCGGTTTCAGTAAGAAGTCGAATGCCGTCTGTCTGAATGCTTGCAGCATATATTCGTTAAAGCCTGAATATATTACTACTTTGCACCGATGGTGTTTCTCACGCATTCTCGTAATGAACTCCAGTCCATTGATATCTGGCAATTTGACGTCAAGGAAGATGACGTCAATATAACTACCGGTCAGTTTCTGCAATCCTGCAGCACCTGTCGTAGCACTCGCCGTCACTTCAATGTCATCATACTTTTCCAGTTTCTTCTTCAAAAGTTCGATAGCACTTTTCTCGTCGTCTACTATTAGTACATTCATCGCATTGGTTTTTTTAAGTTAATATATCGTTGTTTATCTCTGGCATTTGTAGTGTGGCAACGGTTTCTCCATCAATGTTAGTTACAGAGAAAGAAGCTCCACGAGGTCTTCGTTGGTTCATAGAATTCACCGTAGTGCGTATTATCTCAAGTCCGTTACCTGTCGAATTGTTTCGTATATCAAACGGAGCTCCGTTATTTGTTACCTTTATCTTTATTGTCTTTTCTTCTCTCTCCACATTTATTCGCAAGCGGTGCGGTTCTTCTTCTCCCTTGAATCCGTGCTTAATGGCGTTCTCTACGAGAATCTGCACCATCATCGGAGGCATATATATATCCTCGGGAATAACGTCTGCAGCCGTTATGCACTCAAAGTCTATTTTACCGACACTTCCTTCCATTACCTTTATATAGCTGCTTACGAACTCCAGCTCTTTTGACAGTGGTATATAGTCCTGCAGTGATAGGTCTAAGTTCTCACGAATCAGTTGTGCTAACTTCGACAATTGCTTCTGCTGATTGTCGCCGGCTGTTGCCATTTCGTTGTTAAGGACATTAAATACGAAGTGAGGCGATATCCTGTTTCGCATTATTGTCATACGCATCTGCAGAAGTCTGTTTTTTATTTTTATCCTTTGGTCGTGTACATAGAACAGCCACATTGCCGTCAGCAAAACTGCAACAATGACAAGCAAGACGATTAACATTGTCTGGCGCTCCATACGAACATCCTTCTCACTCATAGCGATGCGGTGATGCATACGCAACGTATCTTCGGTAAAGCGGGACATTATCTCAGCAGTTCTCATGTTGTGCTGACTCCTCATTATCGAGTCCACGGCAGCATCTTCCTGTTGCAGTATGTAATATGCCTTACGATAGTCGCCACGCGCCAGATAGTACTCTCTCATATAGCGGTTGCGTATGCCCTGCATGTTTGTTTCGGGAGTGGTGGTAAGGTTTTCTTTTGCAAGTATCGTCGGTACCACGTCGAGCTTACCTCGTTTCACCGCCTGTCCTATACGGATAGTATTAACATAGAATATTCCCACCTCGTCGTTCACAGAGGTAAAGAACTCCTCTGGGTCTTTGATGTTCTCCTCGGACTGCTCCAGACTATCCAAATTAAGGTACACGTCAGCGAGGTTTACCTTGCAAAGACTGTGTTCAAAACCTTCCTTTATACCCAGCTTGTCCAACAGTGCCTTTAGCTTTAAGAACTGTTTCAGTGCTGACGGATAGTCTTCCATATAATAGAACAGGTTGCCGTAGTTGTTTATGAAGTATGCCTGCATACCATAGGTAAGGGTATTCTGCATTTTGTCGGCATCCTCGTAGCACTTCTTTGCATACTCATAATCGCCAAGGTTAACATAAACTCTTCCGAGTCCCATCTTCAGATTAACGTCGTGATGTCTGGGCAGGTGCAGGGAGTCAACCAGGAACAGTGCACGTCGGTACCAGTTTGCAGCCTGCGCCATATCATTCATCTGCACATAGGTATCTGCTATGTTGGCACATACATCTGGAATGAGGTCTATGGTGTCTCCTGGGTGCAGGAACAGTCTGTATGCCTCGTTGTACAGCTTCAGCTGTTCCTCTTGATTGCGATGGACTACATGTAGAAGTGCTGCCTTCTCGTTAAGTGCCATAGCAAGGATATGTCTTTGACGACGCGTAGAGGGTGTTGTGCGTCCATAACGTATGGCTTTTTCTATCAACGACGACACACTATCTGTACGATTCGACAGCATAAGGTATTTCACATACAACAGATGGTAGCTGTAATATTCCATACTGTCCTTCGCCTGCTTCATGTGTGCCTCAAGGATACGCTCTGCATTTGGCGACATCTTATTAATAGAGTCGTCAACACTCTTTAGCTCCTTCAACACCAACGGAGGAAGATCATTATTCTTCTTATTTGTGCAACAACACAAAGCACAAGCACTTACAAGGATTAGAACACCCCTTATAAGTTTGCCAGTATTCCACTTATTTTGTGTTGTCATCATAGGTTCCTTTTGCTTGCAAAGTTAATAAATAATATGCTGACAAACAAATGCAAAAAACTTCATTTGGGAAGTAAAAGTTATTTTTATGGATTATCCGTTTTAATTTCAACAAAAGGATAGTTCATTTTCTTCGTTAAATTTCATTCTTTTATATGGTAGTTTAAGAAAAAAGAGTTACATTTGCAGACGAAACAAATCGAACTAGAGTAAAAAGATGAAACAAAGGATAGTAATTAAGGTAGGTTCTAACGTCCTCACCAGACCCGACGGGAAACTCGACGTCACGAGAATGTCGGCACTTGTCGACCAGATAGCGTGGCTTCGCAAAGAGGGCCACGAGGTGATACTCGTATCTTCGGGTGCTATGGCGTCAGGACGCGGTGAACTGCATACCGACCACTCCCTTGACTCGGTAGAACAGCGCCAGCTCTTCTCTGCCGTCGGTCAGGTGAAACTCGTGGGACTATACTACGACCTCTTCCGCGAGTTTGGCATCCACGTAGGACAGGTCCTCACCATGAAGGAGAACTTCCAACCAGGTGAGCAGTACGAGAACCAGCGTGCCTGTATGACGGTGATGCTCGAAAACGGAGTGCTACCCATAGTCAACGAGAACGACACCGTCAGCGTCACCGAGTTGATGTTCACCGACAACGACGAGCTCTCGGGACTCATCGCCGTGATGATGAAGGCAGATATGCTTATCCTCCTTTCTAACATCGACGGCATCTTCGACCGCCATCCTGACGACCCAGAGGCTAAGCTGATAAGCTGTGTCTCACCTGAGCACGACATCTCCGAATATATACAGCCCGAGAAGAGTGCTTTCGGACGTGGTGGTATGCACTCTAAACATACTACTGCGCGAAAGGTTCAGAAGTCAGGAATACGTGTCATCATTGCAAATGGCGAACGTGAGAATATCATCGTTGATCTGCTCACCAACACCCAGTCAACACCACATACAGAATTTACACCATGCAAATAAAAGAAATGTTCAAAAACGCAAAGGCTTCGTGTAAGACACTTAACAACATTACCGATGACCAGCGCAACAATATACTCCTTGCCGTAGCTGATGCCATAGTGGCTAACAGCACGACACTTTTGGAGGAGAATGCCAAAGACCTCGCAAAGATGGATCGCAGTAATCCTCTGTACGACCGTCTTCAACTCACAGAGAAACGTCTTGAGGACATCGCTGCCGACATGCGTCACGTGGCTACTCTGCCCACACCATTAGGACATATTACCAACAAACGAACTCTCGACAATGGTCTGCGACTGTGTCGTATCAGCGTTCCATTCGGAGTCATCGGTGTCATTTACGAGGCACGTCCTAACGTTACCTTCGACGTGTTCTCACTATGTTTCAAAAGCGGCAATGCATGCGTACTAAAGGGTGGCAGCGATGCAGACAACTCTAACCAGGCTGCCATAAAACTCATCCACAAGGTACTCCGCGACAATGCCATCGACGAGAATGTCGTAACACTACTCCCCGCCACCCACGAGGCTACAGGTGAAATGCTGGGTGCCGTGGGGTTCATTGACGTATGCATACCCCGCGGTGGCAGACGACTTATCGACTTTGTACGCGACAACGCACGAATCCCCGTAATAGAAACCGGAGCAGGTGTGGTACACGCATATTTCGACAAGGACGGTGACCTCGCTATGGGTAAGGCTATCATTAACAACGCCAAAACGCGTCGCGTCTCTGTTTGTAATGCTCTCGACACACTCCTCATCCACAAAGACCGTCTGGACGACCTCCCTGAGTTGCTCGCTCCCATGAAGGATAAAGTGACGTTCTATATGAACGACGAGGAAAAGTACGACACGGAGTTTATGGACTATAAGATGAACATAAAGACGGTAAACTCTCTCGATGAGGCAATCGACCACATTGCCAAACACGGCTCTGGACACAGCGAGGCTATAATAACACAGAACGAGGCAGCAGCACGACGCTTCCAACGCGAAGTCGATGCAGCATGCGTCTATTGGAATGCGCCTACCTCATTCACCGACGGAGCACAGTTCGGTCTTGGTGCCGAAATTGGTATCTCAACACAAAAACTCGGTCCGCGCGGACCTATGGCACTGGAGGAGATGACCACCTACAAGTGGCTCATCGAGGGAGAAGGACAGGTTAGAGGTTAGTGGTTAGAGGTTAGAGGTTAGTGGTTAGTGGTTAGAGGTTATAATTATAATTTAAATGTAGGTCGCAGCTCAGCTGCGACAAATAAGCAAACATATGAAGACATTCTTTAACGTAGAAGACCTTGGCGATCTCAGAGCAGCACTCGCTGAGGCACAGGAAGTGAAAAAAGACCGTTTTGCCTTTCAACATCTCGGAAAGAACAAGACGCTGTTGATGATATTCTTCAACAACTCCTTGCGTACACGTCTGTCAACACAGAAGGCAGCGATAAACTTAGGCATGAACGTCATCGTTCTCGATGTTAATGCTGGCGCGTGGAAGTTGGAAACGGAACGTGGCGTCATCATGGATGGCGACAAGTCGGAACACCTGTTGGAGGCCATCCCTGTGATGGGTTCATACTGCGACATCATCGGTGTACGCTCCTTTGCAGGTCTCACCGACCGCGAATTCGACTATGCCGAGACTATCGTAAAGCAGTTTGTAGAGTATAGCGGACGTCCTGTCTTCGCTATGGAGACGGCAACGGTTCATCCTCTTCAGGCTTTTGCCGACCTCATAACCATTGAGGAGTACTCTCCCTCGGGGGAGCAGGAGAGGGGTCGGGGCAAGTGCAAGGTCGTCCTCACCTGGGCTCCTCACTGTCGTGCCCTGCCGCAGGCGGTACCTAATTCTTTCGCCCAGTGGATGAATGCTGCCGACGTAGAGTTCGTCATCACCCATCCCAAGGGCTACGAACTCGACCCGAGGTTCGTTGGCTCCGCACGTGTGGAGTACGACCAGAAGAAAGCCTTCGAGGGTGCCGACTTCATCTATGCCAAGAACTGGTCGAACCCGGGTGTGACCAATCCTGCCGACTATGGAAAGATTACCTGTAAGGATATGTCGTGGACAGTAGATGCAGAGCACATGTCGTGGACAAACAACGGCAAGTTCATGCACTGTCTCCCTGTACGTCGCGGACTTATCGTTACCGACGATGTCATAGAGAGCCCGAACTCGCTGGTTATCCCCGAGGCAGCAAACAGAGAGATTTCCGCCGAGGTAGTTATCAAACGTATGTTGGAAAGCCTTTAAATAATAAAGAATATGATTTCATTTGAAAGTGACTATAACAACGGAGCGCACCCTATGGTGCTGCAACGACTCATTGAGACCAACGATAAACAGAGTCTCTGCTACGGCGACGACGAATGGTGCGAGCAGGCTAAGGAGAAGATAAAGGCTGCATGCGGCACCCCTAACGCCCAGGTGTTTTTCCTTACTGGCGGCACCCAGACTAATGCCACCGTCATCGACTCTATACTCCACACCTACGAGGGAGTGATTGCTATCGACACAGGTCATATCAACGTTCACGAGGCGGGAGCAATAGAGTTCACAGAACACAAGATTATCACCCTTCGCGAGCATAATGGTAAGATGGACCCTAACGAGTTGGAGAAGTATCTTGACGACTACATGCACGACGGCAGTAATATGCATGCTGTCTATCCTGGATTGGTATATCTCACTTTCCCAACGGAGTACGGCACGCTATACAGCGCCAAAGAGCTTGATGCCATCTGGCAGATATGTCGTAAATACAACATCACGCTGTACATCGACGGAGCACGACTGGGCTACGGACTGACAGCCACCGGCAACGACATCACACTACCCTATCTTGCAAAGCACTGCGACGTGTTCTACATTGGTGGTACCAAAGTAGGAGCACTCTGCGGCGAGGCTGTTGTCTTTACTCACAACAACGCTCATCCTCACTTCTTCAGCATCCAGAAGCAACACGGTGCTGTTGTTGCTAAGGGCAGACTCCACGGACTGCAGTTCGATGCACTCTTCACCGACAACCTGTACTTCAACATTTCGCGTCATGCTAATGTTATGGCGGAGAAGATGCGCGACATCTTTGCGAAGAAAGGTTATAAGTTCTTCATCGACTCTCCCACAAATCAACAGTTTGTCATCCTCAACAACACCAAACTGGCGGAGCTGCGCCAACACATCATCTTCTCCGTATGGGGAAAGGCTGATACGTCGCACACCATCTGCCGTTTTACCACAAGCTGGTCAACAACGGAAGAAGACCTTAAGGAGTTGGAAAAGTTTTTGTAACTTCCCCGTCATAAGTAACGACGGACAGGAAGATACGGTCATTCTGCATTCCGTCAAGAGGAATACTCATATAGCCCTTGGTTCTGTAGAACTCAGGGGCTTTGTTTTGTGAGTGCATAACTTTGAGATACACGTCCTTTGTCCCGTCAGCGTGCTCTACCACTTTTTCTCTCCACACACCGAGAAGCTGTTTGTTAATCTTCCCGTCGGCAGTACCTGTCTTCACGTAGAAACCCACATTGAGATACTTCCCGTTAGTGCTCTTCCACGCACTCTCAAAGATTAGGGGGTCTGTCTTCACTGTGTCGGGACGATTTGTTATGAGTGGTTTCACCACAGGCACCTGCGATATGGAGTGGGCAAAGGTACTGCCCTTCTCCACCTTGTCATAATAGACTAAGGCTCTGTATGTTCCATTTGCCTTGTCTGCCCACTCGGCAGTATAGGGACGTGAGAAGTTCACGTCGAGTCCGTCGTCGGAAGAGAAGCTAACTATCGTCTTCGCCTCTGCTGTCTTTACCTCACCGAACTCCACAGTAAGATAAGAGAGTCCTCCGTCACCTGTCTTGTAGCTATCCACCGAACACCCTGCCAGCAGGAGCGCTACAAAGAGAAATACCGTTACCCGACGCATCAAGTTTCTACAATTTTAGCTTGTTTATTGCCGGATTGGCATACATCGTCAGCATACGCTCGCGGAGGAATTTCTCGTCGCGATTATGCAACTTAACCTTAGCAATCTGTCCTGCCAGGTACTCGTCAAACTTTGTTTTGTCTTTCTGAGTATAGTATGCCGAATATTCCGTCGTTCCACGCAACTCGTCAAGGGCTATGTAGTTACACGGGAACAGCTGATAGCCCTCATGAATCTCGACGTCCATACGTCGTGCCAACTCAGCGAAGAACTCATTTCTGGGCAAATCCTTTATTTCGTCAACCCAAGCATTTATCGGTGTTCCGCAATGATAGTGCACACGTCCCTTATAGCCGAAGATACCCGTCTTCATATTATCCAGGTCGTCCTGTCTGCTCTTCTTGAATGCGGGATTGTCGCGTTTCTGCTGGAACTCCTGTGCTTTGAGGTAGTCACACGGGTCGTACTCGTAGCTTATCGTAAGCGGTACGATGTTCAGTTCGCGAAGGTCTCCTCCCATAGCCAGCATCTTGAGTACCGACTCCTGTGTCCTGTCGTCAGAGTCCTTTGCTCTTCCTTCGCGCTGTGCAATCCATATATTCTCCTTCTTCTGTGTCACCGCATAGTGTATATACTCACTCATCAACTTACTTGAGGCGAGCATCTCCTTTGGCGACAGTCCTCTGCGGACGGTGAAGGCCTTGTTCATTCGTACCAATCTACGAATCCACGGATATATAAGCAAGTTGTCACCAATACCAATCTCCACCGTTGTGGGATAGCCCGCCTCCACCAGTAGCAGGTCGAGGAAGGCAGAGTCCAGCACTATGTCACGATGATTGCTCACGAAGGTGTAGCGGTCCAGAGTATTTATGGTTTGTTCTTTTGTGTGAAGTTTCTTGTCGTCGAACGTTGTGCCGTCGCTATACTTCCATATAATATACTTCACCACCGGCTTCATAAAGCGCATCTGGAAGTCCAGCGGTGTCTTCACACCACGGAACAGCATTCGTAGCAGCGCATTACGCACCGCCTTAGGCATCCAGGGGGCAAAGCCCTTCAACACCAGTGAAAACTGTCTGTCCGCCAGCAGATCCTCAAATGCCTGCTGCATCTCCTCCGCCTCATAAGGACGAATCTCATTGAATTGACTCATAATTCTCAATTCTCAATTTTCAATTATAAATTAAATCTGGTTCTCAACAATATCTGTTAATACGTCAGTCATACTCAGGCCGGCAGCCTTTACCTGCTGTGGAATAAAGCTTGTAGGTGTCATTCCTGGTGTTGTGTTCACCTCCAGCATGTATATCTTGCCATCCTTGGTAATAATATAGTCCACACGTATAATACCATTACAGTGCAGGATGTCATATATATGACTTGTTATCTTACGCACTCTCTCCGCTGTTTCCTCGGGTATTCGTGCCGGAGTAATTTCCTTTACCTGTCCGTTATACTTCGCGTCGTAGTCGAAGAACTCGTTGAAGGTGACAACTTCGGTGATGGGGAATATCACCGTCTTTTCGTTTGTCTTGTACATTCCCGAGGTTATCTCAGTACCTTCGAGGAATGACTCTACCATCACCTCGTCGCTCTCCATCATAGCCTTACGGAAGGCAGGAGCCAGCTGGTCTTTGTTCTTCACCTTTGATACACCGAACGACGAGCCGTCAGTTGAAGGTTTCACGAAGCAGGGCATTCCTATGCGCTCCTCTATATCGTCCTCGCTGACGAGTTCCTCACATCCGCGACGTATAAGCAGCGAGTCGGCAACCAACACTCCGTAGCTGCGCAGATACTGGTTCAACACGAACTTGTTGAACGTCATAGCCTCAACGAGCACACCACTTGTGCTGTATGGCAGTCGTACTAGGTCGAAGTAACCCTGCATAATGCCGTTCTCACCAGGAGTACCGTGGATTGTTATGTAGGCATAGTCGAATATCACTCTCTTGCCATCCTCTATGAACGAGAAGTCGTTAAGGTCAATCTGTGCAGTCGTGCCGTCGTGCAGCTCTGCGTGCCAGTCGGTACCTCTCACATCTACTATATACACGTTATAACGCTCCTTGTCAAAGAAGGAGTACAAACCCTGTGCCGAACGAAGCGACACGTCATGTTCTGATGAATCTCCGCCACATACTATGGCTATTGTCTTTTTGCTCATATTTTGTTTTTTATTCTTAATGCAGCAGAGCTGCAATCTACTTCTGATTTCTTACATCTTAATTTGAGGAAATGCGTCCTCTCCACTTCTCCACCAGCGCCTTCATATCTTCCGGCCACTCACTGGTGAAATCCATCTGTTGTTTCGTCGTCGGGTGTACAAATCCCAGTGTCTTTGCGTGCAGCGCCTGTCGTGGACACAGTTTAAAGCAGTTCTGTATATAGGCCTTATAGCTCGCCGTCCGCTCTCCGCGTCTTATCTCCATACCTCCGTAGCGTTCATCGGCAAACAATGGGTGTCCTATATGTTTCATGTGTGCACGAATTTGGTGTGTCCTTCCCGTTTCCAGTATGCACTCCACCAATGTTGTATATCCGTAGCGTTCCAATACCTTATAGTGAGTCACCGCCGGTTTCCCTTGTTCCGAGTCTGGAGGGAACACCTCCATACGAAGACGATCTTTCGGGTCGCGCCCTATGTTTCCTTCTATACGTCCTTCGTCCTCTACGAAGTTTCCCCACACCAGCGCATTGTAGCTACGGTGCGTCGTCTTGTTAAAGAACTGCACTCCCAGCGACGTCTTTGCATCGGGAGTCTTAGCCGCCACGAGCAGTCCGCTGGTATCTTTGTCTATGCGGTGCACCAGTCCTACAGCAGGGTCGTTAGGGTCGTAGTCGGGATTATTACGCAGATGCCACGCTATGGCGTTCACCAGCGTACCGTGAAAGTTACCGCATCCCGGGTGCACCACCATCCCCGCAGGTTTGTTTATCACCATAAGCTGGTCGTCCTCGTACACTATGTTAAGCGGTATCTCCTCAGCCTCTATGGTGTCGTCGTAGTGCGGACGGTCCAACATCAGCGTCACCACATCATTGGTGCGCACCTTGTAGTTGCTTTTCACAGGACGGTCGTTAACGTGTACGAACCCTGCATCGGCAGCCTGCTGTATGCGGTTTCTGCTTGAGTGCTGCAGTTTTTCCGCAAGGTACTTGTCGATACGTATCGGTTCCTGTCCCTTGTCAACAACAACACGGAAGTGTTCGTACAATTCAACCTCTTCTATCTCGTCATTCATTGTCAAGGTCCCGTTACAACTTCAAAGTCATCATGTTCACCGCTCACATCCTGATGCAACTCGTGATCCATCAAGGTAGAGTCGCCATATATATCACCATATATAGGAGTAGCCGACATTATCGAGTCGTCTGAATCAATCATTCCGTCGCCTACCTGCAGCACCAGCACATCCTCTATAGACACCTTCTGTCCTGCCGTCACGTTCATGCCGCGCACACGAATGCCGTAAACCCAGTCCTTCTCGCCAGGTATTCTGTTAGGCATACCCACCTTGAAGCCCATAGCCTCCAGTTTTGCACGTGCCTCACGATATGAGCTGTTATCTATCACGTCAGGTATTGTCAGCGTCGGAGTGCTCGACGAGTTTATCACCAGATAAACCACCCTTCCACTCTTAACCTTCGTTCCGGGACGTAACGACTGTTCCAGAACGAAGTCTGGCGGCAGAGTCTTCACATAACCCGTGTCGCTAACCTCCACCTCCATACCAAGATTTTCAAGGATAGTGGCAGCTTCATCGTATGATTTATGTCTTACATCCGGAATACTTATCTCTTCTCCGTGGTGCGTGTAAACCCCTATGCCGTAGTACACCGCAACACATAGCAGCAATACCACGACAGCCATAGCCGCAAGGTTTATCCACAGATAACGACTCCTCAATGTTTCCTTAATATCCATTGCAATTTATGCACACTTTACTATTTATTGTGCAAAGGTATGAATTACTTTTCAATTATCCAAGTTTTGTATCAGCAAAAAACAAAAAAGCCTCTCCTTTTGGAGGGGCTTTTATGTTTGCCTTAAAATAAGGTGGAATTACTTTCCGTGGTTCTCGTCAGAAACAGTGAGCTTCTTACGACCCTTTGCACGACGTGACGCTAATACGCGACGTCCGTTCTTTGTAGCCATTCTCTCGCGGAAGCCGTGCTTGTTCACTCTTCTTCTGTTGTGTGGCTGAAATGTTCTTTTCATTGTTTTATCTATTTTATTTGTTATTATTCGTCGAATTCGGGCTGCAAAATTACGCAATTATTTCCAACCTTGCAAGTTTTTCTTAAAAAATTATGTGTTATATATCATGAATTTATAAAAAATGTGTACCTTTGCAGGCGAATAAGGTATAACAAAGAATAAAGAATATGATTAAATCACAAGACATTAAGAAGGGAACATGCATCCGCATGGATGGAAAGTTGTACTTCTGCATTGACTTCCTGCACGTTAAGCCAGGAAAGGGAAACACTATTATGCGTACCACACTGAAGGATGTTGTCAGCGGACGAGTTCTTGAGAAGCGCTTCAACATTGGTGAGGCTCTCGAGGATGTTCGTGTAGAGCGCCGTCCTTACCAGTATCTCTACCTTGACGGAGCTGACTACATCTTCATGAACCAGGAGACATACGACCAGATTCCTATCGCTAAGGATCTCATCACTGGTGTTGACTTCATGAAGGAGAGCGACATCGTGGAAGTTGTCAGCGATGCAGACACAAATACTATCCTTTACGCTGAAATGCCTGTAAAGACTGTGCTCAAGATTACACACTCTGAGCCAGGTATCAAGGGCGACACTGCTACAAACGCTACAAAGCCTGCAACACTGGAGACTGGTGTTGAGGTACGAGTACCGCTGTTTGTTAACGAGGGCGACCTTATTCAGGTTGACACCCGCGACGGCAGCTATCTGCAGCGTATGAAGGACTAGGATGAGATATTCTGTTATCGTTCCCGTTTATAACCGTCCTGACGAAGTTGACGAGTTGCTCGACAGTCTGACACGACAGACCGTTAAAGACATTGAGGTTATAATCGTGGAAGATGGCTCAACAAAGACATGCAAGGATGTCTGCGACAAGTACGCAGACATCCTTGATTTGCATTATTACTTTAAGGAGAACTCGGGACCCGGACAAAGTCGCAACTACGGTGCGGAACGCGCCAAAGGAGAGTATCTGCTTATTCTTGACAGCGACGTAGTGCTACCGGACAGGTATATTGAGAATGTAGAATTGGGAATTGAGAATTCTCAATTCTCAACTCTCAATTCTCAATTAGCAGCCTTCGGCGGACCCGATGCGGCACATCCGTCGTTCACCCCGACGCAGAAGGCAATATCATACTCTATGACGTCGTTCTTCACTACCGGAGGCATTCGTGGTGGAAAGAAGAAATTGGACAAGTTCTACCCGCGTTCTTTCAACATGGGCATTCGCCGAGACGTTTATATGCAGTTAGGAGGATTCACGAAGATGCGCTTTGGTGAGGACATAGACTTCTCATACCGCATCTGTGAGGCGGGCTACTCGCCACAGCTATTCCCCGAGGCGTGGGTATGGCACAAGCGACGTACCGACTTCCGGAAATTCTTCCGACAGGTATATAACAGCGGCATAGCACGTATAAACCTTGAGAAGCGTCACCCCGGGACGATGAAACTGGTGCATCTGTTGCCAGCGGTATTCACCATAGGGGTAACAGCGCTTATACTCATTGCTGCCTTTGGACGCATAATGATGGTATATGGCAAACCCGAAGACTTCCGCTCTTGGTATTATTTGGTTGTAGCGGCATTGTCGCCTATATTGCTTTACTCACTAATCATTCTTATCGACTCGTGGAGGACAAGCCGTAGCATAAAGGTGGGACTGCTCTCTGTTCCAGCAGCATTCATTCAGCTGATGGGTTACGGTACAGGATTCCTTGTCTCATGGTGGAAACGCTGTGTGCTGGGCAAAGACGAGTTTCACGCCTTTGAAAAGAATTTCTACAAATGAGCACCGAAAAACTGAACATCAACCAATGGGCGGAAGAAGACCGTCCGCGCGAGAAACTTATGCGACAGGGAGCCGAAGCCCTCAGCGATGCAGAGCTACTGGCGATACTCGTAGGCTCTGGTTCGACGAAGGAAACTGCGGTAGAACTGATGAAACGAGTGCTCAGCGAATGCGATAACAACCTGAACACCTTAGGGAAAATGACTATCGGCGAGCTATGTAAGTATAACGGCATCGGCGAGGCAAAGGCAATAACCATCATTGCCGCCTGCGAACTGGGAAAGCGACGCCAGCACGAGAAGGTGAAGGAACGCAAGAAGATAAGCACCTCGCAGGACATATACGAATATATGCACCCCATGATGCAGGACCTTAATACCGAAGAAGCGTGGGTGCTGCTGATGAACCAAAACTTCAAACTAATAAAAAGCGCAAGGATATCAAGAGGAGGAATAACTGAGACGTCGGTGGATGTGCGCATAATAATAAAGGAGGCAGTACTTGCCAACGCCACCGTGATAGCACTGTGTCATAACCACCCTTCGGGGAATATCGAGCCAAGTGCTGAAGACAACAGAATAACAGAGAAAGTGAGGATGGCATGCAAAACGATGCGACTGCATTTTCTGGACCACGTGATAGTGACGGACGGAGGGTATTATAGCTTTCACGATAACGGGAGATAACACCCCACAATATAATAATGTACGCGCGAGAGCGGGAAGCAAAGTGTAAGGATAAAGTGCAATTTGCAACAAAAAGAACACTTTTTGCGTTAAATATTTGCAAATTGTAGAAAAAACATGTAATTTTGCAGGCTCGAATATACTATTTAGAATAAAATATAAAAATAAGATAAAAATAATTTATGGGAAAAAGACTACTATTATCATTGTTCTCCCTACTGTTTTCAGTGGGGATTGCTATGGCGCAGACCGTAGTATCGGGAACCGTCGTCTCTGCAGAAGACGGTGAGCCTATCATCGGTGCTTCAGTGCTCATCAAGGGTACTAAGCAGGGTGCTGCTACGGACATCGACGGAAACTTCTCCATCAAGACGAGTCAAAGCAATCCTCATGTAGTTATCAGCTACATCGGTATGCAGACGGTAACTCTGAAAGGAAAGCAGGGAATGAAGATCCAGATGGAGCCCGACCAGACAACACAGCGTCTCGACGAGGTCGTAGTTACGGGTATCCAGAAGATGGACAAGCGATTGTTTACAGGAGCAACCACAAAGGTGGATGCAGAGAAGTCCAAACTGGACGGTGTAGCCGACGTATCACGTTCCCTTGAAGGTCGTGCCGCCGGTGTGAGTGTGCAGAACGTGTCAGGTACCTTCGGTACAGCACCGAAGATTCGTGTGCGTGGTGCTACCTCAATCTACGGACAGTCACAGCCTCTGTGGGTTGTCGATGGTGTCATCCTTGAGGATGGTGTTCAGCTCAGCGCTGACGACCTCTCTTCTGGTGATGCTACAACACTTATCTCAAACGCCGTTGCCGGTCTTAACGCTGACGACATCGAGTCGTTCCAGGTTCTTAAGGACGGTTCTGCCACATCAATCTATGGTGCGCAGGCTATGGCGGGTGTGATTGTCATCACAACCAAGAAAGGTAAGGCAGGTCACAGCAGCATCAACTATACAGGTGAGTTCACATACCGTCTGAAGCCATCATACAACAGCTACAACATCTGTAACTCTCAGGAGCAGATGGGTATCTACAAGGAAATGGCTTCCAAGGGTTGGTTGGAGTTCACAAACCTTGCTCTGGGTTCTTCATCTGGTATCTACGGTACCATGTACAAGCAGATTGATACCTACAACGAGACAAGTGGTCAGTTCGGAATTCCTTATACCGAAGCTGCCATGAACGCATACCTGCAGCAGGCAGAAATGAGAAATACCGACTGGTTCGACCTGTTGTTCAACAACAACATCATGCAGAACCACTCTGTCAGCATCTCTACAGGTTCAGAGAAAGCTAACCTCTATGCATCACTCTCAGCAATGGTTGACCCAGGATGGTACAAGGACAGTAAGGTTAACCGTTACACGGCAAACATGAACGCTACCTTCAACCTGTCGAAGAAGCTGACCTTTACGCTGCGTACTAACGGCAGCTTCCGTGACCAGAAGGCACCAGGTACTATCAACCAGGAGCCCGACGTAGTAAGCGGTGAGATTAGCCGACAGTTCGATATCAACCCGTTCAGCTACGCTATGAACACATCACGTGCGCTGGACCCCAACGAGACATACACACGTAACTATGCTCCGTTCAACATCTTCAAGGAGTTGGACAACAACTACATTGACCTCAACGTAACGGATATGAAGTTCCAGGGTGAGCTCTCTTACAAGCCTATCCTCGGACTCGAGATAAACCTGTTAGGTGCGTTCCGTACTTATACTTCAAGTCAGGAGCACTTTGTGCTGAACAGCTCTAACCAGGCAGAGGCATACCGTGCCGGCGTTGATGACCCAAACATCCGCGACAGCAACGTATTCCTCTATACAGACCCGGACAAACCAAACTCACTGCCTATATCAGTGATGCCTTCAGGAGGTATCTACACCTCTGACCACAACAACATGCGTCAGTGGAACTTCCGCGGTACTGTTAACTACAACAAGGTTTGGAACGACACTCACATCTTCAACGCACTTGTAGGTATGGAGGCTAACAAGGTTGACCGCGACAACACCTACAACAGCGTTTATGGTGTTGACTACAACAACAGCCGCGTGGTAACCATCACTCCGGAATTCTACAAGCAGGCTAAGGAGGAAGGTACAACCCTTAACTCTTTCGCCCGCAACTGGAACCGCCGTCTGGCATGGTTCGCTAACTTGAACTATTCTTATAAAGGTATCTACGCCCTCAACCTTACTGGTCGTTACGACGGTTCTAACCAGCTGGGTAAGGCGACAAGTTCACGTTGGTTGCCTACATACAACGTAAGTACATCGTGGAATGCCCACGAGGAGAAGTTCATGCGCAACTGGATTGAGCGTACAGGAGGTAAACTCTCACACGCCACACTGCGTTTCTCATACTCTCTCGTAGGTGAGCAGACAACAGCTTCTAACGCGCTGCCTATTTACAACGCGCTGAACGTATGGCGTCCTCAGGGTGACCAGCAGGAAGTAGGTATCGCACTCTACGAACTCGGAAACTCTGACCTTACATACGAGAAGAAGCATGAGTTCAACATCGGTGTTGACCTTGGTTTCTTCAACAACCGCATCAACTTGGTTTCTGACTTCTACTGGCGTCGTAACTTCGACCTTATGGGATACATCAATACTCAGGGTGCCGGCGGTCAGATACAGAAGTTCGGTAACGTAGCAACGATGCGCTCACACGGTATGGAGTTCACGCTGTCAAGTAAGAACATCTCTAATAAGGACTGGACATGGACTACCGACCTTACACTGGCTTACAGCAAGACAAAGATTACCGACCTTCTGGCACAGAGCCGCGTTATAGACCTCGTAGGTATCAACGGATACATGCGTCAGGGATATGACCACCGTGCACTGTTCTCTATTCCTTTCGTAGGAATCAACGACCAGGGTATTCCTATGATTATCAACGAGGACGGTAAGGTTACCACAACAGATATTAACTTCCAGGAGTATGAGAAGTTAGGCTTCCTGAAGTACGAAGGTCCTACAGAACCTACTACTACCGGTGGTCTCAACAACACCCTGCGTTGGAAGAACTGGCGTCTGAATGTGTTCGTAACATATTCTTTCGGCAATAAGATTCGTCTTACTCCGACATTCGCAGCTGCTTACTCTGACCTCGACGCTATGCCTAAGGAATTCAAGAACCGCTGGATAGCTCCTGGCGATGAAAAACAGACAAGCGTTCCTGGTATTGCCAGCCTGCGCCAGTACTACAGCGACACACAGATTCGTTATGCTTACAACGCATACAACTACTCTACAGCACGTGTTGCCGACGGAGGTTTCATTCGTCTGAAGAACATCTCTCTGACTTACGACTTCCCACGCACATGGATTAACAAGATTGGTCTTAACTCTGCATCACTCAAGGTGGACGCTACCAACCTCTGGCTTATCTATGCTGACAAGAAACTCAACGGTCAAGACCCAGAGTATGCTAACGTAGGTGGTGTGTCTTCACCTCTTGCTAAGCAGTTCACATTCACCGTTCGCTTGGGAATGTAATATGTATATGAGTAAAACTAAGTTTATTGAGAAGAAATGAAAGCAATTAAATATATAAAATACACTTTGGCAGCAACGATGGCGGTGACGCTGGCTTCATGCAGCGACTTCCTTGACCAGCTGCCCGATGAGCGTACAGAACTCAATACAGAAGACAAGGTTGAGCAGTTGCTGATGACGGCATACCCCAACACTAACTACAGTTGGCTGTGCGAGCTCTCAAGCGATAACCTTATTGACAATCAGGCTCCTCACCTGCCTTCAGGTCCATGGGACCCACAGGTATTAGGTCACTATAACTATAGTGCCTACGACCGTATGGACGACGAGATATTCCGTTTTGATCCAGCTAACTCAGCGACACACAACTCTTGGGACTCTCCGGGTATGGTGTGGGACGGTTACTATGGCTCAGTAGCTGCTGCCAACGCTGCACTGGAAGCACTGGACAAGATGCGCACTCCAAATGGCAAGTTGACAAAGCACCAGGAAAACCTGCGTGCCGAAGCTCTGCTGATACGTGCATATAGCCATTTCATCCTCGTCAACATCTTCTCTCCTGCTTACAAGGACGAAGAGACAAGTGCTACCGAGGTGGGTATTCCTTACGTTACAGAACCTGAGACAACACTCCGCAAGGACTACGACCGTTCTAACGTAAAGAACGTCTATGACAACATACAGAAGGACCTTGAAGAGGCGCTGCCAAAGGTTACAGACACATACTACAAGAAGCCTAAGTACCACTTCAACACTCAAGCTGCTCACGCCTTCGCAGCACGCTTCTATCTCTACAAGCGTAACTACGAGAAGGTTATAGAGCACGCCAACGCTGTGCTTGGTACCGACTCTGCTTCTGTTGGTAACATGATGATGAACTACGCAGTATTCACAGACTGTGCTACTGCTAACGACTACGCTAACGCTTGGCACAGTCCTTACAGCAACAACAACCTTCTGTTGCTGACGACATACTCTGTTTACGAGCGTCGTTGCTTCGGCTACCGCTACTCGCTGGCAAGTACCGTAGCACGTGATGTGCTCATGATTCACAACTCTCCACTGTGGAGCGGCTACTATGCTTCGCCAATAGCTCTTGTCGGCGGATTTATCTTCAGTAGCTCAAGCGCTGACTACGGTTTCTTCACCACAAAGGTGGGTGAGCACTTCGAATACTCTAACAAACTGGCTGGTATCGGCTCGCCTCATAACATAGTACGCGCCTTCACATCTAACGAACTTCTGTTAGAGCGTGCTGAGGCTAACATTATGTTAGGCAACATAGAGGCTGCTAAACGCGACCTCCGCTGGTACTGGAACTGTTCTATCGACAACTTCTCAGCTGCCGACAAACAGGCTTACTTTGACACAGGACACATTAAGTACCTCACCGACGACATATTCTATAAGTACTATATGCCAGGAGAGAACAACCCTAACTGTTTCGACGACTGGAACTTCACACAGCAGAACATAAGCAGCAGCTTCATCGTTCCTCAGGACCGCGTGCAGTTCATGAACTGTCTCAACGACTTCCGTCGCTTCGAGACATGTAACGAAGGTCTTCGTTTATTCGACCTCAAGCGTTGGGGTATAGAATGGGCTCACAATATTGGTAACGAAGGTGTACCTTATATTATGACAGGCAAAGACGTACGTAGAGCAATTGAAGTGCCTTGGGAGACTCTCTCTGCAGGTATCGCCACATCACGTCCTACAACTACAGCAAACGTTGGAGGTCCTGTTCCTACTAACGACACTCGTAAGTTTAGAATACAAGAAAAATAAGAATAGGAGGACATAAAGAATGAAAGCAAAACTTAGCATATTAATAATTGCGGCAGTAGCAATGGTCAGCTTCACGCTGGGCTCTTGCTCTGACGACAATCTGGGTGCGTCAATCTTCGACACGGTGGACCACCCATTAGACAAGTCCCTGTACACGTTCCCGCTGGATACCTTCGTAAAGGTGAACTTCCAAGAGCCGTACAACGTACGTTATATGTACAAGATGCAGGATATGAGTCTCAGCTCATCAGACCTGCAGAAGAACCTCACTCCTTGCTCTTACGACAAGAGTGTTGACCTTGCTACGCTGGCAAAATACCTTTGGTTCGACATCTACAAGGAACTTGCCAACCAGCACGAGATATTCCTCAAGAAATACAGTCCACGTATTATTCACATCATAGGCTCTAAGTCGCTCAACGTCTCTCAGGGTACTGAGACGTTAGGTGTTGCCGAGGGCGGTCTGAAGATTTCGCTCTACAACGCCAACAACCTCAGCGTTGACGACATAGACATGATGAACGAATACTTCTTCAAGACTATGCACCACGAGTTCGGACACATCCTCGACCAGACCATCTCACGTCCCTTATTATTCAACTTGCTTTCTAACGGACAGTACGATGCTTCTGGTTGGACAAACACTCCTGACTCTGTTGCTGCAGGTCGTGGTTTCGTTTCACCATACGCTTCAAGTATGGCACGTGAGGACTGGGTAGAGGTACTTGCTAACTACGTTACTCGTGACACACTTTCATGGAATATCTTGCTGGGCTCAGCAGAGTATGAGTGGGAGGAAATCGACATAGAGAGCGAGTCTGCATATAAAAAGTTGATTACTCCGGGATGTAACCTCGACACCATAGGTTACTACAAGGCCGACAAGAGTGGTAACGGCGATAATAAGGTTTACCGTCGTGTATGTGTACGCAACGCTGCAGGCAACGTTGAGAAAGACGAGAACGGCAACCCAATATGGGTGCATAAGTCTGGTATCGACGGACGTTCGCTTATCCTCACAAAACTTGACATGGTTCGTGCTTGGCTGAGCAACAACTACGGCATAAGCATCGACGCTATGCGTAAGATGGTTCAGCAGCGTACCTACCTCACCGACAGCAAGGGCGACTTTGTCATCAAGAACGGCAAGCTTGTGAACCGTTTCTCTTACAACAACTACGAGTTAATGAACAGCCTGCGCAATCAGGTTGAGAAATATAAGGAATTACAACCAAAGAACTAAAAATACTGAGATATGAAGAAAATATTTTCCACGATACTGATTCTATCAACTGTTCTCAGTATCACAAGTTGTAAATACGAAGAAGACGACATCTGGAACCAGTCGGCTGCAGAGCGTATAGAGACCGTCTCAAAGAATTATGCAGAGACACTCATGAACTCAAAGGGTGGCTGGGCTATGCAGTACTACCCTACTAACTCTGATAGTTATCCCACTGGCAACGGCTACCTGTTAATGGCAAAGTTCGCCGACAAAGGTGTTGTAACTATGGGTATGAAGAACGTGTTCAGTTCAAACGCATACCGTGAGGATGTTTCTACATGGGACATCAACAAGGACCAGGGTCCTGTGCTGTCATTCAGTTCATACAACACATGTATCCACGTCTTCGCAGACCCCTACGACCTGCCGTTTACAGGCACAAAGGATGATGAGGTTAACGAAGAAGGCAAGGGAGCACAGGGCGACTATGAGTTCTCTATGATTGAAGTCCCCACTGACGGCAACCACGTTCTTCTGATGGGTAAGAAGCGTAACTCATACACCTATCTTACACCTGTTCCAGAAGGTACGGACTTCAAAACATATATTGAAGACTGTCAGAAGGTAACGGCAGATTTCTTCCCAACAACAAACCCACTGGAGTATCAGATTCTGTTGCCAGACTCAACAATCAATACATACCAGTTCTCTTCAGGACTGACAACACTCTACCCCGCTGGTACAGACCGTGTCATGACAGGTGTTGTAAATTCATACCTCATAACCAACTATGACGGTAAGTACTATCTGCGTTTCCGCGATGCACTGAAACTGAAGGACGGCTCGAAAATAAACAGTTTCGTTTACAACAAAGAAGAGGACGTATTCAAGGGTGTTGAGAACGAGAAATGTACATTGGCAGCTCCAGATATGGCTACCTTTATTGAAAGCAAGCTCGACGACGGTAGGTCATGGGCTATGATGAACAATACTGACATGTCTGTAACATATATGGCTATCTACACAGCACTGGCTGTTAATTTTAAGAACATCTTGAAAGCAGACATCAAGGGAATAACGTTACGTAAGAACAACGGAAAACTCTCTTTGGCAATCAACTATGGTGCAGGCATACGTCCACAGTCGGTGATCTTTAACATTGATAGTTATACTTTGGAAAATGGAAAATTCTCTATTGGCAACGTAACTACAGATACGGATAACGGAAAGAAGATTCTTGAGACAAAGGCTATGCAAGCTTTAGTCAACTCCCTCAAGCAGCCAAACACCATTTCTCCTGCCACGACTCAATACAATCCTAACGTCCTGCGTCTAGATAACGACAACGACGCAGAACTATGGCTTACAATAACACTAAAATAAATATCTATTTTTTAATTAAAAACATTAAAGTATGAAAAAGTTTACATTAATGATTGTTGCTACATTCGTAGCTGTATCAGGCATGGCTATAGGCACTCAGAAGCATGCTGTTGTTAAGAACTTCATGAACAAGAACATGATGACTCCTTATTTTGCCAAGAAGGTAGATGTAAGCGGTGGTATTGCTGCTTCTCAAAGCAAGGCTAATACCATTAAAGCAACTGCAACAAAGTCTATCCGTACGGTTAAAGATGCAGAACCCGCTGTGGATGTAAAGTCTCTGATTCTTGCTAATCAGTATATTTACGACGAGTATCTTGGCGGTATGTTGAATTATTATCCTGTAACAGAAAGTTTCTATCTTGTTGATGGCACTTCTATCGCTCTTGAACTTAATGGAATTATGACAATGGAAGGTACTATCGGTGAAGGCGAAAACGAATTTGCTGAGTATGGTGCTGAGGTAGTTACATTCAAGGCTGGTGAAGTCGTTGCTACAAACAAAGAAACAGGCGAGGAATTTAAACTTTACAACTGTGACTGGGATAAAGAGAATTATGTTCCTGTACCCAACACAGATAATATCGTAGGTTACATCTTCTATGATGAGGCTGGTGGCATCAAGGAGATCTTTATCCCAGCAATCATTGCAGTAGTTGGTGAAACATCTGGCATATATGCTGCTGGTGCTAATTACGACGCTTGCACAGATGCTGATGCTGCTTTCTTTAAGACTATAGTTACTGGAACAGAAACTAACACTGAGACCGAGGGTGGCGAGCCTATCGTGTTAGAAAAGCGTGCTTTCTATTGGTCTGCAAATAACGATGGTACTGTAGATGTACTCGTTGAGGGTATTAGTGGATGGGACGAAGACGCTTGGTTTAAGATGACTATTGCTGCTGACGGTACAACAGCAAACATTAAGAATACGCAGTTTGTTGGTTCATACACTTTCCGTCAGCTAGAAGGTCTTGAGGGTAGTTTCTATGCTTCTGCATTTAAGGAAGATGGAGATAAATTCTCAAATATTACAGATGGTTTGACTCTCGTCATTGCAACATCTGACGAAGGTGACACATACACCGCGAAAGATGGAGAACTGTACTGCGCTATCGGTTATTTCAACGAAGAAGAACGTAGTGGATATATCTATTCATCTGTAGCTAACCTGAAAATCGTCGCTACTAACGAGCCCGCAGAAGGTGTAACAGCTATCAAGGAGGTTAACAATACTAAGACTGTTAAAAACGCTGCTACTTACAACCTTGCAGGCCAGAAGGTAGGTAAGGACTACAAGGGTATCGTTGTTCGCGATGGCAAGAAGTTCATGGTTAAGTAATAGTAGAAAACAAAATATCCTATACACAAGCGGGCGCGTCTTTTTTGACACGCCCGCTTTTTTTAACTTCTTGACATCTTAATTGCTTAACATCTTAACTCTTTAACCCCTTAACTTTAACATTTTTTATTTTTAGGTTTAATACACCCCCCGTTTTGCTCTTGACAAGCGGGCGTCGTTGTTGTAAATTTGCAGCCGAGTTCTTTGACTTGCTGCCACTATAATAAAAAAACTGCTGCACTTCCTGCACCGCCGACACCCGATATTGTGTAACATCCTGTCTGTAAGAGCGTTCCTGTATCTTGGATTTTAGAAAAGTCCTGCACCTACGCTACACCTACACAACACCTGATAATTACGCATCAAGGAGTAGCCGGACTCTCGCCACGAAGCCTCCAGACTGTTAGCACGGTGCCTTCGGACTATTACCACGGATTATCCGGACATTTAGTCCGGAGGCTCCGGACTAAATGTACGAACGAATAAAGAAAAAACCGGACAAGTGGCTTGGTGTCAGTCAGGTGCTCGTTAGGTGTAGGCTGTTGCGGTGTATAAAAGAAACGTGATAGTGCTGAAATACAAGTAGTTATAAGCCGTCAGGTGCTGAAGGTGCAGGAAGTGCAGTATATTTTTGTTGTATTGTGGTATGGTAGGACAACGGAATTCTTAAAAAGAATAACTAACCAAAGACAGAAAGGGTAAGAAAAATGAAGATTACTAAAGTACGGACAAACGAGAAAAATTTTGGTACGCCACAGAGTGTAGAACTTGACATGGTGATGGAGCAAATTAAAAGCCAGAAATTTAAAGAGCTGGCTGACAGGCTCACAAATGCCTCTTACAACGCAGCGCTTGATGCTTGTTATAACGGAAGAAAGACCGATGGTCGTCTTTCTGCAGCAGACAGACTTCCTTATCTGGTATTCTCATCGACATTCAAAAGGAAATCCGTCAGCGATTTTCTATCCCCTACGGGACTGTTGGTGCTGACGCTAGACTGCGGCAGGAATATTGAAAGGAGGAGTGAGATATTCTCTGACCTCATACAACTGCCGCAGACAATGGCTGCATTCATAGGGGCATCGGGTGCTACGCTGAAAGTGCTGGTAAGATGTGTAACACCTGGGGGCACCGTTCCGACGAGAGCCGATGAGTATGTGTCTTTTCTCAGAAAAGCTCAGGAGCAGGTAGCCCAATATTATGAGATAAGATGCGGCTGTAGTATTGTTCGCAGAGAACTGTCGTTGACGTGTGGATGTCGTATCAGCAGTGACAGCGGAGCGTATTATAACCCTGCGGCACAGTCAATGACAATCATTGACAGCGAAACGAGAACGCTGGAAAATTACCGTGGAACAGCCGTAAATGAGGATGGCACGTTTGACAAAAGTTCTGTGTGGCAACGGCGCGAACGCGAACGTGAGGATTTTTATACCTGTATGAGGGTGGCTATGGAAAAAACTTACGGTAAGGGAATAATAAGCAACACCGGAAATGACGGGGAAGAGATGCTCGGAACACTGGCGCTGCTCTGCCGACAGTCCGGACTTGCTGAGGAGACCGCGGTACAGAAAACCCTATGGCATCCTGCGGTTAACGTAGGAGCAGACAGCGTAAGAAAAATCTTCAGGACAATCTACGGAAAGGTTTCTAAGGGGAAACCGCAGGCATGTATGAACGAGAAAGAACGTATAGCCCGCAGGGTACGCGAATTCTTTGAACGGCGCTACGAGGTAAGGTACAATGTGCTGAAACGTACCGAGGAGGTAAGGGAGCGCGACGGACGTTATTTGCAATGGCGTCAACTTAGCGAACGAGAATTGCGGAAGATAGCCTTTGAACAGATGCTCGATGTAAGTGTGGCGTGGTCGATAGACGTTGAACTATATGTGCGTTCAACGCTTATTAAAGACTACAATCCGATACATGAGTTTCTTGCAGGATGTGGAAAGTGGCGCAAGAGCCACGACTATATACGGGAATTCGCACGGCGTGTACCCACTAAATACGAAGGATGGGAAGATATGTTCCACTGCTGGTTCCTGGCTATGGTGGCACAATGGCTAAACTGTGACACGACGTTCGGCAACTCACTTGTCCCGATGATAATAGGTCGTCAGGGTACGCATAAATCAACATTTTGCAAAACTATTCTTCCGCCGGTGCTGCGGGAATACTATATTGACGACGTAAAGATGGACAATGCCGAACAAGTAGAACGGGTGCTGGGAAGAATGGCATTGGTAAACATTGACGAATATAATGCAAAAACCGACCGTGAGCAAGCAAAGATAAAACGACTGCTCACGGAAAAGGAGGTGCAGGTAAGACGTATGCGTAGCGACCAGTATGTTATGACTCCGCGTATGGCATCGTTCATAGCAACGACAAATGAGACTCAACCACTGAATGACCCCACCGGTTCAAGGCGATATATCTGTTGTGAACTGTCAGGAGTTATAGACACTGCAACGCCCGTCAACTACCAACAGCTATATGCTCAGGCTATAGACGAACTGCAGAACGGAGCGAAATACTATCTTACTAAGGACGAAGAGAAAAAGCTGGAGGAACATAACAAAGCATATCAGCGCATAGAAACTGCGGAAATGTTACTGACATACTACTTCCAGCCGGCAGAGCGTAACAAGAAGAATTTCGTAAAGGCTACAGACGTGATGGACGAACTGCGACAACACGTTAAGAGCACCGACATGCCGACGCTAAGGTCGCTTACCACGGCACTTAAACAGGCAGGGTTCGCACATGGCGCCATAGAGGGAGTCAGAGGATGGTATGCAAAGAAAGTTTAACCTAAAAATAGGAGAAAAATAATTATGATTACAGAAGATTTGCTAAAAGAAAAAGCTCAGAACTATATAATATGTTATAGTGAGCAGTGTGAGAAAAGAGAACATTGTCTGCGAAACATCCTGAAGCAGTATGTCAACGAGAAAACGAGGATTGTACAAAGTGTAAATCTCGGAAACCATGACGTTATTGCCGGAATGTGTCCTATGTTTAAGAGCGACGAGAAGGTAAGGTTCCCTGTAGGACTGACCCGGCTCTATGATGACATTCCGATGGAAAAAGCACAACAGATAAAGAGGAGTCTCATAGAACAGCTTGGACGTTCCAACTACTATAGATACAGGAACGGCGAACTGAGACTCAAGAAGAAGATAACAGACATAATAGAGTCAACAATGCTGAGATACGGCTGGAACGAGCCACCTCGGTATGACGGATACGCCGATGACTATCTGTGGTAACCAAAAACTCCCACCGAGTAGGCGGGAGTATAGGTATATGCCCCCGTGGTCAGGCGGTAAAACCTACCTGACGACGGGGCTTGAGTTCTATCATCTTAGGATTGAAACGCTCAAAGGGTTTCGCAACGTCCTGCACCTCTACCCTTTGGTATGCTGCGCTGTCAGTAGCGTGCTGCTGAACCATAATGCGGTCGGCAAGGGCGGGAATGATGCCTTCATGGACGTAATGCTCTATCCACCTGGCGTTGGCGAAATGCTTTGTGCGGTTCTTTACGGTGGTGACGATGTTCGACAGTAACAGACGACGGGCATCATCACTGAGGAAATAGTCTTCCTGCTCCAGCAGGTGCTCAGCTATCAGCATCAGCTCGTCGGCGCTATAGTCGTCAAAATGGTACTTATACGGGAAACGTCCCACAAGACCGGGGTTCATGGACATCAGGCGGTCCATCTCCGTCTCGTACCCGGCAAAGATTATCAGCATGTCGGGATTGGGTTGTGTAAGGACGGTGAGGAGGCTTTCTATGACGTGACGCCCAAAGTCGTTGGAGTTGTCACCGGAGTAGAAGGTGTATGCCTCATCGACGAAGAGCACGTTGCCGCGCGCCTCTTCCAGCACCAGTTTCATATTTTCCTCCGTCTCACCGATATAGCGCCCTATCACCTTCGTACGGTCTATGGTTATGACATTGCCGGAGGAGAGCAGTCCCAGGGAGTGATAAATTTTTCCAAGCAGTCGCGCCACGGTGGTTTTTCCCGTTCCCGGGTTGCCGGTAAAGATAGCATGACAGGCTGTCTGCGCTGTTGTCCTCAGTCCCTGTCGTTTGCGCTCGGCATAGAACCTCATACGGTTTGAATGGGTGCCGATGCTCTGCTTCACGCTTTGGAGTCCCACCATGCTGTCAAGCTGCTTCATGGCGTCGTCGTAGAGCGAATAATTGTTCATAAGAGGCTCTGTAGGGACATCTTCCGGCTGAAGGCGGTAGTCTGTAGAGCCGGTAATGCGAAGCGTTATCCGACTTGTAAGATTACGGACATAGGCAGGCTGAACGACATTACGGACATAGTGATTTATGTCTTTAAGCTCCCAGTTGCCGAGGGTTCCGCGGCGGAAAGCCTCCATTACGGTATTGCCGATGCTGTCGATAGCCTCCTCGCTAAGGGTGATGTGGAAATGTTCTATGGCTCTCAGGAGTTGGAAGAAGAATTCCTCAGGGCTGAACGGCTCTATGCTTAGGCGGTTCTCCTCAGGGAAGTTCTTCTGGAGCGACGGATATTGCTCCAGCAGCTGGTCAACCTCCTGTCTGGTGCCGTCCAGGAACATGTAGTTGTTAGCATCCGGCATTATTTCCAAGAGTTTGCCCATGATAATCTTCCCGTGGGAGTCGTTCAGGGCGCTGAGGTTATACAGATGATAGACCTTCATCTCGGCAAGCTCTTTGAAGAGGTCGAAGACGTTGCTGTCATCTATCGTAGTCACCTCGCGAAGATTCTCGTAAGGGTCGTTGCTGGTGACGTCGAACATCTTCTTGCAGTCTATATTCTTCCAATTCTGGCTGAAGCCCAACAGACGGTGAAAGAAGAACATCGAGGGACTGTCGCTCTCGTATTTGTGGGTGAGTATGAAATTATAGTTTAGCCGCAAAGGACTTTCAAGCATCTCACCCCGCAAGGCGTTTAACTGCATAGCACGGAGACGCTCCACTACGCAGCGGCGCAGCTGCCCTGCCCCGGGGCGGGTGAAAAGCTCGCGCCATTCTCTGTGGCGTCCGTGAGGCGGATTCGACAGAATGCCCTCATCGCTTAAGGCCGTGAAAAGGTGCAAATCTCCAACTCTCCACGTGTGGTTGGCGGTAAGGGTGGCTTCGGCTCTGAAGATCTTGCCACTGTCGCTTCTTACCAGCAGGAAATAGTCACCGGGAATCCACGCTCCACTCACCGACATGGTATATGCCACGGTGCGCTTACGCGAGTCTGTTTCGGGGGTCTTTGTCAGCGAGTCGGCGAACAGCAGCCACTGGGGATTGTAAATAAAGAATGAGTATGTATCGCTTATCTTGAGCTTTCTGCCCAACGAGAGAGTAACGGTTATATCACTTTTATAATAGGTTGATGACGGGTTGATGTCCGTCGGAAATACAAATTCTATTGATACTTTCATGATAAACAAGTTTAAGGGTTAAAGAGTTTAAGAGTTTAAGGGGGATGTATCAGTAAGTCAAAGAACACAATTCGCCCTGTCAGCTCACTTGCGATGAGACTGCGACGAGAGAAACAGCATGCTTACAAGTTCACTTCATTGCGACTTGCAGACATAAACGTTTTTCCCGTAAGCTCTTTTGTTCTTTGATTGCATTTCCTTTCGTTGTTATTTTTCGGGTGCAAATGTATTTAAAATCCTGATACCCTCCAAGAGAATATCAGGATTTTTTTCGGTTTTAACATTTCCACCTTATTATATTACATGTCTATCAGTTCGAAGTCGAGCTGCCGTCGCTCTACGTTAGCCCTGCGCACAATGATGCGGATGGGGTCGCCGAGCTGATATTTATGGTGGTGACGCCGACCTACAAGTTCGTAGTTCTTCTCATCGAAGTCGTAATAGTCGTCGTCAAGGTCGTGCATGGAAATCATTCCCTCGCAGTGGTTCTCGTCTATCTCAGCATAGATGCCGTAAGAGGTGATGCCGCTGATGTGGGCATCGAACTCGTCGCCGATAAACTGTGACATGTACTCTACCATCTTGTACTTTATGGAGTCGCGCTCTGCCTGCTGTGCGGTCTGCTCCTGGTCGCTGCAGTGTTCGCAAAGTTCCTCGTAGTGGTCGCGGTTGGCACTGCGCCCTCCGTCCTGATAGCGTGTCAGCAGGCGGTGGACCATAGTGTCCGGATAGCGGCGTATAGGCGAAGTGAAGTGGGTGTAGTAGTCGAAAGCCAACCCGTAGTGTCCTATATTGTGAACGCTGTACTTTGCCTTCATCATGGCGCGCAGTGCCACCATCTGGATAACGCTCTGCTCGCGACGCCCCTCGCTGTCGTCCATGAGTTTGTTCAGCGACTTGGTTATCTGACTTCTCGAGCCGTCCGCCTTCACCTTGTAGCCGAACTTGGCGGCAAACTGGCGCAGACGGTCTAACTTCGTCGGGTCCGGCTGGTCGTGGATACGGTAAGGCAGGGTCTTCGCCTTCTGACCTTTCTTGACCTTTCCTATGCTCTCTGCCACCTGACGGTTGGCAAGGAGCATGAATTCCTCGATGAGTTGGTTGGCATCGAGCGACTTCTTGTAGTACACACGGATGGGCTTTCCGTCCTCATCGACGTCGAAGTGCAGCTCCGCGCTGTCGAACTTCATGGCACCGGCAGCGAAACGACGCTGGCGCAGGCTCTTGGCAAGGGCATCAAGGACGATGAGCTCCTCGGCATAGTCGCCCTCTTTCTTTCCGGTACGGTAATACTTCTCAAGGATTTCCTGCACCTCTTCGTACGCGAAACGCCGATTACTGCGAATGACGGTGTGGACGAGTCGCCACGACTGTATCTTTGCCTCTGCGTCGAGGACGAAGACAACACTGTAACAGAGTTTCTCCTCGTCAGGACGCAACGAGCAAATGTAGTTGCAGAGATGCTCCGGCAACATTGGGATAGTGCGGTCAACGAGATATACGCTGGTGGCACGCTTCTGCGCCTCCTTGTCAATGATGGAGCCCTCCTTGACGTAATGAGAGACATCGGCAATGTGGACACCGACCTCATATAATTTACTATTTGACAATTTACTATTTACTATTTCTCTTATAGAAAGGGCATCGTCGAAGTCTTTGGCGTCGTAGGGGTCTATGGTGAAGGTGGTGACGTCGCGGAAGTCCTCACGACGCTTTATCTCCTCGGGACTGATATCGCCGGAGATCTTCTTCGCCGCCTCCTCGACAGCCTTCGGATATTTGTACGGCAGACCATACTGGGCAAGGATGGCGTGCATCTCGGTGTCGTTCTCGCCGACCTTTCCGAGCACATCGACAACCTCGCCGACGATGTTCTTGCTCTCCATTGACGGCCACTCTATAATTTTTACCACTGCCTTGTCGCCGTCCTTTCCCTTGTTAAGCTTGCGCTTCGGTATGAAAATATCCTGCGCGAACATCTTACTGTCGGAAACGAGGAAGGCAAAGTCGCGCTCTACCTTCAAGGTTCCCACGAACTGGTCGTGGGCACGACGGATTATCTTCGTCACCATAGCCTCCTTGATGTGATGACGACGACGTGCCATAAAGGTTACCTGAACACGGTCGCCGTTAAGGGCAAACATGGAATTGCGCTCGGCAACGAAAACGGGTTTGTCGGAACCGTCGGCAATAAAGGAGTTCTTGCCGTTGACCTTACGTATAAAGGTACCCTCCTGAGTCTGACCGCCAAGATTAAGGCGATACGAATTCTCGGACACTTTAGACAGGAAATCGTCCCATGCCATAGTCTCCATAATGTCAACTGCCAACATCTTCACGGGATGTGTATCAAGCCTCAGCTGCTTGAAAACTTGTTTGAAACTAAACGTCTCCTGAGGATGACGGGTAAAGAAATCCTGCAAAAGCTCCGTCAACTGCTTCTTCGTCAGCCTCTTGGTTGTATTACGACCTTTTCCCATAATCAAAATGATTTAATTGTTATACAAGACTGTACAAAATTAAGAATTATATCTGAACAAACAAAATTTTTATGAAAATATTTCGTAACTTTGCGCCCGAATAAACTGGTGACGATGGAAAAAATTCTAATAACCGGGGCTACCGGATTTATCGGCGGCTTCATAGTTGACGAGGCTCTGAACCGCAATATGGAGGTGTGGGTGGCTGTGCGCAAAAGCAGTTCGCGACAGTGGCTCACTGACGAACGCATACACTTCATAGAACTGAACCTGTCGTCGCAGGAACAGTTGGAGAAGCAACTCGAAGGCATAGCATTTGACTACGTAGTTCATGCTGCCGGCGTTACCAAGAGCCTCAACACAGAAGACTTCTACCGCATAAACACTGAAGGCACGAAGAATCTCGTCAATGCCCTTTTGGCGCTTAAGATGCCGATAAAGAAATTCGTCTTTGTAAGTTCGCTTAGTGTCTATGGTCCTGTACGTGAGGAACAGCCCTACACTGAAATCCTCGAGAGCGACACGCCACGCCCCAATACCGCCTACGGAAAGAGCAAGTTGGCTGCAGAACAGTTTCTTATCACCAGCCCCCTACCCTACATCATTCTCCGTCCCACAGGCGTCTATGGTCCCCGTGAGCGCGACTATTTCCTTATGGCAAAGAGCATAAAGAACCACACCGACTTTGCCGTCGGCTACAAGCCCCAGGACATCACCTTCGTATATGTCACCGATGTCGTTCAGGCTATCTTCCTTGCCATAGAGAGTGACATTAGCGGACGCTCGTACTTCCTTAGCGACGGTGAGGTGTACCGTTCTTCCACCTTCAGCGACCTCATACGTAAGGAGTTGGGTAATCCTTGGTGGATACGCATAACGGCACCGCTGTGGGTTCTTCGTCTTGTAACTTTCTTTGGAGAGCACATCTCGCACATCACAGGAAAGATAAGTGCCTTGAACAACGACAAGTATAATATAATGAAACAACGTAACTGGCGCTGTGACATCACACCCGCAATAGAAGAGTTGGGCTATCGCCCTCAGGTAAAACTCAAAGAGGGAGTGCGTCGCGCCATTCACTGGTATAAAGAAAACAAATGGTTATAGACTATTTCAAGAAAGAGAAGAAGCCATTGAAAGGTCTTCTTGCAGTAGAGTGGGTAGTGATGATCTACCTTGTGGTTACCCTTGCTGCCACTTTAATCTGGTATGACACGATGACGAACCCACACGCCTTGATTTCAGGTCGCATGGAAGTACTCTTCACCACCCTACTCCTTTGGGGCGTTTACCGCATGTACCCTTCTAAGGCTATGCGTTTCATTCGTATCGGCGTACAGATGGCGCTACTGTCCTGGTGGTATCCCGACACCTATGAGTTAAACCGCCAGTTGCCTAACCTCGACCACATCTTTGCCGGATGGGAGCAGTCGGTTTTCGGCTGTCAGCCTGCTTTGCTCTTCTCGCAGCACATCACGAGTCCTGTGTTCAGCGAGCTTATGGACTTAGGCTATGCCAGCTACTATCCGCTCATAGCCATTGTGTCGTTGTATTACCTCTTCCGTCGTAACAACGAGTTTGAGCGTTGCGTGTTCATCATTATGGCATCGTTCTTCACCTACTACGTCATCTTCGACCTCGTTCCTGTCGTTGGACCCACCTTTTATTATAAGGCAGTAGGAGTAGAAGAGATTGCCCGTGGCACCTTCCCTGCGCTTAACGACTATTTCTGCTATAACCAGGAGTGTCTGCCCAGTCCGGGCTATGCTGACGGACTTTTCTATCATCTCGTTGAAACCGCCAAGGAAGCAGGAGAACGCCCTACTGCGGCATTCCCGAGTTCACATGTTGGTGTCACCACCGTACTTATGTGGCTTGCATGGCACACCAAGAACCATCGACTGGTATATATCATGCTGCCCTTCTTCATACTGATGTTCTTTGCGACAGTTTACATACAGGCTCACTATGCTATCGACGCTTTTGCCGGACTCGTCAGCGGTACACTTTTCTACTTCTTCTACTACTACCTTTCTAAATATATTGAGGTATAAGAGGGGTTAAAAGAGTATTTAGACAAGGAAAAGAGAAAAAAAGCGCAAAAAAGTTTGGTAGTTTCAGAAAAACCTATTACCTTTGCAACCGCAAAATAAGAAACAGCGTTTCTGCTTCAGTAGCTCAGTTGGTTAGAGCACCTGACTGTTAATCAGGGGGTCGTTGGTTCAAGCCCATCCTGAAGCGCCTAAAGAAGAGGGGTTAGATTTATTCTTACTCCTCTTCTTTGTTTATCAAAAAACTATGAAAAAAGTTAGAATCACCGCCATTCGTCAGACCGTCTATACAGACCTAATGGCAAAATATGAAAACCCTATTGAACACACCTGTGATGTGACCGAGGGTCAGCAATGGATATCCGAGAACGGACAATGTCCTGAGGGTATGTGTCCTTCTGCATGGGGCTCTATGCGTGAATTTGTGGAATCGCTCGCACGTGGTGAAGGTAACTTCTACGACGGATGGATGAAGGACCCCATGAGTGCTATGATTAGCTGCAATGACGGTTTTCGTCCGTTCAGTTTTTACATTGAAGTGATTGATTAACAGTATGTTTGACATAATTGATGCCACCGGGGCAGGCGACAAGAGAGACCCACGTATGCGTAATGTTGAGGCAGAGATGATACGAAGTCATGAGCTCTGTCTGAAGATTTCGTCCAAGAAGCCCACAGATCCAGACTACAAGAGTCTGCTGGAAGAACTATTCCGCTGTGAGGTTGACGATAGCGTTGCCATTGTTTCTCCGTTCTATTGCGATTGTGGATGCAGGATGACTATTGGTAAGAATGTAACCATCAACAAGGGAGCTACCATACTCTCTCCTGGGAGGGTAGTGATAGAAGACAATGTTTTGATAGGTCCGGAGGTCAAGATTACGACAGTTGACCACGACTTGCATGACAGGCACAACCTATTTCATTTCGGTAAAGTAACGATAAAGGAGAATGCATGGATATGCATAGGTGCCATTATCTGTCCCGGTGTAACCATAGGCAAGAATGCCGTAGTTGCTGCAGGCGCTGTAGTGACGAAGGACGTGCCCGACAATGTGGTAGTTGGCGGCAACCCAGCAAAAGTTATTAAAAAGATAGATTAGAATATGTACAGCTTAAAATACAAAGTAACAACAAGCACCTGCGACAGCGAAGGAAGGCAGAAACTCTATTCAGCACTCCAGATGATGCAGGACTGCTCAGAGATGTGGATTGACTCAGAGCCTGGCGTAAAGAAGTACTTCACGGAGCAGAACATGGCACAGCTATTAGCTACACGCCAGGTGGAAATTATCCGTGTACCAGAATACAAAGAGGAGCTGACGGTGACAACCTCCGTCTATGGCATGAAACCCATGTTTGGATTCCGCAACACCTTTATTTATGATGCACATGGCAGGCCCTGCTACACGGAAGCCCCCTAACGAGGGGGCTGGCTTCCGCCAGGGGAGCGGTGGCGATTTCTATCATGTCCAAAGACTTGTGATAAACATCGGGCTGGTGTTCTCGGCCTTCTTGAATTCGTGAATGTCTTTGTATGCTATCTCCATTCCATAATGTTAATCTGTTACTACTTCATTGAAATGTTCTTTGCCCCAAGCAATCAGAGCGGTGAGTGCTGGCATGAGTGATTTGCCAGTCTCTGTGAGGGAATACTCCACTCGTGGAGGAACCTCCGGATAGACCTCACGATGAACAAGGTGACTCTGCTCCAGATTCTTCAGTGTCTGCGAGAGCATCTTTTGGGAGCAGTCCGTCATCAGACGACGAATCTCATTAAAACGCGACACACCAGTCGTGCTGGTATGAAGCATATAGAGCACCAGCATAGACCACTTGTCGCCAAAACGACTCACTACTTGCCTGATAGGACAGGCCAAATATTCTGCTTTGATATCGGACATACTATTTACTATTTAACTATTTACTATTTATGTGATTACACGGCAAAGGTAACTAATAGTTACTCAATTACCATATTATACTTAGTTAATCTAAGTTAAAGCCATTTTCGCAGAAGGTCGATAACATCACAATTCCTACTTTTTGGTAACTATCCCACCAAAAAGTGCCTTCTTGTGGGAATGAAATTCTTGCCATACCTTTGCGGTGCAATTCGAGATAATTGCACCGCGAGGACAGGCTGCACCTCAGCATAAAGCAAGCTTTCTGCATTCGGTTTGCACTGTCCTTGCACC